>NZ_CP102602.1:1380576-2070864 GCF_024707485.1 Thermococcus thermotolerans
AATCTGGCCCTCAGAGGGCTTAAAAGTGCGACGAAGGACATCCACATTATAGTGTTAGGCAGAGAACAGTTTTCTCTTTTGCAAAATCTTTTAGAAACTCCATTGCCAAAACTGCCAGTTTATGTGAGGCAGTACCGCTCACGGTGGGATTATGACCTCGGCATGAGCACGCGGTACCTGCACCCATTAGAGGGGTTCTATCTCGATGTTTTTGTGAAGAGAGTTCTCGACAAGCTGTACCTGTCTGAAAGCATGGTTTCAAGGGCTGAAGCTCCAGAAGAGTTCAGCTCTCATAAGTGGTTTAGGATCATGCTGGTTTCAAAGGAGGACATCTTCCTGTTTAAGAGCGTGACCTCACTGGAAAGGACAAGGGATGTTGAGGATTTAATTGCACTTGTTGAAACAGGGTTGGAGTATGAAATAATCATTCAGGAGCTTGAGAACCAGCTTTCTGGGGATGAGTCACTCAAGAGCTTGGTCCCGAGGATTACACACCGTCTTAACATCTTAATGGAACAGCTCGGAACTGTAAAGGGGCTTATTCGCCTTAAGAACTATTTAGACAAAATAAGCGGGTGAAACTCATGAGCGAGGCGAGTCGGGCTTTGCAGAGGATTGCCGGAGGAACTGGAATCCTCTTTGCCGGACGATTGTTTTAATGCTTCCTGGTCTGTCACGTGGGAAAGGCCCATGAGTCCTCATAAGCGAAGCTCTGATATTTACGTTGCTTTTTTGAAAGCCTCATTCATGGAGAGGCTTCCAGAAACGTAATATTTAAATGCTTGGTTTGGGTACAATATTCGAAGGAACATGGATTTCACCAAGTTCGTGGCTCTGTTGAGGTCCAAAAGCATCTCCGAGGTCACAGTTACCCATCACTGTGAATATCGCCTCCAGGTTAGGGGGATCTCAAAGGATTTGGTGGAAGAGCTGCTTTATAATCCACAGAGACTCAGGGGCGTGCTCCAGCAAGAGCCTGAGGGGAGATTTAAGCTGTATTACGCGTATACTGATGATAAGGACCTGATAATAATAGTAGATGCAAGGCATGTTAAGAGCAAATTAAAATTAATCGTGGTGACGGTGTTTCCGCAGCCCTCCAAGAGGAGAACGAAGGTGAAAGAATATGGGAGAGAAGATTGAGTTCAGGCCCGTGGATTACGACCCCCTTGTCGATTCACTCTTTGTAGTGGTGCCGGAGGGTAAGTATGAGCATTCTGTTATGCTTGGGGATGATGTTATTCTTGACTTTGGCCGGCTTCCGGGTGGGGATAAGCTGGACGTCATCGGTTTTGAGATACTTGGGGCATCCAAGAAGTTCGGATTGGACAAAGGCCTGCTCAGGAACATTAGGAGGCTCCACGCGGAGATCAGGATCAGCGAAGACCGGGTTGAAATGATGATTTCAATAGTCGTAGTCCAGAGAAAAAAGGAACGTGAGCGCTCAAGGGTACTGGAAATGGCAAACGTCGGCCTTCCCACGGCAGTCACTTCTATCAGTGTCTAGACGGAATTGAAGAGAATCCTCCGATTTTCATAATTTCAGGATAGTGCTCTATGTGAATGAGAAGGAGGATAGGAGATAAAGAGTATCCGAAGCTGTTTGGAGTGTCTGAGGCCACTGCCACTAGAGATTTAAAAGAACTGGTCAAAAGAGGGATATTTGAAAAGATTGGAGTGACTGGAAATGGTACTTATTACAAATTAAAGCCATCAAAGCCATCATAATTACAGGTGACCTCCATGAGCGAGGCGAGCCAGGCGTTGCAGAAGATTGCGAGGGAGACGGGAATCCTCTTTGCGGGAACGGTTATCTCGATGTTCTTCGGCTTTTTGAGCAGGGCGGTGATAGCGAGGTACTTCTCCACCGGGGAGTATGGGGTGTTTAATTTAGCTCTGACCGTGTTGAACATCGCCCTTGTTATAGCCACGCTCGGATTCCAGAACGCCCTCCCGAGGGAGGTTGCTTTTTACCGGGAGAAGGAGCCTTCGAGGGTCGGGGATCTGGTTTCAACGGCTCTGGTTATTGTTGCGGTGAACAGTTTAATTTGGACGGCCATCCTCTTCGCCGGCGCCGGGAACATCTCCCGGCTCTTCGGCGATGAGAGGTTAGCGGGAGCGCTGAGGATAGCCGTCTTTGCCCTGCCTTTTTGGGCGTTAACCGGAGTTGTGATCTCGGTATCGAGGGGCTTTGGACGGGTGAGGGAGCAGGTGTATTTTCAGAACATAGTTTATCCAACGCTTTTCATGGCCTTTGTTGTGATGGGGGCGTTCCTGGGGCTCCCGTTTGCGTTTGTTTTTGGTGCCTACCTTGCTGCCCAGGTTCTCACACTTCTGGCGCTCACCTTTGATGTGTGGAAGAAAGGGGTTTTTTAAACCCGGGATTTCCCTGAATTCAAAGCTCGGAAAAGAGCTGGTCAGGTTTTCAATCCCTCTAATGCTGACGGGTATTGCTGGCTTCGTGATGACGTGGACTGACACTTTGATGCTCGGCTATTACCTAGTTTGGAATTCGCATTTAAAGATATCAAATATGTGGTATGCAATTTCTGTCTTGATAGTTTTCCTTGTGGTTTACTTCTTTTTGATTCTCCTACGTAGGAGTTTGATAAAGAAGACGTTGAGCTGTTTTGGCGATAAAACGGAAGACGGGATTTGATATGGAAATTATAAAGAAAAGTTTAAGGAAGTTTGTTTAAATCTTGCCCTTTAGTTTTAGGTTGTTGATGGCTTTTTTGAGTTTTTCATCTTCTCCTTTTTTCTCATAATAACTTGAATCAAAGTATTTTGGCTTTCTCTTTGCAAATTTTGAGTCTTCTTCAAAAATTTCTATTAAAACTCGTCCATCCATGTCTTTTGGAATTGGCAAGCCAAAGATGTGGAGGATTGTTGGGGCTACATCGTATATTTTAGCTCCATCGATTTTCTGCCCCTTTTTGACTCCTGAACCGTAGGCGAGGAAGATACCATTAAGCCTATGTGCTCCGGTATGTCTTGTCGAAAAGGATTTTTCTTCAAATAATGGTTTATCAAAGCTGTCTTCTATTATAACACATCTCCAGTTGTTAATCGTAAAGATTATGTCTGGCAGAAGATTAACTTTCTCTCCAGAATAGAGCTTTTTAGGTTCGTACATTTGGACTTCAACTTCTTTTCTGATGTCCTTGCTTATATTCCTCAAGTCATTTATCAATCTGGCTCTAATTTCGTCTCTCTCTTTTTCATTGCTTGCGTTTATATAAATGGCCCCGAATGGAATTGTATGCCCTAAACAATAGGCTTTGCTTTTTTCAAAGTTAATTTCGTCTGCGATGCTGGTTCTTAATACATTCCCAACGCTTTTTCTGGTTTTAGTAGAGAATAGTTCCCTTATTGGTGTTTTTGCCACGATTGTGGCAACTTTATATGCGTATTTTTTGATGAGCTTCTTGATGTTTCTTCTCCTGACAATATATCCTTTCATAGCGAGCCATTTTGCTAGGTTAAACACCTGATCATTAGGACCAAACCCATGATCTGAAACAAGAAAAACGATGGTGTCTTTTGGAACCATGTCTAAGAGATTTCCTAGGATCTTGTCTATTCTCTGCCAGAATTTGATAAATTCCTCTTTGTATTTAGGTGAAATTTTTGGGTCGTATAGAGGATGGCTCTCATCTATATGCCTCCACATTATATGCTGAACCCAATCGGTTACCGAAAATACCAAGAAGAGGACTTCCCATTCTTTGTTTTTGATCAGATAATAAATCCATTTTTCAAACTTGTCCAGGAATTTGTTTAAATCAGATATAAACAAGTCAAGATTTTCATATTTTTTGTTGTGGTAATCAACATAAATTTCATATTCCCCTGCAACTTGTTCAAGTTCTTCTTTCAAAAAAGAGGGGTGCGAAATATTGTCATCTGGAGAAGAGCCTAATCCAGAAACCATGAAGCCGTTCACTTTATATGGCGGGAACAGCATGGGATAATTGAAAATGCCAACTTTTTTGTTTGCCTTACTTAAATAATCCCAAAAAGAGTGTCCTTTGAAATCTGAAGAAGATGTTGGGTATAATTTATAACCCTCATCCTTTTTGTTCAGAAAATCTATTATCCCAGTTTTTCCAGGTGTTTTTCCCGTTGCTAAAGAAAGCCAAGCCCCACCTGTAACTGGAGGAATAGTTGATTCTAAAATTCCATAACTTCCATTTTTGACTAATTTCTCCAATATTGGAAGTTTTCTTTCTTTGATTAGGGGCATTAGAATATCCCAAGTTGCTCCATCAAGACCAATGATTAGTAATTTTTGAAAATCATTCATGAAATATCCCCAGAGATGTAACAGAGAACAATGCTTTTAAGTTTTTAGCTTTTCAATACTTCTTGGGGATAGTCCGGTGTTTCCTAGAGTTTCCATAATAATCTTGAATTGGAACGGCTGGCAAGATACAATTGAATGTTTAGAATCACTTTATAGGATTACTTATCCTAATTATGACGTTATTGTTGTTGATAACGGTTCTAAGGATGATTCTGTTCAAAAGATAAGAGAATACGCAGAAGGGAAAATTGAGGTAAGTTCAAAGTTTTTCAAATATAATCCAAACAATAAACCAATTAAAGTATTTGAGATTAGTGAAGATGTGGCAAAGCAAGGAAGGTTTAATCGACCTCTTTATGAAAAATATGAGATTAATAAACGAATGATTTTAATTAAGAACAAAGATAATTACGGTTTCGCTGGTGGAAATAACGTTGGGATAAAATTCGCTTTAAGTGTTTTAAACCCAGATTACATTTTACTTTTGAACAATGATACTGTAGTAGATAACAACTTCCTGACAGAGCTAGTCAAAGTTGCAGAAAGCGATAAAAAAAGTGGGGCTGTTGGGCCAGAGATTTACTATTATACTGATCCTCTTAGGTTGTGGAGTCCCTATAGAACAAAAAAAGGAAAAAACAAAATTACATATAAGAACTTGTTCGGAGCTGCACTATTGATAAATGTAATCCCATTAATGTATGCTGGATTATTTGATGAAAATTATTTTCTATATCAAGAAGAAGTTGATTTGCTCTATCGCATCACAACTATTGGATTTAACCTAAGGTATTCTCAAAATGCAAAGGTTTTTCACAAAGAGACCATATCAAAAGAAAGACCCTACGTTCTCTACTACAAAATAAGAAATGGATATTACTTTTTAAAGAAAAATAATCTAGGACATCTAAAGCTAATGAAATTTTTAGGGAATTTCTTAATGATTGTTGCAAAATTTAGTTTAGAAGGCAAAATTAAACACGCATCCATGACAATTAATGGATTAATCGATGGCATAAATGGAAAAATGAAGTATGTTATCTCTCCCCCCATATCTCAAAAAGACCAACAATAGTCCCATACATCAAAGCAATGCCCCAGACCAAATAATACGGAATGCATTTTATACATTTCCTACACTCAAGTGCTTGAAAAACCCCATAAGCAATTATTCCAAAAGGAACGAGCAGTAATTTCCAGGCTTTATGTTTGACAATAGCCCTTGCATTTCCTTTTCCATACCAAACCCTTTGCTTTACAAAATCCTTAAATGATGCTCGATGATAATGAAAAGCAACCTCTTTTGAAACCCCGAACTTATGTTCCTTTCCAACTCTACTCCAAAATTCTGTGTCTTCAGCTGCATATTTCATAAATGGATCAAAACGATATTTTAAAACAATATTTCGTTTTACAACACATACAATAGTTCCAAGATACCTTCTTTCTCCAGGTTTGTTAAATCTGGTTGTTAAATGCATGTTTTCACAATATTCCCATAATGTTTTGTTTTTTCTTGGATTTACCAACTGAGCGTGTATAGCAACCCAGCCCTTTTTTTCCATTTCTTTAATCATTCTTATTAACAAGTCTTCTTTTGGGAGTTCCGTATCTGAGTCTATATATGCAATGTACTCCCCCTTAGCCTTTTCAGCTCCAAGCTGTCTTGCATATGCTAGGCCCTTTCCCTCATCTGAGTATATTTTGTCTGTATATTTTCTTGCTATTTCAATCGTTCTATCCGTGGAATTCCCATCAACAACTATTATCTCCAATACTCCCTTTTGTTTCTTTACTGACTTTAAAGCTCTTTCTACTTCCTTCTCTCTGTTTTTTACACACATAATGACAGAAATTTGTGTTTTTTTGAACTTCATTGCAATCACTCTTATTTTGTTTTATGTAATCTTTTTATTGCCTGCTTTATTTTTAATTTTTCAGGTTTCTTTAGTCTCTTATCCTTTTCATCAATTACAAGCCAAGGAACTTTTATCAAAGGTTCTATCCTAACTCCGTTATAATGACCATATACCCTAATAGGAACTAAAGAATGAAGCTTTTCTCCAAATGCCTCTCCATGATCGGCAGTAACTACCGTTGTCCCAGGAAGTATGTCTATAAGTTTTTCTACATAATTTAAGGCCAAGCTTAAATTTTCTTTATAACCTTTTATTACGTCCTCAAAAGATATAATTCCTGCTTTCATAAGAGACCATATAGTCACATCCTGCCAGACGCTTTTTCCTTCCAACGTAGCTTTTCTTTGGTATTTTATTCCAGTATCTTCTCTAACTTTCAAGGTTATGAAAGGATAGTGGGGTTGCATAAAGTGTATTATAAACCTTTTATCAGGATATTTAACTAAAGCGTCCAGTGTGTATTCATACATAGTTGATGGTAGGACTGTATTGTACTCCTCACTCCATCCATCCCTCCAGACTGAAATTATCTTATAAAACTTCCCTTTCAATAGAAGATCAACATATGGGTTCGCAGTAATATAAACTATGTCATCAAACTTTCCATTTCCAAAGTTTTCAGTAAGAAATTCAGGTGTTCCAGAACCCCGGGATATTCTATATGTTAATTTGCCCTCCATATTCCTTTTTTCGAATTCTTCCTTGAAACTGTCATATCTGCATGCGTCTAGGATAATTAGATTATCCCATTCTTCTTCCACTATGAATACACCTTTATTTCGTGGATAAATAACCTTTGCTAGATAATATATAAGCACATCTTCCCAAAATTGCTTAGTTCTCAAATTTCCCCAATTTCTTTTGAGCCTTATAATCTTTGATCTTATATTAATAGTATCACCCTCCATAATATATTTCAAATTTGCTTGGGACATTTATATACTGATTATCTGAACAATATATCTTTGAACTTTTTATTCTTATTGGCATTAGATTGGGCTTTCTTCCAGTGAAGAACTTGTATCCATCAATTCTTCTTGAAGACAACACAACAAAAGGAATTGTTGTATTCTTCTTTTTTAGGAGGGAATCTATAGATGACACATGTTGCCATACCTCTCCTATATACTCCATATCCCATAAAGGATCATATATCGTATAAACCTTTGAATGGATATTTATTGATGTATACGAGATTCCGGCAACCTCATTAAATGCGACATAGTCATAAGCCAGATTGCCATAAGTACACATCACATGTAAGTACGAAAAGAGAAACAATACTATAATAGCCACTTTTCTAAACTTTGGACTTTTAAGAGCTAATGTAAAAAAGATTACAAAAATATATTTACTCCCCCCAAGAAGTCTTGATGAGATTTCTCCACTATAACTTCCAGCAATTGCCGGTATCCCAAGGCTGTAAGACATTAAAAGGAGCACTAAAAGGAATACCAATTTATCAACTTTTCTTGTTTTAATGGATCTTTTTAACGACTCAGCAAGTACAAGCGACATTCCCGCTAAACTTGCTCCAATAATAGAATAAACGAAGTAAGCCTTAATTTTTAATATCTTAGCATGTTGTGTTAACACGGTCTGAGTAATACTAATCCATTTTTCAGTCGCCTTAGTAGCTCTCAAAAATAATGTCAGGAACTGAGCTATCCTTGACTTAAACATCTGAAGTGTAAGTGAATAACTAAATATCCAGTAAAACTGAAAAACTATAAATAACATTAAAAGGACAGTACTTAATGTTTGAGTTTTTTTGTCTTTAATAAATAACGATAAAATCAAAAAATCCATCATCGTGATTGCCCAGAAAATGCTTGTTAACATATGAGTAAACACTAAAGTTAAGGTCAACAACATCAAGATAATCCCAAACTTTGAATAGTTCTCATTTCTTTTTAAATAGAACCTAAATAATATATAAATTCCTACCATCTCTAAGTACCCTGCCAGTACTCCAGGTACAAACCATCCAAAACCATAGCTACCAGTTATCCAAAATAACACGCCTATAGTTGCTTTTCTGGGATCTTTTGTCAGCCCCTTTAATAGGAGATAGAAAATGGGCACATTGATTAGATAGGAAAGAACAGGAAGTGTTAAAAGGATGTACAAACCCACTTTTGAGATTATCCCAAGTATAGCACCTAGAAACATGGCTCCCGGCCAAGTTTGATAACCAAGCCCAGGCAAGTTTGGATTTATATATCCTGTCCTTATAATGTAGTCAATATGACCGTATATACGGTATACAAAAGGGAATATCGGAAGCTTTGAAAATATCTGGGGGACAAAGAAAAGTAACACCAAGTAGAAAATGCCGATATATGAATATTTAAGTGTTCTTTTAGTATATAGCCCTAAAAAAATTGTTAGTAAAACAATTGCTATGGAAAGAATCCCCGTAATTCCATATGAATCTATCCCACCATAATTCCGAATTTTTAAATCCTCAGCTAGTAGTGCATAGTTGATTGATGATATTGCAGTAATGATGAGGGTCTTTATAATAGGACTCAAATTCTTAGGAAGGATATTGAATGAACTATTTTTAGCTATTGTTTTCATAAATTATCGCCTCGTATCTATGTTCAACATCCTTTGGTTTCATGAACGTTATGATTTTCTTTTAACCCCTCTATTATTGCCTTGATCTGGTTTATCCCTTTTACAGGATTTAAGAGTATTGTGGGAGTTCTACTTAGCAGTACCCCAAAGATTGCCCATAGATGAGCTATTTTATTTCCCTTAATACTGGAAATGTAATAAGTGCTAATAACTAAGGCTTTTAGTCTTGTTGTATAGTCTATTCTATTTCCTGTTGGCGCTCTCAAGTGAACTAATTTGGCATGGGATGTAATATATATTTTATATTTCTTTGAAACTCTAGCTGACCATTCCAAGTCTTCGTTTAAGGTATAGCTATGGAGTTTCTCAAACTCCTCATTGAATTTAAATTCTTCAAATACCTCCCTTCTTCCAGCGAAGTTATTTCCCTGAATCCACTCCACTTCTACTAATCCTCCCTCCATTTCTATCTTTGAGATTTCTGGAAATTCACTTCTGTAACCTGATGGCAGTATTTTTCCTTTTATTGGAGACTCCCAGAGGAATATTGATTTAAAGATATTCCTGAGAATTTTCAGTAAGTACAAGAGATAAATTTTCCATGTCTTTTTTTTGAATATATGTATTTTTTTAAAATATCTCTTTTTTATTTCTCTTAGTATGATTTTAACGAATTCGTCATTTCTATTTTCCCGGATATACTCGATATCTCCCTTTTTGACAATCCACGGGGTTACTAAATCCACTATATCAAAAGTATATCCAGTTATTATCTTAACTCTAGGATTAGAGCTAAATATTGTCTCAACGTTTTTGATATAGTCTTTTTCCAATATAACATCATCATCTAGGAATATCAAAATATCTCCTTCACTTAATGAAATTGCCTTATTCCTTGCGTTTGAAGATCCACCGTTAATAAAATCGAACTTTAACCTAAATTCAAACTTACCTTTATTAAATTTCAAAAGGAAGTTCTTTGTTTCCAAGTCATCTATATGACCAATTACTATAACCTCATCCGGAATCCGAGTTTGGTTACTTATATTTTCTAACAACTGTCTTAGGTATAACACCCGGTTTCTTGTAGGGATTATCACCGAAATTCTCAACTTTTCCATTAGTCACACCTTAATATTTCTTTTAAAGTATTGATACTCCGTTTATTTACAATAACCAAACTTAAATAGTTCCAATTTGAATTTGACAATAACTCGATTAATACCTTTCTAAGCTCTTTCTCATTAGTAGCAACTTTTACCAATCCCTCTTTTTCAAGTTTCCTTGAAAATATGAGTTGATGATTGGTAGTAGCCTCGTCAAACTGCTTTAATCTTGGAAACGCAATAACAATACTTCCTAACTTTAATCCATCGAGTACACTTATCGCTCCTTGAGCTATGACAAGCTTAGAGTGTTTTATTATTTTTTTAATCTCTTCATATTTATCAAAATCAAAATATTCAGCATTCTCTGGCTTGTAATGAGTATTTCCCAGCTGAATTATAACGTTATAGTCAATATCCTTAGCAATACTATCAACAGCTTTAACTAATCTTTCAAAGCCTAAATAATGTGTCCCAGTTATTACAAAAATTTGGTTCTTTTTCTCTTTTAAGTTTATTTTTTTCTTAATCTTTTTAAATAATCCCCCAATATATCTTGCTTTCTTACCATAATGTTGGAGCATTTCAGGCCATAAAACAAAAAAGTAATCTGAGACCGGATATACAAGCTTTCCAGTAATAGTGGGTTCATTAATTCTGGTATAACACTCTATGAAAATTGTTTTTATTCCTAAAATTTTTCCTAAATAGAAGAACGGGATCGCAATTTCGGCTCCGTTACTAACCATAACATCTGGCTTTTCTTTTGCTATAACCTTTATTATCTTTGGTAGGTGGGTTATAACTCTAAAAGGCTTTTCTCCAAAGTTTGGAAACAAATACTTCTTGTAGGGCAAAGCTCGTGTTCTTGGGTGATCGTAAGTTATGAAAAACACATCGTGGCCTTTAAAAGCATCCATTAGATAAAGCATTTCAGTCAAATGCCCACCGTGAGAGCAAACTAAGGCGATTTTCATCTCACTATCACCCTATAATTTATCCAATAAACAAAGTTTGCAATCTTTTTTATAATTCTATCAACAACGCTATAGCTCAACTGCTCCTCAGGAACCTTCCAGTCCAAGCTTTTTAACAATTTTTTTCTATCACATTCTATTTTCTCAACTTCCGTTCTAATCCCCTCTTTTAGTCCTTTAATCTTAAATTTAACCCCACTAATCCCATTTAAAATTGAATAGCCCCAGGTTAGCATCTCAGTTACCAGTAACGAAGGAAGTATCAGTAAAAGCCCCTTCCGGGTTAAGTATTTCCTCAGAATTATGTATCTCCCTTTTTCTAAGTGATAAATCTTTTCTGGGGGAACTTTGAGCTCATAATCATGATATACTATTGATGTTGGAACATATAATATCTTAAATCCTTTGGCATGAGCCCTCCAAGAAAATTCTGCATCTTCGTTATAAGCAAAGAAATTTTCATCAAAACCCCCGAGCTCTAAATAGTCCTTTCTTCTCATAGCAAAACATGCCCCAGATAAACCACTTAGGTACTCAAATTTATCAAACTTTTCAGGACTCTCATTTAGACCTCTTGTAAAGGTTAACCCAGTAAAGTGGTCCATGTTTCCACATGTGTTTATCTTAGAGCCCTCATAAGTCAAAATTTTTGGAGTAGTAATTAGCTTCTCTTCCCTTTTTAAAGGCTTTAAAAGCTCTTCAAGCCAGTTTTTCTCAACTTTTGTGTCGGGGTTTAATATAGCAACATATTCACCTCTTGCATGTTTAACCCCTAAGTTGTTTCCCCCACCATAACCCAAATTTCTTGGACTTTTAATTATCTTAACCTGTGGAAACTCTTTTTCAATAAATTCAACGGTTCCATCAGTAGAACCGTTATCAACTACAATAACTTCTAAAGGATTATTATCTAGAACAGACGTTAGACAGGCTTTCATGTATTTTTTATGGTTATACGTTACTATAATCACACTTGCATTATTTGAAAGATCCATAGTTCACTCCCTCACCATTTTTGCCAGCACGTTCAGCATCAGGCCGCCGATGAACAGCTGAATCCCGATTATCGTGAATATACCGGCGCCGATGGCCTGGGTGAGATAGACGTTCCCGCCCGCATAGTATGGCTTCAGCGCCCAGTAGGCCAGAACCCCCGCAACCGCAAAAGACAGCAGGCTCAAGAGGCTGAAGAGCAGCAGGGGGCGCCTGTACCCTATCAGCCCCACGATGCTCGCCAGGACGCCGAGCCCGTGGGAGAGGGGGTTCTTCTTGTGTCTTTTGGGAACATCGTAGCGGACGTTTATGGGAACCTCAGCGATGCGTATCCCCGCCTCCCTTGCCTTCACCACCATGTCCGTCTCTATCGAGTAGTCGGTGCTGCTAAGGTTCAGCGCCTTTAAAGCCCGGCGAGTAATTGCCCGGAATCCACTCTGGGAATCAACGCTGACCTCCGCCGCCACCTGCGTTCCCTTGTTAAGGACCCAGAGGCCGATGCGCCGGTAAAGGGGTATTTTCTTCCTACTCCCGTTGAGGTACCTCGACCCTATCACGAGGTCGGCCTCTCCCCTGACGATGGGCTCCAGGATTAGGGGTATCTCATCGGGGTTATGCTGGCCGTCCCCGTCCAGGGTAACGACCACGTCGTAGTTCCTGCTGAGGGCATACTCGAACCCGGTGCCCAGGGCGGCGCCCTTCCCCCTGTTTGAGTCGTGCCGTATAAGAACCGCCCCCGCCTTCTGGGCTATTTCGGACGTTCTATCGCTGCTTCCATCGTCAACGACCAGGACATCACCGTACTTCCTGGCCAGGGCCACGACAGACCCGATCGTCAGCTCCTCGTTGTAGGTGGGAATGATCACCAGCGTCCTCATCAAAGTCACCATTACAGTCCGTTATAATTTAGATGCCGAGTGTCACGGGCATGGGCAGAGAGCTCCAGATTCATTTCCACCTAAACGAGTCCACCTTTTTAAGATTTCCCCTCAGCATAGTCAGCACGGCTAGGAAGATTGCGAAGCCCGCCAGCACGGCCACCTGGTTGGGGACGGAGCCCAGGCCGCCGAGAAAGCCCCTGAGCAGGAAGAAGGTCGCTGCCGCTGTCCCGAGGACGGCCACCACCCTAACGTCTATCCTGAACCTCAGAGCGAAGTAGAACACCGCCCCGGCTATGAAGGCCTCGGGGACAATTATTCCGAGGAGCATGAAGGGCAGCACGAGCAGTTCGAGCCTCCCGGGCTTAACCTTTCCCCTGAGGCCGTCGTCCAGGAGGAGAACCATGGATCCCGCGAAGGCCAGAGACGTCACAAGGCCCTCGTAGGTGTACATGTCGGCTGGGGAAATTCTATCTCCCGAGTAGAGGGCGAAGATCAGGTATGCTACCAGCCCCAGATCCCTGTCCCTCAAGCTTACAAGGTACACCACCGGCGCGAGGAAGAGGATGTGGTTCCCCGTGATGATGCCCGCTATTACCACAGAGATAACCCCTATCATCTGCCCCACCCGTTGGATGCCTTCATCAGCTCGCGGAGGTAGTCGCTTGGCCCAAGGTCGATGGTTGGAGCTAAGAGGTTGAACTTTTTCAGCAGGCCTTCCCTCTGGACATAAGCCCGGTATAGCCTCTCAAGGGTCTTCTCGTCGAGTTCTCCGGAGTAGAAGAGAACCGGGTTGGGGGAGAGTATCAGGACCCTGTGGGTTCTCCTCGCCAGGGCAACGGCCCGGTAGAGCTCCCTCGGGTTGCTGAGGTCGGTTATGAAGATGATGTAGGAGGTCTGCTTTAGGAGTGAAAGGCCCTCAAAGATCCCCGTGCTTCCCTTCCTCCCTTTCTTGAGCGGGAGCACTTTGCCGAGGAACTCCCTCGCCCTCTCACCTATGCCGGTCTCGAAGTCGAACCGAAGGCTCATCCTGCCCCTTCTGCCGCGTATGGCGAGCTTCCTCCTCATCGCCTCAAGCTGTGAGGGGCCTTTACCGGGCCTCACGAGTTCGGCCCTCTCGTCGTCGTAGATAACCATCCCCACCCTGAACCTCTTAACGAGGCTCGCCGCCAGCTGGAGCGCAAGGACGGAGGCGTAGTCTATCTTGGCCATCTTCAGGCCCTTGCGCATCTCCCTCGTGTTGTCCAGGAAGATGTAAACGTCAGCGTTGCTCTCCCTCAGGAAGTCCCTGACTATAATCTCGCCCAGCCTGGCGGTGGCCTTCCAGTCTATCCTCTTGAAGTCGTCCCCGTGCTGGTATTCACGGAGATCCTTTATCTCAAGGCTCTCGGTGCCGAGGAGGACTCCCCTTTTGTAGGCCTCGGCCAGCCTGAGGTTGTAGTCGAGCCTCGCCGCGTCCCTTATGCCCTCCACACCCGGGTAGACCGTGACCTCAATTTCATCACCAACCCGGAACTCCTCAAAGTAGAGGCCCCTCTCATCCTGAACGGTGACCAGAAGCGGTTCGAGCACGAATCTGCCCTTAGCGTTGGGTTTTATCGAGTACGAGACTTCCCTCTCCTCGCCGGCGCCGAGATGGAACTCCTCAAGGCCGGAGACCTCAAATTCCCCGTTCGGGTCGGTGAGCCTCACGAAGGCCCCGCTCCCCCCGTTCCTTATCCTCACGGTGACCCTTGCGGGCTTCCCCTCCTCAAGCTGACGGCTTTCGAGAACCCTTTCACCTGTGACCTTCAGCTCAACGGCCGAGCGGATGCCGTAGACGTAGAGGAGCAGGAAGAAGCCCAGCAGAGCCGGGGCCGCGCTCTCCCCGAGGTAGCCCTCAAGGATGAGGAGAAAGGAGAGGGTAAGGATGAGGTCCTCGCGCTTCATCTTTTACACCGGGATCTCGGTCTCCTGGATGACGTCCCTTATAACATCCCCGACCCTGACCCCCTCAAGCTCGTACTCGGCCTTCAGCATCAGCCTGTGGGCGAGAACAGCGGGGGCGACCTTCTTGACGTCGTCCGGAATAACGTAGTCCCTGCCGTCGAGGAAGGCCGAGGCCTTGGCCGCGTAGAGGAGGTGCTCGCCGGCCCTGGGGGAGGCGCCGAACAGGAGCCTCTCGTCGCTCCTCGTGGCGGAGATTAGGGCATAGATGTACTCTATCATCTCGTCGCTGACGTTGACGCCCTTTACCTCCCCGATGAGGGCCATCAGCTCCTCGTGGGTTATTATGGGCTCGACGTCGTAGAACTCGCCGAGGCTCTTCCTCTTGAGGAGGGTTATCTCCTCGTCCCTGTCGGGAAAGCCTATCTCTATCTTGAGCAGAAACCTGTCGAGCTGGGCCTCAGGCAGAACGTAGACGCCCTCGTGCTCCAGGGGGTTCATGGTGGCTATCACGAGGAAAGGCTGGGGGAGCCCGTAGGTTGTTCCCTCTATGGTCACCTGCCTCTCCTGCATTGCCTCAAGGAGCGCGCTCTGAGTCTTCGGCTGGGCCCTGTTGATCTCGTCGGCGAGGACTATGTTGGCGAATACCGGGCCCTTCTTCGTCTTCCACTCACCGCTCTTCTGGTCGTAGTAGACGACACCTATTATGTCCGCCGGAAGGAGGTCGGGGGTGAGCTGTATCCTCGAAAAGCTCAGACCTATGGCATTTGCGAAGGCCTTCGCTATGGTGGTCTTCGCCACTCCTGGGATTCCCTCGATGAGAACGTGACCCTCCGAGAGGAGAGCGATGGTGAGGAGTTCGATTATATCCTCCTTTCCAACAACGGCCTTGTCGACCTCTCTTTTAAGACGCTCCATAAACTCCTTACCGTCCATGAGCACCACCTATCCTCGACCCGGTTCTGATTTCCTCCAGTATGGTTTTTAACTTATCCCCATCGAGGCCCTTCTCCTCAAGCCTGCGGATGAGCTCCTCCTGGCTAATCTCTTCCTCCCGGAAGAACCGCGCCACCAGCGAGGCAAGCCATGCCAGTATTCTTCCGGCGATGCCGCTCTCGACTATGAAGGCTATGAAAGCCACAAAAAGCACGTAGTAGAAAACCAGCTCCCTGTTGACTGCCCTTCTGATGACGATGCTCCCCGACGAGTAGGGGTTGAAGTCGGCGTGGTGGGCCTCGTCGATGTAGAACGTCTTCTTCGGAAGGCCCTCCACGAGGTTCTTCAGGAAGGGCTCGTTCTCCCGGTAGAGGGAGTTCGTGAAGATGTCCGGGTCAGAGACGAGGATTATCGTTCCCTTCCCGTAGGGTATCCTCACAACGACCGGGAAGGCACCGTAGGTTCCTCCGAGCATCGAGGCGTTGCTGGTGTAAACCAGGGCATTCTGCACGTTGAGTATGGCCGAAGGCCTGCTCATGACCAGCAGGGAGACGCCCTTCGCGAGCTCCGGATCCCTCACGTCCATGGTCACCGGAAAATCTGCGTTTTTTGAGTAGGTGAGGCTCAGCACGGGCTTCTTTGACAGCCTGACCTTCAGCCCGAGGCCTTCGAGGAGCTGGTTGCCGGTGCCGAAGTCGTCCGCTAGGAGGAGGGTGTTCCCCTTCTCAAGGAAGCTCTTGAGCTCCTCCACCTCCCCGCTGGAGAAGCCGACGTCCGGCCCCACAACGACGAGCGTCCCCTCAAGGTCTTCCAGCCCAACGGAGTCGTAGGGGGCCAGTATTGGCGTTACCTCGCCGTTAGTGTAGAGGAGCCTTCCAAAGCTTGAAAGGCCGTTCCACTTCGTGTTGAGCACGCTGTAGGGGGCGTCGCTCTTGAAGACCGGAACGGAGAGGGGCATCACTATGAGGCCTATGCCGACCACGAGCAGTATGCCGTAGAACACCCTGTTCACAGTTCATCCCTCACGAAGACCCCTATGATCACAAGGGAGGCGTGCCTGATGGCCCCCAGGATATCCCTCGCGCTCAGACCCTTTCTTCCATAGACGTGTCTCTCGTGGAGCCGGGTTAATGCTGCGAGGCTGCCGGCAAAGGGCTCGGACCCAAGGAGCGAGAGGAGCTCCCTTGGGGTGGTGGACTTAGGGAGGCCGTAGACCCTCTTCAGCAGGCCGTACACGACCCTG
The DNA here is from genome assembly GCF_024707485.1 of Thermococcus thermotolerans. Lineage (NCBI taxonomy): Archaea > Methanobacteriati > Methanobacteriota > Thermococci > Thermococcales > Thermococcaceae > Thermococcus > Thermococcus thermotolerans. Next base: position 1,397,444 of record NZ_CP102602.1, read on the forward strand.
TAGGCCCTCCTCAGGTCGGGCTTCCCCCCGGGAGGGACTCCTTCTCCGGACGCATGAACATTCGCAACGGCCCCTTTCCTTTCCCCACTCCCCGGTTTTTTCCGGGTGACTAACCTGTAGGCAACGAACGCTGTAAGGAGGGATACGATGAAGAGCAGGAACCTCCGGGTGTAGTCTATCAGAACCGCCTCAAGGACGAGGACGTTTGAGGCCGCGGGGGCCAGCTCATCGCTCCCGCTGAAGTAGACATAGACTTCATGCCGTCCGGGTGGAAGCCTAACGACAAACGTGAAGTTTCCCCTGGCTTTTAAACTGGAATGGGGCTTTCCGTCGACGTAGACCGTCAGGGACAGTTCATAGGGGCCATAGACGGTGCCCCTTATTGGAACGTCCTCGCCGGCCTTGACCTGGCTTCCCTCCTGAAACAGTCTTATAACCGGCCTGTCCTTTGCTGGGAGGAGTGTAAGCACGAGGGAGCTTTCCATCCTTATCCCATCGCCCGGGAAGGTCAGCGTTGCGTTGGTCTCCTTTGAGAGGTTTCCAATGGAGAACCGGAAGCTCCCGTTTTCATCGGTTATCCCGTAGTACGTCTCGTTGCCAACGCTCAGGATTATCCTCTTCCATGGAATCCCCTCACCGAAGTAGTCTAAGAGGTAGCCCTCAACGGTGATTCCCTGCGAAACGCTCTCGCTGGCCAGTATCTTTGTGGGGATCTCTCCAACGGACACGTTCACGGTGTTTGAGAAGACCTCCCTCGTCCCGTTGAGGGCCAGCGCCCGAGCCTGGTAAACGCCGGGTCTCTTGAAGGAAACCTCAAGGTGGAACATCCCGTTGGTGACGTTTGCCCGGTACTCCCTCCCGTTTATAAGAAGGCGCACGTCCTCAAGGCCAAGGGTGAAGCCGTAGAATGTCACGTTTTCGTAGGCGTACGGGGTTGGGTTGGACACCGAGAGCGTAAAGTTTTCGGGAACCTGCACCTGATCAAGAAGCCTTTCGTACCTTTCGACCAGGAGCTCAAGCTCCCCCAGTCTCGCGTACAGCTCACCCACATCGAAGGCCAGCCGGGTGCCGTTCGGCCCGGTCAGGGTTACCGAGGATATTGAATCAATCGCTGAACGGCAATCCCTCAGACCGACCTTCATCCCTATTACCGCGCCCCTGGCGCCGGCGTAGTTGCCCTCCCCAAAGGCTTCCCCAAAGAGCTCGTTCCCTGAGGCGATCCTGAAGGCACACGACCCCAGCTGGACGAAGTCGGGAGCTATCTCAAGGGCGTTTTTTCCAATTCCTGCGGAGGAGTACGTTATTAGGGTCTCGTAGGTGGCGTTTAGTTGAGCGTATAGCTCAGTGGCCATCTCAACGGTGCCGTTCCCCCCATTGAGGATTCCAGAGAACAGGGCGTTAAACTCCCCCAGAAAGGAGTCAAAGTAGAGATATGCCCCGTAATCGTTAGAACCTGCCGTCAGGTAGTCCGAACCCTCGGCCACAGCAATGCCCGAGCCTAGAACCATCATGGAGATGAGCAGGAAAGGGGCCAGCTTCCTCATTTTAATCAACAACTCATGGTAAGACAAATCTTTTAAGGTTAATGGTTGTTGTGAGGCTGGGGGAGAGGATGGAAGTGAAGAACATCGTGGGTGCTTCCTTGCTCGCGGCCGGCGGCTCTCTGGCCGTTTACGGCTTTCTCAACCTCATAACCAGCTACATAAACCTTGGAATAGCCGGGATGTTCCTGGGGGCCGTTGTACTCACGTTCAAATCGTCAGAGTATGTAAAAAAAGATGCTATAAGGCTGGTCCTAAGCTCCTACGGGAGGTTCTCCAACTCCTTTGTGGATAATCTAAGACTGGAAGGAAACGCCGTCTACATACCACCTTTCGAGAACCTTCCAGAGGGAGGTGTCTTCGTCCCCCTCCACGAGGATTTCGAACTCGACCTGGCGAGGATAGACGAGGAGACCGTTTTTCTGACGGAGATCCCGAACGACCGGGCCATGGGACTCTTCCTCGGGCCGTTGGGGATTGAGCTTGTAAAGAAGTACGAGGAGCACCTGGAGTACTCTCTGGCCGGTACGGGACCCGGGGAGGTCGAGGCGACCGCCGGTTCCGTGCTCAAGGCCCTCGGACTGGCCGGGAGGGTCTACATAGAAGAAGTCGAGAACGGCTTCCGGGTGATCCTCCAGCCAACCATCCCCTGCGATGCGGGGACATGTGAAAAGATGCCCTGCCCCGTGTGTTCCTCGGTGCTGCTCGCCCTTGCGAGGGCCACTGGCGAGCTCATCCACGTGGAAAAGGTCGAGGAAAAGGACTATGGAATAGAGATATCTGCAAGAAAGCTGGGAGGAGTTGAGGAATGGATGTAGATGACTACGTGGTGCTCTTCATTTCCCTGTGGGTTCTCGTCTCAGCGCTGGCCGCGGGGAGCGTTGACGTGTTCCTGACGCTGACGCTGATAGGCCTGCTGATAACCCTGGAGGTTGGCGGCCTCTTCATGAGCAGGGAGCAGAAGGAGAGCCTGAAGCCCATGGTCGAACTACTCCTCCTGATCTTTGCCGTGATAGTCGTTAAAAAGGTGTACGAGGTGCTCAGCGGTGCCTGAAGAACCTAAGGGTCCGTGGAGACACTGGGATATGCTCACCATCATTGCCCTCTCCCTCCTCCTGGATTTCCTGATCTACGCCTTTCCGGAGAGCCTGGCAAGGAAGGCACTGGGGCTCGCCTTCGTCCTCTTCTTCCCGGGCTACGTCTTCATAACCGCCCTGTTCCCCGAAAGGAAGGAGCTGGACAACTTAGAAAGGCTCGCCCTCAGCTTCGGCCTCAGCATAGCCATCGTCCCGCTCATAGGCTTAGCATTAAACTACACACCCTGGGGCATAAGGCTCATCCCGATACTCGTCAGCCTAACGGTCTTCAACGTTGCCTTCTCGCTCATAGCCATCTACCGCCGTTCGAAGGCATTCGAGCCATGGATTCCATGGATAACTATCGAGGACGTGAAGAGAGAACTTGAGTGGGAAAGCTCAAGCAAACTCGACAAGGCCTTGACTGCCATCCTGATTATAGCGATAATAACCTCCATCGGGACGCTCGCCTACGTGGTCACCCACCCCAAGCCCGGCGAGGCCTTCACCGAGTTCTATATCCTCGGACCGGAAGGGATGGCAGATAACTATCCCACTGACCTGTTCGTCGGGGAGAACGGGACGGTAATCATCGGCATAGTCAACCACGAGCACCGTAACGTAACCTACTACGTCCAGATATGGCTCGTCAATCTCACCTGGGACAACGCAACTAACACGACGATAATCCACGAGATGTACCCCATGCCCGGCTGGTTCAACGTGACACTGCCGAACGTCCCCGTGAACATAGAGGGCAACTGGACGCCGCAGTTCGAGACCAACTACACCTTCAGCATAGACAGGCCCGGCAGATGGCAGGTCTGGTTCCTCCTCTTCAAAGACAGCCCTCCGGAACTTCCCGCGGCGCCTCCCGACGGCAACTACGCGGAAACGGACGCCAAAAACCTCATCATTGAAGCCATAAACGGCACAATCCAGTCCCTAAAACTCAACGTGAACGTCAGGCCGTGAGCCCATTCTTACCATTTTAAGAGAAAATTTTATAAGCTCTTCTTGCGTAATCTCTTCGACCTACCACACAAGGTGGTGCTGTATGAAACATAAAGAAGTTGTAGCAATAGGCCTCCTCGCGGCCCTGCTGGTGCTAGCCGGGCCCGCCAAGTCGCTCTTCACGGACATGGCCATATCAGAGAACAACGAGATAAGCTCCGGAGAGTTCGACATAGCCCTAAGCAAAGACGGAAACAGGTTCTACAACGACCTCAGGCTCTTTGAGTTCTCGAACCTCAAGCCCGGCGATGAGAGGACGTTCACATTCTACGTCAAAAACCGCGGCGACATCGACGTTTCCAGGCTGAGCATGATCCTCGACGTCAGAGACCTCGAAGACGGCTCCATGAGTCCGGCGGAGAAGGCCGTTGACAACACGACCGATGTCGGAGAGCTGAGCGGGTATCTAATTGTGGAGGAGCTGAAGGTGTACCGCGGCAACGATTCATGGACGGTTGACTCAGTAAAGGGCAAGAGCCTAAGGGATATCAGCGGAGAAGGGATAGGGCTTATTGACAAGCCGCTCAAGGAGGACGAGACGCTGAGAGTTGTCATGACGGTGAAGTTCTCGGAAAAAGCAGGCAACGAGTGCCAGACCGACAGGGTGGTTGTGGACATGAAGCTCAACGCCGAGCAGTGAACTTTTAAACCCTCCCTCCATTCTTTTTCCATGCTGAGGAAAATCGGCCTCATCTTCGACATGGACGGCGTAATCTACCGCGGAAACGAGCCCGTTGAAGGCGCCCGCGAGCTGATAAACTTTCTAAAGGAGGAGGGGGTTCACTTCATCTTCCTCACCAACAACTCAACCAGAGACCCCGCCATGTACCGGGAAAAGTTGCTCTCGATGGGGATCGATATCCCGGAGGACCTTATAGTCACCTCAGGCCTCGCCACCAGGCTGTACATGGAGCGTCATATGGAACCCGGGAGGGTTTTCGTCATAGGCGGTGAGGGGCTTCACCGGGAGATGGAGCGCCTCGACTGGGGAGTCGTTACCGTTGAGGAATGCAGAGAGGGTTCATGGAGGGACGTGAAACACGTCGTCGTCGGCCTCGACCCGGCCTTAACCTACGAGAAGCTCAAGTACGCCACGCTGGCGATAAGGAACGGGGCGAGCTTCATAGGCACCAACCCGGACACCACCTACCCGGCGGAGGAGGGCCTCTATCCCGGCGCAGGCTCAATAATAGCCGCACTGAGGGCCTCAACCGATGTCGAGCCCCTGATAATAGGCAAGCCAAACGAGCCGGCCTACGAGGTGGCGAGGAACAAGCTCGACGGTGTCGATGAGATATGGATGGTCGGCGACAGGCTCGACACCGACATCCTCTTCGCCAGGCGCTTCGGCATGAAGGCGGTGATGGTCCTGACAGGTGTGAGCACTCTGAGGGACGTTGAAGAGAGGGGGATAGAGCCAGACCTCGTTCTGCCGAGCGCTAAGGAACTCCTCGAATACCTGAAAACCCTCATGGAGGAAGCCCAATGAAACTTGGGGAACTCCTAGAAAGGCTCATATGGCAGGAGAACGAGCTCTACAACCTCCACAAGCTCGGCGAGACCTTCGCCACCTTCGAGAGGCCGGAACTGGTAGAGACCTTCCAGCTGATGGCCGAGGAAGAGCTAAGGCACAGGAAGACCCTCGAAGGGATGCTCTCCGAGGGGACGCTGGAGGAAACGGCGGTCATAGACTACCTCGACTCACTCTCCCTCGAACCCATGCTGAGCGACGAGAGGGCAAAGCCGGAGAGCCTTGAGGAGCTGGTTCTCGAAGCCCTCGTGAGGGAAAAGCACGCATACGAGCTCTACACGAGGCTCTCCAAAATACTGGACGGCTCCCTGGGACACATATTCAAAATGATGGCCGGAGAAGAGCTTAAACACGCCTACAGGCTCAAACTGGTCTATGAGGGCCTTTGACGTTTGGATAAATTATCCGACATCTCCCTTTTCTACCACCTTACATACCAGGCAAAGTTGGGGGCATAAATTCGTCACCCCGGCAACTTCCAACGGGGTAAGGTATATGTAGGGGTGGCCGGCATAGACTTTTGCTGATGCTTCTACTAATGGGGGCGACGATAAACAGCTGTATGTCAGGGGTGTTTATATGCCGGTTGAAAAAGTGATGAAAAGGGACGGCAGGATTGTCCCGTTCGATAAAGAGCGTATAAAATGGGCTATACAAAGGGCAATGCTTGAAGTCGGCGTCCGCGACGAGAAGCTCCTTAACAAAGTTGTCAGGAGGGTCGTCAGGAGGGTCAACGAACTCTACGACGGACAGGTTCCCCACATAGAGAACATCCAGGATATAGTTGAGCTGGAGCTCATGCGCGCCGGACTCTTTGATGTCGCAAAGGCATACATACTCTACCGCAAGAAGAAGGCCGAGATAAGGGAGGAGAAGAAGAAAATCCTCAACAAGGACAAGCTGGACGAAATAGACAAGCGCTTCTCCATCAACGCCCTCCGCGTTCTGGCGAGCAGGTACCTGATAAAGAACGAGAAAGGAGAGATAGTTGAGAGCCCCAGGGAGCTCTTCGAGCGTGTCGCGATTCTCTCAGTCATCCCGGATCTGCTCTACGATGAAAGGGTTTTTGATAGGGAAGGGAACCACGAGCAGGACTTGAGCAGGGTAGAGCACTACATGGGCATGCTCGACGAGTACGACGGAAAGCTCTCCATCGGAAGGTTCAAGCTCAACAAGTACCACTTCGAGAGGCTGCTCAACCTCTACCGCGAGTTAGCGGAGAAGGGCCAGATGAAGGTGCCGATCGACGATGTAATAAAGATGCTCGAAAACGGCGCCTTTGATGACTATGAGGGCGAAGTCGAGGAGTACTTCAGGCTGATGACGAGCCAGATATTCATGCCGAACACACCGGCGCTCATCAACTCAGGAAGACCCCTCGGTATGCTCTCGGCGTGCTTCGTGGTGCCGATAGAGGACGACATGGAGAGCATAATGAAGGCCGCCCACGATGTGGCCATGATACAGAAGATGGGCGGCGGAACTGGCCTCAACTTCTCCAAACTCCGCCCAGAGGGGGACCTGGTCGGAACCACCACCGGAGCCGCCTCCGGCCCGGTCAGCTTCATGCACCTCATAGATGCGGTCAGCGACGTCATCAAGCAGGGCGGTGTAAGGCGCGGAGCGAACATGGGCATCCTTGAGGTCTGGCACCCGGACATAGAGAAGTTTATCCACGCGAAGGAAAAGAACGTTGGAACCAACGTGCTCAGCAACTTCAACATCAGCGTGGGCATCTGGGCCGACTTCTGGGAGGCGCTGAGAGAGGGCAAGCGCTACCCGCTCGTCAACCCGAGGACGGGAGAGAAGGTCAAGGAAATCGACCCCAAGAGCCTGTTTGAAGAACTCGCCTACATGGCCTGGGCCAAGGCAGACCCCGGTGTGGTCTTCTTCGACGTCATCAACAAGAGGAACGTTCTGGAGCCGGCTAAGGGCGAGAAAATCCGCGCAACTAACCCATGCGGGGAAGAGCCCCTCTACGACTACGAATCGTGCAATTTGGCAAGCATAAACCTCGCAAAGTTCGTGAAGTACGACGAGGAAGGTAGGCCCTACTTCGACTGGGACGAGTATGCCTATGTAATCCAGAAGGTCGCCAAGTACCTTGACAACGCCATCGACGTCAACAAGTTCCCGCTGCCTGAGATAGACCACAACACCAAGCTGACGAGAAGGATAGGAGTCGGAATGATGGGGCTGGCGGACACACTCTTCAAGCTCGGCATTCCCTACAACAGCAAAGAGGGCTACGACTTCATGAGGAAGGCCACCGAGTACCTCACATTCTACGCCTACAAATACTCCGTCGAGGCAGCGAAGAAGCGCGGGCCCTTCCCGCTCTACGAGAAGTCCGCTTATAAAGACGGCGAGCTTCCGGTTGAGGGCTTCTACCACCGCGAAATATGGAACCTCCCCTGGGACAAGCTGGCCGAGGAAATCAAGCGCCATGGAGTTAGAAACGGGATGGTCACCACTTGCCCGCCGACGGGTTCGGTTTCCATGATAGCCGACACCTCCAGCGGAATCGAACCGATATTTGCCCTCGTCTATAAGAAGAGCGTAACCGTTGGAGAGTTCTACTACGTCGACCCGGTCTTCGAGTCCGAGCTGAAGAAGAGGGGACTGTACAGCGACGAGATACTCAGGAAGATAAGCGACAACTACGGCTCGGTCCAGGGTCTTGAGGAGATCCCCGAGGACATGCAGCGCGTTTTCGTTACCTCGATGGACATCCACTGGCTCGACCACATCTTAGCCCAGGCGAACATCCAGCTCTGGCTCACCGACAGCGCGAGTAAAACAATAAACATGCCGAACGACGCCACCGTCGAGGACGTTAAGGCTGCCTATCTCCTCGCCTACAAGCTCGGCTGCAAGGGAATAACGGTCTACCGCGACGGCTCGCTCTCGGTGCAGGTCTACAGTGTTGAGGGCGAGAAGAAGCAGCGCGTCAAGGCCAAGCCGAGCGCCTACGCGGTGGAGAAGCTTAAGGCTGTCGTTGAGGCCGAGCCCTGGCTCTCGAAGTTCATCAACGTCGAGGCCATACTCAACGGCACCAACGGGAAGGAGAAAACAGAGAACGCAGGCATAACCTTCTCGATAAGCAGGCCCGTTGCGGCAAAGCCGAAGCACGAACACCCGCACCACGCCGAGAAGCCGGACGTGCCAGAGGATAAAATAAAGGAGCTCCTCGGCGTTGCCTACTGTCCTGTCTGCTACGAGAGCGACGGAGAGCTCGTCGAGCTTAAGATGGAGAGCGGGTGCGCCACCTGCCCGCGCTGCGGATGGAGCAAGTGCGTTATAAGCTGAGGCCATTCTCCTCCTTTCTCAGCTTTTATACCCCATTTCTTCGAGGCGTATCTTGTAAGTCCTGTGAAAGAAGAAGACCGTCGCAATGACAATTATGGGCAGGGCGTATTGAGAGGGTATCGGAAGGAAGGCCACCAGGGCCACGGAGAGTATGTAATAGGCCATCGTCCTCTTGCTGCGACGGTACTTCTCGGCGATTTTCCTCTGTCTTGGGTTCCGCATCAGGGCAAAGTATATTGCCAAATAAAAGCCCGCTCCATAGATAAAATTTCGGACGCCTTCCCAGCTAAAACCCGGAAACCTTTCCGAAAGCGGGGTTGCAATCACGTAAACGGCGAACACAATGGGTATGAAGAGATAAATAAAGAGAAACTCTCCCCAGAACTCACTCAGGACTTCTCTCATGCTCATTCATTAGTCCCTCCAATGCTCAATGCACCAGGAGGCCAATAGTCAGGTAATGAAATATAAGCATCCACAGGATCAGCGGCCCACATTCCATCTCTGACAACACCAAAGTTCTCTAGTGCCCATGAGACCGCCCGATCTACGGCAAATTCTACTACTCTTGAAACTACTGTCCCCACTATTGGATCCTTTAATATTACTGTGGTAGCACCATTGGCTATTAGGCCAGCCACATCGGTAGTAACATCTTCCAGCCACTTATTTCCAAAGGTATGCACATAGGTCATGTAAGTAGTGATTGCGCCACCTCTTCCAAGCAGATACTCTGTATTTATATCATACATAACTTGAATAACCCCACGCTTAATCTGGTCACCAACTTTAAAAGTCAACTGGTGTTCAAGAACCCCACTATTCCAATCAAAGCTGGTATCGTCTGCAGTTTTTACAACATCATGATTACCAAAAGCGCTACCCGACTCCAGCTGACCACCCCACACATCCACTGGCCTCACAAGAAGGTTTTCACTAGTCTTTCCAACTACAGTAGTGATGGAAATAACGTCCATATCCCCACTATCCGCCAAATCCTCTGTTAGATCCCATTCCCAATAATAGTCAATGAACAAAGTGGCATATTGTTGTTGGAGAAGATACTCAATAGTAAGTGTAAGATCACTCTGTGACACCCATGTGTCAGGATGAGGCAAGTCCTTACCAAATTTTTGAGACTCTACTAAAGAAATTCTTCCCGACACAGGAATACTGAAAGTCTTTTTAATTTCTCCAAGTTTAACAATTCCATATTTCTCCAACAGCATATCCGCTTCCCTCGTCCGTTCTTGTGCTTTTAGCTCTACATACTCCTTCATAACTTGCTTTAAAATGTCCTTTGTAATCCTTGGCTCATATCCCTTCATGCTTGATGCCTCAATTGGTATGGCCCCAATACCAAACACTAGTAGTACTAATATCATGCTACCCAAGATCCTGCGGTTCATATAGACCACCTTTCCAACATTTTCATTACATTTGTTGATGACCCAACATATAAGCTTTTCTGTTTACTAAAAGTAATTTCTTTTTCTTTTTTTTTTCAGTAGTGTTTTTTTCTAATTATGGTTTATCTGAGACTTTGAGGCAAAAGAAAGATGAGTAAGCTGATGAACAAATAGCACAACTACACATTAATTCGAAACATGTTCTCAAATATCACCAAAAATTGATTTTGACATTTTCCTGCCAACGGAGGCTTTTTAAGCCGAGGACTTTAACTTCTATCCATCACCCGAAAGCCTTAAGTTGTGAGGGTCAAAACTCACGCTATTCGGAGGTGTTGACATGGACAAGGTTTACCTCACCTGGTGGCAGGTGGACAGGGCGATATTCGCGCTTGCCGATAAGTTGAGGGAGTATAAACCCGACGTCATAGTCGGCATAGCGAGGGGAGGACTCATCCCGGCCGTGAGGCTCAGCCACATACTTGGCGATATTGAGGTCAAGGTCATCGACGTCAAGTTCTACAAGGACATCGAGGAGAGGATGGAGAAGCCGCTCATAACCATCCCCCTCCACGGCTCGCTGGAGGGCAAGAAAGTCGTTATCGTTGACGACGTCAGCGACACCGGGAAGACCCTCGAAGTCGTCATCGATGAGGTCAAGAAGGCCGGCGCATCGGATGTTAAAGTGGCCTGCCTCAGCATGAAGCCCTGGACGAAGGTGGTTCCCGACTTCTACGTCTTCCGCACGGACAAGTGGATAGTCTTCCCCTGGGAGGAGTTCCCGGTTGTCGTGAGAGAATGAGGTTTCTTTTTTGCACTTTCTTTGCATCGCCATGCAACTCCTTTACTCAGGCTTCTTTTGAAAAGTTCTAAGAGGAAAACTCGCATTAGAATAAATTCATGCTCGAAAATAAAGGGAAGAATTTTTACTAAGAGTAAACGGAAAAGGTTATAAAGGATAAATCATCCAAATAGTAATGCAAAAACTATAAGGATGTGAACTCCATGCGGTGGAAGTCGTTGTTCGCAGTCCTGTTGGGACTGCTAATGATTGGAGTGACGGCTGAAAGTGCAAGTGCAACTGCGAATATTAATAAGCAGCCGACAGATACCCCACTAATATTAACGGTTCAGAGTTTGAGCCCAATAGAGAAAAAGAATGTTCTTCTCCTTGCCCAAAGGGACCTAAGGAAATTGGGAGTATCTTCAGTCTCTGTAGATGCGTTGTCAGGAGTTAAGAGTGAAGGGAAGTATGTTTTCTTCATAAACACTTCAAAAGGTATTGTGGTAGGAACATATGATGGCAGTTCACTCAGCATGGCGTTAGTAACATATTATACTTCCAACAAGATCACAGTGAAAGTAGTAACAAACGGACAAGTTCACTATGAATATTATGACGCTACAGTCATCAACACTCTTAAGCAAACAATCTCCAAGTCAAGTGTCCTCAACTACAAAACTATTGGATACGACATTGGCACCACAGTAAGGGCACCTAAAGAGAGTGAAACAATACTTCCCCAGTGGCACTATGAACAACACTGGTGGGGATGGAAACTTACTTTAAATGAGCATGAAACCCAAATGCTACTAGATTTCATGGGAATAGGAATCGCCGGTGGAGGAACCAAAATAGGGAGGGCTGCACTTATCGCATTTTTAGAAAGAATCGGTATCACAGTAGCAGAAAGTATCCTAATGGGGATAGCAGAGGCACTTATATTAGCAGGTGCATACATTAAAGTAGTTGATGACCTAGGGGGTAATAAAGGAATATATATCAAGCAAGTGTTAGGAGGCCCTATCATAATATGGCATAACTAAGAGGTGGGAAAATGAACTACAGGACAATTTTGGATTTCCTAATCTTTCTTTATATTCTAGTGATATTTGTTCTGAAGCACACAAAGTCAAAACGTGGGGACAGTTTGCCACTGGATATCATGTGGGAGATTGGAGTAATAGCGTTCATTCTGATGTGGCTTCTAGGATGGTGAAGATTTCATTTTTAAGAATTCGAAACCTCTTTAACCCCCTCCCCCAACTTTTCTCGGTGGTGGTATGAGGGCGTTCATAGCCATTGAGGTTAGCGACGAAGTCCGCGACAACCTCATGAAAGCCCAGGAGAGGATAGGGAGCAAAGCGGCGAAGATAAAGTTCGTCGAGAGGGAGAACTTCCACGTTACCCTAAAGTTCCTCGGCGAGATTGATGAGGTTTTAGCGGAGGAGGTCAAGAAGGCGTTAGCCGAGATAGCTAAGAAACATAAGAAGCACCGCGTTAAAGTGAAGGGCATCGGCGTCTTCCCGAACCCGAACTACGTCCGCGTAATCTGGGCTGGAATAGAGAACGACGATGGGATAAAGGCGATAGCGAAGGACGTCGAGCGGGAAATGAGGAGGCTCGGCTTCAAGAAAGACAAGGACTTCGTGGCGCACATAACCATAGGCAGGGTGAAGTTCGTCAGGGACAAGCTGGAGCTGGCGATGGCCCTCAAAGAGCTCGCCAACGAGGATTTCGGAGAGTTCGATGTCGAGGCCATAGAGCTGAAGAAGAGCACGCTTACACCGAAGGGCCCGATCTATGAGACCGTTGCGAGGTTCGAGCTGGCCGAGTGAAGTTGGAAGAGGAAGAACGGAACGGGAATTATTGCGAGATTCCTGGATTCAATGAACTCAAGGTCAGTTTTAGAAAGTAAAATTTTGTTCCTTACCCCAACTCTCGGGAAGTCAGATGGGGAGACACTACGGCGCCATTTCACTTCAATGCCCATGTTTCCGGCTATGAAATCAATTTCCTTTGAGCCATAGAAGTAGTAAGTAGGGAAAAGCCTCTTGAGGTGCTCTCCAACGACACCCTCAATGAGCCTCGAATCGTCAACGGCTACACCGAAGAGCTTCGAGAACGTCCTAATTAACAGAGGGTCGAGGAAATAAAACTTGCGCTCCCTCCTGAAGAGGGGAGTCATATCATGGAGCCTAACCTGGAAGTAGTTCCGCCCGATGAATAACTCCTCAAAGAGCTCTAAGTAATCCCTGACCGTCACATGGGAGCCTATCTCAAGCTCTTTGGCAAGGGAATTGAGGCTAACCCTGTCGCCGTAGCGTCTGAGCAGGCCAAGGATCAGTGAGAGCGCAATCCTCTCGCTCCTGCCCAGTTTTACAACGTCGAGTATGGTTGCGTTGTAAACCATCTCGTAGGTTTCCGGGGGGATTTCCCCCCCAAGAAGCTCGTAGATTGAACTGGGATAACCGCCAGAGGACAGGTATAGATCAAAGGCCCCAAGAAGTTCATCGAGGAAGGGGTATAACTCAAGAGAGTTTTCGTAGAACTCTCTTGGCGTCTTAGGATTGGGATGTGGAAGCTCAAGCCCCCTCAGCTTGGGCCTGTAAATGGACGCAACGAGCCTGAAATCAAGCGGAAGGAACTCCTCGATCCTAATACTTCTCCCGGGGAAGCTCTCCCTTTTTAAACCTGCCGAGGTGGAGCCCGTAACCTGAAGAACCATCCTTGACGCCAGTGGGGAATCCAGCAGAAACTTAACCGCCCGTTCCCAGTCGCCGACAAAAGTAACCTCATCGAGAAACACGTAGGCTTCTCCAGGGGTTCTTCTCAGAAAGGAGCGTACCAGGGACACAATTTCCTTGTAATCCCTCAGAAGGTCACCGGAGAAGTAAAGAATGTTCCTTGGATTAACTCCCGACTCGATTAGGTTCAGTATCGACAGCTTCATATAGGTTGTCTTCCCGACCTGTCTGGGCCCGATGAGAACCTTGTTTACGGGCTCAAAACGGTAGAAGAGCCTGGGCTTCTTCGAGAGCGCCCGCTTAACCCTCTCGTCGAGATAAATCGAATCTTCGTCGCTCCACCAGGGATTCTGAACAAGGGCGAGGTCTTCCATGTTCACACCTATTGATAGCTGACTAACAAAAGATATATAAATATTTTGATACCAAACTACCAGCAGGTGACCGGAAATCGAGGCCGTGCTTCAAAAAGTTCTCCCGAGAATACGCCCGACGGACGAGGAGAGGGCCTTCGTGGAGGGCCTAATGAGGGAACTGGAGGGCATAGCGGAGGAGACCATAGAAAGCCTGGGCCTCGACGTTAAGCCCTACTTCGTCGGCTCGCTCGCCAAGGACACCTACTTAGCTGGCGACCACGACGTCGACCTTTTTCTGGCCTTCCCTCTCGACACCCCCCTCGAAGGGCTCCGGGAAAGAGGCCTGGAACTTGGCAGAGCTATCGCGGAGAAGCTCGGCTCCTACGAAATCGCCTACGCCGAACATCCCTACGTGAGAGCGCGCTATAAAGGGGTCAAGGTCGACCTCGTTCCCTGCTACGATGTGAAAAGCTGGAGAGAAGTTAGAACAGCCGTAGACCGCTCGATACTCCACAACCGCTGGGTCATTGAGAACCTCCGGGGCAGAAACGACGAGGTAAGACTCCTCAAGCGCTTTCTGAAGGGGATAAACGCCTACGGGAGCGAGATATACATCCGGGGCTTCTCTGGGTATCTTGCGGAGATACTCGTCATCAAATACGGCTCGTTCCTCGAAGTCCTCAAAAACGCCGACTTCATGCTGAGGCAGAAGATAATCGACCCCGGAAACTGGCTCAAGCGGGAGTACGAGACAGCCATGAAAACGGTCAGGCGCGAGGCCGATGCAGACAGACCCCTGATAGTCATCGACCCCGTCGACCCAAGACGGAACGTGGCAGCTAATCTGAGCTGGGAGCGCTATGGCTTTTTCTACTTCAAGGCACATCAGTTTCTGGAGAGCCCCTCCGAGGAGTTCTTCTTCGGGAGAGCCACGAGAAGTGGAAGCTACCTCTCCGAACTGAGGAGGAAGGGAACCCACCTCGTGACGCTGGCCTTCGATGCTCCCAACCTTGTCGAGGACGTTCTCCTTCCACAGCTGGAGAGAACGGCAAGAGGCTTTGAGAAGGCCCTCCCACGGGAAGGCTTCAGTGTCCTCGGCTGGAACGTTGGGCATAGCGGTAACAAAGCGTTCATAATGCTGGAGGTGGACAGGAGGGAGCGGGAGAGGGTGAAAATAAAGCCCGGCCCGGAGTTCTTCACGGAGAGGGGCTGGGACTTCTACCGGAAGAACGAGCGGGTGTGGATTAGAGGGAAGAGGCTCTTCGCGGAAAAGACCGTGAAGGAAGACATCGCCGAGGTCATCGCTGAGCTCATTGAGAAGAACCAGGTCGCCATGGGGAAGAACGTGAGGGAGGGCATCAGAAGGGCGGAGATTCTGTTAGACTACGTTCCGAAGGAGCTGGAGGACGAGGCCTACCTCTTCCTGAGCAGAGAGAAGTGGAACCTGAAGGAGTAGGATGAGCAACCTGTCTTTACCGAGTATTTTTTCAATCTCATCCAGAATACGCCTTATCCTGAGGTACATCACACCATCGAGAATCCCAAAGACGAGCTCAAGCAGCCCCTCCCCGTCCCCCTGGAACTCCACCCTCTTCAATGGCATCACCATTGGGCCTGGAAAGTTCCACTTGGGTTTGTTTATAATGTAAAACAGTTTAAAAAGTTATGCATCTAATGAGAGGGCTGGATAAAAAGTCCAAAATTGTCCCCCTAACGTCTCCTGTGCTCACACCATCCCCCCTTCTCCCAGTGGCCGTGAACCTCCCCCGGTATGTGGCCCGTGTCCGCTACGGCCCAGTCGAGGTTGTAGGGTTCGATTAGACTCCTGAGCTCGCCCTTCAGGTCACGCTTTCCAACGTAAAGAGAAGCTCTCGTGACGACGTTGTAAGCACTGTTGGGCACCTCTGGACTGAGCGCATCGAGCCACGCTCTCTCATCAGTCTCCCAGCCCTCCAGAGAAAGCATTGCTCCAAGGTTCCAGAGGTGGTAGAGCTTGTCGAAGTTGAGGAGTTTTAGGTAGGCCCCCACGAAAAGGCTCTGGAGTTCATCGCCGTCGAAGTACTCCATAAGCTCGATGAGGGCCTTGGCCATGACAGAGACGTTGCCGAAGGCGACGCGCGTGTCGAGGTTCTCCCAGAAGCGCGGGCAGGAGTGGTTGGCGAGGAGCATGAGGTAGTAAACCCTACCGAGCCTTAAAGAGCTCCCCTCGCCGTTGGCCGGTTCAAGCACGTAATCGAGTGAGGTTTCTATGCCAAAGTAGTCGTAGTAGTCCATGAAGAAAATCCTCGCGTATCTGATTAAGAACTCCTCGGAATTGGCCCCGAGCTCCTCAAGACCCTTCAGAACCCCCAGCCTGACGGTTCTGTTGAGCTCCTCAAAGAGCCTCGTGAAGGCGACCTTCCAGAGCTGGGAAATCTTCCTGCCGTTCATTTCCCTCGCGAAGACCTTTCCGTCGGCCCGTCTATAGCCAAGCCACCTGGAGTCGCTCGTCTTGCCGTCGGTGCTCAGGTCAAAGTAGTCGCTCCAGGCGGAGTAGTCCTTAACCCCAATCTCAAAGGAGCACTCGCCGTCGAGGCGCCTATATTCCCCTGAGAGCTTCCTCCTCACGAACTCCATCGCCGAGACCCTCTCGACGCCGTTCGCCTCAAGCCCTTCCATCCATGCCGTAAAGAGGTCGAGCTGTGCCGGGTTTCCCAGGAGGCTCTCAAGGTCACTGGCGGTGAAGAGTAGATAGGGAACGCCGAGGTTCTCCTTGTGGTCGTCGCGGTGGGATAGGGTAGCCGAGACCAGACCGGGAACGTCGAGGGTGTTGAAGGCGAAGGCGTCGCTTATGCCCCACTCCCTTCCGAAGACGAAGGATTTACCGTAGCGGTTGCAGGAGTGCTTCGCCTGGGGAAAGTCATAGAGGAGCTGCCTCTCATCGAGGAGGAAGACCAGCTTTTTGTCCGTCTGGGACTCGATTATTTGAGCCGTTTTTCTCGTTATCACAGCCTCCGGAAGCCAGTAGCCGATTACGGGTTTATCCTTAATCAGCGGAGCATAGAAGTCGAAGGAAACCCTCGCCAGGATCCTTTGCTCAAACTCATCAAGGTGGGGCACTATCGGGTGGAAAGGCGTCGTCGGAACGGCGTCGAACCTACGGAGAAGCTCAACGGCGTCCTCAAAGGTGTTTTTATGGTAGCGGAGGAGCATCAGAAACGTGAAGGGTTCTATATCAATGCTGACCCCCTTCATGCGGGAGAGGGTATCTGCTATGTGCTCGTAGGAGTAGAGCATCGCCTGTGTCCAGTTCTCGCCCTTAACTTCTTCCCCGCGGATTCTTATCGCGACTGGGCTCTTCCTCTCCTCGTACTCGATGGGCTTGCTACCGTCGCCGTCTTTAACGTAAACTATGTCGCCGGGCTGGTAGGCGTGGAAGTGGTGGGCATACTTCATCTCCATTGTCTCACCGAGAGTGATACATCGCCGACACTTATTTGGATTTCGGAAGAATTAAAGGACATTTTTACCCACACCTGCCCGATAGGTTAATAAACCTGTGCATTGAGATCCCAGCGGTGGGAAGATGGAGCGCGAATTCAGGCTGATTCTCGGGGAGGATCTGGCGAACTACCTCGAACTCGTAAGGGCCAAGCTGGCCTTTGCCGAGGAGCTCTACGGCATAAAGATGAACTACGTGCCCCTGATCACGGAGGGGGAGATAGTAATACTCGACAAGAACGACGGGAAGATCAAGTGGCTGAAGAACAAAAGACCGCTCACCCTTGAGGAGTTCAAGACACTGGCGGATAAAATAAAGGAGAACCTTGAGTCAGGCTACGTCGAGATGCTCTTAGCCATGAACATGTCCTGCGTCCACGGGCCCGGGGAGTGAGCCGCCGTAGACCACCGGGAGCACCTTGATCCTGTCGCCTTCCCTGAGGGGATGGCTTTCCTCCACCCTCCTCTCGTTCACCAGGATGTGGTGCTCGTCCGTCCCTATTCCAAGCTCCTTTAGGAGTTCGCCCACCCTTTTCCCTTCCTCGACCTCAAGCTCCCTCCGCGGGCCGTGTTTTAGAGCGTGCTCCCCGTAGAGTATCAGCGTTACCCTCATGAAGACCACCGTTCAGAGGCCGAGGCGCTCCCTTATGCGCTTCACCTCACGCTTCGCCTCACCGAGACCGAGCTCC
Organism: Thermococcus thermotolerans; assembly: GCF_024707485.1. Classification (NCBI taxonomy): domain Archaea; kingdom Methanobacteriati; phylum Methanobacteriota; class Thermococci; order Thermococcales; family Thermococcaceae; genus Thermococcus; species Thermococcus thermotolerans. The sequence continues at coordinate 1,415,377 of NZ_CP102602.1, forward strand.
TCAAGGACTTCCTCCTTCGGAATCCCGCGCTCGTCGTAGCCGACCTGCTCGTAGTACTGCCTCACCTTCGCCCTTATCTCCTCCCTGCTCGGCGCTTTGCCCTTGACCGGTCCGGTCGGGAGGGGTTCGTAGAACCTCGGCGGGTTGTCGTCGTCTTCGGGAGTCCAGTAAACGTCTGGCCCCCCGAGGAGGAGCAGGATCCTCTGGAGGTGGATTATCCTCAGGCCGGTCTCGTTGAACCACTTCTCAGGGGTTAAATCAAAGCCCGTAACCGCGTTTCCGAACTCAAGGATTCTCTCGAAGCCCGGCCTCGTCGTGAACATGCAGATAACGGCCGAGTCGTAGAAGGCATTGACGAGTTCTCCCTCGTAGCTCCTCGCGGGCAAACCGGCAGTTGCGGTGTGGTCGCCGCCCTGAACCGAGACGGCGTAGCTTATGTCCCTCGTGTAGTCGAGGTCGCTCCTTATTCCATGGGCACCGACACCGATGCCCTTGACGTGGACTGCATATCTCATCGCATCGACGTCCTTCATCTCGGAGATTCTTCTCGCCGCGCGGTAGGTGCCCTCGGCCAGTATCTCCCCGATGCCCCTCCTCTCCACTATGAGTTTAAGGAGCTTTGCGAAGGCCTTCTCGTCGCCCCATTCGAGCTTGAAGCCGATGTCCTCCTCCGTCAGGATTCCGCGCTGGTAAAGCTCCGCCGCAAAGCCAAGGACGTTTCCCGCGTTGATGCCGTCCAGGCCGAGCTCATCGACGAGGTAGGAGAGGTAGACGACCTTCTCGGGCTCGAAGATGCCCAGGTTCGTGCCCATGTAGGCCATCAGCTCGTAGTCGGGCGCGTCCGTTATCGAGCCCCTGTACGGCCCGTAGCGGAGGTAGGAGATCTTCATGCAGTTGACCGGGCAGCCGTAGTCGGCCCAGTACTTCTTGATCCAGGCCTTCAGCTCGAAGTTCACAACGCTTATCCTCTCGTCGTCATGGTACTCCTCCTGCCAGTTCCTGACCGGCTGGCTTGAGCGGTCTTTCCCTACGCTATAGCCTCCGGCACCGGTTCCCCACTGGCGGAAGGTGGTGAGCGTCAAGAGCTCCCTCTGGAACTCACGGAGCATGGACTTAAACTTTTCCGGGTCGTGGACTTTTGGCAGGGCTTTGTTACCCTTAACGAGCACTGCTTTGAGGTTCTTGCTCCCCATCACCGCACCGAAGCCGCCGTAGCCGGCAGCGTGCATAAGCTTGCTCATTATGGCGGCAAAGCGCACCTTCCTTTCCCCGCCCCTGCCGATGTACATCATCGCTGGCTCCTTCGGGACACCCCTCAGCTTGGCCTTCTTCCTGAGCTCATCGTGGACTTCCTTCAGCAGGGTCTTGTGAAGCTCCACTCCGCCCATGCCCCAGTACTTCGAGGCGTCCCTTATCTCAACATCATCGTCATTGATGAAAAGATAGACGGGCTCCTTCGCCCTCCCGCGGATTATTATCCCGTCGTAGCCGCTTGCTTTGAGCTCTATCCCCACCTCGCTGCTCAGGACACTGCCAACGATCCCGTTGCTCTCGGGGGATTTGGCCACTACCGCTGTCTTTATCCCCGGGTAGTAGCCCGTCAGCGGGCCGGTGAGGATCAGCAGAAGGTTCTCCTCGCCGAGGGGATCTACCTTTTCCCACCTCTCTCCAAGCTCCCTCCACAGGAGGTACGTGCCGAGCCCCCTGCCGCCGTAGAAGCGGAGCATTTCTTCATCTAGTTCGACGGTTTTCACGTTTCCTGTGCTCAGATCAACGTCCAGAAGCTTTCCAGCGTAGCCGTACATAATATCACCCCAGGAACTCCTCACCGTACATCTTTCTCGCCAGCTCGGTGCTCTTCTCAACAGGGTCCTTCGCGAAGGTTCTGTAGACGGAGCGGTACTGGCCCTTCACGAGAACCAGCGCATCGTGCCCTGCTTCATGACAGACCTCGACGCACTTCGGGCTTCCTCCGCAGAGGTCGCAGATTACCACGCTGCCCTTGCCAACCGGAATCCTCGGGACGTTGCCGGGACAGGCAAGGTAGCACGCGCCGCACTCGGTGCACTTCTCCTCGTTTACGAGCACGGCACCGGTTTTCTCATCGACGCTCAGCGCATCGAAGTTGCACGCCTTCACGCACGGGTAGTCAGGACACTGAACGCATGTGTGGGGGACGTTGACTCCCGGAAGGAGCTCGTATATCCTTATACGCGATGCTTCCGGCCAGATTATGCCCTCGTGCTCCAGCGAACAGGCAACTTCGCACAGCCTGCAGCCGCTGCACTTGTCAGGGGTTATCAGAATCCAGATCTTCTCTACCGCTTCATCACCCATCGGGAACACCTGATTCCATGGTTGAAACTTCATCTATATAACTCTTGTGAAACCAAGGTAAAAACGTGAAGATGTAAGTTTATACGAAGGGAAGGCCTTATAAACGGGGGCAGACTACAGACGGCGATGAACCGCTCCGAGCTCGTACTCCTCGGTATCACCGCGATATGGGGCTTCACCTTCCCGGCGATGAAGGTTAGCCTCGATTATCTGCCGCCGATACTTTTCCTAGCCTACCGCTTTGGCATAGCGTCGCTCCTAATGCTCGCCCTCTTCAGGTCGAAGGTTTTGAGGAGGGAGACCTTCAGGGAGGGCTTCATCCTCGGGCTTACCCTCTTCTTCGGCCACGGCTTCCAGATAGTGGGGCTTAAATACACCACGGCCTCGAACTCTGCATTCATAACTTCGCTCTACGTCGTCTTCACGCCCTTCATAGCGTATTTCATTCTCCGGGATAGGCTCAAGCTCAGGGACGTCCTCTCACTCGCAATAGCCCTAACCGGCCTCTACCTCATCTCCGGGGCGAGCCTGAACTTCAACTACGGCGACCTGCTTACGGTTCTCTGCGCCCTCAGCTTCGCCTTCCAGATAGTTCTGGTCCAGAAGTTCGGGGAGAAGGACTACCTCAGCTTAGCCTTCTGGCAGATAACATGGAACTTCGTCTTCTCACTGGCCTTTGCACTGCTCTTCGAGCCCTTCGTCGCCCCCACAGACCCGCTGCCCTGGGCGGGGGTGCTCTACACCTCGGTCTTCGCGACGGTGATAGCGTTCACCCTGCAGGTTAAGCACCAGAGGAACACGAAGGCCCACAAGGCGGCGCTGATATACTCCGCGGAGCCAATTTTCGGGCACATAGCGGCGTTCATAACGATAGGGGAAGTCCTCAGCGTCAAGGGTTACCTGGGCGCCGCGCTGATAATGGCTGGAATATGGAACGAGGTTAAAAACCAAGATTGAGGAGCAGTGACCACCCGCAGACACTTTAGAAACAAAAAGTTAATAAATTCATAGGACAAATTATTTCCCGGAGGTGGTGGCCATGGTGCATGCGTACATCAAGGAAAAAACCAAGGAGTTCTCGAAGGAGGACAAGGAGAAGCGCTACAAGTACCTAGGAACGGAGGTCATAGACGTTAATGCTCCCGGTCTCGACAGCATCCCGGAGTTCTACGGCATAGCCAACGCCATCTGGCGCGACTGGAAGGAAGGGGAGATAGGAACGAGGACTGCACTGAGGAGGCTGGCCCTCCTCAAGCTGCTAACGTACAAAACGAAGAACAAGAAAATCAAGGACATTCCCGAAGAGGAGCTCGAAGAGATCAGGAAGTTCATAGACTATGTCATCCAGGTCATAAAGAACGAGAGCAGGCGCAAAGGCGAGCCCGAGGAGGAGCGTCAGGTTTAAATCATCCTCACCTTAAATTCAACCGGGCCCTCCCCCTCACGCCCCTGGGAGAAGTGACCTGGGGTCGGTCGGGGAGGGCACAACCCTATATTCTGCAGTTCTCCATCCAAAAACCTTATAAGGGAAGTTCCCAATTCTGCCCCGATGCCCATGAGGGGGGAGTGTTTTATCCTTCGCTTCGCCCGTTTCGCGGCTTGAGTCCCCCTGTTCTAGGGTAGTGATTACTATCATTTCTGGAGGGTTTTGACATGATAAAGGAACCGGAGTTTAGGGAGTATAACCCAGGGAAGCTTGAGGAAAAAGTCGAGCGCTTTTGGAAGGAGAACAACACCTATGAGAAGGTGAAGGAAAGCAGAGCAAAGGGCCCGAAGTACTACTTCCTCGACGGGCCGCCCTACGTCAGCGGTGCAATACACCTCGGTACCGCCTGGAACAAGATAATCAAGGACATGGTGATACGCTTTAGAACTATGCAGGGCTACAACGTGCGCAGGCAACCGGGCTTCGACATGCACGGCCTCCCGATAGAGGTCAAGGTCGAACAGGCTTTGGGCCTAAAGACCAAGAAGGACATAGAGACCGAGATAGGCGTCGACAACTTCATACGCAAGTGTAAGGAGTTCGCCCTCAACAACCTCAAGATAATGACCGAGCAGTTCAAGCAGCTCGGCGTTTGGATGGACTGGGACAACCCCTACATGACGATAAAGAACGAGTACATAGAATCTGGCTGGTTCACCCTCAAGAGGGCCTGGGAAAAGGGCCTCCTTGAGAAGGACAAGAGGGTTCTGCACTGGTGCCCGCGCTGTGAGACGGCTTTGGCTGAACACGAGGTCCGCGGCGAGTACAAGGTAAGGGAGGACCCGAGCATATACGTCAAGTTCCCGATAGAGGGCAAGGAGAACGAGTACCTCCTCATCTGGACGACCACGCCCTGGACGCTCCCGGCGAACTTAGCGGTTGCCGTTCATCCAGAGTATGACTACGCCAAGGTCAGGGTTGAGACCGAGAACGGGGAGGAGTACTGGATAATAGCGAAGGCCCTCGTTGAGAGGGTTCTGAACGAGGTCGGCGTTAAGGGCGAGATAGTTGAGGAGTTCAAGGGCGAGGAACTCGAAGGGCTCCGCTACGTTCACGTCCTCATGGACGAGTATCCCGCACAGAAGGAGTTCCGCGAGAGGTACGAGTGGGCCCACAGGGTTATCCTCGGCGAGCACGTTACGCTGGAGGACGGTACCGGACTGGTTCACACCGCTCCCGGCCACGGTGAGGAGGACTACGAGGTCGGAAGGGAGTACGGCCTGCCAATCTACAGTCCGGTCGACGACGAGGGACGCTACACGGAGGGCTACTGGAAGGGAATCTACGTCAAGGATGCAGATCCGGAGATAATAGAGCACCTTCGCGAGAAAGGCTACCTCGTGAAGGCGGGCACGATAGAGCACAAATACCCCCACTGCTGGCGCTGCAAGACCCCGCTCATATTCCGCGCCACAGACCAGTGGTTCCTCAAGGTCAGCAAGGTGAAGGACAGGATAATAGCCGAGAACGACGAGAAGGTCACCTGGTATCCGGACTGGGTTAAGGTGCGCTACGACAACGGCGTCATGAACTCCGGCGACTGGGTCATAAGCAGGCAGCGCTACTGGGGCATACCACTCCCGATATGGCAGAGCGAGGACGGCGAGATACACGTCGTTGGAAGCTTCAAGGAACTCGTAGAGCTCAGCGTTGCGATAGAGGTGAACGGCGAGAGGATAGAGCTTCCAGAGGACTACAACGAGAAGCTCAAGCTGATAGAGGAGAAGCTCGGCCCGGAGGACCTGCACAGGCCCTACGTGGATGCCTTCATCATAAAGGTGGACAGCAAGGAGATGCGCCGTGTAAAGGACGTCGTTGACGTCTGGTTCGACAGCGGAATAGCGAGCTGGGCTTCGCTGGACTACCCGAGGACGGAGGAGAACTTCAGAAAGCTCTGGCCGGCCGACTTCATAGTCGAGGGCGAGGACCAGGTCACCAAGTGGTTCTACTCCCAGCAGGCGGCCAGCGTCATAGCCTTTGACACAGTTCCATACAGGCACGTGGCGATGCACGGCTACGTCCTCGATGAGAAGGGAGACAAGATGAGCAAGAGCCTCGGCAACATCATAAGGCCGGAGGAGGTCGTCCAGAAGGAGGGCAGGGACCCCTTCAGGTTCTACATGCTCTGGGCGACGAACCCCTGGGAGAACCTGCGCTTCAGCTGGAAGGGCCTTGCACAGGTCAAGAGGATGCTCAACATACTCTGGAACGTCTATGTCCTCAGCGCGACCTACATGAGCCTCGACAACTTTGATCCTACCAAGCTCAACCCAGAGGAGCTTCCCTTCCGCGAGGAAGATAAGTGGATACTCAGCAGGGTCAACGGGCTCATAGGCGACGTCACCGAGGGTATAGAGACATTCAGGCTCACAAGGGCCACCAGGGCGATATACCACTTCGTCGTTGAGGACCTCAGCAGGTGGTATGTGAGGCTCATCAGGAAGCGCATGTGGGTGGAGGGCGACGACCCTGACAAGCTCGCGGCCTACTACACCGTCTGGAAGGTCTTTGACGTCCTGCTGAGGCTCATGGCACCGTTTACCCCCTACATAGCGGAGGAGATATACCAGAACATGCTGAGGCCGTTCCTCGGAGTGGAGAGTGTCCACATGCTCGACTGGCCGGAGGCGGACGAGAAGGCAAGGGACGAGGAGCTTGAGCGCGAGATGGAGTACGTCAGGAGAATAGTAGAGGCCGGCTCTTCGGCGAGACAGAGGGCCAAGATAAAGCTCCGCTACCCGGTCAGGAGGATGATAGTCGAGACCGAGGACGATACTGTGAAGAAGGCCGTCGGGAGGCTCAACCGCATCTTGAGAGACCAGCTCAACGCCAAGGAAGTCCTCGTAGGAAAGGTGGAGCGCGAGCTCGTCATAAAGCCGAACTTCGCGAAAGTTGGGCCGGAGTTCAAGGGCGACGCCAGGCTCGTCTCCCAGTGGATAAACGAGCACGGAAGGGAGCTCTACGAGAGGGGCGAGATGGACGTCGAGATTGAAGGAAAGACCTTCCACCTCACGAGGGAGCACCTGAGCATAGAGGAGAAGCTGCCGGACTTCTTTGTCAGCGAAGAGTTCGAGGGCGGAAGGGTGTTCATCGACAAGACCCTCACGAGGGAGCTCCTCGCGGAGGGCCTCGCCAGGGAGTTCGTGAGGAGAATACAGGAGATGAGAAAGAGGCTCGACCTCGACGTCAACGACAGGATAGTGGTAACCATAGAGACGAGCGAAGAGAACCGCGAGCTGCTGGAGGAGAACCTCGACTACATAATGAGGGAGACGAGGGCCGTTGAGGTAGTCTTTGGGGAAGCAAAGGGCTACGTCGTCGAGTGGCCGGAGGTTCAGGCGAAGATAGGGATTGAAAAAATTAATGACTAATTTTGAGTCTCAACGGCTCTTTGTATTTCTCTTCTTCTCATTGCCGCTGAAAATTCGAGGACTGCCGGCAGAGCAACACCGACTAATATCTAAACGAGTTTGCCCAGAGTGCAAAGATTGAGGAGAACACCACAACGAGACATTCAACTAAGGCAAGTCTTCCTCTCGAAGACTGGGTATGTAGAGGATGGCCGAAACAATGCCAACGATTAACAGGAGGAGCCTGTCGGTTTAGATGCCGTGGGTCATCGAAAGGGCACTAAAAAGGGAAGGAGGAAAGTTTTGTCGCGTTTCTCATCATGGAACACCCCCAAAGAGGTTGAATAGAACTGTAGCCACAAGCAGAAACACTCCAGCCAAGAGTCGGTTTCTCGCTTCCTTCCTACTCTTTTCAATGAGTTTTTGGCGGAGGGATTCTTCCAGTCTACGTTTGTATTCCCTCACTTCGTCGGGAAGTTCGTTTTTGGGAACCACTTCCAAGTCACTTTCCCGGATTACAAACGAGAAAGTCTTTGGGGTCTTAAAGTATAAAATAAGTCCCGATGTTATCAGCCATAAGGAAATCCCGTATCCAATGCCTATAATGTATTTACTTGGGACCATAACTCTTCCCCCTTAACAAGTTAAAAAGGGTAGAATTAGCATAACCCAGCTTTTTCACAGATATGCGCCCCTCCAATTTGGCAAGCTGTGTAGACTCCTGCTCCTGTTATAACTCGGGGATGCCCTCTGCTTCTACCACAGAGGAATCTCTCAGCTTCCTCCGCACTTTTGAACCTCTTAACCACGATATACCTCACGATAAACCATCCCCGTCCACTTCTGGAGAGGAACTTAGGTGTGTTCTGATTCTTATAGAAACTTCAAGGATTGCGAGCAGTACTATGCCGACTCCTCCAAGGTATCTAAGCGGGCCCTCCCAGAGCGCGAGGATTGAGGAGAACATCGCAACGAGGCCCGTTAGCTTTATGGAAGTTTCCTCTCCCCTCTTCAGGCTCAGGGCGTAGAAGGCCATGCCAGCTACCCCAACGAGAACGGGCAGTGATTCGCCCGCGTAAATGCCGTAGGCAACCGCCAATACCAAGAAGGGGATTGGAATTATCTTAGTCATCATGTTCATTGTCTTTCACCTCCAACCAGACTTTTTAAATTCCTGTTTATTAATTTTAAAATAAAAAATTAAAGGAAGAGTATTATAAACAGCTAGCTGCAAGAGCACAACTTGCAATCCCCAGTAGGGTGGATGCACATGCAAAGCATGCTGCTGCTCCAGTACCTAGACATAACAAGCACGTCCAAGCAGTGAAGATACTTGCACATGCAGGGATGCAGGTAATTACTTGTGCACAAAGAGGACAGACTTCCAGTGCCCCAAATCCCAAACCAGCTATGCTACCCAAACAGGATATTATTGAGGTTATGCAACTCCATGACAAATCCATAGCCGCTGTTATTCCCACTGCTCTCCTCTGGTTGTATCCTGGTAACTTTAACTTCACAAGGTGTGAGAGGTGCCTCAGCTCGTAGGCACTTCTACCCCAAATCCAGTTGGTCTCATCTCCACGCCTGAGCTTCATGAGAACCTTGTTGAGAGTCCAGTAGTACTCCGAGAGGGTCAAGTTGTCAGCGGTAATAATCGTATCTCCGACGGGGACAACTTTATCCTCATCATTTGGAGCAATGTTCATTCCAGTAACGAAGGCTTTGTATTCTCCAGTCTGTGGGTCCGTGAATATGCAACCGCCAAAGCCATGAAGGAAAAGGCAATAGCTTAGTTAGGGTCATCATTCTTTTTGTCCCTAATCAATTCCTGCAGGTATTCTTCAAGTATTTTTCTCTTGTTACCATTTTTCTCACGCGATATCACCTCCCTCCTTGCAATTTCGATAAAAGTCTTTTCTTGAATCCCCTTTGTATGTCTTCGTGAAAGTTTATACCAAGAATACAAGTAATCCAACTGATATTTTTTGAAAATGATTGTTCTAGGCACGTACAGTGTGTAACCGGCAACGAATAGGACGCTAAACAGAAGCGTTAATCTACCCACATTGTCTTCAACGTTTTTGATACCATATACAAAGAGAGGCGAAACTAAAGAAAGGGGAACAAAAAACACCCAACTCTTATATCCTATCAGATCTAGGAGTTTTGGCTTTCTTTTCTTCATATTTCTCACCCCTGACAGTATCCTTCACTGGAACATATATTATATGCTCCATAGGCACATCCAAAGAAAGCTACTGCTGATGAAATCTTCCAGCAAATTGGGGCACAAGTTGCCAAACAGGTCCCGATAGCAAATGGGTTAACTGTCATAAGGCATATCGTTCCGCATATTCCAGTACAACTTGACCACACTCCCGCCTGGCAGATAAATGTAACAACATATGTACAAATTGTACACTTTAACCACTCAGTATATCCGTCCATTACTGTTGTCATTCCTATTGCTTTCCCTTGGTTGTACTCTAGTAGTTTGAGTCTTACCCGGTGTGAGAGGTGCCTCAGCTCGTAGGCACTTCTACCCCAAATCCAGTTGGTCTCATCTCCACGCCTGAGCTTCATGAGAACCTTGTTGAGAGTCCAGTAGTACTCCGAGAGGGTCAAGTTGTCAGCGGTAATAATCGTATCTCCGACGGGGACAACTTTATCCTCATCATTTGGAGCAATGTTCATTCCAGTAACGAAGGCTTTGTATTCTCCAGTCTGTGGGTCCGTGAATATCTTCGTAATCAGTGTGAAGTTGTACTGGCTCCTTTCCGCTTTATAAATGAGAGCATACATGGTGTAGTTGAACGTGCTGTTGGAGAGATTAATTCTAAGGAAAAGCAATTGTTCATGATTCTTGCTCATGTTGTAAAGTGTAACTATGGAAACGTTTAGTGGACTCACAACACTGCAGGAGCTTGAGTTGTGACAGGCACAGGAGGAGTTTGTTAAGTTCGAGAAGTCAATAGTCTTGTTCACCCACGTGACATTCATCTGAAGCCTGCCCTTGTCATCATACCACGCAATGACCGCCCTGCGGAAGGTTACGCTGGAGTTATTGACACTCATTGCCATAGCCTGCGGTGCTGCAATCAACTGCAGGCTCAACACCATAGCAACGAGGAAAACCCCGAAAGCAGTCTTCTTCCACATCATGGCCACCACCTGACCAGGTGGTCACCCAAAATAACATATGAAACTATATAAACTTTTCTCTTTACAAGTTGTATTAAATAACGTTTTTTTCGTAGGATTTTCAATTTCCAACCGTACCAAAACGACGAGAACCAGACAAAAGAAGCCAGAGTAAAAGAGCGAACAAAAGAACACAGCAGTCCATCATTGGCAATATCATCATTAGTCATCGAGTTTTATTCCATGAATCTTCAACCTTAACCACCCGATAAACGTCCCAAAGGGGAGGAAAATCGCCGTGAACAGGTACAGGAGCCTGAACACCGTTAGAAGGGACTCCCTGATGAAGGAGACGCCATGATTTCCGGTAACCGCAATCAAAGCCACTATTACTCCAAACCCATAAAAGATGCCGTAAAACAAACGCAAAGCGCCACTTTCTGCGTATTTCTCTTCCAGCAGGCCTCTTTCCACGAGTTCCCGTGTTATCCTGTAGTCTCTCTCCGATACAGCCGCGAAAAGTGCCCCAACTAGACCGCTTATACCTATGTTATCAGTTACAAAGAGATACAGCCCCGAAGTCATGGCAACAAAATTTACAACGGCCCGAATTTTAAGTATCCTGTCAGGAATTACGTACCTGTGGGCCATCATGGAGTAGTACCAGCCGGCCATAACAGGAACATAGAGCGCCATCGAGACGCTCTTTTCCAGACTCACCCCCGAGAAGTAGGCTACGATAAACACGAGAAGGAACGCCGAAAGCTCTCCGAGAAAGTTCCGCCGGGAATAGACGATTTCTTCCCGTCTTTTCTTCTCCCTCCCCTGTAGCGTTGTGGTGAGAAACAGCGCGAGGGCACCGACCAGAAACAAAACGCCGAGCATTTTAACGAGGAGAACAAAAGATGCACCCGGTCTAGCGAATACCACGTAGATAAGCCCAAATAGTAGCACTCCGAACCCAAAGGAAATCAGGAAAAAGAGAGCGTGCCTAACGGCCGGAGATCCGAAATATTTTCCTCCCACACTGCCTCCCTCTGCTTTCATAGGTTTATCTCCCCAACACCTTCACCTTTAGTCCGTACTCATTAAAGCGCTCAAAATCATCATCGCAGGTGTAGAGCGTGGCGTTGTGGGCTATGGCAGTGGAAGCTATGAGGAGGTCCTTCGTTAGAGGTCTCAGGCCCTTTGACATCAGATCCCTGTACTGAAACCTTCTGATTGCCCTTGAACAGCTCAATCACCACGCTGGTGTCCAGGAGTCCATCCATTCCTCGACCTCCTTCATTTCCTTCTCAAATTCCTTGGCCCCTTCTTCCGTCATTGTCCCGAACGCTATCATGACCACATCGAGGTTGCCCTTCTTTTTCTTGCCTATGAGCTCCCTCAAAAGCCCGGAGAAACTCTTCGTCCCCTTCATCTTGACGAGCTCGTAGTAGACGTTATCTATTGTCATCGTCTTTCCCACCGGCACCACCTGTAAGTGCATGCACTGGATACTTAAAACTTGCCCGCGAGCATCCTCCAGACGAGCAGGATTTGGGCCATAACAATCAGCGTTAAAACCAGAGCTGTCAGCTTCCTCGATTTCTCAGGAAGGTAGAGGGCAGTGAGGCAGTAGAGGAAGTTCAGGCCTGAAAGCTCCAAGAGGGACTTCACAAGGACAGTTTTTCTCCCGAAGACCATAAGTTTACCCACAGGGTCATCGCCGACCGGATAACCGGAGTGGAGCGCTATAAGCCTGACAGCGATAAGGATTGCCGTGAAGACGAGGTTTTCCCTCATCAGCTCAATCAAGAAGTCCCTATTGAGTTCACTTCCGGTAAAGAGCCCGTAGAGTGCGAATGGAAACCCCAAAACCCAGATGACCATCGAGATTAGGAGAATGAAGAAGGCAAAGATTTTAGCAAACATCGCGATTCCATTGAGAATACCCTTAACGGGGTTTTCGGTCATGATAACGGCCGTAGCAAAAAAGCCCCAGAACATCAGGGCCCGGGCAACGGTATTAAAAACCTCCTTTGGAAGGTAGAGCCTGCCGTGGGTTTTCTCAATTATTTCAGGCAATCTTTTGATGTCCTTCCGCGAGTAGCCGTAGCTTTCGAGCGTCTTACCAACGAAGTGAAGCGCCACGAGGAGAAAGGGAACGAGAAGGAGGAAAGCAACGAAAAGACTCACCGCGCTGAGATTTTTCTTAGGGGGAACGAGAAGCCAGAGGGCGAGCCAAAAGCCTACCGCCAGCAACCACGGGAGGAGGTAGCTCCTGAGGAAGACCCGCATGGCGGTTAATATTCCCAAGGGTAAATAACCCTTTCGAAACCCTTATAACTTATGCCCCCGTAAGTTACTTACGGTGGCGTAAGTGCTGTTCGACCTGAGGCCAAAGAGCAGGAGGGAGGAAATTTTTGATAGGGGGAAGGAGTTCAAAGAGCTTGAAAAAAGCATCGAGCGCTATCCCCTAACGCTTCTCCTCGGAATAAGGCGAGTGGGCAAGAGCTCGATACTCAGGGCTTACCTCAACGAGAATCCCGGGATTTTGATAGACTGCAGGGAGCTTTACGCTGAGAGCGGGCACATAACGAAGGAAGACCTCATCCAGGAACTCCAGTCGAAAGGGAGTATCTTCCAGAGAATCGCCTCAAGATTCAGGGTAAAACTGAACCTGAGGTTCCTTCAGATCGAACCCCGGGATGCTTCCCTCAGGGAGATATTCAGGGAGCTGAATGAACTCGGAGAAAAAACCGGGAAGTTCATCATAGCCTTCGACGAGGCCCAGTACCTTAGGTTCTACGGCTCGCGAGGTGGAAAGGAACTACTGGCGTTATTCGCCCACGCCTACGACAGCCTGCCCAATCTACGGATCATACTGACGGGCTCTGAGGTTGGACTTTTGCACGACTTTCTTGGCATAGACGACTACGAGAGTCCGCTCTACGGGAGACTCGGAGGAGAGATTTATGTAAAGCCCTTTGATGGTGAGACATCAAAAGCATTCCTGCGGGCAGGATTTAAAGAGGCAGGGGTTGAGATGCCGGAGGAAGATATTGAGAATGCCGTCTCCATACTCGACGGCATACCCGGCTGGCTCGTTCTCTTTGGGACGAAATACCTCGAAACCTATGACTTCCAGAGGGCTATGGAGTCAACCCTCAACATCGCCAAAGGCCTCCTTCTTGGCGAGCTCTCAGAGCTTGAAAGACGGAGCAGGCGGTACGTTGGAATTTTAAGGGCGATAGCACTGGGTTACAACAGGTGGAGCCTCATACGGGACTACTTAGAACTCAAGAAAATGAGAACCCCCGAACCGAGGCTTCACGAACTCCTAAAGAACCTGAAGAAGATGGGCTGGATTGAGGAGGAAAATGGGGAGTACTACCTCACTGACCCGCTTGCAAAGCTCGCCCTCAGGTGACTTATGGAAGCGGAACCCTCTCGACTTCAAGCCTGTCCCATGTTGGATACTCCTCGACGATGAAGAACCTAACGTCGCCCTCTATCGCCTCGGCGAGCTCCAAAGCCACCTCCACCGGCATCTCTATTCTGCCCTTCTTGCGGTTGATGTAAAGCCATTCCGCCGGGACTTCTGCCTCATTAACGAGAAACCCGTAGAGCTCGTCGAGGTCGTCGTATTCGGCAATTCCAAAGCGGAGCGTTCCGTCCTCGGTTATCTCCATGTAGGGTTTGGCGACGTTCCTAGCCATCCGCTTAAGCCTGTTCTTGAGCTGGACGGCGTCCTTCAGCTTGGCCGTGCACAGGTGGTAGCTCAGCGATGTGTTCTCATCGCCCCATTCTAGGAGCTTCAGACCCAGCTCAAGGGAGCCCTTTATGGCGGCGCTCTCGTCGCTCACCGGCCTGTACCCCCTGTCGAGGATCGCCCTAAGGTTCGTCTCGCTGAACTCAAGCTCGTTCACGTTGAGGAACTTCGCGCCGAGGTTGTCGAGGAAGTCAGCGTACCACCTCATCCTCTCGAACTGCCCAGGAATCGAAGGAATCTCGCCGCCGACGTCCCAGTCAAAGTCGAAGGCGTTTCTTATGTTCTCGATTTCAACTTTGAACAGCTTCGAGTTCGGGTTGAAGAGGTCGGGGTGGAAGCGTATCTCATCCAGACCGGCATCGTAGAGCTTTTCCAGGTTCTTCTTCGTGGCCAAGGCACCGGTGGTGTAGAGGTGAATATGGAAACTTTCGCCAAAGGCCTCCTTAAGGGCACGGATATACTCAACGGTTCTGTCAAGCCTCGCCAGCGGGTCGCCGCCGGTAACGCCGGCCCCCCTGGCTTCCATCAGAAGGGCTTCCTCACTGATGTCATCAAGGGTTTTTACGGGTCTCTCGTTGGCGTAGACGACGTCTCCCCTCCGCGTCTCGCTCAGCGGGCAGTAGAAGCAGTCCCTCGGACAGGCGCCGGTCGTGAAGAGGACGAGCTTCTCACCCCTAACGCAGAGCTGGCAGCCCTTCGGCAACTCGCGAACGGCGTATGAAAAGTAAGGCGTCTCCCAGACCATCGCCTCACCTCGCTAACCCTACACGGGGCAAGGGATTTAAAAAGGTTGGCGGGCAAAGTTGAGCAGATGCCTATGAGGGAGAAGCCGAAGTACCTGCCACCTACGCTCAGGGACAAGCACCGCTACATAGCCTTTCAGGTCATCGGGGAGAGGCCGTTTAAGAAGGACGAGATAAAGAGGGCCATATGGGACGCGAGCCTCTCAACGCTGGGAACTCTCGGCTCAGCCAAAGCCAAGCCCTGGTTCATCAAGTTCGACGAGAAAAGTCAGACCGGAATCGTAAGGGTTGACCGAAAGCACGTGGAGGAGCTTCGCTTCGCCCTGACGCTGGTCACCCATATAAACGGCTCAAGGGCTATCTTCAGAACCCTCGGCGTTTCTGGAACGATAAAAAGGCTGAAAAAGAAATTTTTAGCCGAGTACGGCTGGCGTTAGCGAAGGAACGGAACGGCCCTGTCAACAGCGCCCTCGTAAACCCTCATGTATCTTCTGCAGGCGTTCTCCCAGGTGAAGTCCTCCCTCGCCCTCCTCTTTCCGTTCTCACGGAACTTTCTCAAAGTCTCTTCGTCCAGCTCCTTGGCGAAAACCATCGCCCTGGCGAGGGCAAAGGCGTCCCTCGGGGGGACGAGTAGTCCCGTGGCATTCTCCGGGTCGGAGTTAAGGTCTACTATGGTGTCCTTTATTCCCCCGACGGAGCTGCCTATCGGCACCGCCCCGAGGCACATCGCCTCAAGCTGAACTAAACCGAAGGGCTCGAAGTACGACGGGATTATCACAAAGTCCACTGAGCCGTAGAGCTCTCTGACGGTCTCCCTGCTGAGGAGCTCGGTAATTACCCTGACGTTCTCGGGGAAGCGGTTTTGCACGGCTCTGGCCCAGGCCTCAAGCTCCGGATCGCCCTTGCCGATTATGATGAACCTCATCTCCCTAAAGGCAGGATCAGCAGAGAGAACCTCTATAGCCCTTAGAAGGGTGTCAACTCCCTTCTGGGCCTTGTCAAAGCGCCCTATGAACATGAACGCCTTCCCATCGCTCAGGCCGAAACGCTCTAAGACGCGCCTCCTCCGCTCCTCTCTGGGAATATCCTTCGTCTCCATGAGCTCCTCGTTCCAGAAGGAACAGTCTATGCCGTTGAAGACGTGAGTAACCTTGCCCTCAAAGTGCCTGAAGAACCCCCATTCCTCCCACAGATAGCTCCTGCTGACGGTCGTTACAGCGTCCGCTATGTATCCGGCGGTGTGCTCGGGGTCTATCTCGGGGTAAGGGGCGAGTTCGGGGAGGTTTGCATCGTGGAAGTAGTGGGCTGGAATTTTCGCCTTGTTGAGCCTGTGGACGGTGAAAACACTCCTTATACCGAAGTACTTCTTCAAAAGGCCAAGGGCAAATACTGTGTGCCAGTCGTGAGCGTGGATCACGTCCGGCTTAAAGGTTTCAATAAGCTCGTTCATAAGCCCCACGCTGGCCTTCCCAAAGAGCACGGTTTTTCGTAATAGGCCCTCCCAGTTCGGGCCGTAGACATCTCTCTCGCTGAGAAGCCCCCCACCAAGGGAGTAGACAGTAACGCCGTTCTGCTCCCTCTTCCTGACGGTTATATGGACAGACCCCCCGAACGCCGAGACCTTAAAAGAACCGACGACTTCACCGAGGTTTCTCCCGTGGTCAGGAGTGAAAACAACGACCTCGTTTCCGAGGGTGGCGAGCCCCTCCGCTATGCTGGTTATCGCCTCTGCAAGGCCCCCCACCTTGACGGGCAGGTACTCAAAGCCTATGATCAGAATCCTCATCCACATCACCCCGCGCTTCTAAAGGAATCCAACGAATTGAAAAGAAAGAATGGCCTCACTCAAGGAGAATGAACTTCTCCCCCTCAACGTCCTCAAAGTAGCTGCCGATACCGCCGACCTTAAGCTCATTTCCGTTGTACTTGAACGTTATGTTCGCCGTTAGCGGGGTGTATTCGTAGTCCACTATGGTGCCATCGAGAGTTACCTTCTCTTTGGTGTCTATCATCCTGCCCACTATCTCAGCTTTTCTCGGCATTCCTGCCATTTTTAGTACCGTTATCAGTGTTCTTATGTTGACTAGGGAGAGGGGCTTGGGAAGGGACTCATAGTCAAGAGGCTTAATGATCTCGCTGTTGTCGAGATATATGGTGTAGAACCAGTGCATGTAGTTCTGGATTATCTTGGGGCTCTTTGCCCAGAAGGAATAGAACTTCTCGCGCCTCCTGTCCCTTGGAAGGGCGCCGAAGAAGAGGGCGTAGTTGAGGTCGCCGATTATCCAGCTGGCCATGAGCCAGGGGGCACCGCCGGTTCTGGCGAGGATTATGTTGTCCCTCTTCAACCAGTCGGGTATCTCCTCGAAGTTGCTTATGATGACGAAGACAATGTCCTTCCTTGCGCGTATCTCGCCCTTGAGGAGCTTGAGAAACTCGAAGGGCGTATTTATGAGAACCTCATGATTGGCGGTTCTTATGACGTATTCAGCGCGCTCGACGGTGTTGTCGAACCCCTGAATCGTCCAGATTTCGGGCAGGTCTTCCCCGTGAACCTCACGGTAGAGGTCGAGGAAAGCGACCTTGAGGTTTTCAATGTCCTCTATGAAGTCCTCCTTTATCTTTTCAAGCACTACCTCCGGGTTGACCGGCTTGTATAGCCTTGGGGAGCCGTGCATGACGTCAACAAAGCCCTTCCTGTGGAGGGAGCTCAGGACATCGTAAACCCTCGTGTGGGGAATGCCGCTCTCCTTGGTTATGTCTGTGGCCTTGCTCGGGCCGAGCTTGAGAAGGGTTATGTAGGCAAGGCTCTCGTACTTGGTGAGGCCAAGCTTCTGGAGTTTCTCAATGATTTCCTCTTCCTTCATACCGAGACCTCCAAACTTTTAAGTTTCACTCGCAATAGTTTATTCATCAGTAGTGATACTTGGGTGGGGAAAGTGTATAAAATTTTCGGGTTCAAACCTGACTGGAGGTTTGGCAGGGTCGCAGAGGTGGAGTTCTCGATACCGAGAGGGGGGAGCTACGCGTACCTCGTGGGGAACTTCAACGCATTCAACGAAGGCAGCTTTCGAATGAGGAAGAAAGGAAAAAGATGGAGCATAAGGCTGGAGCTCCCCGAGGGAACCTGGCACTACGGCTTCTCAGTGGACGGGGAGTTCCTGCCCGACCCGGAAAATCAGGAAAGGGAAACCTACAGGAGGCTATCGTACAAGTTCGAGAGGAAGGTCAGCGTGGCGAGAATAATCGCGGAGGGCGGGTTCTTCCACAGGCCGAGCGCCACATACCTCTACTCCTTCGCCGGGAGAACCCATGTGATTTTCCGCTCACTTAGGGGGAAGGCCTCAAGGGTAGTCCTAAGGGCCGGGAACGGGGAAATCGTGATGAGACCGAAGACCCACGATGACATCTTCGAGTACTTTGAGGCGGTTCTTCCCGGTAAGGGGCCAATTGAGTACTCTTTCCTCGTAGAGACCGGAGAGAAAGCAATCGAATACGGCCCGTTTGATGCCGAACCCTACAGGTCAGAGAGCCCCAAGTGGGTCTTTGGGAGGGTGTTCTACCAGATAATGCCCGACAGGTTCGAGAAAGGCCCGTCGGGGACGCCCGGGGGTGAGGCACTCAGGAGCGAGGAGTTCCACGGAGGGGATCTGGCAGGGATAGCAAAGAGGCTCGACCACATCGAAGGCCTCGGTGTAAACGCCCTCTACCTCACCCCAATATTCGAGTCCATGACGTACCACCGCTACGATGTTACGGACTACTTCAGGGTCGACAGAAAGCTCGGCGGATGGGTGGTCTTCAGGGAGCTGGTGAGGGAACTCAAAAAGCGGGATATCAGGCTGATTCTCGACGGGGTTTTCCACCACACGAGCTTCTTCCACCCCTACTTCCAGGACGTCATTCTTAACGGAGAAAAGAGCCGGTATCGGGACTTCTACAGAATCACCGGATTCCCAGCCGTCTCGGAAGAGTTTCTAGAGGTTTTGAAATCGAGGGAACCGTGGTCAGAGAAGTACAGAGAGCTCAAATGGATGAAACGAAACTACGAGAGCTTCTACTCCGTCTGGCTGATGCCGAGGCTTAACCACGACAGCCCAGAGGTAAAGCGGTTTATCAAAGATGTTATGCGATACTGGCTTGAGAATGGCGCCGACGGCTGGCGTCTGGATGTTGCCCACGGCGTTCCTCCCGAACTGTGGAGGGGGGTAAGAAAAGCCATGCCGGGAGATGCATACCTCTTTGGGGAAGTCATGGACGACGCGAGGCTCTGGCTCTTCGACAAGTTCCACGGCACCATGAACTACCCCCTGTATGAGCTCATCCTGCGGTTCTTCGTCGAGCGGGAGATTGACGCGGAGGACTTCCTCAACGGGCTGGAGCTCCTGAGCGCCCACTACGGGCCGGCAGAGAACACCATGTACAACTTCCTCGACAATCACGACACAGAGCGCTTCATCGATTTAGTCGGAGATGAAAGGAAGTACCTCTGCGCGCTGGCGTTTCTGATGACGTACAAGGGAATTCCCTCGATATTCTATGGCGACGAGGTCGGTCTCAACGGTGGCGGCGAGGGTCTGAGCGCCGGAAGAACGCCGATGAAGTGGGACGAGGGAGAGTGGAACCTCAGCCTACTGAACGCCACGAAGGAGCTGGTCAGGCTCAGACGGGAGAACCGGGCCCTCCAGCTGGGTGAGTTCAGGCCCTTATCTTTCAAGGATGGACTCCTGCTCTATGAGAGGATCCACGGCGATGAAAGCGTTCTCGTCGGGATAAACTACTCCGGGGAGAGGAGAACCATCGAAGTGCCCGGAAGGTATCTTCTCGAAGGAAGGAAAAAGATTGAGCTGGCGCCCTGGTCGTTCCTCGTGCTCGAAGGATGAACCCACCTTTTCATCGGAGTCCCATAATGGTCATGCCACACAGGATTGAACAGGAAAGCGCAAGGTATATATATCACTGCCGATGATACTATATCACCCAAAATCTAGGCGGGTGATAAGGATATGAAGAAGGGATTGTTTGCCCTGCTTTTGGTTGGAGTTCTGGTTTTGAGCGTCGTGGCCAGTGGCTGTATAGGCGGCGGTGGGGAGACCACAACTTCTCCAAGTCCAACAACCAGCTCCCCCAGCCCAACGGAAACAACGTCCCCAAGCGAGACGGCAACCACACCGAGCGAAACAACCACCACCCCGGCTACCACAACGACTCCAGAGACTGAGTGCGGTAGTGGAAAGGTGGTCATCTGGCACGCCATGCAGCCCAACGAGCTCCAGGTCTTCCAGAGCCTCGCCGAGGAGTACATGGCCATGTGCCCCGACGTTGAGATAGTCTTCGAGCAGAAGCCCAACCTTGAGGATGCCCTTAAAGCTGCAATTCCTGCCGGCCAGGGACCGGACCTCTTCATATGGGCCCACGACTGGATTGGAAAGTTCGCCGATGCCGGACTCCTTGAGCCCATCGACGATTACGTTACCGATGACATCCTCAACCAGTTTGCCCCGATGGCCCAGGAGGCCATGCAGTACAAGGGCCACTTCTACGCCATGCCCTTTGCCGCTGAGACCGTTGCTATCATCTACAACAAGGACATGGTGAGCGAGCCACCCAAGACCTTCGACGAGATGAAGGCCATAATGGAGAAGTACAACGACCCGAACAACGAGAAGTACGGAATAGCGTATCCGGTTAACGCATACTTCATATCGGCCTGGGCACAGGCCTTCGGAGGATACTACTTCGACGACAAGACCGAGATGCCCGGCCTTGACAAGCCTGAGACTATTGAGGGCTTCCAGTTCTTCTTCCAGAACATCTGGCCGTACATGGCTCCGACCGCTGACTACAACACCCAGCAGAGCATCTTCCTTGAGAAGAGGGCACCGATGATGGTCAACGGCCCGTGGAGCATAGCCAGCGTTAAGGACGCCGGGATCAACTTTGGCGTTGCCCCGCTTCCGCCCATAACCAAGGACGGCAAGGAGTACTGGCCGAGGCCCTACGGTGGAGTTAAGGACATCTACTTCGCGGCAGGAATCAAGAACAAGGATGCCGCCTGGAAGTTCGTCAAGTGGTTCACCACCAGCCCTGAGGTCATCAAGGAGCTCTCGCTCCAGCTCGGCTACATCCCGGTTCTCACGCCGGTGCTTAACGACCCTGACATCAAGAACGACCCGGTCATCTACGGCTTCGGACAGGCCGTCCAGCACGCCTACCTGATGCCCAAGAGCCCGAAGATGGGAGCCGTCTGGGGCGGCGTTGACGGGGCCATCAACGAGATACTCCAGGACCCGGCCACCGCTGACATACCTGCCATCCTCCAGAAGTACCAGCAGGAGATTCTGAACAACATCGGAGGCTGAAGCCTTTTCCCTTTTCCTACCTTTTTGGAGGGATTGGGATGAAAAAAATCACGACAATCGCCGTGTTTCTGATACTCCCCGGAATAGCAGCGTTCCTGTTCTTCAACCTGTGGCCGATAGTGTACTCCATCTACCTGGCCTTCACCAACGCTCAGCTCGGAAACTTCCCAATTCAGGCACCGCAGGCACCAAAGCTGACCTTTGTGGGGCTGGACAACTTCAGGTGGATACTGGGCGACGAGAAGTTCAGGAGCGCATTCCTGTGGACGTGGCTGTTCGTGCTGACGAGCGTCACCCTCAAGGTCCTCGCTGGAATCTTCCTCAGCCTGCTCTACAACAGCAAGTACGTTAAGGGGAAGATGGTTTACCGCTCGCTTTTGATAATCCCCTGGGCGCTCCCTCTCCTGTTCTCCGTTACCGTGTGGAAGTTCATGTTTGACCCGATTTTTGGCCCCATAAACCAGATGCTCAAATCCCTCGGGGTCCAAACGCTCCCGAACTGGATTAACGACCCGCTCTGGGGCTTTCTGGCCTTGAACATTATCGAGGTATGGCTGGCGTATCCGTTCATGATAACGGTCATAACCGCCGCCCTCCAGTCGGTTCCCGAGACGCTGGTAGAGGCGGCAATAATAGATGGTGCCAGCTACTGGCAGAGGATAAGGCACGTGGTTCTTCCCATAGTGGGCAAGCCGATAGCCTTTGCCACAATACTAACCAGCGCGGCCAGCTTCCAGTACTTCATGGTGCCCTACATCTACAACGCGGGCCTCTTCGAGGACAAGTTCATACTGCTCTACGGTTTCAGGAAGGCCTTCGGTGCGACGCCCCACTACGGCAGGGCAGCGGCGGTGATGATAATAGCGACCCTCGTTCTGGCGATCTACATGTACGTCAACGTTAGGATAACCAGGCTCCAGGAGGGTGCTAAAGGATGAGGGGCATGAGAAAGGGTGAGGCTCTGAGGAGCCTCGTGCTCACGGCACTGGCAGTGTTCGTCATGTTCATAATACTCTTCCCGGTCTACTACATCTTCGTGGTCTCAATAAGTCCCGGCTCAACACTCGCAACCACCGAGTTTCATCTGATTCCCCAGAACGTTAGCCTTGACTCATATAGGGAGGTGCTCTTCGGGTTCAAGGGCAGCAAGATAAGCGAAAACTTCACGGGAACCATTGAAGGCAGCGCCAACATCCAGGACGGAAAGCTCTACATTACCAACGGTAAGCTCATCGGAAAGGTCAGGTATGGGCCTTTCACCGGGCTTACGTTTGAAATACCGCTGTCCAATGCGGTCTTCGAGGTCTCCGCGGGCGAAAATGTGCAGGGACAGCTGAAAGGGAACGTTAAGGGGCTGTTCGTCCTCACCAGAGTCAACGATGACGGGAGCATCGGCTTCGGACTTGTGAGAAATCTAGAAATCACAAGCGGCGAGCTCGGAGGAACTTCATTCTCAGGAATACTCCTCCAGGGGCCGACAGGGAAGAACTACATAGTCATCAGGAACTCAGGAAAGGTCACCTTCACAAGGGTGGGAATGTTCGTCAACTCGGTGTTCTTTGGCTACCTCAAGAACAGCCTCATAATAGCCGGTCTGGCGGTGCTGTTGACCCTCATCTTCGTTGTCCCAGCGGCCTATGCATTCTCGCGCATGAAGTTCTTCGGAAGGGACCACGTCCTGTACTTCTACCTGATGTTCACACAGGTCGCTGGAGGTCTCGGCATAGCGGGCCTTATAGCGCTCTACGGCATGATAGTCAAGCTCGGCCTCTACGACAAGCTACCGGTTCTGTCCTTCATCTACGCTGCAGGCGGCGTGCCTTTCAACACGTGGCTCCTGAAGGGCTACATCGACTCCATCAGCCCGGACTTCGACGAAGCTGCACTCGTTGACGGCGCCAGCTACCTCCAGATAATCAGGTACGTGCTCCTTCCGATGGCCCTGCCGGGAATAGCGACCGTTGCGATATTCGCCTTCATAGGAGGCTGGACCGAGTTCATCCTGGCGAGCCTCCTCCTGACCGAGAAGAACCAGCCCCTCGCGGTCTGGATATACCTGCTCATGGGCGGCATCGGCAGGGGCATTGACTGGAGCTACTTTGGAGCGGCTGCCCTGCTCTTCGCCCTGCCGGTGTTCGTGATGTTCATGCTCGCCCAGAACTACATAAGGAGCGGCCTCACGATCGGAGGCCTGAAGGAATGAGGTGATAGCATGAAGAGATGGATTGCCCTGCTGCTGGCAATACTCGTTGTGGGGAGCATCGTTGGAGCGAACGTTAAGACCGTTGGAGCGGCTGAACCAAAGCCGCTGAACGTGATAATAGTCTGGCACCAGCACCAGCCCTACTACTACGACCCGATTCAGGACATCTATACCAGACCGTGGGTCAGGCTCCACGCGGCAAACAACTACTGGAAGATGGCCTACTACCTCAGCCAGTACCCGGACGTCCACGCCACCATCGATTTATCGGGCTCGCTCATAGCCCAGCTCGCCGGCTACATGAACGGCGCCAAGGACAACTACCAGATAGTCACCGAGAAGATAGCCAACGGGGAGCCCCTCACCGTTGGCGAGAAGTGGTTCATGCTCCAGGCACCGGGAGGGTTCTTCGACCACACCATCCCCTGGAACGGCGAGCCGATAACCGACCCCAACGGCAACCCGATAAGGGACTTCTGGGACCGCTACACAGAGCTGAAGAACAAGATGATGGCTGCAAAGGCCAAGTACGCCAATCTGCCACTTGAGGAGCAGAAGGTGGCAGTGACCAACGAGTTCACCGAGCAGGACTACATAGACCTCGCTGTGCTCTTCAACCTCGCGTGGATAGACTACAACTACATAATGACCCACCCCGAGCTCAAGGCCCTCTACGACAAGGTTGACGAGGGCAGTTACACGAGGGCGGACGTTAAGACCGTTCTCGACGCCCAGATGTGGCTCCTCAACCACACCTTCGAGGAGCACGAGAAGATAAACCTCCTCCTCGGAAACGGCAACGTCGAGGTCACGGTAGTTCCCTATGCGCATCCAATAGGGCCGATACTCAACGACTTCGGCTGGGAGAGCGACTTTGATGAGCACGTCAAGAAGGCGGACGAGCTATACAAACAGTACCTCGGCGGTGGAACGGCCCTTCCGAAGGGTGGATGGGCGGCTGAGAGTGCCCTAAACGACAAGACCCTCGAAATACTGGCCGACAACGGCTGGCAGTGGGTCATGACCGACCAGATGGTTCTCGGGAAGCTCGGAATAGAGGGAACCGTCGAGAACTACTACAAACCCTGGGTGGCTGAGTTCAACGGGAAGAAAATCTACCTCTTCCCGAGAGATCACGCGCTCAGCGACCGCGTTGGCTTTACCTACGGTGGAATGAACCAGTACCAGGCTGTTGAAGACTTCGTTAACGAGCTCCTCAAGCTCCAGAAGCAGAACTACGATGGTTCTCTGGTCTATGTCGTCACCCTCGACGGCGAGAACCCGTGGGAGCACTATCCATACGACGGCAAACTCTTCCTCACCGAGCTCTACAAGAAGCTGACCGAACTCCAGGAGCAGGGCCTCATAAGAACCCTCACCCCGAGCGAGTACATCCAGCTCTACGGAGACAAGGCAAACAAGCTCACGCCGCAGATGATGGAGAGGCTGAACCTTACGGGCGACAACGTTAACGCCCTCCTCAAGGCCCAGAGCCTCGGCGAGCTCTACGACATGGTCGGGGTTAAGGAGGAGATGCAGTGGCCCGAGAGCAGCTGGATAGACGGAACCCTCTCAACGTGGATTGGTGAGCCCCAGGAAAACTACGGCTGGTACTGGCTCTACCTGGCGAGAAAGACCCTCATGGAGAACAAGGACAGGATGGGCCAGGCGGACTGGGAGAGGGCCTACGAGTACCTGCTGAGGGCTGAGGCGAGCGACTGGTTCTGGTGGTACGGAAGCGACCAGGACAGCGGGCAGGACTACACCTTCGACCGCTACCTGAAGACCTACCTCTACGAGATGTACAAGCTAGCCGGAGTCGAGCCGCCGAGCTACCTCTTCGGAAACTACTTCCCGGACGGTGAGCCCTACACCACGAGGGCCCTCGTCGGACTTAAAGAGGGTGAAATCAAGAACTTCTCCAGCATGTCGCCAAGCTCAAGCGGTGTGAGCGTTTACTTCGATGGGGATGGACTGCACTTCGTCGTTAAGGGCAACCTCAACGAGTTCGAGGTGAGCATCTGGGAGAAGGGCAAGCGCGTCGGAAACACCTTCACGCTCCTCCAGGAAAAGCCGGGCGAGCTGCGCTACTCAATGTTCCCGTTCTCCAGGGACAGCGTCGGACTGATGATAACCAAGCACATCGTTTACCGGAACGGCAAGGCGGAAATCTACGGTGCAACCGACTACGAGAGCAATGAGAAGCTCGGGGAGGCGACCGTCAAGGAGACGAGCGGGGGAATCGAGGTGGTTGTCCCCTTCGACTACATAGAGACCCCAGATGACTTCTACTTCGCGGTCTCGACCGTCAAAGACGGAAACCTTGATGTGATAAGCACCCCAGTGGAGCTCAGGCTCCCGACGGAGGTCAAGGGAGTTCCCATAGTGGACATAACCGACCCGGAGGGAGATGACTATGGTCCGGGAACCTACACCTACCCGACCGATAAGGTCTTCGTTGAGGGGGCCTTTGACCTCCTCCGCTTCAGGATGCTCGAACAGACCGACAGCTACGTTATGGAGTTCTACTTCAAGAACCTCGGTGGCAACCCGTGGAACGGGCCGAACGGCTTCAGCCTCCAGATAATCGAGGTCTACCTCGACTTCAAGGACGGCGGTAACAGCTCGGCTATTAAGATGTTCCCGGACGGGCCGGGAGCCAACGTCAACCTCGACCCCGACCACCCGTGGGACGTTGCATTCAGGATAGCCGGCTGGGACTACGGAAACCTGATAGTTCTTCCAAACGGAACGGCACTACAGGGTGAGATGCAGATTTCAGCCGACCCGGTCAAGAACGCGATAATAGTCAAAGTCCCGAAGAAGTACATTCAGATAAACGAGGATTACGGTCTCTGGGGAGTCGTCCTCACGGGAAGCCAAGACGGCTACGGTCCGGACAAGTGGAGACCGGTAGCCGTCGAAGCAGAGCAGTGGAAGGTCGGTGGAGCAGACCCACAGGCGGTTATCAACAACGTTGCCCCGCGCGTTATGGACCTGCTCGCTCCTGCCGGCTTCAAGCCGACCCAGGAGGAGCAGTTAAGCTCGTACGACGCCAACGAGATAAAGCTCGCCACGGTCAAGGCGCTTCCGCTCCTCAAGCAGGGCATAGTCGTGAACGACCCGGAGGGGGACGACCACGGTCCAGGAACCTACACCTACCCGACCGACAAGGTTTTCGTTCCGGGCCACCTCGACCTGCTCAAGTTCAAGATGGTGGAGGGTAGCGACGACTGGACGCTGGAGTTCTACTTCAAAGAGCTTGGAGGCAACCCGTGGAACGGACCCAACGGCTTCAGCCTCCAGATAATCGAGGCCTACTTTGACTTCAAGGACGGTGGAAACACGAGCGCCATCAAAATGTTCCCGGATGGACCGGGAAGCAACGTCCAGCTCGACCCAGCCCACCCGTGGGACTTGGCCCTTAGAATAGCCGGCTGGGACTACGGAAACCTCATCGTCCTCCCGGACGGAACCTCAATACAGGGAGAGCTCCAGATATCCGCGGATCCCACAAGGAACGCTATAGTGGTCAAAGTTCCGAAGAAGTACCTGAGCATCTCGGACTACGGCCTCTACGCTTCAATCCTCGTCGGCTCCCAGGACGGCTTTGGGCCGGACAAGTGGAGGCCCGTCGCCGTTCAGGCAGAACAGTGGAAGCTCGGAGGGGCAGATCCGCAGGCAGTCATAGACAACCTCGCGCCGAGGGTCGTTGACATGCTCATCCCGGAGGGCTTCAAGCCGACTCAGGAGGAGCAGTTAAGCTCCTACGACCTTGAGAAGAAGACCCTGGCCACGGTGCTCATGATATCGCTCGTTGAGGGAACCGGTGGCGAGCAACCGACGCCGACAGAGACCCCGACTGAAACTAAAACCGAGACCACATCAACACCCAGCGAGACGACGACCACCCCGAGTGAAACAACTACCACTCCATCAACAACCAGCCCCAGTGAGACCACCACAACGACCACCCCCGAAGAAGGCGGCGGAATCTGCGGTCCGGGAATAATACTTGCCCTTGCAGTGGCACCGCTCCTCCTCAGGAGGAGGCGCTGACCCCCAATTTTTTCCTTTTGAGAGGTGAGAACATGGCGGAAGTAAAGCTCATCGGTGTGTGGAAGCGGTTCGGGGACTTCACGGCTGTTAAGGATATGAATCTTCACGTTAAGGATGGGGAATTCATGATCCTCCTCGGGCCAAGCGGCTGCGGGAAAACAACAACCCTGAGAATGATCTCCGGCCTGGAAGAACCCACAAAAGGCCAAATCTACATTGGGGATAAGCTAGTCGCCGACCCGGAAAAAGGCGTCTTCATCCCCCCAAAAGACCGGGACATAGCCATGGTCTTCCAGAGCTACGCATTATACCCCCACATGACAGTCTACGACAACATAGCCTTCCCCCTCAAACTCAGAAAAGTTCCAAAACAGGAGATCGACCAGCGCGTCAGAGAAGTCGCGGAAATGCTCGGCTTGACAGAGCTCCTCAAAAGAAAACCGAGAGAACTCTCTGGCGGTCAAAGACAGCGCGTAGCATTGGGCAGGGCAATCGTGAGAAAACCTCAAGTCTTCCTCATGGACGAACCACTCAGCAACCTGGATGCAAAACTCAGGGTAAAAATGCGCGCGGAACTCAAGAGACTCCAGAAGCAACTGGGAGTAACCACCATTTACGTGACTCACGATCAAGTTGAAGCCATGACCATGGGTGATAGAATAGCAGTCATAAACGCTGGCGTTTTACAACAAGTGGGCACGCCAGAAGAGGTCTACGACAAACCAGCGAACACTTTCGTTGCAGGCTTCATTGGTTCACCACCAATGAACTTCATGGATGCAACAATAACAGAGGACGGTTTTGCCGACTTTGGGGAATTCAAGCTCAAACTCCTCCCGGATCAAGTTGAAGTTCTCCGCGAGGAGGGCTTGATTGGAAAGGAAGTCATCTTTGGCATTCGCCCAGAGGACGTTTACGATGCAATGTTCGCTCAAGTGAAAGTTCCAGGGGAGAACATGGTTAGAGCAACGGTTGACATTATCGAGAACTTAGGGAGTGAAAAGATAGTCCACTTGCGCGTTGGGGAAGTGACGTTCTTGGGAGCCTTCCGCTCGGAGTCCAAGGTGAAGGAAGGCCAGGAGATTGATGTGGTATTCGACATGCGCAAGGCCCACGTCTTTGAAAAGGGGAGCGGAAAGGCAGTGTTCTGAATCTTTTTAAACCCCCCCTCCCATTTTCTCCCATGCCAGTTGAGGATTTCGCGGAGTTTCTCGCGGGAAAAGTGCCCAAGGGGAAGATTGTGGAGCTTGGGGTAGGCTTCCAGTTCAAGGTGGCTCTTAGACTGAAGGAGCTCGGCTATGACGTTCTTGCTATAGATTGGAACCCGAAGTCCGTTAAGAAAGCGAAAGAGCTGGGCATCAACGCGGCTCGCGACGACCTCTTCAACCCGAGGCTTGAGCTCTACCACGGGGCAAAGGCGCTCTACTCGGTGAGGCCGACCCCTGAGATAGTAAGGCCCATCCTGAGTCTCGGAGAAAAGCTCGGTCTTCCAGTGTATATTCTCCCCCTAACGGGCGATGTGATGCCCAGGGGGATGAAACTGGTGAACTATCGAGGACTGCCCATATACGTAGCCAAACCTATTTAAACCGCCTCCCAAGTAGTTACGGTGGTGATATGAAGCTCTTCGGAACAGCTGGAATTAGAGGCGTCCTGTGGGAGAAGGTCACGCC
Source organism: Thermococcus thermotolerans (assembly GCF_024707485.1). Lineage (NCBI taxonomy): Archaea > Methanobacteriati > Methanobacteriota > Thermococci > Thermococcales > Thermococcaceae > Thermococcus > Thermococcus thermotolerans. The sequence goes on from NZ_CP102602.1 coordinate 1,444,485, forward strand.
TGAACTTGCAATGGATATCGGAAGGGCAATGGGGACGTACATCGATGGAGAAACGGTAGCCGTTGCGAGGGACGGAAGAACCTCAAGCGTAATGCTCCAGAGCGCCCTCATCTCCGGGCTTCTCTCGACGGGAAAGGAGGTTCTTGATTTCGGGTTGATACCAACGCCCGCTTTAGCATGGGGGACTCGTGAGTACGGCGATGGTGGGGTCATGATTACAGCGAGCCACAACCCCCCCACTGACAACGGCATAAAGGTCTTCAACGGGGACGGGACTGAGTTCTACGTCGAGCAGGAGAGGGAGCTGGAGGGGCTCGTTTTCTCCGGAAGCTTCAGAAAGGCCGAGTGGGACGAGATAAAGACGGTGAAACCCACTGACATCATAGACGGCTACATTGGAGCAGTTCTCGACTTCGTGAACCACGAGACTAACCTGAAAGTCCTGTACGACGGCGCCAACGGTGCCGGGAGCGTTGTGGCGCCTTACCTGCTCCGCGAGATGGGGGCGAAAGTTATAAGCGTCAACGCCCACGTGGACGGCCACTTCCCGGGAAGAAAGCCGGAGCCGAGGTACGAGAACATAGCCTACCTCGGGGAGCTGGCGAGGGAGCTCGGCGTTGACCTGGTCATAGCGCAGGACGGCGACGCCGACAGGATAGCTGTCTTCGACGAAAAGGGGAACTACATCAACGAGGACACAGTCATAGCGCTCTTCGCAAAGCTCTACGTGGAAGAGCACAGCGGCGGAACGGTCGTCGTTTCCATAGACACCGGCTCAAGGATAGACCACGTCGTTGAGAACGCCGGCGGTAGGGTTGTAAGAATTCCCCTCGGCCAGCCACACGACGGGATAAAGAGGTACGGGGCAATCTTCGCCGCCGAACCCTGGAAGCTGGTTCATCCAAAGTTCGGGCCCTGGATAGACAGCTTCGTGACCATGGGACTTCTCATAAAGCTCATAGACGAGCGCGGAAAGCCGCTCTCGGAGATAATCCGGGAGGAGATACCGACATACTACCTCACCAAGAAGAACGTGAAGTGCCCGGACGAGTTCAAGGGTATTGCTCTTGAGGGGGCATACAATGCCCTCAAAGAGAAGCTGGGAGATGATGTTAAGGAGCTCCTCACGATTTCAGGCTACCGCTTCCAGCTGAAGGACGGCTCGTGGGTCCTCGTGAGACCGAGCGGCACCGAACCGAAGATCCGCGTCGTGGTTGAGGCCCCCAGCGAGAGGAGACGCGATGAGCTGTTTGAGCTGGCCTACGGAACCGTCAGAAAGGCCGTTGAAGAAGCCATGAAAAAGGGCTGAGTCCCAATTTTCCACTTTTAGACGTGGGTTCCGAGCGTCCAGCCCACCGTACCGGCCAGGAAGATTACTCCAAAATCTCTGGCAAGGATCCTTGCGTGGGGCTTTTCCCCCATCCCTACAAGGTAGAGCCAGTAGATGAACACCGGAACCAGGAGGTCGAGCGACAGGTGGGACTCGCCAAAGAACAGGTTGAGCAGAAATGAGAAAATCGAAACCGGGGCGAGAGCCTTTCTGTCCATCAAAAACCCCTCAGACAAACCTAGCCGGTCTCAGCGTTCTAACCGATATTTCGTTCTTTTCCACCATGACCTTGAAGCCCTCCTTAGCGACGTACGTCTTGACGCCGGTGACGGTTTCTATGTATTTGGCCTCCTTGTAGGGGTTCGCGAAGTGCATCTTCATCCCGATGTGGCTCATCACAAGAACTTCGGGCTTCTCGTTCATTTTCTTGAGCATCATGACGATGTCGTCGGTGCTGAGGTGGTAGGGTATCCCCATATCCCTAGGCCTCGTCACGGCGGCTATCAGAAGCTTCGAACCGTCGTGCCACTCTATGAGCTCATCGAAGTAAGCAGTGTCCGGAATGTAGGATACGTCACCGTAGTGGGTCCTCATGCGGAATCCTATCGTCGTGGGGTCTGAGTGGACGGTGGGAGTTATTATCAGCTCTTCATCACCGATGGCTATCTTGCTTCCCGGTTCGGGTATGTGGATGCTCTCAAGGACGTCCATGTGGTACTTGCTGACCGCAGGAGTGTGTGTCTCATCGCCGTACACGACGCTCTTCGATGCTATGAGCATGCCCCTCTTTTTCAAAGCCCCGCCCGTCATGGCCTCTATCATTACCTCGACGTCGTTGCAGTGGTCGACGTGCCTGTGGGAGACGAATATTGCGTCCAGCCTCCTCGGGTCGAGCTTGTATCTCCAGGAGCGAACCAGTGCACCCGGCCCCGGATCAACGTAGATGTTCCTACTGGCACGAATATGGAACCCACCGGTGGAGCGGAACTGCGTTATGGTGATGAACCTTCCACCACCGCTGCCAAGGAAGGTAATCTCTATCAAACCGCCACCCCCGCTTTCTTTTGCAGACGTAGGAGTATCACTCCAGGAGTATATAAGGCATTGCCCCACCACCCTATGCACTTTCTGGCCACATGTGTATGATTGCGGGTTCATACAAGTCGACTGGAACACAATGTCCATCATATGGGAACACGCAGGAAGTTTGTATAACCATAGGTAATATAAAAATGTAAAGGTTCGACTTTAAAACTTTAAAAACTAGAACTCGGCAAAATGTTTTTAATTTGGTAGTAATCAGTTAATTATGCTCAACCCATGGGGGTGCAGCCATGGAGTTTAAACCGTACATACCGTCCGAAAAGTCCCTGCCGGAGTACACCATAAAGGCCTTTGTTCTGGGTGTTATTTTATCGATAGTGATGGGTGCGGCGAACGCATACCTCGGCATGTACGCCGGTATGACCGTCAGTGCCAGCATTCCAGCGGCAGTCATATCGATGGCAATACTCTTCGCCTTCAAGGACAGGAACATCCTTGAGAACAACATGGTCCAGACCGCTGCTTCAGCCGGCGAGTCCCTCGCGGCTGGAGTCATCTTCACCTTCCCGGCGCTGGTAGTCCTCGGCTACTACACGACCTTCCCGTACTACCTGGTGACCATAATAGCGGCCCTTGGAGGCTCCCTCGGTGCACTCTTCACGGTCGTACTCAGGAGGGCGTTCATAGTCGAGGAGAAGCTTCCATATCCGGAAGGTACCGCCTGTGCCGAGGTTCTCATAGCAGGGGACAGAGGGGGAAGCCACGCAAAGCCCATTCTCTACGGCGGAATCTTCGGCGGCCTCTTCAAGCTCCTCGGAAGCTCTGGCCTCTGGAAGGGCACGGTTGAGGCAGCAAAGATGGTCGGCTCCCGCGTTTACTACTTCGGAAGCGACCTCTCGGCGGCGCTCATTGCCGTCGGCTACATCGTCGGGCTCAACATAGCCTTCCTCGTCTTCCTTGGCGGTGCAATAGCCTGGTTCATAGCCATCCCGCTTTATGCCGGCCAGATGGGAGCCACAGACCTCAGCCCGGTTGACATGGCATGGGTAATTTGGAGCACCAAGATCAGGTACATGGGCGTTGGTGCAATGGTCGTCGGTGGAATCTGGAGCCTCATCAAGCTCAGGAACCCGATAAAGAGGGGCATCAAGGCCGGTCTTGAGGTCGCCAAGAGGAGGCAGGCGGGGGAGACTGTCATCAGGACGGAGGAGGACCTTCCGCTCAACTACGTGCTGATACTCATAGCAGCCTTCGTGATACCGCTGTTCCTCCTGTACTTCCACATAATCGGCTCGATAGGGATCGCGGCAGTTATGGCGGTGATACTCCTCATCGTCGGCTTCCTCGGAAGCTCAATAGCCGGCTACCTCGCGGGTGTCGTCGGTTCCTCCAACAACCCTGTCTCAGGAATCACCATTATGAGCCTGCTCTTCACGGCCTTCGTGCTCAAGGCCCTAGGCCTCAGCGGGATGGAGGGAATGGCAGCTACCATACTCGTCGCGGCGGTCATATGTACCGCAGCCGCTATAGCCGGTGACACCATGCAGGACCTCGCCACCGGTTACCTCGTTGGAGCCACGCCAAAGAGACAGCAGGTCTTCGAGATAGTCGGAACGTTCTTTGCCGCCCTCGTCATGGCCCCCGTGCTCAACCTCCTCATCCAGGCCTACGGTATAGCCGGAACTCCAACCGCCAAAGAGAACGCTTTGGCCGCCCCGCAGGCCTTCCTCATGGCCAAGGTCACCGAGGGCGTCTTCACCGGCAACCTGGAGTGGAACATGATATACATCGGAGCCGGCATAGCGATCGTCCTCATAGTTCTTGACGAGATACTCGCCATGAAGGGCTCCAAGTTCAGAACCCCTGTCATGCCCGTTGCCGTCGGCATCTATCTGCCGCTCAGCCTCGGCGTCCCGATATTCATCGGCGGCCTAATCAGGTACTTCGTCGGCAAGGCCAGGGGAGGCGGTGCAGAGAAGCCGACCGACCCGGGTGTCCTCGGTGCGGCAGGACTCATAGCCGGTGAGGCCCTCATGGGCATATTCTTCGCGGCACTGATAGTTGCAGGCGTAGCACCGAGCGTTGGCTTCAGCAGCAACATCCTTGGAATCCTCATCCTGGCAGGAATAGCCGTCTGGCTGTACATGACGGGCAGGAAGGAGTGATCTCCCCCCTTTTCTTTCCCAACCTTTAAATTTTAAAGGCCGGAGGAATGACCATGGAAGAGTACCTGAACCTTGTCCCGGTACGCAACGAAAAGGTCGAGCTGAAGAAAATCGATGGGAAGTACTACCTCCTCATCCCGATGGACTCGAAGCTCGACTTTCTCGCGAGGAAGCTCCACGGCGAGTACAGGAGAATAGAACTCGATGAGGTCGGGGCATACACATGGGAGCTCTGCGACGGGAGAAGAACAGTAAATGAGATAGGGAAGGCCCTGAAGGCACGCTTTGGGAATGAAGTTGAGCCCCTCTACGAGCGCCTTGTGACGTTTCTCGTTGAACTTGGGAAGAGGTACCTGGTTGAGTTTAAAAGGATGGACGGGATAGTTTAGGTGGTGGTCGAAATGAGTGAAACCCTCGAAAAGGTCTCACTGGAGATAGAAAAGCTCCGCGATGAGATGGCCAATACTCTCGTCGAACTAATAAAAATTCCCGCCATAAGCCCCGACTACGGCTACGAGGGAGAATACGACAAGGCCCAGAAGCTGCTTGAGATAATAAAAGACTGGCCCTTCGACAAAGTCGAGGTCTACAACGCGCCCGACGAGAGGGCGAAAAATGGAGTCAGACCGAGCATTCTCGCCTACTACTACGGCCAGGACGGTGAGAAGAGCCCAAGGATATGGATCCTCACCCACATAGACGTCGTTCCGCCCGGAGACCTGAGCAGGTGGACGGTTACCGAGCCCTTCAAGCCGGTCGTGAAGGACGGGAAGGTCTACGGGCGCGGAAGCGAGGACAACGGGCAGAGCCTGGTCGCTTCTCTTTACGCGGTAAGGGCCATGATGAACCTCGGGATAAGGCCGAAGAGAACTATAATCCTCGCCTTCGTCAGCGACGAGGAGACAGGGAGCAAATACGGCGTCGAGTGGCTCATGAGAGAGCACCCGGAGCTGTTCAGAAAGGACGACCTCGTTCTCGTCCCGGACGGCGGAAACGAGGACGGAACCTTCATCGAGGTGGCAGAGAAGAGCATCCTCTGGCTCAGGGTCAGGGTTAAGGGCAAGCAGGTTCACGCCAGCATGCCTGACAAGGGACTCAACGCCCACCGTGTCGCCCTCGACTTCGCCTACCACCTCGACAGGCTCCTCCACGAGAAGTATTCTGATAGGGACGAACTCTTCGACCCGCCGGAGAGCACCTTCGAGCCGACGATGGTTAAAAATCCAGCGGACAGCCCGAACATAGCACCGGGCGAGCACGAGGTGGTTTTCGACTGCAGGATTCTGCCGAGGTACAGTGTAGATGATATCCTCTCCGACGCAAAGGCCCTCGCCGAGGAGATTAAAGAGAAATACAGAAAGGAGTTCGACGGCGAAGTTCTGCCGGAGATAGAGTTCGAGGTCCTCCAGCGCATGGACGCTCCGGCCCCAACCGACCCGAACAGCGAGATAGTGGTTCTTCTTAAAGAGGCCCTGAGAAAGCTCCGCGGAAAGGAGGCAAAAGTTGGAGGAATAGGCGGCGGAACCTTCGCGGCCTACTTCAGGAAGCTCGGAATCCCTGCGGTTGTCTGGGCAACCCTCGACGAGACCGCCCACCAGCCCAACGAGTACGCGAAGGTAGACAACATGGTTGAAGATGCTAAGGTTATGGCGGCCCTGGCGCTCCTCTGAGCGAAACCCTTTTCTTTTATCCCTCCCATTCAGAGCCATGCCCGCATGGAAGGACGGAAAGCTGGGACTGCCTGTAAAAGAGGCAGTGAAGCTGTTTCCGGAGCTGAAGGACTACCTCGACGAGCGCGGAAGGCTTGACTTCTCGAACAGGGAAGCGAGGATACTCTACAACAGGGCGATAGCGGAGGCAATTTTCGGCCTCGATATAGAGTACCACCCGCGCGGACTGGTGACCACCCCCGTCTCGCGCTATATCTTCCTGAAGACCTTTCTCCGCGGCGGCGAGAGGGTTCTTGAGATAGGAACCGGGCACACCGCGATGATGGCCCTCATGGCGGCCAAGCTCTTCGAGTGCGACGTTACCGCGACGGAGATCGACGAGGAGTTCTTCACCCACGCAAAGGCCAACATAGGGAGAAACGGAGCGAAGATCAGGCTAATCAAGAGCTGCGGTGGAATAATCCAAGGAGTGATCCCGGAAGGGGAAAAGTTCGACGTAATCTTCTCCGCTCCGCCCTACTACGAGACTCCGACGAAAGGCGTTCTGACGGAGAGGGAAGGCGTTGGAGGTGGGAAGTACGGTGAGGCATTCTCGGTGAGGCTCATCGAGGAGGCGATGGAATACTTGAAGCCCGGTGGAAAGGTAGCTCTCTTTCTTCCGGACAAAAAGCCGCTGATAAATGCCATAAGGGAAAAGGGAGAAGAGCTGGGCTACTCCGTGAGGGACGTGAGGTTCCGGGTCGGAACGCGGTGGAGGTACAGCCTGATACTCAGGCTGTAATGGTCCCTAACGACCATAACCTCCACGATTTTAGTCGTTTGAGCGACCAAATAAAAAAAGGGTTTCGGTCGGGGGAGCGACCGGTTGAGGGACTCGGACCGTGGGCGTCTCAGCATCCACGCCGGCTCAGAGGAGGTGCTTTATCCTCATCGTCCCCTGTACCCCAATGTATGAAAGTGGAAATTTAAACCTAAAGGTTATATATGTAAATACCCTTTTTATTTAGGGGTGACTATATTGTCCCTAAAGTGGAAAATTGTGGGTCACGTATCATTATTCTATGTAGCATTTGTGGGTTTTATTTATATATATTCAAAAATCGTCTCAGCATTCCCCGATCTCTACCAAGGGGTCTCCCCTAAGGATATACTGTTTTTTGGCTTTCTGTTTGCGTTAGCGGTGAACATTTTGGTATTTGCTGGTTATAGACGATCACCTTCCAGAACTAACCGTAAATCGGGGCCTTATCGGTATGAAGAGGAAGTGATCGAAGTATACGAACCTGAAGATGACTGGTTCAAGCCACTTGATGATTTCGATCACCAAGTTAGAAAGCTTAATCAGGACTTCTCAAAGTTTGCTAAGGCGGATTTAACTAAGCGCCGGAGAAGAAAGAAGGATGACGACTGGTTTGCCTCGATGAGAGATTTCAAGTTCTAATTTCTTTGTTATTAAAATGTGTCCTCACAACAGTGCCTCTTCCGTAAATAATCCCCACACTCGCTCTCCTATCTGTTCAGAGGGTTTACAGATATCTTGCAGTAAAGTGTCCACAACTTGGTAACAACAGCAAAATTGATATATATACTTTCTCCGTTCTTTTCTTAAAAGAAAGAAGAAGACCCGGTGGTTAGGGTGTCAAATTCCCGGAAGGGTTATGAGTTTGAGAATGAGATTGCACGGATTCTGAAGGATTTAGGGTATGAGGTGACCCAAACTCCCTTCAGCGGAGATTACGGAGTCGATATTATAGCTGAAAAGTATGGAAAAAGAATTGCTATTCAAGTAAAGAACCAAAATAGGCCTGTAGGCGTAAGAGCTGTTCAAGAAGTTTTCGCCGGGAAAGAATACTACAGGTGTGATGAGGCGTGGGTAGTTTCACGGAGTGGATTCACAGAGAGAGCCGAAGAAATGGCTCAAAAACTAGGCATAGAATTAGTGCATTATGTGGAACTACAAAAAAGAGCAAACATACTCCGACAAACTGAGCATTTTCCAACTATCACTCAAAGAGAAGATCCCATGACAGAAGATGAGGCTGTGTCAATTCTAATATTGCTAGCTGGCACGATCTTTTCAGTCATTTGGTATATCTTACATTTCTATGTCAAACTTTCTGGTGACATTTCTGTAAAGGTGGGAAGTGCTACTTCTATATTTATCCTTATCATTTATATTGGTTCCATTCTTGTTATATTTACCCCACCTCTCGTCTTTTTCACCGAACTCCGTGAAAAAGTCAAGGGTCGGTATTATTCCCTCAGCGGCCTTATCCTTAGCAGCTATTTTCTAATGGTAGCTATCAGAGAACTTCTGAATTATGACTCGATAGTAACTTCGCCCTACGGCCTATTGGGAGTATTGACTAGCGCTGCAACTTTGTTATGGTTAAGCATCGTCGCATATGAGGAGTGGCTGAGACATGAGAGAAGGAACTCTCTAAGCTCCGCCCATACTATGCGTAGCATTATCCTCACCTGCTATGCCATTGTTCTAGCTATCTCGATGTATTTCTACCCGTTCTAGTGCTAGGAGAATAGTAGAAAAAATTTTGTATAATAGACTCTCCATACTCGCCAGACGAGGCTCATTTCATATCCTCAACGTAGAGGAACAGCGCCTTGAGGTACTCCGTGTCCTTCGAGGCCATCAGTATCGGGTGGTCTGGTGCCTGAGTTCTGTACGGCTCAAGGAGCTTAAGGAACTTGCCGGCCTTGGCTGCCGCTGCAATAACCATGTCCTTGAAGGCCTGCATATCAACGTGCTGGGAGCAGGAGGCCGTAACGAGGATTCCACCCTCCTTCACCAGCTGTAAGCCGGCGTAGTTCACGTTGAAGTAAGCGCGAAGCCCCCTCTTGAGGTCCTTCTCGTGCTGGACGAAGGCAGGTGGATCGAGGATAACGATGTCAAACTTCTCGCCCCTCTTTATCATCTCCTCCATGACAGGGAAGGCCGAGCCAACGACGTACTTCATCCTGTCCTCCACGCCGTTGAGCTTGGCGTTCTCCTTTACCATGTTGATGGCCCAGGGGGACTTGTCTACAGCCACCACCTCGTCGGCTCCAGCGACGGCGGCGTGTATCGCAAAGCCGCCGGTGTATGTGAAAACATCGAGAACCCTCATTCCCGGCTTGACGTACTTCTCAAGGGCTATTCTGTTCTCCCTCTGGTCGAGGAAGAAGCCCGTTTTCTGTCCACGCATATCAACGATGAACTTGGCTTTGCCTTCCTCGATTACCGTCCGGTACTTCTCCTTGCCGAGGAGAACGCGCTCGATTTCGGGCAGACCCTCCCTTCTCCTTGAGCGCCCGGTGTTTTTCTCGAAGACCGTCTCGATTTCCGGCTCGGCCTCCATTATTGCCTCCGCAAGGTCGAGCTTGAACTTTTCCATCCCTATGCTCGAAATCTGGATCGAGGCTATCTCGTTGAAGCGGTCAACTATAAGGCCAGGCAGATAATCCGCCTCGCCGTATACCATGCGGTAGGCCCCCTCGTAGCCGAGAACCTTCTTGCGGTACTCATTGGCCTTCCTGATCCTCTCACGGAAGAGCTCCTTGTTTATCTCCGTATCGCGGTCCTTAGTTACGAGCCTGATCATGATGTTTGAGTTGGGATTGACAAAGCCCTTTCCGAGGAACTTGCCGCCCCGTGTGTAAACCTCAACCACATCCCCCGGCTCAAACTCGCCCTCCGTTCTCACGACACCCTTTTTGAAGACTATCATCGCGCCCTTTCCTATGGCTCTCGCGGCCTGAGCGTCAACGATTACCCTCGCCATCTCTCACCACCGTTTGAAGTTCGGCGATAGGTATATAACCCTTAGCGTCCTATATTATGCCGGTGGTTCTATGCACTTCGAGGTAGTGAAAGAGTTTCTTGAGGAGATAGGGGCGGATTGGATAGAAATCGATGGAGAAATCCACCTTGAGCCCGAGGTCTTCTATGAGGTCTGGAAGTACGTGGGCCAGCCCGACCTCGGCATGTACACGGTCGAAGATGAGGTCGTGGAGCCCGGTTCTTACGATCCGCCTGAGATGAAGTATACAGACATCAAGAAGATCAAAAGGAAAAAAGCATACTTTACAACCCTAGACAACAAGAGGATAGTAACAGACTACGCCGAACTTCAGAGGATTCTGAAGGAGAAGTCCATCTAATCCTCTCTTCTTATCCGATTATTATTTGGAGCATGAGAACCCCCATGCAGTTCGTCCTTTTGACACCAAAGAGCACCGTCAGGAAACCCACCATACCTCCTCCCGCCAAGACAAGAAGTCCGAGAAGTCCGTCGAAGTGCAGGGACAGGAGCACGAGGAGGGCCACCACCGCACCGTTCATAAACCTGTAGGGTATGTAAGCCAGAACTCTGAGCACAGCACCCGCCAAAGCATCTCCATAACTCAGAACTAAGAGGGAAACAAAGACCGCCGCCAGGGCGTAGTACGGCAGAAAACCCCGGGCAGGGGGAGCCATGAGTGCCACGATGCCGTTTCTTACCCTCCCGGTTTCCAAGAAGTTCATGAAGGAGAACAGAAAGTTGGATGTGTTGACCGAAAAGACAACTGCCAGGAACGAACGCTCGTCCCTTGAGAAAAAAGAGCCCATGAGGGCAGCCTGGGAGGCTGTAAAAGCTGGAATCAGCGAGGCCACCATTCCAAGGAACGTTCCCAGAAGGGAAAAGCCGATAAAGCGCTTTGTGTCCATTTCAATTTTCCCACTACCCGGGACAACATGTCCACCCCCGTCCACAAGCGCTGCAACCAGCACGGGGATGCCAAAGAGGCCCGTGAAGAGGTGATAGTACGGCTCCTTCAGCGGAAGCCTGAACGCCAGAATCCCGAGCAGACCGGATAGGAAGAACACCAGCACCGCATAGAGCCTCTTCAGACCGTTCTCAGTGAGGATTAAGAGAAGAGCCAGAGCCCCTACGGCCACTCTTCCGATCCACGGAGCGTACAGCCTGGCCAGGATGGGATAGACCATGGAAAGCGGTATCGCCATAAGCACCGCAAGGAAGCTCGCCCACAGCGCTATTCTGACGACCTCCATTGCCTTTCCACGAATAACGAGCCTGTGTGCAGGAAGGATTCCAAGGGCCGTCCCCTCGTCGGGAACACCGAGAAAGGCTGATGGGATAACATCAAGAAAAGTGTGGGTTAAACCCATCGAAAAAAGCAACAGGTTATCACCTACACCGATCCCCGCCAGAAACGCCCCAAGCGTGTTCACATGGATTCCAGGAAGAGTACCGCTGATAGTTCCCGCAATAATTCCCTTCAGCATCTCCCCGAGCAAAGGTCATCACCCGATGGAACTTCAAAGGCGGGCATGCCCCGGTAGGTTGTGAAGAATCCATAGGCTGTAACGGTCTGGTTGACCTTTAGGGAAACGTTGAGGGACTTTCTGAGTTTAATAAGAACCCAGCAATTGCCATCTGTAACGTTCGCCAGCCCGAAGCCGTTTTTATACACTCTGACCCACTCCACACGTCCGGATACTCTGGCAAGCTCTCCTAAGGAGAACGAGCATATTCCGTTAGGCAATTCCTCTCTGCTCTCAATGACGTGACAATCAATACAGTAGAGCGAAGACTTCCTCCTGACTGCTTCGAAGTGAATCCTATCGCCTACCCTCGCCTTGAAGTTGCGGAGCTTCAGTTCTGTGCAGTCGAGCTTGAGCGAACGGCCGGCACCAGCCACCGTGCAGTTTCCAACGGCAATATCGCCGATGGAGGCCTCAGAAACGGGAACCTTCTCACCGTATCCCCCGAGGGATATATCATCCGGCGAGTCAACGATAAGGGAGAGCCTTGAGTAGAACCTGACTATGCCCACCACCCTAACGCGCCTTCCAGCCTCGACTTTCGTCCCGTAGGGGAGATAAAGGACTATCTCCTCACTTCCGTTCCATAGTACGGCTTTAGTACCACCGTAAATAACCGTACCCTCAACCCGCCAGGGCATGCCGTCTCTGGGCTTTTGAGAAAACCCCAACACGCGATATCTGATGGGGTAGAACCTGTTCCGGTACCATATTCCCCCCGCCTCTACAAGTTCCCCCTTTTGGATGGGTAGCGGGGCGGCCAGCCTCACCCTCTCCGGGGTTAATATGTAGTAGCCGGAGGATACCCAGTAGGCCCCTTTTACGGCTGATAACGGAAAAGTAGCCTCCGCCCGCTCTATTCGGACGTGTCTGAGTCTGAGGCCAGAGCTCGTGTTGTACATCCTTCCCTCCACCCGGTAGACCACCCCCTCCTGCAGGGATGCGTATACCCCAACGGAAGTACTGCCGTCGCTCAGGACGGAAAAGGAATCGGTGGAATACACACAGACCCCTATAAATATATCGAAGTCCCCCGGAGCAGAGCCGATGGTTGCCATTGCAATTAAAACTACTATCGAACCAATTAAAAGGACAATTTTAAGTTCTCTGTTTGTGACCATGATTAATAGTAAGAACTGAGACTTAAAAATTTTACCCATAACGGGCGGGGATAAAGAAGAGGGGTCAGTAGACTTCGCCGCTCGGGTAGACAACGATGCCTTCCTCGTTAATTTCGAAGGGATACTTCTTCATCGAGTGCTTGGTTTCACGCATTTTTCTGATGAGGAGATAGCGCTTCAGTTCGACCTCTTTTTCCACGAAGTCCAGAAGGACAACACCCCTTGCTATGTACTCCTCCATCCCATAGCGGCTTATTCTACCCCTGCTGGGATCGGGGGCTTCCGTCGTCAGTATCGATGTGACGCCCATCTCAAGGAGTATCGTGTTGAGCTGAAGAAGGACTTCCCTTATCTTGCTCTCCTCCTGGAGCCCGAATGCAATGGATGGAATCGAGTCGATAACAAGCCTCTTGGCGTTTATGGCTTTAACGACGCGGTAGATATAGCGGAGGAAGTCCTCGGCGTTGAGGTTGCCTTCGAGAACGTATTGCTCCTCTGATGGAAGGCCCACAACAGCGCTCACCCCGTCAACTATGGCTATCTTTCTCTCCCTTTCGTACTGTTCAAGATCCCATCCAAAGGCCAGCATTTCTCTCCTCAGATCCTGCGCCCTTTCCTCAAGGGTAACTATGACTCCAGGCTCACCGTACTCTGCAGCCCCCTTGTAGACAAACTGGACTCCGAAAGTAGTCTTACCGCTGCCCGTTGGACCGGTGACAAGAACAGTAGTTCCCTTAGGAAAGCCACCCTGGATTAGATCATCAAAACCAGGAATGCCACTTTTCACTCTTTTGACAGTGTAGTTCATGACCATCCAAATCACCCGTGAAATCTTTGCGAACTCTCTCTTTACGTCTAATATAACATGTGGAACCAAAGAGATATAAAACTTTTGGGGTGCAAGTGGCCACTCCAGTTCAAATCAATATGGCCGAAGGGTTGTTCGGAGGTTTGCGCTATTTGCGCCCACAGGTACCATAAACGGCCTCTCTGAGGCTTTTGAAAAATTCACTCCTATGTACGAGCGGACTTTCACTCACCCACGGAAACCGTTTTATGCCCCAAGGTGCACCTATCGATGAGAGGTGAAGCCATGCTTGATCCCTTCGGGAAGATGGTTCAAAATTATCTGAAGGATCTAGGAATCGAGCTATTAGATGAAGTCTTTGTAATAATCCCTGCGAGGGTAAGCATAGATAGTGCCGTCCAAAGGATTTTATGGCTACTTGATAGCAATACTCCCCCTAATGAACTTGTAGATCTAGATAAAACTCAAGGTGAACTCCAAGACATTCTAACGTTTTATGCATTGCTAGGGGCTTTAGCCATGGCACCCTATGGATTAGAAATGGAGCTTGTAAAATCAGCCAACATGAGGATATATAAAGAAAGATTCAATCGACGACTCAAAAATATAACAAAAGAGAAAAGTCCATCTAAACAAATCGAACTTCTCAATGATCTTCTAAGTCAGTTATCAATAGATGTCAGAGCAGTTGCAAAAGATGAAATTCCTCAAAGGGATAAGGTCATTATTGAGAGAACCTTATGGGAAAAGCAATTCGAAAAAATAGAAGCAGAGAAAATGAAATTAAAATTCAAGATACATATGAAAGACTTTTTCAAGTTCATTGGAGACAACCTGAAAAAATACTACATAAAAAGAGGATATGTATACATTCAAAGCAACATGCTAAGCAATGCTTGGGAACGGTCTTTTGAGTTTCATATCGAACGTGCAGTAGTTCAACTTTATGAAAATCGTGACTCGATTTTTAATAAATATTATGTAGAGTTGTATGAGAAAATAAGGGAAATATCTAGGGAGTACTTCAAAGAGAAGCTTGAGAGGATGGGTTCGGCAGAGGCACAGCCACTGCGCTTTGAACTCTTCCCTCCGTGTGTGAAGATAGCCCTCGGGGGAGTTCCCGCGGGGCTGAGGAACTACGCCATAACTGTTCTCCTTACGAGTTTCCTCAGCTACGCTAGGCTGTGCCCAAGCCCATCCCGGAGGGACGTCAGAATACGGGACTGCGTGGGTGACCTGAGCGTGGTCGAGAAGGAGATACTGCCGGTGATAATCGAGGCCGGAAACCGCTGCTCCCCTCCTCTCTTCGAAGACCAGCCCCACGAGGTCAAGAACATCTGGTACCATCTGGGATTTGGCCTAACCGACAGGCCAACCCTTGAGGACAGCGGAAACTCCACGTGGTACTTCCCGCCGAACTGCTCCAAGATACAGGCAAACGCTCCCCAGCTCTGCAAGCCGGACAGGCACTGCAGGAACATCAAGAATCCACTGACGTACTATCTAAGGCGCCTCTATATCGAGAGCAGAAAGGGTAAGGAGGAAGAGGATGCAGGGGGTAGTGAGAATGGCTGAGCTGTTCAGGGAAGTCACAGAGAAGGAGAGAAAGCGCTACTATTCGAAGGAATGGAGCGCCAAAAAACTCCCCGAGTTTATAGTCAGAACCCTTGAGGAGAGGGAGTTTGGGTTCGACCATACCGGTGAGGGACCGAGCGACAGAAAGAACGTTTTCATGGACGTCCGCGACCTGGAGGACTACGTGAGGGCAACGGCCCCGTACGCTATATACTCAAGCGTTGCGCTCTACGAGGAGCCGAAGAGCATGAGCGGCTGGCTCGGGGCGGAGCTGGTCTTTGACATAGACGCGAAGGATTTGCCCCTGAGGAGATGCTCTCACATCCATGAGCACGGGCAGGTATGTCCGATATGCCTGGAGGACGCCAAGGAGCTCGCGAGGGATACCCTGATAGTCCTGAAAGAAGATTTCGGATTTGAGAACGTTCACGTCGTTTATTCCGGGAGAGGCTACCATATAAGGGTTCTCGATGACTGGGCGCTTGGCCTCGACGGGAAGGCCAGAGAGAAGATACTGGCGTATATCTCAGCGGCAGAGGAGATAACCTTCGATGACATCCAGAGCAGGAGGATAATGCTGTCATCAGGCTATTACCGGGTCTTCCGGCTGAGATTTGGGTACTTCATACGGAGGGTGAACGAGAACCACCTCTTTAACATCGGTCTGAGAAAGGGACAGGTCGAAAAGGTAATCGAAGGAAGGGAAAGCATCTACGAGGGGTTTGTCAGGAAAGGGCTTCTAACGGCGTTCCCACAGGGCATTGGATACAAGACACTGACGAGGTTGTTCGCACTGTCGAGCACCTTCTCAAAGGCCTACTTCGACGGCCGCGTTACGGTTGATGTCAAAAGAATCCTCCGTCTGCCGTCAAGCCTGCATTCCAAGGTAGGGCTTATAACAACTTACATCGGCTCAAGCGAGAAAAAGCTCGAAAGGTTCAATCCCTTCCGCGATGCGGTTCCCGGGTTTAGGAAGGAAGAGGTCAGGGAAGCCTACGAAGAATGGGTGGAAGAGCACGGGGATGAGATGTGAACGGAAGGCTGAAAATCACAACTTCAATGCTCATCTGGGGGAGCGTTGGAATATTCGCCCGCTTCTCAAACCTGTCCGGGCTAGGGGTTGCTTTCTTCAGGGTGTCGCTTGGGGCCATCCTGCTCCTGTCCCTCTTGGCGGGCAACAAAGGATGGGTCTTATCGCTTCCTTCCATAGTTAGAACCAAATGGAAGCCCCTCGTAGCCCTGGGAGTTTCCCTGGCCCTGAACTGGGTATTCCTCTTCACGGCGTTCAGCTACACCACCATAGCAAACGCGGTTCTCGTCTATTACATGGCCCCGATAATAGCGACCCTCATCTCGTGGAGGTTCCTTGGGGAGAGGATGACCCTGAAAAGGTGGCTCCTGATAGGGACCGCCTTTGCCGGGCTCATCCTGATAATGAGCGGGCAGGATGTCGACCTTGGAAACAGGGACTTCGTTGGAATTCTGCTGGCGGCGATAGCGGCCTTCTTCTATTCGCTGATTCCAAATCTCGGACGGTTTCTGCGCGATGTGGACGGAAAGACCCTGACCTTCCTCCAGCTCGCCGTAGCGTCGGTTGTTTTGGCCCCTTTTATTGCCGCATCGGGCGTTGGAGAGCCCGCCTGGTGGGCGGTTTTTATCCTCGTGAGCGTGCACACGGTACTGGCGCTCTTTCTGTACATGGACGGGCTGAAAGAGGTTGAGGTCAACGAGGCGGCTCTGCTGAGCTACCTCGACCCCATGAGCGCCGTGATCTATGCGTTTCTGATATTCGGGGAGGTTCCAGGGGTTAGAACCGCACTCGGAGGGGCCCTGATACTTCTGGCGTCCCTGCTGGATATTAAGGCGAGGGGGTCGTAGCCCGCCTTCTGTGTCAAGGAGGCATTCGACTGAGCGGCCTACCACGGGGCTCCCACCGGGAACTCATCGCCCCTTCCTCGGCCTTGCACCCCGCGGGACGGCCGTTTCACCGCCCCCCGACGGGTCGTCTGCGGGTTAGCTCGGGCACCGTCGCCGGGCCCTTCGCCGCTTTCATCCCCATATCCGCCGGGACGTGTCGTTTCTGCGCCGTTGCCCTCCCTCTCGGGAGGTGCCTTGCGGCACCGCGGCCCCGGTGCGGTGGGCGGAACTTCCTCGGGAGCACCCCGAGGGCCCCCGACCCCCTCGCCTAGGGGGAGTGTAGAAAATAGGGATAAAAAAGTTTGGTATTCACTTCTTCTTTGGAAGTTCTCTGTTCTCCCTGAACTCGGGCTCCTTGGGCCTCTTAAACCTCCCAAGGGGCGAGCGCCTCTTGGGCCTGGGCCGGACGCGTTTTCTGGATTTTCCACCCTCGCGGGTGTTGTAGTAGAACGCCCCGGCGACCAGCAGGAGGAAGGCCACTACGAGGATCCCCACCCAGAGGCCCGCCGATGTTCCAGCGGAGGCTGTTGTCGTGGTATTTGATGCGGTTGTAGTGGTGGTTGTTGTGGTTGTCGTAGGTGGAGCGGGAGGTTCCAGATACAGCTCCCCTTTGGAAACGCTGGTTTCACCCATGGCGCTGAGCGTAAATTCGTAACCAACAGCCCGTCCCACCGGAAGCTGAAACTTTAGGGAGATGTCGTTGATTCCGGGCTTTATTGTGCTCCCCAGGGAGTCCTTGTAGAGAACGCTCCCATTGGCCACTATCCTGTAGGAAAGCTGTCCCTCGAAGGGTTCGGAGTTGGGGTTCTCAATGAGTATCTTGAAGACGACCTCATTGTCGGAGACTTTCTCATAGGTTACGTCCTTTATAGTGGGGGGTGCGAGAACTTTGTACGAAACGTTGCTCTCCCCGATAATCCTCCCATCAAAGGTCAGCTCTATGAGGGACGTCAGCTCTCCGGACACGTTGGTCGGGAGGCTCACCTCAATGACGTTCGTACCTCCTCCGATCACGGTGGGTTCAACGGCTCTTGCAACCAACGTCCCGTTTCTGTAGGTCTCCACGGTGAGATTCAGGTTAACGTTTCTCTCCGAGAGGAGGGTTAGATAGGCCCTGTTCTCTTCCCCGAGCTTTACCATGTCCGACTGAAGGGAGGCCCCTACAAGCTTCACCCCAAACTTGACGGGAATCTCCCGCGAGTATCTGTATGTCCCATCATCATACTTGAGCACGTACTCCAGCCTGTACGTGCCCTCGGGCAGTTCATACCCTACAGGCACTTCAAAGCGAACTAAGTTGTCCCCGGGAGCCATGTTGAGGGTTCTGTTTTCGAGGAAATACACCTTCCCCCCCAGGGAGAGAGAGACGGTAGCATGAACGGGAACTCTTGAGTGCCCTATGTTGTTAACATGGGAAAACACCACTATAGTCTCTCCGTTGAGAACATAAGGGGAACCTGGACGCTCCTTAACATAGGCATCCGCCACCCCAAAATCCAGAGCCTTCTCAATCACGTGGAGCGGCACTGTGGCGTGGACTATGTACATGGAGTTATCAGAGGTAAACGCCAGGAAACGCAGATAGAGCGTGTACGTCCCCCCTGAAACATTGGAAGCACAGGATATGTTGTATGACACCGAATAGGTCTTCCGGGATGTCCAATCACTGAAAATAGTCGGGGTCAATGTGAGATTAAATCCCGGGACAACGTTGCCGTTATCATCTTCCACCCAGAATTTCTGATAGCTGACGATTTTAAAACTGAAGCCACCGGCATTCGTCAGCATTATCGTCCCGGTACTGTAGTCCCCGCGAAGCAGGGTAATTTCGTCGTTTGTTGTAAAAGTGACAAACTGGGCGGAGGAGCCCGGGAGAAGTGCCATGACCAGAGTTAGGAGGATCAACGCAACCACTGCCTTCCGCATACGTTCTCACCATGTTTAGTTGTTCCTTTTCCCATATAAAGGCTACTCTCCATACAACAGAAGAACGACCCCCAGGAGCATCAAAAAGGCAAAAAAGACCATCATAAGCCGGTACCAGAGCACTTTGGAAAAGTGAGGGCCTATCACGAGGCCAAGTACGAGGAGCATGAACCCGTAGAAGACTGTGAATATCCCAAGGGCGATGTTGACCTGAACCCCCATTATCAGGAGTACCCCCAGGAGGGCACCGGCGAGTACGGTAACGTGGGGGACGGTAAACATCAGGTAGTCGCGCAGAACCTTGAGGTCTTCGTCCATACCCATCACTCCGTTATGAACGCATACGTCGTTGTCGTCGGGAGGGCTTTTCTGATTTTCGGAAGGAGATATCTCGGATAGAGCCCTTCTATTTTTTCATCCAGGATATCATAGGTACCGAGGATTTTCTCAATGACCTTAACCTCGGTTCTCCCTCTCACCCTGAAGTAGCCCCGGTACAGCGTGCTTATTTCAAGCACTATCGGTATCCTCAAACGTTCTTCTTCTCCCTCATCGAGGAGTGAGATGAGATACTCCAGCTCGGAACGTCTGAAGTGGTGATAGCTCCCATCGCGCAACCTGACCCTCGGTTCCTTTTCCTCCAACAGCTGTTTTAGAGTGGGCCTGTTTGCCGGAAGGTGAAGGTTTACCCGAGCTATCTCCCTGTTCAGGATGTCTTCGGCTTTTGGCATGTTCCCTCATACTCCCTGATCCAATAAACCTTTGCTTAACATATGTTTGTTAAAATTAAAAAAGATAAATGATAAAAATGACAGTTTTTTGTCAGTCAGCGGGAACTCAGACCACACAGTTGTCACAATGACAAAAATTCAGTAAAAAGGCTTTTATTGGAATAATCGTTCAATAAGATGGCATCAATACTGAACATTAAAGCAATAATAGGTGATAAATATGAACAGTCTGAGCGCCTCAGAAAAGGGAACGGCCCTCGAATCCAGAGGGGTAAGATTCATCCAGCTTATCTTTGTTGATATAAACGGGGTTCCAAAAGGCATGGAAGTCCCCATAGGAAGATACGACGAGGCCATAGAAGACGGTATAGCCTTTGATGGCTCATCGATTCCGGGATTCGAAGGAATAGAAGACAGCGACTTGATATTCAAAGCGGACCCATCAACCTACGCGGAGATACCATGGGAAGGAATTTCAAGGGTCTATGGATATATACACAAAGGCAAAAAGCCCTATCCGGCCGACCCCAGAGGTGTCCTCAGGGATACCCTTCAGGAACTCGAAAAGGCCGGATTCAGGGCGTACATAGGACCGGAACCGGAGTTCTACCTCTTCAAGAAGAACGGTTCCTGGGAGCTTCAGATACCTGACAGCGGTGGTTATTTTGACCTTGTGACCCTAGACAAAGCTAGGGAGTTAAAGAGGGAGATAGCCCTCCACATGCCAGCCCTCGGCCTCGTTCCCGAGGTTCTCCACCACGAGGTCGGAAGGGCACAGCACGAGATAGACTTCCGCTATGATGAAGCCCTAAGGACGGCAGACAACATAGTCAGCTTCAAGTACATCGTAAAGGCCATATCGGAGATGCACGGACTCTACGCTACGTTCATGCCAAAGCCCCTCTACGGCTTTCCCGGAAACGGAATGCACCTCCACATAAGCCTCTGGAAGGACGGGGAGAACGCATTTATTGGTGATGAAGGGCTCAGCGAGACCGCACTTTACTTTGTAGGGGGTATACTCGCCCACGCAAAGGCCCTGACAGCAGTAACCAACCCCACTGTGAACAGCTACAAGCGTCTCGTTCCCGGTTACGAGGCCCCGGTATACATAAGCTGGGGCTACAGGAACAGGAGTGCACTGATAAGGGTTCCGGCCTTCTGGGGCAACGGGGCGAGGATTGAATACCGCTGTCCCGACCCGAGTGCCAACCCATACCTGGCATTTGCGGCGATACTGATGGCCGGGCTGGACGGAATAAGGAGAAAAATCGAGCCCGACGCGTATGTTGAGGAAAACGTCTACGAGATGGGCGATTCCAAGCGGAAAAGCCTGGGCATAGACACGCTACCCGAAAGCCTTGGCGAAGCCTTGGAGGAACTCAAGAAGGACAGGGTCGTCAGGGAAGCCCTGGGCGGTGCATACAGGAACTTCCTCACCTACAAGGAGAGTGAGTGGGAGGGGTATCTCGAATACCTGGGCGCTAAAGGTCTTCCCGAGGATACGAAGAAGGTAACTGAATGGGAGCTGGAGAGGTACTTCCACGTCTAATGAACCTCTTCAAGCACCTCTTCGAGCACCTCCTCAAGCACTCCTCCAATGATGCCCTCTTCCATCTTTTCTTTCTCACTTAGATGCACCAAGGCAGAACCCCCAATTATGAGCGCCGCTCCAATCAGCTGTTCAGCGGTAAGGGACTCACCAAATAAAAGGAACGCCAGTGATATCGCCACGACAGGCTCAATCGTGGCGAGTATGCTGGCCCTGCTCACCTCAATCTCCTTTAGGGCGTGGTTGTAGAGTATGTACCCCAGGAATGTCGGGAAGAACGCCAGAGCAAACAGATACGGAACCGCGCCTGATGGCACCGAGAAGTCCGTGAAGGGCAGAAGGTAAAGCATGCCAAAGAGGAGCGTGTAGAAGAGTGCCTTCTCGGGTTCGTCATCCCTAACGGCGAACTTCGCCAGAACACCGTAAAGAGCGTAGGTTAAACCCGTTAGCAGGCCGAAGAGCAGAGCCTTCGTGGAAAACTGAACATCCCCCCAGTTCACGAGGAGAACGCCGAGCATCACCATCCCCAGGGCGGTGACCTTCTCCCTCACCAACGGCTCGTTGAAGACCAGTCTCCCCAGGATTATTGAATATACCGGAGCGGTGTAGAGAAGCAGAACGGCAAATGAAACCGACGATATCGTTACCGTATAGAAGTAGAGGGTGTAAAATAGGAAGATGCTGAAGAAACCGTAGAGGGCGTAGAATCTGAGGCGGGAGCGCTCAAGGGAGAAACCTACGCCCCTGAGGCGAAGATACAGTGATAGGAGGACTATGGCGAAAAAAACCCGGTAAAACACCATCGTGAAGGGCGTTAATCCAAAACCGTCAAGGTACTTGGCGAATATGCCCAGAGTCCCCCACATTGATGCAGCTAGAAAAACGAAAATGTAGCCTCGTTTCATGGACTCACCTCAGAAGACCGGGCCGACTGGAAGGCGCCTCTTGTGCTCGCTGCCCTTTATCAGTCTCTCGACGTACTCAACCCTCTCCAGAGGTATTTTAAGCTCCTCTGCGATTTCAGCCTTTTCCTTTCCGAGGTCAACCATGCGCCAGAGAATCTCATCGAGGAGGCGGTAGCTTATTCCAAGCTCGTCCTCGTCGGTCTGTCCCTCCCACAGCCCGGCTGTGGGCTTCTTTTTGATTATCC
The DNA here is from genome assembly GCF_024707485.1 of Thermococcus thermotolerans. Taxonomy (NCBI): domain Archaea; kingdom Methanobacteriati; phylum Methanobacteriota; class Thermococci; order Thermococcales; family Thermococcaceae; genus Thermococcus; species Thermococcus thermotolerans. The sequence goes on from NZ_CP102602.1 coordinate 1,466,797, forward strand.
TCTCCGGAACTCCAAGTAGTTTCGCTATCTCCCAGACCTCCGTCTTGTAGAGGTTTATGAGCGGAGCGTAGTCGCTGGCACCGTCACCCCACTTGGTGAAGTACCCCGTAAGAACCTCGCTCCTGTTGCTGGTTCCAAGAACGAGGCGGTTCATAGCGTTGGCGTGAGCGTACAGCAGAACCATCCGGGTTCTGGCCATTACGTTACCCCTGCTCTTAACGTCAAGTCCACCGACTGCCCTCTCGAACTCATCCACAATGGGTTTTATACTGATCACCCTGTAATCAATTCCCAGGGTTTCACAGACGAGCTTGGCATCCTCAAGGTCGCCGTTCTCGTAGTACGGCATTATCAGGCCGAGAACCTTATCTCTTCCAAGTGCCCTTACGGCGAGGTATGCAACTGTAGCGCTGTCTATGCCCCCGCTTACCCCAACGACAACACCGTCAACACCGGCCTCCTCAACCTTCTCATGGATGAACCCGGTTATCCTATTGATGGCGGCACCGTAATCAAGCTTCCTCATTTCTTACCCTCCTTCACATCCCTCAGGAACTGGGAGTATCCCATGAAGGCTATAACAACCCCCACGAGCATCAGCACGAAAGCAAAGAGGGAGTAGACCGCGTAGGGGTAGTCAACGGCAGTCGCCCTATAGCTATAATTCACGCTCCCATTAAAAACATATATCACCGGCCTCTCCCCGGGATGAAGCGTTATCTCACGGTTAACAAGTGTGTAGTTCGTTATTTTGGTCCCCTGGATAAGTGAGATGTTTGCACCGGATGATGAAAGGATCAGGGTCCTGTTATGGTAGAGGTATTCACTTTCAAATTTATCGTCTCCCAGGTAGTACATACCCTCTCCAAGTGTCCCGCTGGCGGAATAAGACTTGTTAACACGGTAGAAACCGGCAACTGAGATCAGCAATGCCAGAATGAGCATTATCAGACCGGCCCTCAGAAGAGGATATCCCATCGCATCCCTGAGCGTTCCCATCGTCACCACCTAAGGAAAGAAAAGGAGAAGTCAGTACTTGCCAACGAGGTGGCACTCGGCCCAGTGGTTGTGCTCGTACTCGACGAGCTGCGGGTGTTTGGTGTCGCAGAGTCCCTTCTGGGCGTAGATACACCTCGGGTGGAAGCGGCACCCGGGTGGTATGTCGACGGCGTTGGGCACCTCACCCCTGATCGGCAGCTCCTTGATGATGTTCCGTCTTTCTGGCTTCGGCTCGGGAACCGCCGCCAGTAGCGCTCTGGTGTAGGGGTGAAGCGGGTTGTCAATGACCTTCTCGACTGGACCCATCTCGACTATCCTTCCAAGGTACATGACCGCCATCCAGTCGGCGAAGTACCTTGCCGTTGACATGTCGTGGGTGATGTAGAGGTAGGTGACACCCATCTTCTCCTTGAGCTCCTTCATCAGCTCAAGGATCTCGGCACGGATGGACACGTCGAGCATCGAGACCGGCTCGTCGGCAACGATGAAGGTCGGGTTCAGGATGAGGGCCCTTGCAATAGCGACACGCTGTCTCTGACCGCCGGACAGCATGTGCGGGAACCTGCCGACGTAGTCCTCGGGCGGGGTTATCTTGACCATCTCAAGGGCCTTGTAGATGAGCTCCTCACGCTCGGCCTTTGTTTCACCGATACCGTGGATGAGGAGCGGCTCCTCAAGGATGTCAAATATCCTGAACCTCGGGTTCATTGAGCTGAACGGGTCCTGGAATATCATCTGAACGTGCCTTCTGTAGTCGAGTATCTCCTCTTTGGTCTTGACGTTGGTCACGTCCTTGCCTTCTAGGTATATCCTTCCGTCGGTGGGCTCCAGCAGTTTAACGATCAGCTTTCCTGTGGTGGACTTACCACACCCGCTCTCACCAACGAGGGCAAAGACCTGTTGCTTGTATATCTCAAAGCTAATGCCGTCCACCGCGTGAACCTTTTTCTGGGGGGCGCCCTTGATCGTGTCGATGAAGCCCCTCTTGATCGGGAAGTACTTCTTGAGGTTTTCAACCTTGAGTATCGGCTCCGCCATCTCTCACACCTCACAGCAGCCAGCATGCGGCATAGTGATCCTTATCAACTTCCTTCAGCTCGGGTTCCTGCTCCTTACAAACCTGCATCGCATAGGGGCACCTCGGGTGGAAGCGGCATCCTTTGGGCGGGTTGATGAGGTTCGGTGGCTGTCCTGGAATGAACTCCAGCTTCTCGACGTCTTCATGCAGTCTCGGTATTGCCGAGAGAAGCTTCTGGGTGTACGGGTGGGCCGGCTCGTAGTAGACCTTTTCGCTGTCTCCGATCTCAACGATCTTACCTGCGTACATGATGGCAACGCGGTCGCTGATCTCGGCGAGGATGCTGAGGTCGTGGGTGATGAATATCATCGAAAGGCCAAGCTCCTTCTTCAGCTTCTTCATGAGGTTGATGATCTGAGCCTGAACAACGACGTCGAGAGCCGTCGTCGGCTCGTCGGCAATGACAACGTCGGGCTCAAGGAGGAGGGCCGTTGCGATGATGACACGCTGCTTCATACCGCCTGAAAGCTCGTGCGGGTAGCGATAGACTATCTCGGGGTCGAGACCGACGAGCTCAAGGTACTTCTGGGCCCTGTCGAGGGCCTCATCCTTGCTCATCCCCTTGTGGAGTATCAGCGGCTCGGTCATCTGATATCCGACGGTATAGACAGGGTTGAGGGCGTTCATTGCACCCTGGAATATCATGGATATTTTCTGCCAGCGTATCTCCTTCCTAAGGACATCCTCCGGGAGACCGACTATTTCCCTTCCGTCAATCTTCACGCTACCGCTGACGATTTTGCCCGGCGGAGTCGGCATTCCCATAAGGGTAAAACCAAGGGAGGACTTGCCGCATCCGCTCTCACCGGCAAGTCCCAGCACTTCACCCTTCCTGAGGTTGAACGAGATGTTGTCGACGGCCTTGACGACACCCTTGCTGGTGAAGTAATACATCTTGAGGTCTTTAACTTCGAGTACGTTCCTAGCCATTTATACCACCTCACAGCCTCCTGAGCCTCGGGTTGAGTATCTTATCGAGGGCCGTACCGATGAGGACGAAGGTAAGGCCGACGACAGCGATTCCAAGCCCGGGCGGGAGAACCCACCACCAGTAGCCCTTGGTCGTTGCCGCCTGATTCTGGGCCGCGTTGAGTATCTGGCCCCACGTAACGGCCGTCGGGTCACCGATACCAAGGAAGCTCAGCGAAGCCTCCGCTATAACAGCACCCGGAACGCTGAGGGCTATGACCGCGAAGGCATATGGAAGCAGCTGGGGCAGTATGTGCTTGAAGATTATCCTGCCGTTGCCGGCACCGAGTGCCCTCGCCGCCTCTATGTACGTCTGCTCCTTGATCTGGAGCGCCATACTTCTCGAAATCCTTGCTATTCCCATCCATCCGAAGATGACCAACAGCAGCACTATGAACATTAGTGTTATGTGTCCCATTGTGGCTCCAATGAGGATAAGTATCGGCAGGCTCGGGATTGAGGCGAATATCTCGTTGATACGCATCATGAACTCGTCGGCGTTTCCACCGAGGTATGCGCTGGTGACTCCGTATACAAGGCCGATGACGGTGCTTAGGACGGAGACGAGCACACCAATGGTCAGCGAAACTCTGCTACCCCAGATGATACCTGCCCAGAGGTCCCTGCCGAGGTAGTCTGTACCCATGGTTCCGTAGCTCCTTCCGAGGAAGGTCACCTTTATGTTATCAAGTATAATCTTGTTCTTGTCGGGTGCGGGGTTGTTTATGTCGAGGACAAGCTTGTAGTTACCCCAAAGGGGCTCGGGGTTTTCTATTATCTGGGTCACGTTCATTCCGGGCTCAACCTTGGCAAACATTGGGGCAACCATGTCGCTGATGAGTATCGTCTGAAGTGGAACTTCAAACATGGTTATCTCCCTGCCCTCGGTGACGTTGACGAGCCATATGTAGACATTGGCCGATATCGTACTGTCCCTACCCACGGAGATTGTGCCTGCGCTCAGAGGCTTGTTTTTGAGCAAGGGGATTTTCTTGCCATCCGGCCTCAAGAGGTACAGGTCAAATACTGGGGCATTCATTGGATCGCCAACAGATACGTTCAGCCCACGTATAATTATGCCCTGCGGCCCCAGGATATAGCGGTCGGGGAAGTTGTAATCAGCTTCAATTACGGTTCTAGTATCCGAAGGGTGAGTTATCTTCAGGTCGTTGATGTAGTATACTTCCTGAGGAACAAGCTTCTGAGAGGTGAACATATTGTACCAGGTCGGCGGAACGTTCTTGGGGTTGTCCTCCCAGTAAGCGGAGCTTCTCCACTTCTCTGGCAGATCCGGGATGGTGGTGTACGGTGCAGTAAGTGCAACAAGGACAAGGATAACAAGGAGAATAACACCGGCTATGCCGGTCTTCTCCCTCTTGAATTCTTCAAGGAATTCCTTAAATCCTTCTTTGACGTCGACCCATCTCATCGTGAATCACCTCACATCTTGGCGGAAGCACCGACCTTGACACGCGGGTCGAGGAATCCGTAAATCATGTCAGCCAGAACCACTCCTGCCAGGTAGAGCACCGTGAAGAAGTACGTCAGCCCTATGAGGAGGTTGGTCTCGTTCTGCTGGAGGGCAACCCAGTAGAGCCTGCCCATTCCAGGGTAGTTGAAGACGAGCTCACTGATGATTGCACCACCGAGCGATCCAAGGAGGGCGAAGATGATCATGGTGACTATCGGCGGGGCAGCGGCACGGAGGGCGTGGCCGTAGATGATTTTGTGCTCGGGGACACCCTTGGCCTTGGCGGCCATGATAAAGTCCTCCTGGAGGGTTCCTATCATGATGTTCCTGGTCGTCCAGGCCCAGCCACCGAAGACGACGAAGACGTAGGTGAACACCGGAAGGGCAAGCTTCCAGAGAACGTCCTTAACGTGGGCCCAGCCGGTGAGCTGTGGATCGAACATTGAACTGAGCGGGAACCAGCCGAGCTTGAATGCGAATATCAGGAGGAACATCATTCCGGTCCACCACATCGGCAGACTGTATGTGAGCAGTGCGAAGATAGAGAGGCCCCTGTCAAAGACACTGCCCGCGTGCCTTGCAGCCCTGACTCCAAGGAAGATACCCAGTATGATAACTATTATCGTTGCCGTTGTGAAGAGCAGGATGCTCCTTGGGACGGCAACCTTAATGATGTCAGAGACATTGTTCGTACCGAAAATCGGCATGCTCGTCGTTCCAAAGTCCAGCCGCAATGTACGCAAAGCCTTCTTGTAAACTTTCTGCCAGTATGGGATGTTCAGCTCATACTTCTCTTCAAGGGACGCCTGCTTTGCAGCTTTAGCCTGTTCAAAGGCCTCAAGGCCCTGACTCTGTTTGATTTTAGCACCCTCGGTTCTTTCCCACATCATCAATTCTTCGTACATTTTGGATCTGTTGCTCTCTTCGGCAACTTTAACGAACAGTGCCGAGATAATAAAAGTCACTATCAACAGGACGAGAATGGCGTTTAGAATCCTAAACACCAGGTACTTTAGATACCCCATTTTTTCACCCCCACGTAGGTTGCTCGTGTTTAATGTATCTTTTTCAGCATTGTAAAACTGACTTTATATATCTTACTGCATAGATGTGCACATTTTCATAGAAGTGTATTGCAGAAACCCGCAGTTAGAGATCCAGAAGTGAAGGCAAAATTTCAAAAAAGAAGGGAAAGATCGAAACTGCTTCACTTCTTCTTGGTGAAGTACCAGGCGGCCGCGGCGATGATGATTATCACCAGGCCGACAACGACGTAGGTGGTTGTGCTGGTTCCGCCGGCCGTGGTCGTGGTGGTCTCGGTCGGGGTCTGGGTCGGGCTCGGGCTGCTGGTGGTCTCAGTCGGGCTCGGGCTGCTGGTGGTGGTGGGCGGCTGGGTGGTTGTGGTCTTGGTTATGTCGTCCCAGGTGAGGCCTGAGATCTTGAGCATGACCTTGGCAAGGTCGTCAACGTGCTCCTTGGTGAGGAGGTCGAGCCAGAGGACTCCCTCGGCACCGCTGCTGAAGGAGTAGGTCTTGTCGATGCCGTACTCCTTGGCGTTGGCGACGAGCTCACCCATAGCCCAGTAGAGCTCCCACGGGAGGGTCGGGTAGAACACGTAGAATCCTGCGGTCATGTCGTCGGCGAGCGGGTGCTCGTAGGTACCATAGACGACGTAACCGTTGTCGGTCCACTGGAATCCAAGTATGTTGCTGAGCGTTCCAGCGGTTCCACCAAGGCTCTCGTCGTAGTACGGGTCGTCGGCGCCGTCCTTGTAGGCCCAGGTGTAGAGGAAGGCTATGTAGTACTTGAGGTCGTCGATGTTGCCCTTAACACCGTTGTGCCACTCACCGAAGTCGCAGGTGACTGCGACCTTGACCTTGGCGGTCTTGCCAGCGTTTTCGGCAATCCAGCCCTGGGTCTGGTTGTAGATGACCGCATCGTCCGGAACGGTGAACTCACCGCGCTCAAGGGTCCACTTGCACCTGTACGGGGTAACTATACCGTCGAAGTTGGTGGTCGCGCCGTAGTCCCTGATGAGGTTCCAGACACGGACACTGTAAACGTCGTTCAGACCGCCAACCGGGTTGAAGGCACTCATGAACATGGCACCGGTTGAGGCGAACTGGGCGATCTTAAGGTGCTTGTCCGGGGTCTGAGCGGTCATGATGCTCCAGCGCTGGCCGATACCGGTGCTGGCCTCAGGAACGATCTTAACAACCCTCTGCTTGTTGGCCGGGTAGAACTCCCAGGTCTCAATCATGAAGACCCTGGCGCTCTCAAGGACACCAATGAGCATGCTTATCTTCTGGAGGTCCCAGTACTGCTCCTTGGTAGTGATCTTGATCGGGTCGGTCGGAACGAGGTCAGCGTTGATGTGCGGGGTTCCCTGAACGGCGTCCTTGCTGATGACGAAGTAGGTCAGCAGGTAGGTGAGCTCCTCCTCGGTCCACTTGAGCATCGGGCCGAGCTTGTCTGAGTTGGTGTAGTACTCAGCACCTATCTTCTGGAGACCGGCGTTAACATCGCCGTTGCCTATGTACTTGAGGGCCTCCTCGACGGTGACGGTGTTGACGTGCTTGGGCTCAACTGCGCCAGGAACGTATCCGTACCAGGATGCATAGAACCAAGCGGTGTAGTCGTCAATCCAGACGCTCGGGATACCGCTGGTACCCCATCCGCCGGTGTAGATGTTCCACTCGTAGTTGCTCGGAGGCTTGGCGAAGACGACCTGACCGGCCTTCTGCCTGTCCCAGAGGAGCCTGTCAACCTTGAATCCGACCTTCTTCTCAAGCAGGTCGGCAACGTAGAGACCAATCTCCTTCCTCTCGTCCTCGATACGGATGATGAACTTAACCGTAACCGGCTGGCCGTCAAAGTACCACATTCCGTCCTTCTTCTCAAGGGTGTGGCCGTAGTTGGCAACCTCCTGAGCGGCCTTCTGCATGGCCTGGTCAATCATCTGGAGGGCCAACTGCTCGTTGCCAGCGCCGGTTATTCCAAGGGCCTTGTAAACTGGCTCGAAGTACTTGTCGGCCGGGTGGCTGGGCCTTATACAGCCGAGCATTGGGGCGCCACTACCCTGGTAGATGTTCTGGACGATGTAGTCCCTGCTGACGAGGAAGTTCATTGCAAACCTGACTTCCCTGATGGCGAACGGGTTGAAGTAGACCTGGTCACCAACGGTAACGAGCGGAGCGTCCTTGTCCGGGTCGTGGTAGGTGTTGAAGGTCAGCTCGTTGTAGGAGCTGGCACTCTTATAGAGGTTGAGGTTCGCGAGAACGTCGGCACCAAGGCCCTGGTACTTTCCAGCCGGGAAGGAGAACATACCGAGGTCGTACTCACCCTTAGCGATCTGGAGGATAACGTTCTCAGGGTTCTGGACACCCTGGTACTCGATAACGTCGGCATAACCGTCCTTTGGAAGGGTGTTGGTGTAGATGGTCCTCGCACCGGTGAACTTCTCAAGCTTGAGGTAGAGGTTCTCCGGGGAGTACATGACGAGCATGTACGGACCATTGCTGATAACGAAGTGGCCGTACTGGAGGTACCACTGAAGGTCGGCCTTGAAGCGAGCCTTGGCCTCGTCGCTGTTCAGGGGTATGTCCTTGGGGGTGTAGTCAGCCGCGCTGACTGCATGGACTGAAAAAATACTAAACAACATCAAACCCATAATAAACAATCCCAAAGCCTTCTTCATACTCCACTGCCTCCTTCACTTTTTGGCAATGTTGCCACATATGGTGTATAATGGCATGAAGATATACATTGAAAGCCTATTTAAGGGTTACGTTCTTGTAAAAGTAGTGGCTTTAGAAAAGCCATCTACAGGTCCCAAAAGATTTCATGACTCTTATCTACCTCTCAATGGCATCTTGCGTTGTGCACCATGCTAAAATCTTAATAATAACAGAGGAAAAATCACAAAATGGGTCAGGAAGGCCATATATAATTGAGGAAAGCCGTAAAAATCGTTAGCACCCAGTTTTTAGCTTCAAGTTGTGAAGTTGGATGCAAAAAACTTAAAATGGAGTATCATCCATCCCGGTGCGGGCGCTATGTACGACCTTGTCATGAAAGGCAGATTCTTGAAGGGTAGGAAACTGATAGACGGGAGCATAGGGGTTCTTGACGGCAAAATTTCCAGAATATCCACCGGAGAATTAAGGGGAGAAGAAACGGTTAGGATCGGGCGTGGAAAGGTCATCCTTCCCGGCCTCATAGACGTTCACGTCCATCTCAGAGACTTTCGGCAGCGTTCCAAAGAGACCATCCGAACCGGCACCATGGCGGCGCTTCACGGTGGCATAACGGCCGTTTTTGACATGCCGAACACCGACCCACCGGTACTCGACTCATCGACATTTCGGAGAAGGGAAGCGGCATTCTCTGGCAGGGCATACACAGATTATGCGCTAAGTTTTCTCCTAAGCGACAACTGCGATGAAGCCAAAAAGGCGCAGGCAGACTTTTACAAGATATTCATGGGCGCCTCAACGGGCGGGATTTTTTCCAGGGACTTTGAAAGCGATTACTCCTGTGCTCCAGGGATCGTCAGCGTCCATGCCGAGGACGCTGGAATAATCCAGAAAAAACCTGAAAGACCACCAGAGGCCGAGATAACCGCCATAAAACGCGCCCTGAAAGCCGCCGAGAAATTCAGAAAACCCCTCAACATCTGCCACGTTTCCACTGCCGATGGAATAGATGCCATACTGAGCGCGAAGCTCCCATGGGTCAGCTTCGAGGTCACACCACACCACCTCTTCCTGACGAATAAGGACTATGAAAGGAACCCCCACCTAAAGGTTTATCCCCCGCTGAGGGACGAGGAACACAGGAGGGCACTCTGGAGAAACTTTTCCAGGATTCCGATCATAGCCAGCGACCATGCACCCCACACTCTTGAAGACAAGGAAAACGGCGCGGCAGGGATACCCGGTCTTGAGACCGAGGTGGCACTTCTCCTCGATGCGGTGAACAGGGGAATGCTGGAGCTCCAGGATATAGTGGAAAAGATGCACGAGAACCCAATTAAGATATTTGGAATAAGGAACAAAGGACTCGAAAACGGTAAGGACGCCGACTTCACAGTCGTTGATATGAAGCGAGAATGGCGGGTTAAACCCGAGGAGTTCTATACCAAGGCCAAATGGAGCCCGTGGGAGGGCAGAAAGCTGAGAGGAAAGGTAGTGATGACGATTCTCAGGGGGAACGTCGTTATGGAAGAGGACGAAATCCTAGGAAAGCCCCTGGGGGTTAGGGTAAATGCTGGAAAGGGTGACGCTTAGGGAAGTTTGGGATGTAGCAAAGGACGTTAAAGCGTTCCGCTTCGATAAGAAGCTGGAATTCAGGGCGGGACAGTTCATAATGGTCTGGCTTCCCAGAGTTGGAGAAAAACCATTCAGTCTGGCCTGGAACGACACCATAGTCGTCAAGCGCGTTGGACCTTTCACGGGCAGGCTCTTTGAGCTGAGGGAAGGAGATTACATCTGGATCAGAGGCCCCTACGGAAGGGGCTTCGAGCCCAAAGGGGAGAGGATAGCCCTAGTGGGAGGCGGAATAGGGATTCCACCCCTGTATGCATTTGCAAAACAGCACCGGAACAGATTTGAGAGGATAACCCTCATCTATGGTGCCCGCTCAAGGGACGAGCTGGCACTGATGGACATCGAAAACTACGTGGACGAAGTTGTTATCACGACAGATGACGGCTCGGCCGGAAGGAGGGGCTTTCCAACGGAGGTTCTCGCCGAAAGGAAAGGAGAATTCGACCAGGCTTACGCCTGCGGCCCAGAGCCGATGCTCAAGGCCGTTCTCAGGATCATGAACTATAAGAACGTCCAGATATCGGCCGAGCGGTATATGAAGTGCGGAATCGGCGTATGCGGCTCCTGCAACCTCGGAAAGTACCTCGTCTGCAGGGATGGTCCCGTCTTCGACGGCTTCCAGCTGAGGGGACTGCTCTGACCAATCACCTTTTTAAACCCCTTTTCTCCGTTTCGGCCGGTGGGAGAATGAAGCGGATGAGCTGGGAGGAGTTTGCGAGAAGCATGGGTGTGGAGCCCCAAATCCTTGAGAACAGGGAGGCGAGACTGCTAAAGAAGTTCGTGATGGATTTAAAGTTCCCCACTCACTGCCAGGGCTGTCAGGGGCTGGATTTGAGCAATCCCAATCCCGTTCACCACCCGAGCTACGAGCTAACACCTGCCTGCAACCACGACTGCATATTCTGCTATTCGAACGTCGCGGTCAAGCTCAGGAAAGCCCCCAGACCCGGCTACTACGGCTGGGACAGGCCGTACGCGATAACGGTCTCCCAGTACGGGGAGCCCCTCATGAGCCCGCGCATAGTCGAGGTCAACAGAATGCTCAGGGAAAGGTTTCCGGGGGCGAGGCTCGACCTTCAGACCAACGGCTCACTTTTGACTGAGGAGCTGTGGAGCAAGCTCGACTTCGACCTGGTCATGATAAGCCTCGATGCAGCGAGTAGGGAGAAGCATTTGATGATAACCAACGCCGACACCTTTGAAAACGTCGTGAATGCTCTTAGAATAGTCGGCTCAGATAAAAGCGTCCGCTCGATCGTCAGGACGATATTCATGCCGGGCATCAACGACGAGGACATACCCAGGATAGCCGAGCTGGCCGCCTCGCTTGGTGTGGACGAGATGATGCTCCAGCCCCTCACGATTCACGAGCTGAACGTTGAGAGGCTTAAGAAAGCTGGGCTGGATTTTGAAAGGGCAGAGAGCATAAGGGAATACCTGAAAACGGCAATGGAGGCAAAGAAATACATAGACGTCCGTATAAGCGGCTGTCAGCTGGCTATATACCGGACAATGGACCCGCTGACGCTCTTCAGCGCGAGGCGCGTTGCCAGGGACGTTGCTCCAATAGTGAAGAGAAAGCGGGCGGAGATAGAGGAGACCTGCGACGGGGCGTTCAGACTCAACGTCGAAGGGGTAAACCTGGAAGCGCTCGCCTCAAATCTAGCTGCCCTCAGGGTTGGATACACTATGAAAAACGGTACCCTCAGGTTTAAGGACGGCGACGCAGAGGTTGTGGTCTTCAAAAGCGGGAAGGTGCTGATAAAGGGCGTTGGAGAGGAGGAGGCGAGGGAGATTTACAGCAGATATTTCAAGGGCAATTTGTCTTAATCCCATCCACTGCACAGCCCCAAATCCCCTCCGGAGCGCTGAGAGGAAGCGTTAAATATCTCTTCACCTACCTTTTACAGCCGGGGATAGCGATGATACGCGAGATATTTGCCTTCGTATTCCTGATGGCGTTCCTTTTCCTGAACCTGGCTGTAATCCTTATGAGAACCTTCGGCAGCATCGCCGGCATGACCTGGAGGAAGGTTCTAACGCTGGAGATACCGGAGAATGAGAAGAAGGGCATCGAGAGAATCTACACGCTGGTCTGGATAGCCGTTGGGATCTGGGCCTTCTGGAAGCTCTGGGGGGCTTCGTGGGCGGCGGCATTCTTCGGATTTCTGGCCTTCAGGAGCGGGGCCAACATCACAAGAACCCTCGTCTACGGCCTCCACGACCAGAGGGTCATCGAGGAGTACACCGAGAACAGCAGGCTTCTGGGGATAATAGGAACGGCCACCAAGCTGACGATAATGCTCGAAACGGTCTTCGTCGTCGCCTTTGCACTGGCGTACAAGGCATTCTCAGTGACCCTCAGCCCAAACGGAATGAGCGCGAACACTTTCATCCTATCGCTGTGGATTCTCGGGCTTGTATTTGGACTGCTCTTCGGATGGTTTATAGCAAGGAACAACCGCGGAATACTCCTCCAGAACGCCATAGCCATAGTGGGCTTCTTCGCAACTAAGAAAGGGAAGAAGAAAACCGAGAAAACCGTTGAAAAGGCCAGGAGAGCTCCCAAAAAACTTCGTTCGAAGTTCCCGAAGATGGGAAAATAACTTTTTAAACCGCCTCTCTTTTCTTCCACCATGCTCAAGTGCTCACTCTGCATACACGACGAGAGGACGGCAAAGATAGACATCATCGACGGAAGGCCGATATGCCGGGAATGTCAGGTCTACCTGAAGCATCCCATCGACAGGGAGAAAATCTGCGCCGAGCTTGATGAGCTCATGAAGGATGTTGACAGGGCAATCGTTGCCTACTCTGGCGGCAAAGACAGCACAGTCGCGCTGTATCTGGCAAAGGAGGCATACAAGATTCCGGAACTGGAGGCGGTGATGGTCGACCACGGGCTTATGGCTAAAGAAGCCATAGAAAACGCGGAGAGGATTGCCAAGGCACTTGACGTTCCATTCACGGTTCTGCACTACGATTACTCAGACATTTTCCGCGAAGCCCTTCTCAAAGGAGATTCCCCCTGCAGGCGCTGTTCCAGGAGAACCCTGAAAAAACTTCACAAATATGCCCTCAGAAACGGCTACAGATACATCATAACGGGCCACGAGCTTCCCTTCGGTCACCACCCCTACAGGCCCATGAAGGGAGGAGTGGTTCAGATAAGGCTCCTCTCCATGATACCTGAGAAGGAGAGGCTCGAACTCCTCAAAGGCCTTCCCTTCGAATTCCCAAAGCTACCGGGATACACCACCAACTGCCTCGTCCTTGGCCCGGCGCTTGAGAGGTACTGGGAGAAGCACGGCCACAGCTTCGAGCAGAGGAGAATAGCCGCACTCGTACGCTACGGCCTGATGAGCCGGGAGAAGGCCGAGAGGGAGCTGTCAAGGCCGGTTGTGCCCGAGTTCCAGAGAAAGATCGTCTTCAAAAAACTCGGAATAAGTCACGAATAAAGGTGTGATTAAAACTCGTCCGACAGAAACGTCAGGCCGATGCCGACGAGGACTATTGCTATGGAAGGCGAGAGCGGCCACCACCAGAGGGTATAGATGGCGTTTTGAGAGAATGCCTCAGCCACAAAGGAGCCCCAGTTAACGCCAGGGATTATCCCGAAGAGGCCGAGTACGGAAACCACCGCTATCATCTGGGCGAAGAGGAGCGTGGAGTACGAGAGGGCGTAGGGGACGACTGCCTTCATTATATGCCTCATGATTATCGCCAGGTCGCCCGCACCCAGGGCCCTCGCGGATTCTATGTACTCCTGAACCTTCTCGTGCATAACTATTCCTCTGACTGCACTGGCGAACTTGCCCACGAGGAGCACAGCCAGAATGAGTGCCAGCTCGACCGTCCCCATCCTGAGCTTCCCATGAGAGCCCGTGGAGGAGAGAACAAACACAATCACTATCGCCAGCGGTAGGTAAGGAATGGAGTTGAGGGCCTCTAGGACAACAGAGACAGCGTCGCCGAACTTCGATTCGTAATAACCCGAGGCGACACCGAGGAAAAGGCCGATTAATATCACAAAGAGAGTTGTGAGGAAGGCCAAAACCAGCGTGTTCACCGTGGAGCCAACAAAACCCACCCACAGGTCTCTTCCCTTGTAGTCCGTGCCGAGGAGGCCGTAGGTGTCGCCGACCAATGTGGCCTCAACGCCAGAAGGATGAACCAGAATCGTGTAAGTGCCCCTCAGCGGTTGCCGGTTTCCGTCCATGAAGAGGGCCTGCGTGGGGGTTATGAATGCCAGATCCTCCCTCCTGAGACCGAGTTCCTCGATGGCGAAGCGCCTGGCCTGGAGGGCGAGGTCAACGTTCGAGTTCACGCTTGAGGTGCCATTTATCTCCCCTTCAAGATGAACAACCCGTCCGTCCGGCCGAAATATGGTTATTGAAACCTTTCCCTTCCCCCTGAGAACCAGATTGGAGGGCGCCTTATCTTCTACCGTGTAGTTAACCCCTCCCCTGAAGGTAAGGGTCTCGGAGTCTACCGTGTAGTTAACCCCTCCCCTGAAGGTAAGGGTCTCGGAGGAATCCCCCAGCCAGACCGGCTTCGCCCCCCTGGGATAGTCAACCCAGAATAGATAGTTGTCCCAGTTGTCGAGCTTGAGCCGGTCAAGGGTTGCGTAACTTCCAGCGGTGAACGTGAGAAATAGCAGCAAAACCAGCGCACCCACCTTTCTGCGGTTCATGACGACCCCCTCGGCTCCAGCTTTATCGAGAGAACCTCAACGATTATCGAGACGATGAAGTTCATGAGCACGAGAACGGTGACCACGAAGGCAAAGATGCCTGCGTAGAAGAACACGCTGTCCGGTGTTATGATGAGTGCCGAAGCTAGGAGCGTCCCCAGTCCGTTGAGCTTGAAGAGGTAGTCAACGACGAGGATCAGCGTTTGAATTTCAATGAAGTTCTGGAGCCAGACGTGCATCACCGGGACTACTGAGGCCCTCACGACGTGCCGTTTAACCCTCCTCTCGGGAAGACCCATCGCCTTCTTCGCCTCAACATAGGGTTGCTGAAACTCTTCCCTCATAACGACGGTTATGCCCTCGGCCAGCCCCCAGCTGGCGACGAGCAGAACAGAGAGAACCGGAAAGACGAAGTAGGCGAGCATCTCTAAGCCCAAACCCTTGAGGCCGTTGGCAAGCTCAGAGGGTATCGGAGAGTAGATTATGAGCAAAAAGAAGAGAACCACGAAGAACCACACGGGAATGCCGTTGAAGGTTCTCGCGGCCATCTGCAGGAAACCATAGAAGCGTTCACTCCTCACAGCCTTGAATGAGAGAAGAAGAGCCGAGAGCACCACGAAGACCTCGGTCAGAACGAGAAAGATCAGGGTTCTGTATATGTAGCCCCAGTCCACACTTTGAAAGCCGTAGAGGTAGTCCCATGAACCCCTCGTTTTGTGCCCAAAAAGGTCTTCGATGATAATCCACATGTACTTCAGACCCACGTGGAGGGAGGACATCCCCAGTTCGGGATGGGTCTTTGGGGCGATGTACCTGACGTAATACTCAAAGGGATCCATACCGAGCTTTTCTGCCGTAGCCACAACCTTTCCCGCGTTGGGATTGAACTGAAAGAAGCCAACGGCCTCGTAGTACGCCCTTTTCTCCACAACGCCTTTTATGGCGTATCCGAGCACAAAGGCTACCAGCAGGGTTACTATCGCGTATCTGATTACTATCCGCCTCAGGGACAAAGACACACCCCCACATGAAGGTGCGTACAACCTTAACCCATTACAGTAAAAATTCCCAACAATCTTTAAAAAGTTTTACTTTTAATTAAAGCCTGCAACAGGTTCCAAAAGAAAAACCACAAAAGGTGTATCATCCAAGGTGGGCACCCAGAGCTCTGCGGGCGGTTTCTAGAACCTCCTCGGGTGACACCTTGAACCCCCCTCCCCTTGCGAGGGTCTCGCTTCCGCCTCCACCTCCGCCGACTTCCGAAAGAACCTTCCTCAGGAGGTCTCTCATCGAGATGCCTTCAACCTCCCTGTTCTTGGCGAATATAACGTAGTTCTCGCCCGCCACTAGTGCAACGGTCTTGGGATTCTTGTCAACGAGGTAAACCACGAAGGCCTGAGCGTCCTTCATTGGAGCGTCCTCTATGTATGAGACGACTTTGATTCCGTTGATTTCCTCTGCGTTGTCCAGCAGGGCCTTCGCCTTCCATCTCCAGAGCTCCCTTCTAAGGCCGTCCTTTTCCTCCTCAAGCCTATCGATTTCGGCCTTGAGCTCCCGCACGCGCCGGACTAGCGGGCGGTTCTTGTTGGGCATCTCATCGAGGCTTAGCCAGTAGTCGGCCATAAGCTCGTCCAGATACTTTAGAGCCCTGTTTCCACAGACGAATTCGATGCGCCAGAGCTTCCTGCTCTTCCGGTAGAAGTTGACTACCTTTACGATGCCAACTTCCCTCGTGCGCCCCACATGCGTCCCGCCGCAGGGTATTACGTCAACATTGGGAATGGAGACTATCCTTATCGGGGGCCTGACTTTATCGGAGAGCTCCTTCCGGAGCTTTTTCTGAAGTTCCTCTGGGAGCTCATCGTAAACCTCCACCTCAACAGGAAGGTCCGACCAGACGATTCCGTTGGCGGTTCTCTCCACCTCAAAAATCATCTCCCACGTAAGCTCGCCGGGGTAGTCTATCTCTATCTTGTTGTAGCCCTCGAATATCTGGAAGCCGGTCGTGTTGGCGCCGTAGAGGTCCTTGAAGACCGCCGAGAGGATATGCTGCCCAGTGTGCTGGCGCATGTTCTCGTAGCGCCATTCAGCATCGAGGATTAGCCTCACAGGTTCTCCCGACTCCGGAAGGCGGCCCTCAAGTTTTCCTTCGTGCCATATCTCGTCCTTTCCATTAACCTTTTCGACGGTTATCCTGAAGCCCTCACCGGCTATTATTCCCCTGTCGGAGGGCTGACCGCCACCCTCAGGGTAGAAAATAGTCCTGTCGAGCAGGATTCTCACTCTCTCGCCCCTTCTCTCGACCATCTTAACCCTCGCGCCGGCCTCCCAGAGGTAGGCGTTTTTGTAGAACAGCTTTTCCGTCATGTCACCACCAGGAAGAAAAGGAAGGCTGGAAATAAAAGGGTTGTTGCTTCACGAACCCTCAGCCTGGGCCCTGGCCTCAATGAGGGCCTTGACCCTCTTCAGCCTGAAGAAGTTCTCGCGCTCCATCTCGTCGAGGCGCTGCTTGATGAACTTGACGGTGGCTTCCATCCTCGGGATTATTATGTACTCAAGGGCATTGACGCGCCTCTTGGTGACCTCTATCTCCTTCGCGAGCCTTTTGAGTGTCTCCTCCACCTCGGCCAAGCGAACCGCCAGGTCGAGAACCTCTTCAAACTTTCCGGCGGCGAGATCCACCTTGGCCGAGCTGGAAACGAAGGCGTAGCCGCGCTCGTCCGCGCTCCTCCTGAAGGATTCTGCCTCGATGAGAGGAACCGGGACGCCCATGACGTTCCTCCGCTTTATCTCGACCTCCCGGTTGGGCTTCACAGAGAGACCTATCTCCCTGAGGCGCAGGGTTCCAACGTCTATCTCAGCACTCTGAAGGGCGGAGAAGGCCTCGGCCATCTTCCTGCCCAGCTCTTCCCTAAGCTGGAGCGCCTCGTCGTATATCGTGAAGAACTCCATCACCAAAGCATCTTGCTTGTCCTTGAGGAGCTTGTGGCCCTTCTTGGCCAGCTTAATGCGCCTCTTGAGGTTCAGGAGCTCCATACGGGTGGGCTTGACGTTGAGCAACTCTGCCATCTCGACCACCTAAAGGTTAAAGGGGAGGTCAGCCCTCCCTCTTCCTGTACTTCGGGTGGTACTTGAGGATGTACTCCTTCCTGACACGCTTGAGCTCGCTCTCCGGAAGCTCCGCCAGAAGCTCCCAGCCGAGGTCGAGGGTCTCCTCGATGCTCCTGTCCTCATCGTAGCGCTGGGCGACGAATTCTCTCTCAAACCTGTCAGCGAACTTGAGGTACTTCCTGTCGGTTTCACTGAGTGCCTCCTCACCAACGACGGCGACGAGATCCCTAAGCGAGCGCCCCTCAGCGTAGGCAGCGTATAGCTGCTGGCTGAGCTGCGGGTGGTCTTCCCTAGTCATTCCCTTACCGATACCATCCTTCATCAGACGGCTGAGGCTCGGGAGAACGTCAATGGGCGGGTAGATACCCTTTCTGTGCAGCTCCCTGCTGAGGACTATCTGTCCCTCGGTGATGTACCCGGTCAAATCCGGAATCGGGTGGGTGATATCGTCGTCCGGCATCGTCAGGATGGGCACCTGCGTGATGGAACCCTTCCTGCCCCTGACACGGCCGGCACGCTCGTAGATGGTCGCTAAGTCGGTGTACATGTAACCCGGATAACCGCGCCTTCCTGGAACCTCTTCACGAGCAGCAGAAATCTCACGCAGAGCTTCTGCGTAGTTGGTCATGTCGGTGAGTATAACCAGAACCTGCATGTCGTAGTCGAAAGCTAGATACTCAGCAACCGTCAGCGCCATACGCGGGGTGATGATGCGCTCGATTGCCGGGTCATCTGCTAGGTTAAGGAATAGGACGGCCCTCTCTATTGCTCCGGTCTCCTCGAAGCTCTTCTTGAAGAAGTTGGCTTCCTCGTAGGTGATACCCATCGCGGCAAAGACGACGGCGAACTGCTCCTCCTCGCCGAGGACCTTCGCCTGCCTGGCTATCTGGGCAGCGAGCATGTTGTGTGGAAGACCGGAACCGCTGAAGATGGGCAGCTTCTGACCACGGATGAGGGTGTTCATTCCGTCTATAGCGGAAACACCTGTCTGGATGAAGTCCCTCGGGTAGGCCCTCGCGACCGGGTTGAGTGGGGCGCCGTGGACGTCGCGCCTGTCTTCGGGTATAATCTCTGGGCCTCCGTCTATCGGCTTCCCAATACCGTTGAAGACCCTGCCGAGCATGTCCATGCTAACCGGAACCTTGAGGGTCTCACCGGTGAAGCGGACGCGGGTGGTCTTTATGTCGAGATCCCTAGTCCCCTCGAAGACCTGAACGATTGCCATGTCCTGCCTGGCTTCAAGAACCTGTCCCTTCCTCTTCTCCCCGCTCTCGGTCTCTATCTCGACGACCTCACCGTATGCCACACCTTTGACGCCCTGGACGATCATGAGCGGCCCGTAAATCTTGCTAACGGTCGAGTACTCCATTCCCGGCATCGGAATCACGCTCCGTACTTCCTAAAGAGCTCCTCAAACTGCTCGTTCGTCTCATCGATGAGAGCTTTGACCTTCTCTATCTCCGGTTCAAACTTCATACGGCCTATCTTCTCCCTGACCGGGAGCCTGGCTATCTCGTCGACCGGAATCCCTCTGTCGACGGCCTCCATGGTCTTCTCGTAGAAGTTGAGGATAACCCTCATCATGGTGACCTGCTTCTTCGGCGGGCAGTAGGTGTCCACCTCGTCAAACGCATCCTGCTGGAGGTAGTCCTCACGGAGCATCCTTGTGACTATGAGCACCGCCTTCTCCCTGTCGGGCAACGCGTCCGGACCGACTATCCTAACTATCTCCTGCAGTTCCGCCTCCTTCTGGAGGAGTGCCATTGCCGTGTCGCGCATCTTTCTCCACTCGGGGTCAACGTTCTTGTGCCACCAGTCCTGAATTGAGTCGAGGTAGAGGGAGTAGCTCCTGAGCCAGTTGATTGCCGGGAAGTGCCTCCTCCTGGCCAAGTCAGCATCGAGCGCCCAGAATACCTTGACGACCCTCAACGTGTTCTGGACGACGGGCTCGCTGAAGTCTCCACCGGGCGGTGAAACGGCACCTATGACGGAAACACTTCCAATCCTCTCGTCGCTTCCGAGGGTGACTACACGGCCGGCACGCTCGTAGAACTCGGCAATCTTACTGGCTAGGTAAGCTGGATAGCCTTCCTCACCGGGCATCTCCTCAAGCCTTCCGGAAATCTCACGCAAAGCTTCAGCCCACCTGCTTGTGGAGTCAGCCATGAGAGCGACGTCATAGCCCATGTCCCTGAAGTACTCAGCGATGGTGATTCCGGTGTAGATGGACGCCTCACGGGCAGCGACCGGCATGTTCGAGGTGTTGGCTATGAGAACCGTCCTCTCCATGAGCGGCTTCCCGGTCTTCGGGTCCTTGAGCTTCGGGAACTCCTCAAGGACGTCGGTCATCTCATTTCCGCGCTCACCGCATCCGATGTAAACAACCACCTGGGCGTCGCTCCACTTCGCCAGCTGGTGCTGGGTGACGGTCTTTCCTGAACCGAAGGGGCCAGGAATGGCGGCGGTTCCACCCTTGGCCTGGCTGAAGAAGGTGTCAATCGTCCTCTGGCCGGTGATGAGCGGGACCTCCGGCGGAAGCTTCCTCTTGTAGGGCCTTTTAACACGGACCGGCCATTTGTGGTACATCTTGAGCTCCTCAATGCTCCCGTCCGGCTTCTTGACCTTGGCTATGACCTCCTCGATGGTGTAGTCGCCCTCCTCAGCTATCTCGATTATCTCGCCCTCGACCCACGCGGGACGAGGATTCTGTGCTCGATGATGCTTGTTTCAGGAACAACACCGAGGATGTCGCCGCCGGTAACCTTATCTCCGACCTTGACCTTCGGTGTGAAGTGCCACTTCTTGTCCCTCGGCAATGCCGGGGCGGTAAGACCCCTCGCTATGAAGTCGCCGCTGAGCTCCCTGAGAACGTTGAGCGGCCTCTGAATTCCATCGTACATCGCGGTAAGAAGTCCGGGACCGAGCTCGACGCTCAGTGAAGCCCCGGTTCCTTCAACCGGCTCACCCGGTCTTATACCTGCAGTCTCCTCATAGACCTGAATGACCGCTTTGTCCCCTTCAAGGCGGATAATTTCTCCTATGAGCCCCATTTCGCCGACGCGAACCACCTCGTACATCTTGCTTCCTTTCATTCCGTCGGCAACGACGAGCGGACCGGTAACGCGAATTATCCTTCCCATTTCCCTTCACCTCTTCAGCTCAACACCAATTGCCCTTCTAACTATCTCCTTGATCGCCTCTTCACCAAGCCTGGAGCCGGACTTGTCCGGCACCTGAAGGATGATTGGAAGGGTAACCTCCGGAAGTTCAACTTTCTGGACGAATCTCTCGGTTATCAGGATTATCCCTATATCGTCCCTCTCTACGAGCTCCTTCAGCTTGTTCTTCAGGCGCTCCATATCAAGGGGGGTGTCGTCGAAGGAGTAAACCTCGTGGGCACCGGCGAGTTTGAAGCCGAGCGCGGTGTCCTTGTCCCCAAGCACGGCTATCTTCATGCAACATCACCCGCGAGTTCCTTTATTCTCTCAGGGTGAACCCCGTCCTCGATGAGCTTCGCTATGGCCCTGAGCTTCCTGACTTCCCTCTCCTTCTGGAGGATGTAGCTTAACGGAGCCGCGACGCTGAGCGGGTAGAACCTGTTGAGCTCGTTCATCCTCTCAAGGATGTGCCTCTCAAGGGCCCTCTCAAGAACGCTGAGATCCCTCTCGACTTCCTCCCTGACGTCCCTGATGACCTTGCCGTACTTGGTGGAGTCCAGCTCGGCCAAGGCCATGCTCAGGTCGTCAACGTGGAGGAGAGGGTCGAGTCTTATGCTCCCTCCAGGTATTATCAGCGGCCTTATCTCCTCTGCGGTCATTCCGGCTGACTTCGCCCTGAGGACCATAAGTATGTTGGTCTTGTCGATTTTGAGCCTGACGAACTCTTCAAGGATGACGCGCTCGTCGTCTTTCCTTGAGAGAGCATAGCGGAGGAGCTTTCCGTAGTGCATCCTGTAGAGCTCTGTCTCGAACTCCTGGAGCGATACCTCTCCAAGGAGCAATCTCTGGTAGGGCTCCTCGTAGGGAGTGCCCTCAAGGATAACGAGTATCTCCTCCATGGTCTTTGCCTCTGCCATGGCCTTGACCTTCGGGAGCATCGGGCCTATTTCCATGACGTAGTCGCCCGCAACCTCGCCGGCGAACTTGGCCTTGACGACACTCGCTATGTTCCTGACGTCCCACTCCTCGAGCATGAACCTGAAGAACGGGCCAACCCTCTTCGGGAGGATCTTAATCATCAGCTCGTAGGTTCCGGCAAGGGCCTTTTCCAAGGCCCTCTCTATCTCCTCGACGGTGTAGGTCGAAACGTCGGTGAGGTAGTCCTTGTAGTCGGTGTCTTCCAGACTGACGACAAAGTTCTGCAGTGTTCTGCTCTCGGCTAACTCATTGAAGCGCTGCTCGGTGAGGAGCTTTGCCTCCATGGCCTTTATCCTGGCGTTTGGGTATGAATAGGGTGTGTACTTCCATACTATCCTTGCCGTCTTATATCCCACCCAGGCGAACACCACAGCCAGCGTCGTGTTTAGGATTCCACTTACGGCTCCTGCTTCCATTAACCTCACCCGAAGAGAGCCTTGGCTATCTCTGCCCTCAGTTCACTCTCAAACCTCTCTATCCTTGCCTCGAAGGTGTTGTCGACCCTAATAGAGCCGTCGGGGGCCTCCACAAGAACGCCACCTATGCTCTGTATTGGCTCACCGAGGCTTATCTCCACATCCCTTCCGAGCTTTGCCACAACGGACTCCCTGAACTCTCCCAGCCTGCTCTCAAGGAGCTTCAGGGTCTTCTCGTTGGAGCGAACAATGCAGGCCTCCCCACCGAGCTCCTCGAGGGCCCTAACGGTAAGGTCGATGAGCATCGGGAAGTACTCTTCCTCGGGAAGCTCCGCGAGCCTTTCCCTGAGGGCGGTTAGTACTTCCTGAATGAGCTCCTCCTGAACCTCAAGGCGCTTCTTCCTGACCTCAAGCCTCGCGTTGGCTATTATGCGCTGCTTCTCCGTCTCCGCCTGGGTCTGGGCCTTCCTGAGTATCCACTCAGCCCTCGCTTCGGCCCTCTTTCTCGCCTCTTCCTTAATCCTCTCCGCCTCTTTCTGGGCCTCGCTGAGTATGTACTGTATCTTCTGCTCCGCTTCCCTGTTTATCTCCTGAATTATCAGCTCTGCTCCATCCATCTTCCTTCCTCCTTGACCTATAAAGAAAGTTGTGGGAGTCAGAAGCCGACTCCGGTAACTATCATGATCAGGGCGCCGACGAGACCGAAGATGGCCATGGTCTCCGCCATAGCGGAGAATATGATTCCCTGGGTGAACGTCTTCGGGTTCTTGGCAACGGCACCGATGCTCGCGCTGGCGATGATTCCCTGCGGTATTGCCGAGAGACCGGTAAGGCCGACGGTGAGACCTGCGCCGAGGAGTATGGCGCTCTTAACGATGTTGTCCATGTTGGTCGGGTCGGTGAACTTGAAGCCGCCACCGAGGATTCCAGAGACCATCAGGATGAGGAACAGCGTAATGAGGCCGTATATGCTCTGGGTCATTGGCAGACCCTCAAGGATGAGGGCGTTCTTAAAGTTCCTCTCATCCTCGGCGACGACTCCGGCCGCTGCGGCACCGGCTATACCGACACCAAAGGCCGAAGCTGCTCCAGCTATTCCTGCGGCAAGGGCCGCACCGAGGGATACGTAAACTATCGGGTCCATCTTTCATGCACCTCCTTAAGCTTCAAACTCCAGCTCGGAAACTTCTCTTTTTGCCCTGAAGGGCTGGAAGGGTTTACCTTCACCTGAGTAGAACGTTCCGAAAAATTCAACGTACTGCAGACGGAGCGAGTGAACGAACGCTCCGAGAGCGTTGATGGCGACCGAAAACAGCTGGCCGCCGGCAAACAGTATGATTCCGATGACTATGCCTATTGGGACGGGGCCGATGCTTATGCCCCAGACCATTTGGGCCAGTATGTTGACGACCATCGCGATTCCCGCCGTCGCTAGGGCCAGTGCCATGAGCCTCGCGTAGCTGAGCCAGCTGCCCACGAAGCCGAAGAAGTCTGAGATGACCAGGAGAACCGCCAGTGCACCGTTCTTGAGCTCGCTGAGTACGAAGAGGATCAAGCCGATCCCGAAGAGCACCTTGCCCGGCATGTCCAGGGACGGGTTGCTACTGGCGAGGAACAGGAAGGTTATTCCGAGTATTATGAGCATCCACGAGAGCTGGTCGAGTATCGCGTCCTTGATTTCGCCGTTCCTGAGCTTGACTATGAAGCCGACTGTGTAGCCTGTGAAGAGGTGGGCTATACCTATCGCGAGAGCAAGCTGGAGCACCACTAGGGCATCCTGGAAGGTGTCCCAGACGCGCGGGACCGTGAACCCAGCCAGATCAAGGGCGTTGCCGAAGTAGCTGCCGAAGATAACGCCCATCACCATTGTGAAGAACGAGCTTATAAGCAGGGTGTAAGCGAACTTGTAGGTGCCGTCGTTGAACTTCCTGTGCCCCTTGACAAGGAGGGCCGCTATTATCGCTATTATGAGGCCGTACATGAAGTCCGTGAGCATGAATCCGAAGAAGAACGAGTATGTGAAGGTTATTATCGGCGTCGGGTCTATCTCGTTGTACTTGGGGACGCCGTACATCTCGGTGAGCATCTCGAAGGGCCTGGCCCAGCCCGGGTTCTTGAGCTTTATTGGAATCTCGTCGAGCTCTTCCTCGGTCGGCTCCCTGACGTTGATGTAGGCGGTGCCGTTGGTCACCCTCTTGATGCCCTCCAGAACCTTGGGGACATCGCTCCTCGGAAGCCAGCCGGTCAAAGCAAATGTCATGTTCGTCCTGGCCAGCATCGGCAGTACGGTTGACTTGTCACGCTCGTTCTCCATGAGCTCCTGGTAGAAGAGGACATCCTCGTAGTACCGCTCAGCCAGCATCTCCGCGTCCTTCTTGGCGCTCTCAAGCTCCTCCTCCTTTCTCCTGAGCTTCTCCTCGTAGACGGCTATGAGCTCCCTGGGAGTCCCCTCACCCTCCGGAATCTCAAGCCTCTCAAGGGAGTACTTGGCCAGAATCGGGTTGGCCCTGTCGTAATCGGCCTTGAGGAAGACGAAAACCGCCAGAACCTTGTCCTTCAGTTCCCTTGAAACTATGACCGCCCTGTTCTCCGTGGCTTTGGTAACCTCCTCAACGAGGGGCTTAAACCGGTTTCTGTCAACGG
Source organism: Thermococcus thermotolerans (assembly GCF_024707485.1). Classification (NCBI taxonomy): domain Archaea; kingdom Methanobacteriati; phylum Methanobacteriota; class Thermococci; order Thermococcales; family Thermococcaceae; genus Thermococcus; species Thermococcus thermotolerans. The sequence continues at coordinate 1,491,640 of NZ_CP102602.1, forward strand.
TTCCGACGACGATTTCCAGCATTTGGGTTGATCTGAGGTATGACACATCAAGGTTGAGAGCCGAAAGAAGCTCCAGTATCGCTATGTCGCCCTTTATCCTCTCGATTTCAGTCTGGGTGGTGGTTATCTTGCCCTCAACTGCCTTTATCTCGGGCTCAACTTGAGCAAGGAACGCTTCAACGTCCTTTATGAGCCTCTCGATTCCCTCGTACCTGTACTTCTTCCTTGCCCGCTCCTTCGGGAAGATGAACTCCCTGAGGCCACCCCCGGTGGACTTTCTGTAGGCCTTAAGGAAATCTGCAAGCCTTGAGATGGTTATGCTGTACGAAGCGGCCTTCCTGTGGTACTCGTTGGGAGAATCACTCTGGGCAACTTCGACGTTGAGCTCCCGTATCTCCACAATACCGTTCTCGTGGAGGTACGTTAGGAGGCTGTCCTTGTATCTGTTAAGCGTGATGACCTCTATCCTGACCATCTCTTCAGGCTTGAACATTTCAGCCCCCTCTCACGAGCGCTATTCCAGCGGAGATGGCCTTCTCAAAGTTGTTGGTGGCTCTGACCTTGAGCTCTTCGATTTCAGAATCTCCCGCCTCCAGTATCTTCTTCGCCTCTTCCTCCCCTTCGAGACGTGCTTTTTCAATGAGGGATTCGGCGTTCCTTTCGGCCTCCTGCACTATGTTCTTTTCCAGAAGCTTGGCCTCTTCACGGGCCTTGAGGACTATCCGCTTGGCTTCCTCCTTGGCCCTCTCGATCCTCTCTTCCGCCTGTTTCTCTGCATCAACAATCTGCTTGATGACGTCCTCCATGATTAGCCCCCCAATGACACCGAAAACAGGTGATCCTCACGCCACCTTTGGCTTCCCTAATCGGTTTAAATAGTTTTTGGCCTATGGGCCGAGGATTTGACGGGGAAAGAACAAAAATGGACATGAAAGTTGAAAAAAATGTCATATTAACTTTCATTGTTGGGTTTCTTCTTCTCCAAAAGCCTCTTCACGTCGTCGAGGACACTGTTCTTGGCGAAGATTATGACCTGTCCCCTGTCCGGAAGCTTTGTATCGCCAGAGGGAATTATCAGGTTGCCCTTCTCATCGTAAACAGCCACCATGAGTGCGTCCCTCGGCAGCTTCAGCTCCTTGACCAGCCTGCCCGCTATCTCGCTGTCTCCGTTGATGGTAAAGCGAACTATTTCAGCGCCCTCCTTTGGGAACAAAACGCGATCGAAGCCCGGCGTGACTATGTTCCTGCTGATGTATTCAGCGGCTATCTCCTCCGGCGATATCACGAAGTCGAAGTAGCGCTTCAGGTCGGTGACCTCCTCAAAGATGCGCCTGTTCTGGGGATTGCTTATCCTGAGCGACGTCTTGATCTTCGGGTTGAGGTGCTTGGCCAGTATACATGCCAGCAGGTTGGCATCGTCCTTGCCCGTCAAGGCTGCAAAGGCATCCGCCTGCTTTATGTTGGCCTCCTCCAGCGTTTTGGGGTCAGTGGCGTCGCCTTCAATGACCAAACCATTGATGAGGAGGGAGAGCTCCTTGGCGCGCTCCTTGTTCATCTCTATTATCGTTACGTCGTGCCCCTCCTCCTCAAGCATCTTTGCCACGAGGAAGCCGACCCTGCCAGCACCCATTATCACGACGAACATCAGTCCTCACCGAGGAGGTATTTGGCTATCTCCGCATAGGCAGGCCTGGTTATCAGGATTCCGATGAGCACTCCGAGTATCGTCGTGAAGGCAAAACCCTTGAGCGTTCCGACGAAGTAAACCAGCAGGAAGCTCATGGCAGCTATAGTGGTCGCTGCTGACGCGAAGATGACGAAGAACGCCCTGCCCATCCTCTTGAGCATGCTTGAGCGTCTGCTTATCCTCGTGGTCTTCTCCCCACCGAGTAGCTCATCGGTTATGACTATCTGCTGGTCGACACCAGTACCTATGGCCGCAATGATACCAGCGATACTGGGCAGGTCAAGGTTCCACCTGATGAGCGCCGCGAAGCCCAGGATGATTATCGCCTCGAAGAGGCTGGTCGAGGCAACGGGTATGGCTATCCTCCACTTCCTGTAGTGGAAGTAGACGATGAGCAGGACGGTTATGAGTGCACCAATGCCCGCGTAGAGAGCCTGCGTCCTGAAGCCCTCGCCGAGCCTCGGGGATATGAACTCCATACCAACGACGTTGAGCTTGACCGGAAGCGACCCGCTCTTAAGGACGGTGTAGATGGTGCTCGCCTCCTGCTCGGCCGTAAGCCTGTCCGGAGCGCTTCCAGTTATCTGAACATCCTGCTGGGGTTCTCCTACGGTAAGACCCTCGCCAAGGGAATACGGGCCGTAAAGGCCAAGAACCCTGACTATAAGCGCGTGGTCACTCTCCCCCTGGGCCCTCGGGACGTACCTTACCGTGATGTTCATTGCCTCAAGCTGGGTCTGAAGCTCCCCCGGGACGTCAACGAGGACTATCCTGCCCTTGCCCTGAGCGAGCTTGACTATCTCGTCGGCGCTCTGGTTGGCGTAGGCGACGACGCTTATGTTAAAGGCCTTGGTAATCCTCTCAAGGAGCGTCGGTGCCTCCGGGGCGTTGGCGTTGAACTCCGAGCTGTTCATCGTCTTGTAAACGCTCTCGGGGACAATCATCAGAGAGTTGACCGGCGGGTCAAGGAACATGTCAACCGGCCAGCCGGCCTTACCCTTGGCAAGCTCAGCAAACTTTTCGGCTGCGCTCTTGGAGATTCTGAAGGGAACGCTCCAGCTGTTGTCGGGGTTTATTTTATAGATACCCACATACTCAACGTCGTTTCCCGTTCCAAATACAGTCCCCGCGAACTCCATGTAGAAGACACCCTGACTCTCGATGACGCTCTTTATCTGATTCGCCTCCTCCGGAGAGGTAACGTTGGCGACTTTAATCAGCACTATCTGGTCTCCCTGGGCCTCAACGGTTATGTCTCTAAGGCCGAGGGTGTTCAGCCTCTTCTGAAGGGAGTCAGTTACGAGCTGCATGGTCTTGGTGTCAACGGGGTGTTCGGTCTGAGCAACGAGTGCGACACCGCCGCTTATGTCGATACCAAACGTGAGAGGCCTAACCGCAAGGGTCACTATCGAGCCTATGAGAAACAGAGTGAGCAGGATTATCCTCCAGTTTAGGAGAAGCTTTTTGGTTCTTCTCTTCATGCCTTACCACCCCTGACAGCTTCCCTGGTAAGGTACCACTTGAGCACGCCCGCGTTGAGAACCCACGTGTTCATGAAGTCCGCGAGCAGACCGAAGATTAGGACTATGGCGATGTTGTCTATGGTCTGGGAGGTCGAGATTATCCAGAGAATCAGCAGGGCACCCAGGGTCGTGGTGCTCATGGTGAAGCCCGTCGAGACGGCCGAGAGGTAGGCCTTGTCTATGGAGTCCTCCTTTCTCTTGAGGAGTTTAGTCGTCAGGAGGATGTTGCTGTCAACGGTGTAACCTATGAGCATGAGCAGCGCCGCTATAGTGGCGGTGGTGAGCTCTATCCCGAAGATGCCCATCAGGGCAACTGCTATCGTCATGTCCGAGAGTGCGGAGAATATTATCGTGAGCGACGGCACGAGGTTCCTGAAAAACAGAAAGACCACGACTGCCATAGCAAGGAACGCAAATGCCAGCGCCCTTATTCCCTGCTGCTGAGCTATCTCTCCAAAGGTTGGCTGCACCTCGCTGTGGGTATATTCAGCACCAGGATACTTCTCCTTCATGGCATCGATTATTCTGAGCGGGTCGGTGCCTATAGGCGCATAAACCCTGACACCGCTGGTCTCGACACCGGTGAAGCTCTCGACCCTGACGTCCACACCGATTTTATCGCTTATGTACTTGGCCAGTTCATCCGGGTTTGCATTAACTCCGTAGGCGGTAACCACAACACCGCCCCTGAGGTCTATCCCCAGCGTCGGAAAGTTGACCGCGAGGAGTATTAAGGCTATCACGAAGACCACAAGCGGATACATTATCATTTTTCTGTATTCCATCCTTGCGAGGAAGCTCAGCTTTTCCTGTTTCTTCGCCCTCACGGCATCTCCCGCCGTGGGCTTTGCCTTTGATTTAGGCTTCGACATACCTTCACCCCTTCGTGAGTTTTAGTAAACTTGTCGTTAGTTGGAGGTATGAGTTTTAAAATTAGTGGTTCACGCCTAAAAAAGGCCATCGGTGAGCATGATTAAACTGGGCGCAGAGGGGACTTAACCCATGAAAGAGCCTTCAAATCGGAATTGCAGGGAATCCTCCATGAGCTTTCGGAAAATTTCAATAACGAGCTAGATATAACTGTTCAATAAATTCCAGTCCAGTTCAGAGCAGTTCAACGCCAAAACGGCCCGTTCACAGCTCTCCGCTTCAGGGCTTAACTTTAAAAAGGGTTCGTAATAGGAGCAACAAGAGGTGAGAGCCATGGCTGAGATAGAGACGATCGGGTTCCATTACGTTGTTGAGGCAGCAGGTTGTGATCCCGAAATCCTCGGTAACGCTGACAAGATAAGACAGATATTCCTGGAAGCAGCCAAGGTCGGTAAAATGGAGGTCAAGGCAAGCTATTTCTTCAAGTTCTCCCCCACCGGTGTCAGCGGGATGGTCATCGTCGCAGAAAGCCACATCTCAATACACACCTGGCCCGAGAAGGGCTACGCGGCTTTGGACGTTTACACCTGCGGAACCACCGCCGACCCTGAGAAGGCAGTTGACTACATCCTCGACAAGCTCCGCGCCCAGTACGCCCACGTTTCCGAGATAAAGCGTGGAATAGAGGAGGAAGACGAGACCTTTACCCACATGATACTCACGTGGGAGGAGAAGCTCGAGAGGAAGAACAGCGAAAAAGACTGAGGTTAGTTTTCCTTTATACTTCCTTTGCCGGCTAGCGTTTTCTCCTTATAAACTCCCCCACGTCGGTAACGTTGAGGATGAACTTCCTTCTGCTCTCCGGGTTTATCCTGCCGATGCCGAGGATAACACCGTTCTCGTCGTAGACCACCAGTTTCTTCGTTCCCTGCCAGACGTATCTTCTCACGCCGCTTCTCGGCACGTCCTTTCCGGTGGTGAAGAGAAAGCCCGCCTTTGGGGTCAAGACGGCATAGTTCTTCTCAACCTTCACAAAGTAGAAGAACTCCACGTTGGGATAGAACTTCTCAACAAGGTTTTTGTCCACCTTTATCGTGCCGACGAAGGTTCCGTAGGCGTAGGGCTTAACCTTCATTCGTTCGATCTCTCGCCACAGACTTTCGTTCACGGCGTAAACATCGCGGAACCTCCCCTCCACCACGGCAAAGAAGTGATGCTTTAGCTCACCATACTTCTCGGCCTCGCGGAGGATCAAATCGTACTCCCATGCGGAGGCACGTCTATATCTCAGCTCGCCCTCCATGAACCCACCGGTTGGGAGTCTCAGGCATGCCTTAAAAGGCTTGGCTCAGCTCGAGTCCGAGAGATTGACAGGCACCCCACCAACCCCACGACAACCGTGGCGTTTTCTGGCCCCCCTTTCATGCTGGCGTGGACGTAGTAATCCACCGCAACCCACTCGGCAATAAGGGTGCTTATCAGGGCGGAGACGCCGAGGAGGGCCATTACCGCGGCCGCTGCCGCCTCAGGAATTCTCTCCCCCGCCAGCCAGAGGGCTATGATTCCGCAGAGGGAGGTGGCGAACCATATGCCAAAGGCAACGAACAGCAGGGGCGTCTCAGCACTTGAGATGGATTCCACGATGACCCAGACCGAGCCGAGCATTCCAAAGGCGAAGTAAACCGTCCCGAAGAGCCTGCCCGTTTCAAGCCTGGGCGAAACCCCCAGATAGTAGAGGGACAGCAACGCTGTTAAAAAGTACCCGAGGATGAAAAGCTTAAGACTCCACGCCAGCTCAAGGTAGAAGAACTCGGGAAGCACTTTGGAGAACATTATGGCCGGGATTCCGTAGAACACCAGGCCGAGCACCGCCTGTACCAGGAAAGAGGCAAGGAGCAGCGTGGTCTTCCAGTCCCCCATGTTCGAATATAGTCAAAGGGGATATATCTACCTTTCGAGCTCATCAATGAGCCTCGCGAGGCCATCCATGTCGGTTTTCTCGAACTCCCTCTCAAATTCGAGGCCGAGCCGGGCAATCTCCTCCGGAGTTATAAGCGTTTCAGGGTTTTCAGCGTTTATCCCCGGGCAGGATGCATCGTAATAGAGCCAGAGACTCTGGCCCTTGTACCGAAGCGGTTTTTCTCCCTCGACCCCGAGGGGCTTTCGCGAAACCATGAAGGGATAAATCCTGCAGATTACCGGGTTGACCTCATGAATCCGGCATTTTCCGGTCTCAGGGTCGTGGAAGATACACCCCAGATCCCACTCCCTCACCGCTAAAACGAAGCGGATTTTATCCCCCTCTATGGAGAACGTCACGAACTCCTGGGGGTCGTGGCCGGCTCTCGCTATTCTCTCTATGTCCTTCAGGGTCAGATAGACATGCCTCCCGCGGCAACAGTCGAGGCAGTAGAGGCACCTGAAGGGCACAGGTTCGGTGAAAGGCCTCGGTTCGAACCTCATATGTCCCAGTCGCACCGGGAAGTTAAAAATGCATCGGGCACCTATGCCTGACCCTCTGTTAACAGAACAGACTGCCATAATCTGGCAAGACCAATGAAAAAAGAGACTGAAGCAGGGTTTAACCCCCTCAGCTTTTTCCGTAGGCGACCTTGAAAGCTCCCCAGTCGGTTTTCTCGCCGTAGGTCACGGTGAAGTTGACAAGCTCGTACTTCTCGGGGTTCCCATCGGGTTTGTAGAAGATCAGGTGATAACCGGGCTCCACATACCAGTAGAAAGCAGAGGTCACCACGAAGAAGTACTTGGAGATCGCCAGCTTCCTCACGCACTTCTCGCTCACGATGAACTTCTGCCCGTCCCAGAAGGCAACGTCCGCACACCAGCCGGGCGTTTGGATCTCAAGGAGAACCGTGTTTCCGTAGTCCTCGCTGCCCTTCAGTATCAGGTGATTCTGCATATCAATCGCGTTCTCCCACGTGTAGTTGCCGAGTGTTATGTTTTCGAGGAGGAGTATCTGTCCCTTCGGAGCGGCAACGCCGTAGGGCACAACCTTGTGGGTGAGGAGGGGATAGTAAACTATCCTGAAGATGAGAATCCCAAAAACAAGGACTATAAAGAGAACTTTGAGCCGAAACGCCGTTTCGTAGGATATCCTCATGGAACCACCTCATGACTTCCCAAGGGACACCTTGAATGCCCCCCAGTCCGTTTCCCCGCCGTAGGTCACTGTGAAGTTGACAAGCTCGTAGTTCTGGACGGGGCTCTCTTTGTGGAAAACTATCACGTAGCCCGTCTCAAGGTACCAGTAGAGTATCTCCTTTGCCTCGTGGGTGGGAATCCTCTTGAAAGCGTACTGACTCAGCTGGACCTCTCTGACGCAGTCGTACTTCTGCTGCCAGCCCTTCGACGAGCCGCCCCACGTCCACAGGTCAACGCACCATCCTGGAGTCTGGACTTCCAGGGTGAGCGTGTCCCCCAAGTTGTCGTTGCCCTTGAGCACAAGCAGGTTGTTCTGGGAGGTTGCCGGAACAGCATTGGTGTAGTTCACGGAACCGAGGGTAAAGTTCTGGGCGAGAACGATCTGCCCCTTGGGCGCCGCCACCCCCCACGGGTTGGTCTGATGGCTCAGCAGGGGGTAATACACTATCATGAATATGGCGATTCCAAAAATGAGCGCCAATATGAGAACCTTGGCCCGGAAACTCGTTTCGTACGAGACCTGGTGCTTTTTCACCACTCCGGCTCACCTCAGTCTATACTTGTTCACCGGTGCTTAAAAGTTTTACTGATGAGAAAAGGTTTTTTCAACCAATAGGGAGAGCTAGAAAACCAAAGCAGGGAGAGAATAAAACACTATTCAGGTGTTTAAGTGCCCGTCGAAGTGCCCGCGAATTTCGAAGTCAGCGTAGCTCCTATCGAGCCTCTTGGCGACATAGGGCCCGTTCTTCCGGTAGCCGAACTTCCGGTAGTAGTTCCTGACTCCCACGCCGCTGATGACGAGCATCTTCTTAACCTCGAACTCCTCGCGAGCTATCCTCTCGGCCTCAGCCAAAAGCTCCCTTCCGTATCCCCGGTGCTGCCACTCGTACCTCGGCTTCCCGCCTATCGGCACGAGCGGACCGTAAACGTGGAGCTCCCTGACTATGGCTGAGGGACAGCAGTTTATCTCCTTCCTGTGGGCCCTTTCGCTCGGAATTCTCAGCCTGAGGAAGCCTATCAAGATGTCGTTCTTAACGTCCTCGAAGCTGAGGAATATCTCTTTACCTCCAGCCGCTTCATAGTCCTCACGGAGGAGCTTGATGTGCTCGATTTCGGGCTGAACCCCGAACTTTTCCATCATGTGGCCAACTTCCCTAAACCTAATCTCCCTCGGCCTTATGCCCCTCTCCACGAGCTCGTTGAAGACGAGCTGGCCCAGATTGGAGTGCTTGACCCCATCAACGATGAGCTGAACGGGTATATCGCGCTGGATCCTCATCACGCGAACCCACTTGGGGAAGAGCTTGTAGGCCTCGACGAGAAGCTCAACGGCCTCCTCCGTGCGGTAGGGGCGGTACTTACCCTCCTTCCACTGGCGGTAGAGCGGTGCATCTGCCGTAACGAGCGTGGGATATATCTTCAGCATGTCGGGCCTGAAGCGAGAGTCTTCAAAAATCGCCCTGAAGGTGTACAAATCCCTCTCGAAGTTGCTTCCCGGAAGGCCCGGCATTATGTGGTAGTTGATTTTAAGGCCAGCGTCGCGGAGGAGCTGGGTTGCTCTGACTATCTCCTCAACGCCGTGCCCGCGCTTGGTTCTCTCGTGGATGAAGTTGAATATCGTCTGAACACCGAGCTCGACCCTCGTGGTTCCGAGCTTCAGCATTCTGTCTATGTGCCTCTCGAAGGCCCAGTCGGGGCGCGTTTCGATGGTCAGGCCAACCATTCTGACCTTAGCCCTTTCGTTCTTCCTCTGCTCGTCTTCGAGGTAGTAGTAGGGCTTTGCGTGCGTTTTCTCCCATGCCCCCTTAAACTTCGGGTCCTCGTCAAAGACGGACTCGTCTTTGTGGACTATCAGCCTGACGAGCTTCTCCTCAAGGTTTTCCACATCCTTAAAGTGCGGGAAGTCGTTCATGGCCTTGAAGGCACACTTGACGAACCACTCCTGGTAGTCCAGGTCAACCGCTGGAAAAGTTCCACCTTGGATTATGACCTCGACCTTGTCCACGTCGTGTCCTATATCGGTGAGCTGCTTAAGGCGACGCATCATGATGATGTAGGGATGGTAGGCGCTCTGAACGGCCCTCAGGGCGGAGGGTTCCTTTCCGGTGTAGCTCTGCGGCGAGCCGACGCTTGGCCCCCCTGGACAGTAGATGCACCTGCCGTGAGGGCAGGGAAATGGCCTGGTCATCATGGCAACTACCGCAACGCCGCTTATCGTCCTCGTCGGCTTTCTTTTCAGCAAGTCCCTGAACTCTTCCCTTCTCTCCTCCGGGATGGCCCTGAGGATGTCTGAGTTACCGGGAATCTTTGAAAGGTGATACTTCCTGGATACGGCTATCTTGTACCTGTTGAGCTCCTCACGGCTCTTTATCTCACCGTTCATGACGGCCCTCGCGAGCTCTTCAACAGCCTTCCGGAACTTCTCACTCATCCCGACACCTCTCGGCTGGAGTTGAGGCTCGGTTTTAAAAGGGTTTGCCGGACATATTCAGTTAGTGAATAATTCACCAAGTGAATACGGGGTGGGAGAATGAACCGCGACGAGCTCGTTGCTTTCCTCGATGAATATCTTCAGATTTCAGCTTATCCAGACAAGTCGAGCAACGGCCTCCAGGTTGAGGGAAAGGCGGAGGTCGAGAGAATAGCGTTTGCCGTCGATACAACGCTAAGAACAATCGGGAGGGCCGCGAAGGCCGGGGCCGACATGCTCATCGTCCACCACGGCATGATATGGGGCGGTCTGGGATACATCACGGGGGTGCACTACAGACGCCTGAAAGCGCTCTTCGATGCGGGCATTAACCTCTACGCGGCACATCTGCCGTTGGATGCCCACCCAGAGGTCGGGAACAACGTCGGGCTTTTGAGGCTCCTAGGCCTTGAACCGAAGGAGCCCTTCGGGGAGTACAGAGGGACAACGATCGGCTTCCTCGGGGAGTTCGAGGAGCCGCAACCGATAGAGAAGGTCGCCCAGGTAATAGCCGAAAAGCTCGATACAACCGTTAAAACCTACGAGTTCGGGGAGGGGAAGATAAAAACCGTCGGAGCCATCAGCGGGGCTGGAGCATTCGCCCTTGAAGAGGCGTGGAGAAAGGGAATAGACCTCCTCGTAACCGGAGAATTTACCCACGCGGACTACCTGACTGCCCTCGACCTTGGAATAAGCGTTGCCGTTGCAGGACACTACAAGACCGAAACCCTGGGCGTCAAGGCCCTGATGGAGGTCGTAAAAGAAAAGTTTGGGATCGAGGCTTTCTTCATAGACGCGCCCACCGGACTATGAGAAAACGTAAAGGCCTACACAAATAGTTAATAAGAGACAAAGCCCCAATATCTTAGGAGGTGGTCGGGATGAACAAGGGGCTACTTGTAATGGCAGTGGTAACTATGGCACTCGCAGCGTACGCCCTCACAACCGCCCAGATACCCCCAGCGAGCATCGAATACCGCGAGGTATTCTACATGAGCAACCAGAGTGTCACTTTCGTTACAAAGGACGGTTTTGGGCTGTTTTCAATGGTGATACACCCCCGTGTTGACTCCTTTGATCTCACCATAACGTTCCCTGAGGGCACGGAATATATGGTACGCTACGGGGAAGAGATATACAAGGGTGAAGGAACGTTCAAGATAACTGTCAAGAAAGACAGCCTGCCCGACGAAGTCTACGTCCAGTTCCAGTTGCCAAAGGAGGTAACGGAGAGAATAGTCCAGCAGGGTGAGGAGGCGCAGATAACCATCAGCGGGGACAAGCTCCCAGTCTGGCACGCAAAGGACGTGATATACATAAGGTACAGGAAAGAGGCCAACTCAAAGGGATGAAAGGGACTTTATCTTCTCCATTATCTCCTCCGGTTTTATAACCTCTGTCCTTACACCTATTTCTTGAGAATATTCAAACACCCAGCGGGGACGGGCAGTAAAGGGCGTCACAACCCAGAGCTCCGGGAAACCTGCCCGGTGGGCCTTGACGACGTCGTAGAGGAGCCTCTGGGGAAACCACTTGAATGAGGCCTCAAGCTCTATGGCGAGGAGCTTTTGCTCGCCGTTGAGGACAGCTATGTCTATCCTCGTGCCGTCAGGCGTCCTGTACTCTGGAACCGCGCTAAGGCCGAGTTCATTTGCAAGCGCGACGATTTCCCTGGTCAGGGTTTTGACCTTGATTGGGGACACCAGAGAAAAAGGAGAAACGGGAGGTTAAAAACTTACTCGATGAGCTTGAGAAATATTTCTTCCAAACTCGGCTCTTTCACCTGCATCGTAAGGACTTTTGCGCCCTGGGAAGCAACGAAGTCGTGTAGCTCCTCGCGAATGTCATTCTCGGCAACCACGCGGTACTTGTTCTCACCGAGGGGACTCACGTTCCACCCCGCCAAACCCCAGTCCACGGGCCTGTTGGTCTCAATGACAATGGTATAGCCGGCCTTCCTCAGGAATTCCCGCTTGATGTTCTCGATGCTATCCTCCAACCGGAGTTTACCCTTAACGATCACTCCAACCGTGTCACAAACCTCTTCAACATGAGCCAAAATGTGGCTGGAAAAGAAGACGGTTTTCCCGGCCTTCTTCTGCTCCCTGATGATCTCCTTGAACTCGGCAATACCCCTCGGATCCAGCCCGGTCATCGGTTCATCGAGGATTAAAAGCTCTGGATCGTTAATCAAAGCCTGAGCCAAAAGAAGCCTCTGACGCATTCCTTTGGAGAACTTGCCAACCTTCCTCCTTCGAGCTTCTTTCAAACCAACCAGGTCGAGGAGTTCACTTATGCGCTTCTCCTTCTCTGCCCTGGGAATCCCAAAGGAGTCGGCAATGACCTCAAGAGTCTGCTCTGGCGTTAAAAAATCCCACAGAGTGGCGTGCTCCGGCATGTAACCTATTTTAGCTTTGGCCCTGACGAGCTTACCCTCATCAAACTTCCCGTCCTTGAAGACCTCCTCGCCAAACAATTCAATCCTCCCCTCCTGGGGGAAGACGAGACCGAGGGTGCTCAGGATTGTAGTGCTCTTGCCAGCGCCGTTCGGCCCGAGGAAGCCGTACACCTGACCATGCTTAACCTCAAGGTTAAGACCATCCAAAGCCCTAACGTCCCTATAAACCTTAACCAAACCCTCAACCCTCAACACGACCATCACCTCAAATCCATTCTTCTGAACCTGAAGAGGGCCGCTCCAAGGTAGATGGGGATAAGCCCAACTATCAGCGCCGTCTGGGCGGAATTGTCAGCTATGGCCCGCTTAACCCCGATGTACTCAACGGTGTACGTGCCGTCGTCGTTGAAGGTGGTTTTGTCTATGTCCGTGAAGATGTCGAGCATGAGTACCTGGGGGATGTAGAAGAGGTACTTCAGGTGGTACTCCCTGTAAAGCTCGTCCAGGCGCTCGCGGTAGGCCCTTTTCTCCTCCGGCGAAAGCTTGCTGAAGTCCCCCCACTTCTCAATCCCGAACTCCTCCTTCGCTTTGTCCTCGGCGAAGCCGTCCACGATCTGGGGCATGACGAGGCCGGTAACGAAGAACAGAACCAGGGCCAGCCCCAGGGTGGTGTTCGAGGAGCGGACAAAGGTTGAAATCAGCAGACCGAGAGCTAAAAGCTGGAGCATGGTGAGCAGGATTAGCAGGTTCGAGAGAACCAAATCGCCAGCGAGGGAAGCCGTGAGGGAGAGGCCGTAGTACTTTGTTACCGCGAAGGAGAGCAGTGTTGCGAAGACCATCGCCACGACTATGCTGAGCGCCTGGCCGAGGAACTTGCCGAGCAGGTACGAGGCCCGTCCGAGGGGCTTGCTGAGGGCAACCCTGACCGTTCCGTTCTCAAGGTCATTATTAACTGAAGTCGCCCCGGCCATGAGGGCGTAGACGCCGATGAAGAGGAACGCACTGACCGCTATGTAACCCACAAGGCTCGTGACGAGCACTTCCCCCGGATTTGTGGCACCTTCGAGGTTGTCCCTCACTTCCCTGAAGGCCATGGCGTAGATTAGCAGAATCAAAACCAGTATCAGCCAGAACTTCTTCGTCCTCAGACTTTTCTTCAGCTCAAGCTCGAACCCCCACATTCTATCACCTCAGGTCGGCTTTCCTGAACCTGAGCCACGAGACGACTAAGTAGACGAACGTCGGAACGACCAGCATAGCCAGATTACCTTCGTAGTTTAAAATCTTATCCATCTCTGCTGGAGGAAGGTGGCGCCCCCGGAAGAGCGCGGAGCTGAGTACAGCGTACTGAACCGACGGTGCCGGGAGGTAAAGAGCCTTCTGGGCAAGTTCTTCCGAGCGCCCGAACGAGGCGAGGAAAGCTATCGGGGCAACGACGCCAAGCAGGAAGGCCAGAACCAGCGAAGCAAAAAGCGCCTTCCTGCCCCTCATGAAGGCCGAAAACAGGTAGCCGAGGGCCAGATACTGGACGAGCGAGAGAAAGAGAAGAAAACCAAAGACAAGGCCGAGTTCGAGGGTTTTACCCAACGGAGAGCCAAGGTGCAGGGCGTAGGCAACGATGAAAGCAACGTAGAGAATAACTCCAGCCAGCACAGCAAAGATGTCGCTCAGGAGCGTCCCGAGGAAGAAGTCCCTCCTTCTCAACGGCTTGCTCAGCAAAACTCTAACAGTGCCATTCTCGATGGCCGAGCCTATTGAAAGCGCCCCCAGGGGGAGAACCACGAGGGGGAGGAAAGAGCCATTCAGGGTCTGGATTACGGCGTTGAGAAGGCCAGGAAGGCGGTAGATGGAGTAGTACTTGTCGAGGGTGGCTTTATTTAAAAGCGCCATAAGGGCAGTAAAGGCAACGAACGCCAGGAAGCGCCTGCTCTGGAGACTAAGTCCAAGGAAAACGCCGTAGAGCCCGCGGGGGGAGAAGGAAAAACCCGGAACTGAGAATGACCCGGGGCTTCTAAGCTCCCTCCTCTTGAAGACTTCCATTCCAACGAGCGACAGGCCAATGAAAAGGGCCAGAAGCTCACCAACGGCGGTATAGCAGACGGAAAAGTCTTCCCCAATAGAAACGGCCCTCTCAAGGTAAGAAGTTGGGATAAAGGAATAACCGAACTCCCCAAGGAGAAGGAGAACTACAAACGCTCCAAGCCCGAGGAAAACTCCCGCATCACGGGAGGTTGCGAAGGGAATGAGGAGCAGGGCGATTCCGAGGACGCCGATTAGCGAGAGCGAAAGGGCGAGGGAACCGATGAGGTAGTCCTCAACCACGAAACCGTGAGCCAGCATCGCGAGCGCTCCAGAGAGTGTTACTCCCAAAGCTGAAATCAGAGCGAGCTTCATACCCTCAACTGCCCAGTCGAGGAAGTAGCGCCTCCTCGTGAGGGGCTTTGAGAGGAGTAGAAGGACGTTCCCTCGCTCGAAGTCCGAGCCAAAGCGCGAGAGGAGCAGGATTAAGATTAGGGGAACCAACAGGAACTTGAAAAAGCTGGGGAGCCACTTGGCGAGCAGGTCTGCTGTGACAAGATGGCCAAGCTCTTCGGCCGGAATATCCGGGTAGCGAGCGGTGAACTTTGATACGTCTATCTCGACCGCTAAGGCGGGGAAGAGTGAGAGGAGGAAAAGCACGAGCTTATGTCTCATTCCACGCCACCCCACGCGCTGAGGTCCATCCTCGAAATCCTCAGGGCCGAGACGGAGAGGGGAACGACTGAGAGGAAGGCAAGTGTTAGGGAGGCCGTTCCCGACCCGATTGCCGGGGCAAAGAGGAGCGCGAGCACGGGGATTAGGACTAAGGCACCCCTCCTCGTGAACAGCCCCATGGAGAAAGTCAGGGACGCCAGAAAGAAGGCAACCCCATAGGAGAACCCAACAACAGGGGTCGAAATTCCAAAGAGCAGAGAAGCAACGAGGAGGCGCCTTAGGAGGTAGTTTCTGCCAACGGGCTTGCTGAGGATTAAAACCGGGTTCTCCGAGAGGATTTCCAAGGAAGCGAGGGGCAGGAGGAAGAGCAGGACAAAGGCCTTGAGGGTTCTCCCAACTGGAAGAACCAGAAGGACAAGAAGGGCCTGGAAGGTTCTTGAGGCCCACAGGCCAGCGAGTTCTTTTCCAAACCACCAAGGGAGGAACGGTACGTAGAGGGACGGAAGGGAGGGTTTGATAAAGGTTCCGGGCTCGAAGCGCAGGAAGAGGAGAAAGACGAGCACGGTGAGGGCAAGGAAGGTGACCAGCGTTAGGGAGAGCCTGAGGAGGGCATCGCCCTCACCGGATTCGACCCCTCTCGCGAAGAGCTCAAGCTGCGCCCCCGGAGAAAGGAAGGCATAGTTGGAGTAGCGCTTTTCAAGCTCCAGCACGAGGGCGTGGTACTCCTCTTTTTTGGCCTCGTAGTCCTCCAGGCTCTTTATCCCAAGGGTAGCTTGAGCCTTTTCCTGGGCCTTAATCTGAACGATTCCCGGCGGAACGAAGGTGAGGAGGAGAAACACCAGCACTCCAACCGCCATGGTTTTCCGGGAGTTCTTCAGCATCAAAGCCGTCAAATAATCCAGAGGCAGGAATGGAAGGGCAAAGAAGGCAAAAAGTGCAGATATCGGGTTAAGGAGGGCAAAGGGCGCAATTAGGAGGGAAACCAGGAGCAGGTGGGAAAGGGAAATCTCAAGGAACAGGCGCGAGCGTTTGTAGGGCTTGGACATTAAAAGCTGGCAGGTCCCCCACAGGTCGCCCGAGAACACGATGAAAAGAAAGCCCGCGATAAAATAGGGAATTAGCAAAGCGATGTCGTCGAGAAGCGGAAAGAGCGCTAACCCCAAGGCGTACGGTAACAACAACCCCTGCTTGAGCTTCATTGCCTCGACTCTCAGCACAGGGTACACGAAACTACCCCCGATTAATAAATTCCCATTTCCATTAAAAATTGAAAATGGGATTTAAAAAACTAAAATGGATCCAAATCACACAGGTCCAGCTCACCACATGTGTCTATGAGGAGACAACCTCCTGCATCGTATCCACAGTCATCCCACAGTCTGCATCCGCCGTTATCTTCTATGCAGGAATCACTGAGCCAACAGTACGGCTGAATGGTGTGTGAACTTGTAGTCTTTGTAAGTCTGCGGAACAATTCACACCCTCCTAAGAGCTCAGTTGTAATCCCTGCCGCAGGAATCCCTTATCTTGCAGTCACCGTGGTCATAGTCGCAACTGTCAAAAAGCCAGCAACCTCCACTGTCAATGGTCTTGCAGCTATCTGATATCCAACACAGGGGCTCCACCGGGTTGCCGCCGGCGTTCAGCTTCTTAAACACTCTCTATCACCTCCTTCGGTTTTTGGGTTTTGGCCTCATCGGACTCCTCGGCCCTCACCCCTCTCTGGAGTGAGCGTGAAAAGACCTTATTCAACCAATCCTCGTCAAGATTTGAGTAGAGCCAGGAACCCCACTTCACGAGAGCAAACATGTAAGAGCAGTGGAACTCGTCAGGGAGGAATATATCGCCGTTGTAGTAATGGTTGTTGTAGATACAACCACCGCCACAGTAAGCCCTTATCGGGCAGTTCGAACAGTTGGGCCTCCTATCTACGGTATGGCGCAGAATCTTCTGAATGAACTCGTTCTCCCATCTGAAATCATCAACGTGACCAACCACAAATTCTTCCATCCCAACGAACCGGTGGCAGGGATATATCTTTCCGTCCGCCGAAACCCCAAAGTAGCTCCTGGCAACGCCGCATGGATAATGGCGGTAGGTGCCGGAGTATATCATGTGAACCATCTCACGGAGCTTCGTGTAAACGATTCCCTTCTCCTTGTAGTGTTCAAGCTCGTCCTTCGCTATCTTCTCCAGGGCGGACTCAATGAGTTTGGCATGCTCCTTGGTTAGCGGTGTGCTGGTGGTGGCGGGCTCAAGATGAACGCTCCTAAATCCAAAATCAACGAAGAACCGGTAAATCTCATAGTACCTGCCGAGCTGTTCGGGCAGAATCGTCGCGCGGACGCTAACCTTAACGCCGCGCTCAAGCATCTTTCGAGCGTTCCTGGCCACAACATCAAAGGTTGGATACCCACCGCGTAGAGGTCTGTTGTAATTCTGAATGTCCTTAGGACCATCAAAGCTCAAAGTTACCGTGAAGTTGTTTTCGAGGAAAAAGTCAATGACCTTGTCCGTGATGAGGTAGCCGTTAGTTGTTATGCTGAATGTAACGGTTTTGCCGTATTCCTCAGCCTTCTCCTTGGCGTAGTGAACAAGCTCCCGAATCAGCGGAAAGTTCAACAAAGGTTCGCCACCGAAAAACTGAAGGTTAACAGCTTTCTTCCCTTCTTTCATTAGCAAGTCAATGGCCTTTTTACCAACTTCAGGACTCATCTTGGTGTTGGGGGTGTGGTAAGTCCCACCATCACCATAGCAATAAACGCACGCAAAGTTACAGTCCTCCATGACGTTAAGGGAGAGGGAGGAGATCTTAGATTTCATAATTCCAAAATATGGTTTTACAGGAGGTTTAGCTTCAAAGAACACCCGGCGCAGGCTCTCATCGGATTTAATCTCATTTATCAAAGAATTCCAGTCAGATTCGGAGTACTCCCTTACAAAACGCTCTCTGGCATCACTCCAGCCCATTTCTGCCACAAACCTGCAGAAGTCATAGGTTTTCTTATCGACTTCAAAGAGGGTTCCTGTGGATGAATGCAAGACAAAATACTTGCCACCAACATGGAAGGTGTACAATTCCGGTTTTACATCTCCAGACATTGTACTCTAACACCTCCGAAAAAAAAAACTGAGATTAGTACTTATAAAATTTTCCATTCATTTAAAAATCAAGGAAGTGTTAAGATTTTTCTACCTCGCTAAAACGACTAAAAACAAGCAGAAATACATCCTCTAGTGATAATTCCTCCACCTTAATCTGAAGGGCACCCTTTGAGGAGAGAAACCTCACGAACTCATCAACTTCTTCGACCTTAAGGTACGCCACGACATGGGTATAACCGTTCTTAAAGGTGCACTTCACGAGACCCTCCCAGCTGCAGTCGAACTTTCCCTCCACCAGAGCCACAACCTTCTTATCAATCGGAGCCCTGAGCTTCCTGCTTATCTCCTCGGGCTTTCCCTCCAGGATAGGCCTCTTGTTGAAGAGCAGAACCCTGTCGCTCAGCTTCTCCGCCTCCCCAAGGTCGTGGGTGGTGAGGATAACCGTTGTCCCAAAGTCACGGACTAAGCTTAATATTGCATCATGTATCTCGCTCTTGGTTATCACATCGAGAAAAACCGTCGGCTCGTCGAGTATGAGGTATCTGGGCTGTACCACAAGGGCGGAGGCGATGTAAACCTTCTGCTTCATTCCGGCCGAGAGCTTCTGGTACCACTCGTCCCTCTTCTCCCACAGGTTCAGCAGCTTGAGCGCGTACTCTATGCGCTCCCCTATCTCACCCTCCGGGACCTTCCACAGCCTCGCGATGAACTGGAGGTTTCGTTGAACGCTCAGACGCCACTGGAATATGCCCCACATGTCCCTCTCGCCGGTGAAAACGGTGAACATCTTGCTCGCAACTTTGCCGTGCTCCCTAAAGCTGTCGTGGCCGTCGATGAGCAGTTTTCCAGAACTCGGCTCGAGGAGGCCGTTGGCGATTTTACAGAGGGTTGTCTTTCCCGCGCCGTTGGGGCCGAGGAGGCCGAATATCTCCCCCACCCTCACCCGGAAGCTCAGGTCTATGAGGGCCGGAATCTCCTCCCTGGGCTTTCCGAGAAAATCACGAAGGCTACCCAGATCGAAGAAGCCCCTGAAAGGGGGCGGATAGTACTTGGTGAGATGCTCTGCTTCTATCATCTGACCACCTCACACGTGCCCGAGGGTTCCCAGCTGCATTGCCTTTCCAACGCCCCACCGAAAGGTCGCGATTCCAACCAGGAGCATGACGCCCGTGGTCAGGGCAAGGTTCACGAAGCCCGGCCAGATCTGGGACACTGAATAGCCCCCGCCCATCGTCAGCCTGGCCATCTCAAGAATGTACCTCTCGGGGTGTATCTTGGAAATAGGCTGGAGCCACCAGGGGAGAACTTGAGGAGGAAAGTAGAGACCGCTCACGAGCTGGGAGGTGAGGTTGAGGAACCAGTTTATCGGGTCCTGCCTGGCCTTGGTCGCCGCCCGAAAGCCGGCGGAGAAAAGTTCAAGGGCGAAGGTGAGGGTGAAGCCCGCGAGGATAACAAGCAAAGCACCGAGGTTGATGTGTATGACCAGGCCGTAGAAGAGAACGAAGATCACAGTTATCAGGCCCATTATCATAAGGCTCCAGACGACGTTCCAGGCGTTTATTCCCACGAAGATCGCCACCATTCCGGCGGGGGAGGCGTAGAGCATCGGGAAGCTGCGCCCAATCAGGAGCTTGGAAAGGCTGCCCCGCGGAAGGAATATTATGTTGTGCACGATGAAGCCTATCAGAAAGAACTGGAGGAAGGAGTCGGTGCCGTACTGCTCGATGTTGGCGTCTATCGTTACCAGGCTGGCGAATATCCCCATCACTGCAACCTGGATTAGAAGGCCTATCAGATAGCTGACCACGTCCCAGCGGTAGCTGAAAAAGACCTCCCTCTGGACCCTGAAGAACTCGCGGACTATTCTAAGGCCGTCCATCATTTCAACCGAAAAAAGTCGGAAGGGAGGTTTAAAAGAATATCGGCCCCACAATGGAAACATCCATTAAAGCTCAGCCGAGCCTCCTCTTCACTTCCTCAATAGCTTCCTCGGCCTTGAGCGGGTTCTTTATCTTGCCCTGCGCGAGCTCCTTCCTCCCACCGCCACCGCCGCCGGCGACGCTCGTTATAACCTTCGCAAGCTCGCCGGCCTTGAGGTCGAGGTTGTCCCCAACGGCAACGACGAAGTGGCCCTCCCGGCTTATGAGGACGACAACCCTCTTCTCCTTCCTGAGCTTGTTTGCCGCCTCGCGTAGATCCTCCATAGTCCCCTCGACGACCTTGCCTATGAACTCAACGTCGCCGACCTTTTCGGCCTCGCTCTCAAGCTCGTAAACGAGGAGCTTCGCCAGCTCCTTCCTCAGCTTCTCCACCTCTTTCCTTGCTTGCTTCCACTCGCTGAAGAACCTCTCGGCCGTCTCTGGAACCTTCTCGGGCGGCACGCGGAAGACCTCGCTCGTTCTCTTCAGTATCCTCTCGGTCTCCTGCATCCAGTTGATGGCAGCTTCTCCGGCTGCAAAGATTATCCTCTCGACGCCGTCCTGTATGCGCTCGGTTCTGAGAATCTTAATCGGACCTATGAGTCCGGTGTTCGGCAGATGCGTTCCACCGCAGGCCTGAACGTCCCAGTCCTTGATGTTGAGAACCCTGATGATCCTTCCAGGAACGACTCCGCCCTGGTAGAGGCGGAAGCCGTACTTCATCTCGGCTTCTGTTCTCGGAAGCCACTCCCACTTCACGGGCCTGTTCTCCATGACGACGCGGTTGGCAAGGCGCTCGATTTCTCTGAGCTCCTCCTCGGTTATGCGTTTGTAGTGGCTTATGTCAAGCCTGGCCCAGTCGGTGCTGAGCTGAGAGCCAGCCTGCCAGACGTGCTTGCCGAGAACCCTAACCAAAGCGCCCATGAGGACGTGGGTTCCGGTGTGGTGGCGCATGTGCTGGATTCTCCTGTCCCAGTCGATCTTCCCGTGGACGGTCATGCCCTCCTTGAAGGCCTCGGGTTTATCAACGCGGTGGAGGATTACCTTTCCGACCTTCTGGACGTTGGTTACCCTCACTTCCGCGTCCCCCGCGGCGAGCACTCCGGTGTCGTAGGGCTGGCCTCCGCCCTCGGGGTAGAAGGCGGTCTGGTTCAGGATTACCCAGTCGTCTATGACCCTGAGAACCTCTGCATCGAACTCCTTCATGAAGGGATCCTCGTAGTAGAGCGTCCTCGTGTCGGGCAAATCTTTGACCAGCTCGAAGTCAACGACGTACTTGGCGGCCTCCTCTTTCGCCGTCCTCTCGGCGTCCTTCGCAACCAGGGTGTAGAAGTTGTCGGGGATGTGAACCTTAACCCCCTCGCCCCTGGCCACTTCCGCGACTATCTCCGGAGTTAAGCCGTGGCTCTCGTAGAACAGGATTAGCTTTTCGAGGGGTATCTCGTCCTTTCCTGCCTTCTTGAGCTTGGCAATCTCCCTCTTGACCAAATCGCTACCGCGCTTGAGCGTCTCGTGGTAGCGCTTCTCCTCGACGTTAATTATGTCAAGGATTACATCCTCCATCTCCTTGAACTCCGGGAAGGTTGGTGAGAGCTCCTTTATGTGCATGGCGACGATCTCAGCGAGCGGTGTCTCAAGCCCAAGCTCGCGGAGGTGCCTTATGCTCTTCCTTATGAGGAGCCTGGCCAAATAGCCGGCTTTAACGTTGGAGGGGATTACACCGTCGGCGAGCATGAAGGTCAAGGCCTTCGTGTGGTCGGCTATGGCATAGATGAGCTCGTAGGGCCTTACTGCCTTCTCAAGCTCCTCGACGCTTATGCCGACGCGTCTCGCGACTTCCTGGCGGAGAACCTTGAGGTCACCCATGTCCTCGATGTCGAACATTCCAGCCAAGCGGGAGTTCTCCATGAGGATTCTCTCGTCTATCTTCTCTATTCCAGCGAGCTTCTTCAGCGGTTCAACGACGTAGCCGAGGACGGCATCGTAAGCCGTCGGCGTCCCCTGGCTCATCCAGACGAGCCTTTCAAGGCCGTAGCCTGTATCTACAACCCTCGTCTCCATTGGCACGTAGCGGTCGCCCTTTATCTCGACGACCTGGTCAGCTGGAGCGTTCTCCGGGGCTTTCTTGTACTGCATGAAAACGAGGGTTGCAACCTCCAGACCGCGGTAGAGCACCTCGAATGCCGGACCGGCGTTTCCTCCGCCGGCCCACGGGTTCTCCTTGAAGGTTATGTCCTCGGGCTTCATTCCAAGGTCTTTCGTAAAGAACTCGAAGGCAAGTTCAACCGTCTCATCCATCCAGTATATCGGCTTCCCCGGATAGTTGAAGGCATGGTGTGCCATCATTTCAAATATCGTGAAGTGCCTGCCGGTTATTCCGACGTTGTCTATGTCGGTGAACCTTATTGAGGGCTGGCTTATGGTGAGCGGGTTCGCCGGCGGGTCGGCCTCGCCGCTTATGACCCAGGGCTGGAAGTCCATTATGCTCGCCCCAACGAGGAGGACATCATCGCGCCAGCGCGGTAAAACCGGGTAGCGCTTCACCCTTCCGTGGCCGTGTCTCTCGAAGAAGCTCAGGAACTTCTCGCGCATCTCCTCAAGGGTGTACCTCTTAGGTATGCCGGGCTTTCCTATGAAGGCGTACTCGTCACAGGGCGGGTCACCGCAGGTCTCCCTGTCCGGGTCGAGCGTCCAGAAGGGCTTGCCGCACACTTTACACGTTTTTCTTATCCATCCTTCCTCTTTAAACATCTCAGTGGTCATGTCCATGCTCATGATCCTCACCTCTTTAAACTGAAGTAGAAACGGAAGCGGGACTAATTAAAGTTTCCCTCATTCTTTCGAATCAACTCCCAAATCAACATCGACATCCTCGAACTGTTCCTCATCTATAACAACAATTGGAATCTTAGCCTTCCGGAGAAACTCAATGAGTCTCTTTTCACGTTTCTGTATCATCTCTATCTTATGCCTCAGACTGGTGTTCTCTATGGCGAGTCTGTTGGCCTCATCAACCTTCAGTTTGAGCTGCATGCGGAGTTCGATTATCTCTTCCTCCAGCTCCCGAATCGAACGTTCGAGACGTTCAATCTCCTCCAGATACTCACGACAGATGCGCCTTCGTATCATTGTGGTCAGCCCCGCGAAACCTCCTCACCGATCAGGGGGCTCCAGAGTCATCATCCCAATTTCCAATTAAGGACAAATTAGTGTTCTTTTTTAATATTCCAGCATGCTGAAGGGTCTCCTGACCATAAAGGCCAATTTTAAAGTGAATTTCCCTAATTAATGCCAATTCCAAAGTTTTTGATATATTTATGCCTAAGTCTTTAGCTATTTTAAGTATTTCTTCATCTACCAGCACACTTGTCCTGACTTTTTTGCTCATTTTAAGGTCCCTCATGTTAGTATATACCAGTATATACTAGTATTCAGAAATAGTATTTTAAGTTTTCTGCCTAACAAAAACTGTTAAATACAAACACAAAATAATCAACAATTAGGTGATGATAAATGGCAGAGGAAAAGAAGACTCCAAGACACAATATCCAGCTTGATAATGAAACCTTTGAAAAACTAAACACCTTACAAACTAAACTCAAAGAGGCATTCAAGACAAGATATACTAAATCAGAAGTCATCTATGCATTGATTGAATATTTTAAACATAGTGTAGATACTGAAGAGCTTATAAAGTTCAAAAAGTTCCTGGATGAAGCAAAATTAAAGGGGAAGTCTGAAAAACAGACAGATTTAACAAGCATAATAGAAGACCTTAAAAAACTGTGAATAATTGCTTCTTATCTTTGTCTGTTTTTAGGATATTACACCCTAAGTGATATTTCTATTAATCTATTAATGGGATACACATTGGAAAAGCAAAAAAATGCCATCAAGAGATTATCAAAATCATCAATCATAGTGTCAGTACAATATAAAGGGAGAACAATTAAGAATGTTGTCATTAAAAAGGTTCACTTTGATGTAACTCACTCTACAATCAAGGTTTTCTTTAATGTTAAGGACATAGAAAAACTCAAACTATATCAGGGGAAATGGAAATTAGTTTATCAATACAAATACAGTATCAGTGTATCATTATATCCTTGGAGGTCTGGATTGCAATTGACAATACCCTCAAAAATTGTAGAGTTTCTCAATATGAATGAAAAATTAGTTATAGGTATAAAAACACACCCATCAAAAAATGAGATACATTTCTTTTTGTTCCCCAGAAAAATTGAGAAAAAGCTTCTAAAGATTATAACAAGAAGCTAACCACTTTCAACATCCCCATTACCCAAACATTTGCACAAAGTATTTTAAAGTGAGAGGTAGGGGTATTTTCATGATAGAAACATTAAGGTACTCAGTGACCAGTATCAATGGGGGCCAAAGACATGTATGGAGTCACATGGCACTTTGAATCTGGGGGTATAAAATTACTAAAAAAGAGTCTTGGAGACATCTCCCCTGATATCAGACCAGTGTTTTGGGAGGAACTTGACCTCCTAGGATTTAATGAATTTTGGGACTATCCTCACTCTAATGAACCTCTTCTATGGGCTGTTGGGAGAGACTATTATTATCAGGGCAGAATAGTTGCCAAAGCTGTTGGAGGAGGGTTCTTCCATAGACCTAAGTTAAAGGTAATAGAAACTGACCTTGCTCTAGAACCTGTAAATCTGGAAGAAATGTTAAAGGTCAACAAAGAAGTCCTGGACAAATTAATAAACTCTACATTAGATTCTATTAGAAACATCTATCTCACAAATAAAGATAAGGTTGACCTAATGGCTGTGTCTTTTAGTGGGGGCAAAGATTCTACTGTACTTCTTGACTTAGTCCAGAGAGTAGTTCCCCCAACAGAATTTGTTGTTATATTCAATGACACTAACATGGAGCTAAGCCCTACTTATGAGTATGTGGAGATTATAAAAAGGAGATACAAAAATCTGAATTTTAGGACTGCAAAAACAGACTTACCAGCTCCTGAAATGTGGAGAAAGATGGGACCCCCTTCCAGGGTGCACAGGTGGTGTTGTAGTGTCTATAAATCTGCCCCCACAATTAAACTCATTAGAAAGCTAGTAAACAAGGATACCCCAATATTGTTGTTATTTGATGGTGTCAGAAGTGATGAAAGCCAGAGAAGAACTGCTCTAGGAAAGCTGTTAAAAGAGAAAAACACACTTACATCTCAAGGCAAATATCTCATACAGAGAAATGTACATCCAATTTTATACTGGAACTCTGCAGAAGTATACCTCTATTTGTTATACAGGGATATCCCCCTTAACAGGCTATACAGATTGGGTCTAAGAAGAGTAGGTTGTGCAGTATGTCCTTTTGCTTCTCCTTGGAAAGAAACTATAATGGGATTGGCATTTACTACTGAAATACAACCATATCTTAAGATAATTGAGGACTATGCCAGAAACAAAGGCATAAAAGATGAGTCTGAGATTAAAGAGTTTATTGAAAAAGGCTACTGGAAAATGAGAATAGGAGGAAATGACCTAAAGAGAAAGGAAAAGGTCATAGTATCAACTTCTAATGACAAGACTTCAATTGTTATCTCAGACCCCAATGAAAAATTCTTTGAGTGGGCCAAAACACTGGGGGATATGGTAATCTCAAAGAATACATTTGTTTTAAAAGTTGAGAGTGAGATATACAGGTTTAATTGGAAAGAAGACATCACTAAAAATCAATTCATCATTGAGTATGCTAACAAGGAGATATCAGAAAAGCTTCAAAACCTCATTAAAATAGTAGCTTACAAAACTTCTGATTGTGTTCATTGTATGGTCTGTGAAGCAGTTTGTCCCACAAATGCTATTGACATGAGTGAAGGAAAAGTTAAAATTAACAAAGAAAGATGTACTCATTGCTATACATGTCTCACATTTACAAACAGAGGATGTCTTGCTTCAGATTCACTAAGAGTTGATATGGAGGTCAAAAGTATGAAGAAAGATAAAGGCTTTGGCAGGTATAAAGGCTTTGGCATAAGAACTGAGTGGATTAGGGAGTTCTTTGACACCACTGAAGACTGGTGGAGCTCTCATACTTTGGGTCCTGAGCAATTCAAAGCAATGAAGCACTGGCTAAATGAAGCTGAGATAATCAAAGTCCAAAAAGGTAAATACACTATAACAAAGTTAGGTAGAGCATTAATTTCAATTGGAAGCTCAGACCTGTTTACATGGGGCATTATCTGGAACAATCTAGCAAAGAATTCTCCTCTAATTAAATGGTATCTTGAAAATCTGAAATGGAAAAGAACATACACTACAGAAGACATCTTTAACATCCTAGGTGAAGAATATGCCCAGAGAACAAAAAAGAACATCCTCAGCTCACTAAGAGAGATATTTGATAAGAGCCCCTTGGGAACTAAACTTGAATTGGGCATAGTGCTAAAACAGAAGAACAAAATGATAGGCATTGCCAAACCAGGCTTAAACTTTGGAAATCTCAGTGAACTTCAGATTCAAATGCTAATTCTGTACTCACTATATAGATATGCTGAAGCTACAGAGAGATACAGCCTGACTATCTCAGAACTTTATGATACCACTCTCCCTGAGGGTCCATACAAGGTATTTGGGGTAGAGAGAGAACAACTAGAGAAAATATTGCATGGCCTAAGTGAAACCTTTGGGCATGAATGGATTAGAGTTGAAATAATTGCTGACCTTGACAACATATTCCTTTCACCCCAGAAAAACAGTAAGGATATAATCAATATCTACAAAGAGATGAAACAGAAGGCATGACTTCCCTTAATTTGACTTTATGAATCATCAAAAGGATTAAAAAGATGTTAAGGGTTAATCACCAAGAGAGCAAAAGAAGGGTGAAGGTAATATGGAGCCCCAAACATATGCTAAATACATTGAAATTGATGAAAATTTTGTAGCTGTTTTTGGAGAAGAAGTTGACAAGAAAAACAAAGACATGTGGAAAACATTCATACCCCATTCAAGATTCTATGAGATGTTATGGAAACTTCTTCCAAGTTTAAATAGAGAAGGGTCTGAACCTAAGCCATTGTGGATATTTGGTGCATATGGAACTGGAAAAACCCATGCAGCTTTTGTAATTAAACATCTATTATCAGATGACATTAATGATGTTATGGGTTATCTCTCAAAATATGAGATACCCAGCAATTTAAGGGACAAACTGCTTGAGCTTAGAGAAAACAACAAAATCTTGGTGGTTTACAATTATGGGTCAAGTGATATAACCTCTGAAAGAAAGCTTCTTCTTGTGTTGCAAGATAGAATCCAAAAAGAACTAAAGAGGATAGTCAAAGAACAAAATACTGATAAGCCCTTCATTACAAAGACTGAAATTGAACTGCTAAAAGAAAGACTAGAAGATACAGTGATTAACTGGGATGAATTCATAAAAAAACATGAAGAATTCTATGAAATGGGAATTGAAAGCAAAGAGGATATCCTTGAGAAGTTAAACCAAGAAGAGATTGATATAGATTTTGTTGAGTATTTAATTGAATCTCTTGAAGAAGATGGAATAAGCCCATCCTCTAATAGATTCAATGTTGAGACTTTTGTTAACTGGCTAAAAGAGATATTTGAGAGTGGAATAGTGTCTAGGATAGTATTCATATGGGATGAATTTTCAGACTTCTTTAACCAAGACCATCCTCCCTTGACAACACTCCAAAAACTTGCTGAGATTACAAAATCAATACCATTTTACTTGATTCTCATAACACATAGACATCCCAACCAGTTCAAAAGTGCCAGAGTAGATGACATTCAAAAAATCCAAGCCAGATTCAATCTTATTCACTATTACATGGAACCTGTGACAATCTATCAATTAATGTCAAATGTAATACAGCCAAAGAACTCTGAAGAATGGAAGAAATTTGTGAAACAACAATGGGAACAGTTATCAATGTATTACTATCTTGAAGATGAAGTCATGAAGCTAATCTCTGAAGAGAAAAATGCAAATTTGAAGGATATGAAGAAACTATTCCCAATACATCCATACTCTGTTTATCTGGCAGCTAGGATTTCACAACATATTGGCTCATATCAAAGAACACTCTTTAAATTCTTGAAAGGAGGAGAAAAAGCTGAGACTGTATCCTTTAGAAAATTTATCAATGAATATCCAAAAGGGATGTGGTACCTCCTAACTCCTGACTTCTTATGGGAATATTTCTTTGTATCAAATGAGGGCATCCACATATTCCACCAAGACATTGTAGAGATTATCAACTATTGGGATACATGGAAAGATAAATTATCAGAAGAAGAGCTAAAAGTGTTCAATGTCATAATGATGCTAAGTGCATTAATGAAGAGAGTTTCTTCTGTACCATTACTTAAGCCCTCTAGAGAAGCCCTTAAAGTGGCATTTTCCGGAACTCCCTTATATCTGAAGCTTCAAGAAGTTATTAATTCTCTAATGAAAAAAGGAATCATAGCAAGTATAGGGGATGAATTCATCTTACCTTACATGGGACAAATTGACATAAGCAATATTGAGGCACCAAGATTTAGTTTATTTATCAAAAACAATGAAGCTATTTTATCCAAGGTTAAACAATTAGTAACTTTAGGAAAAGAAAGACTCTCAGTCAGATTCAATGCCAAAAATCAAGATATCCCTGTTATTCCAGTTGAAGACTTGGCACTTATGAGAACTCCAAATATCAAAAAAGAACCATATCAGTTGAATGTCATATTTGGTGTTATGAAAGAAGAGACCCCTCTTTCAGAGATTAAAGAAAAATTGACAAAGATAGCACAGAACTATCCAAATACTGTGTTCATTGTGTCACTATCTGAACTGGGTGACAAAAACTGGGAAGAAATAGAATTAAACTATAAACATCAGAAAGCACATGAGAAAGCAAATAGGTTTAAAGAAGCAGAGTACTTTAAGAAGAACATTGACTTCATTGTTGATAAGTGGATGAGCAACATTGAAAATGGAAGATTCCTTGTAGTTTCTCTACTTGAAAATGGCACTGAGAAAGAGTTGATGGTTGAAGATAACATTTACACAGCCAAAGCATTGTCCTCAGTTCTCAACTCAATTATAAAGAAAGTGTTCAATCATGGACTGGATGAATGGATTAAAAATGACACTCTCTGGAGATATGAGAAAAGACCTGAAGCAATTATTAAAAGAACACTAAAAGCATTCCCCCAGCTTGGAAAAGGACAAACTAGAGAGATTTACAATCTGCTGGTAGATACCTGGAGAATTGTGGATATACAGGGAGAGTTCATACCTGAAGAGTGCAACCCACAAAAAATACCAGTATGTGCAATGAGAAGAAGAATCAAGGAACTATTCCCAGAGACTGAAGAGAGAGTCTCATTATTCCTGTTGTGGGATGAATTGACCAAACCTCCATTTGGGTTGTATCCTTCAAAAATTGGGGGGATAATATTTGCATTGTTATTAAAAGAATTCAGCAAAGGTTATTATTACACAGATGGAATAAATGATGGGGAGCTAGATGTTGGTACCTTGGGAGATTTGATAACTGAAACAATTACTAAGAGGAAAGAATTCTTCATACAAAGACTAAGTTATGAGCAGAGAAGATTCTCTGAGTTATTAAAAGAGATTTTTACTTTGGATACAGAGTCAAAATATCCCAGAACAGCAATAATAGATGTAAGATTCAAAATCAAGTCCACATTGAAGTATC
Organism: Thermococcus thermotolerans; assembly: GCF_024707485.1. NCBI lineage: Archaea > Methanobacteriati > Methanobacteriota > Thermococci > Thermococcales > Thermococcaceae > Thermococcus > Thermococcus thermotolerans. The sequence continues at coordinate 1,521,177 of NZ_CP102602.1, forward strand.
CTATATGGGCAATAAAATATGGTCCCTTCAAACTAACAGAGGAAGAAGAAGTCCTTATTGATGTCTTGGATTTTGTAATCAAAAATGAAGAAATTGACAAGCAGGGCACCCAATTACCCAAGGGAATTGAAGAACCAATCAAAGACATTGTATATACACTAGATGGACCTGCACAGGATTTAAAAGAAAAATTAAGATATGCCTCTAACCATCCAGAATATTATCAGAAAGGATTCTTCAACTTCATACTCAGGAGCCTAACCTCTAATACAATAGAGGGGGAACTAAATAGTGAACAGGGACTAAAAAGAGCACAATTTTATCAGAAGCTTGAAGACAAAATAAGAGAACTTCTTCAGGAAGAGCCATGGGCATGGAGAGAAGAAGAAGTCAAAAAGGTAATCCAAATCCTTGAGTATGAGATTCTTCTAACTAGAGAGCTCTCAAAAGTATTGCACATTAGCAAGGAAGTTATGTTCTTGGAGGACTTAATAGAGAACCTAAAAGAGAAACTACAAAACCTTGAACTGCTACCTCTCTGGATGTATGAATACCATCCCCAGCTAGTGGAGAAACCCAATCCAGACATCATAGCAATATTGAGAGCATTGTCCCAAATAGTATCAATACAAGATGCAGTGAAGGTCAGACAGAAATTTGAATTTGGAATATTATATGAGAAAATCCCCCAAAATGCCAAACAAATTGAAGAAATATTAGATGACAAAATGGAGGTTTTAAAATCTTGGGTATCAAGTAAACTAGGTGAAGAGATTGACAGAGAGATTCTCAATGAAATTATGGAAGAAATCAGAGGGATAGTCAAAGATAGGGGGCCAGAGAAAGTCAGTGAAGAAAGCCTTGTAATAAAAGTTAGAACTGTCATAACTAGGGCAAGGAAGACCAAAATAAAGAAAGAAATTGAAGACTCCCTCATCAAAATTATTGGCACAAGTGACATAAGAGAATTCCTGAGAACAAAAATGATTCCTGTTGAGCTAATTAAGTATCTTCCAGGAGTTCCTGAAAATGTGGCAAATAATGTTGAAAACTTAGTTAGAGCACTACTGGAATTCAGGAATATTGATTCAGAAAACAGGCTTACAGAGATAAAGACACTAATTGAGACATACTCCTCAGAACTCAGTCTTCTTTCTAAAGAAGACATACATTACAAGATTTTCAGAAGTTTCTTTGGGGAAGATTGGATTGAAGGACTGTTAACTAAACATGACTTTGCAGATATGCTAAATGACATGAAACTCAAATTAGGGGAGAATGTGGAAAAATGGACAACAAAACAGATTAGAGACTTTTACAAAGAATGGGTCAGGGAGAAATACAAGGAAGAAATGTATGATAGGATTCAACAGATAATTCATGCACTACCACCAGAAGAACTCAAAGAGCTTGTTACACTTATTATCAAAGATGACCCAGGAGTTGGACTCAAAATTGCAAAATTAATTAGAAAGTATCAGGGTGAGTCAAATGGAGAATACTCTCAAAGTTAATTTTTCAGAATTAATTCCTCTGCTCAGGGAAGAACAGGAACACCCATCATATCAAGGGTATCTTGGAGGTAGATTTCCAACTAAGATTATTTATACTGATGATTATTATACCTATGTCCAAATTGTTAAGGGAATAACAGAAAAGTTTAACCCCATCCAAGTTCACTTGTCAGAATATTGTACAAAAAGAGACACTCTTCCAGATATCCATAAAGCAATAACTGAAATTAAAGATGAACTAAAAAAAGGAGAGAACTCATTGCTACTGACTTCACTTAGTGAAGTTATCAGACTGAATAAAAGGAAAGGAACTAAGGGTTACCACCCAGTGCATCTCCTGAGTAGGATACACTCAATTGAAGTTACCCCATATACCCAAAGCAGACTTTGGGTGGTTCTGTTTGGTGTATCTTCTTTTGTGCAAGAATATTGGAAAAACTCACAAGATACAAGAAAAGTCCCTCCAATCTATGTGCCCCCAATTTTTCCAGAAGAAAAAAAGAAACCTAAGATTTGTATCACCAAAGACAACACAGTGATGACTTTAGCCCAAGACCTGGGAAAAAATAAAATCTTGCCTGTTACTGGATACAGAGAATATCTGAGTTTGTATGAAAGTATACCCTCTTTGGAGATGTTGATGTCAGCTAAAATTCTCTTAACAGGATCCAAGATACTATCTAAATACTTGGAAAAGGGAGACTTTCCTGGAATTGATATTGAACACATCTCTACATTAAAAGATGTTGCAGAGAAGATTCTGAGCATTAATATACCTTTTGAATATTCTCATGATGAGTTGAAGTTTTGGAAAGAGTTACTAAGAGAACTAAATAAGTTAAAGATTCCTGATATTGTGGAATACCTAAAAACAACATTCAACATAAAAGAGTTCTCATGGACCCATCTACTGAAACAATGGAAATCAAGTACTGATTACAAGAGATGGTTAATCTTCAACTGGATGAGACTCAATGTAAACTTAATTGATAATCAATATCTTAAACTTGTACTGAACAACAAAGCTATCAATTATGCATCATTTGAAAAGAGTATTTGGGTATATCCTCTAGAGAGAAAACTAACACTAAACCTTTCTGAAATAAAAGAGAGGAAAGAAGTTATTATGTTAATGGACCTAACACCTCCTCAAGAATTCTTTATCTTGCTTGAAGATACAGATAACCCAATTCAAAAGTTATCAGTACTACTTGGAACTAAAAAGGAAGATAAGATACAAATTATTCTATCAGTCAGAGATGCCATAAAGAGAGGTATCTCTTTAGAAAAGACACTAAGAATACTACAAATAACATTTCCAGACCTTTATCATTACATTGCATTCATAAACAACCCAGAAATCCCTGAGAGAGTTCAAGAGTACTTTAGAGAATACATTCTCTCCAAAGTGTTGAATGAGCCAAGTGACAAACTTCTTAGACTTCAGAGGGAATTTAATAGAGATAATCTACATACCAAGTTCAAACACAGGAATTCTGTTATTTCTGAACTATTGTCTCCACCAATAGTCTTTATTGATGGATTGGGGGTTGAGTGGAGTGGATTACTTAAGTGGTACTTAGAAAAACATTTCACTAATCATGATATCAGAATAACATTTGCAAAAGCTAGTATGCCAACTACAACTGAATTCAACAAGTTGCTAGGGGACAAGACAATAATTCTAACTAGAGACCTTGATATTGTGCTGCATAGTAAAGAATATCCAGAAAATATTATTGAGGAAATAGAGACAATCAAAGAGATAATACAAAACAAAATCTCCAAGCTAAAAGGCAAAAAATTCATAATAACTTCTGACCATGGAGCCACCCAATTTAATGGGTACATTAAAGACAGGATTAAACTACCATCTTCAATTCAAGGACAGCATAAAAGAGATGGTAGATACTTTGTAATAACTGAAATTAATTCACTGGAAGATATTGATAATACACCAGAGTATTTAGTAGAGATAAAAGAAGACAAAAAAATATATTTGATATCCAGAACATATAAGGTATTCCCTGGTGGAAAAAGAAGTATCACAGAGACTCATGGGGGAGCCACCCCAGAAGAACTTATTGTACCAGTTATATTTGTCAGCCCCCTTTCAGAAGCTCCTGCAAAAGTTAGGGTTATGAAAAAAATAGTTAGACTTGTGAAACCTATATTAGAAGTGAAAATTGAAAGCCTATATGGTCTAAATGAAGTGATATTAAGAATAGATGGAAGAGACATAAAAGGAGAAACAAAAACAGGGAACTTATGGAAGTTCAATCTAAGAAAACTCAAACTTAGGCCTGGAAAGTACAAAGGAACTCTGATATCTGGAGATAAGAAAATTGGTGAAGTTGAATTTGAGATTAGGGGTGGTCTTGAAGAAGAAGAGTTAATTTAGGAGGGACCCAAATGCCAATGGACCCATTAGGAGAAAAAATCAGAGAAATATTTTATGAAGAGAGTGTATACAAAGACCCTCAAAAATCTAAGGTATTTTCATCTCTAAATATACCCTCCTATCTAAGGGATTGGCTAGTTAAAAAATTCTCAGATGAAGAAGGAAATATTGACATTGAAGCTATCAGGGAGTTCATTAGAGAGAAAATACCAAGGAAGGAAGATGCTCAAGTCCTTAAAGACAGACTAATAAACAAACAGGAACAAGTCTCTATTCTAGCAAAGATTGTTGTTGAAATTGATATAGCTACAGGTGAAGCCCTCTTTCACTTACCTGAGTTAGGACTCCCTGAAAGAAAATATCAGGGAAGAGTGGAGAGATATCTAATACAAAAATATGGAGAAGAACTGCTATCTCTAGAAGGAGCCTGGGGTATTGTAACCCTGGACTGGAGAATTGAAAAAGTTCCTGGAAAATCAAAGGAAGAGGGAAGACTTGTATGTGTTGATTTTAAACCATTTAGACCTTATAGGATTGATATTGACTACTATAAGGAAGCCAGAAGGGAGTTTTCAACAGAAGAATGGATTGATGTCTTGTTAAGGGCAATGGATTACAATCCTGAGGGATTTATCTCAAAAAAAGCAAAGCTCTGGATGATAGCTAGACTTCTCCCATTTGTTGAAAAAAGAGTTAATCTTATTGAACTAGCCCCAAAAGGAACTGGTAAATCCTATGTTTACTCACAGTTAAGCAAGTATGGTTGGTTAATAAGTGGAGGTAGTATAAGCAGAGCCAAATTATTCTATGATTTAAACAGAAGGAAACCAGGATTAGTGAGCAGATTTGACTATGTTGCCTTAGATGAGATACAGACAGTACATTTCCCAAACCCTGAAGAGCTCAGAGGGGCTCTTAAAGGATATCTTGAAAGTGGGGAGTATAGAGTTGGTAACCATAGAGGAGTTGGTGAAGCTGGATTCATCCTCCTAGGAAATATTCCCATTGATTTCCAAGGGGAAAATAGGAAAGTATTCCTCACTCTTCCTGAGTTTTTCCAAGAATCAGCCCTCATTGATAGATTCCATGGATTCATTAAGGGATGGGAACTACCAAGGATAAAAGAAGGCATGAAAGCCAGAGGATGGGCTTTGAATGTTGAATATTTCACTGAGGTCTTACATAGATTTAGAGATGATTTAACATACAGGGCCATAGTAGATAGCTTATTATATGTCCCATCTCATGCTGATAGCAGAGATGTAGAAGCAATAAAAAGAATTAGTACAGCATTCTTGAAATTGCTATTCCCCCATGTTGAGAGGCCAGAAGATGTGCATATTGATGAATTCAAAAAATACTGCTTAGACATGGCAATTGAGATGAGAGGGTTCATAAGAAAACAATTGCACATAATGGACCCAGAGTATTCACCTAATCTTCCAGAGATTGAAGTTATCTACTAGACTTTTCACCCATTACTTTGTACTTCAAAATGAGTGTAACCCCCTGTGGTTACAATGGTTACATCCCAGAAATCATTCTGTTGGCTGAATAGAGCCTTTACAAGCCCCCAATAACTGCTGTTTTCATTAGAGATTACATCCCTCTCCTGTCTCTGATAGCCTAACAGAGCTTGCTCCTGCCTGCTATATGTAACTTTGTAACCACAACTTTGGAATTAAATTTTAATTTTTCATTTTTCCTTTATATTTATCAAGGGTTAATACAACTATGTAAAGAAAATTGATGCAACTCAATTGAGGTTACATTGGTTACAATGGTTACAATTACCAGATTCCTCTTTTTGTTGAAAGAAGGCACAATAGAGCTTTATTTGGCAAAAGAATGAAATGGCTTGAGAGGACTTCATTGGCACAAAAGAAGGCAGGAGCTTGCTGTAACCATTGTAACCAATGTAACCACAAGGGGTTACAGCAGTTTTTGATACAATTTTTGCAAATCCCTTTTTGCAACAAGAAAAATTGTCATTTTTTGCAGTTTTAGGGTTTGAAGTCACAACTAGAAAGTATTGTTCAAGCTGTGGTTACACTTGGTTACACCCAAAAAAGTTTGAGGTTGTAACCAAAAAGAAAAGTGATGGGGTTAAATTCTCTTGACCTTGAACACTGGAACTTCTGAGTTCTTGAGCACTGAGGATAGTTCAGTACCCATGAGTTCTATGTGTCTCCTGAACTTGGTTAACAGGAGTTCCTTAACTCTCTCTGCAACTTCCTCTTCATCATTGACACTTATTCTGGTGAGGAGGAGTGCAATGAACCTGTCAAAGCTTATTGACTTCTCATTCTTAAGCTCCTTGAGGAGCTGGTAGACCTCTTCCCTCAACTCTTCTTCATCAACCCCTCTCATTCTTGTGGCTTTTGAAAGATTCACAACAAGGGCTTTGATGACCTTGCCTTTGATTCTGACAGTCTTAACCCTTGCAACATCATTGTACTTGCTATTGATTACCCTTTCAAGCTCTCTCAGACTCTTAATTTCTTCAAATAGGGTGTTGTTCTCTCTGAGTATCTTGAGTGCTGAGCTGGTAACAATTAGTTCTCCATCTTCTGTCTTCTTGATGAAACTTGAGTTTTCCAACTTTTCAAGCATGTCATCAACATAAATTAGCATTTCTGAAACATCATCCTGTTGTGATTCTATCTCCCCTATGAGATTTGCAGTGTTCTCCAGTACCCTATCAATCCTCTTGACAAGTTCCATTTTGTTGTGCTTCTCTGCAATGACTCTGAGTAGGATTAGTCCCTGCCAAATCTGACTGTAGAGCTTTAGCCTTCTGGAGTGTATGTCTGTTAAAACATCCCTCATTTTCTTGTAATACATTTTAGCATACTCTGAGAAAGTCATTTTGTACTGGTTCATTATTGAGAGCACTTCATCAAGCATATAGTACCCTGTTCCCCCAGTGATTTCTTCAATCAGGTCTATTGTTTCTTCATCTGTGAAGACATATGCTTTCTCTTCCTCATTACTAAGCTTAATCTGGATAATCCTATCCTTGAATGCTTCATCATTTGTAACAAATCTGGTATTGCTGGTAACAAAGAGTGTGGCTCTGAGGTCTATGCTGACTGTACTGAGGTCTGCCCTGCCCCTGCTGATTGATTTAACACCAGTCAAGTAGGATTTTATGAAATCTCTTAGATTGTTGTCTATTTCCCTTGATGACACATCATCAAGCACAATTGGGAGTGTGGCCAGGCTAAGTGCACTAACAATTCTGAAGTTGCTTTTAGCTTCTTGGATTGAGAGCTTCTTTATTGCAAAGAGTTTCTCTGAGATGAATTCCATTAGGGTTGATTTTCCCAATCCTGGTTCCTTGCTCCAGACCCAGATAAGGGGCTTCAATCTTAGCTCATTGTTGAAGAAGCTACTGAATAAGGCCCCTGATACCACTGCAAAGAGCTTGTCATCCCTGATTCTGTTGAAGACTTCCAATGCCTTTTCTATATCTTCCTCTGATACTTTTTCTTGGTAATTTCTGACATCTGAGACACTGTATGTCTCATTATAGAATTCTGTGGCATTGTGAGTGTATTTCTTCTTCTCTTCATTCCATTCTACTTCAAAGACTTCTGATACCTTGGTTATCTTAATTCTGTAATATCTGATGAGTATGTCAAAAACTGCCTGAAGTATGGTCTCTATTTGCTGTTTTGACTTCATTCTAACAAGGGGTGAACCATACAAGTACTCTGCTATCCTTCTGAGTGGGGCTTGCCTGAATTCCTCATTTGTGTATTCTGATTGGATTTTGACTGTGTAAAGCCACTCACTTGTTTTCTTCATATCATTTCTCTTGACTATGACTTCCTTCAGGATGATTCTTGCCTTGATGAAGTATTCTCTACCTACTAACTGGTCCCCTTCATCATTCTTCTTGTACCAGGCAAGGGCTATGCTATCCCTGTAAACTTCAACATCCATTATTCTTCCCTTGTTGCTGATTCTGACCCTTCCCAGGAACTTTCTGTTGTAGGTTTGACCATGTTTCTTAAGTAACTCAATTATGTCATTTTTGAGCTTTATTATGACATCCTTTGCTTCTGAGAGTTCAATTTTGTTGGCTGAAGCAAACTGACTGAGTCTTCTATCCTCAAGTAGTTCTCCTTTGTCATTTTGTATAAAGAAGAAGCTAACTGTTGCTATTTTATCCCTACCCTCCTCTTCAGCCTTTTTTGTAATGGACTTCACAATGCTCATTCTTTGTTTGTACTCCTCATCACTCAAGAGATTGATGAGTTCTTCTGTAATATAGTAAAGTTGTTCCTCAGTGATTCTTGTATATTTGTATATTGTTGCCAGTGTGAAGAACAAGAGGTTGTGTCTTGTCCCAATTGCATAATAATCTTTGATGATGAGGTAGATTTCCTTTGCTATACTGTCCAACTTCTCTTCTTCCAAATCAACAACTTCTTCTTCCTCATACTGTTTTTCTGTTCTTGTTTTGGCCTTCTTTTTCTCTTCAAGCTCCTCTATGAGCTTAATTATGACTTCTTTCTTTGCTGTTTCATCTGTTTGGTAGATAATCTTTGCCTGTTGCTTTGACTCTTGATTTATGCTCCAGGGGATTCTGATTATTCTAGCAAAATCATATATGTTGTCTGCCTTGCAATCAGTACCCTCAAACAGCTCTGCCAGGGCTGAGAGTCTCTTGTATTCCCCCTCTTTTAGGGGTGTGTTAAGTAGTATCTTGATATGTATTCCCCTACCAGAGTGAATTACTGTATATGGTATTCCCCTCTTCTTGAGCTTCTCTTCAAGTAGTGGAGCAATTTTTGTGTTCAATTCCTTCATTGTGATAGTCTGGTGTTCTCCCTTATCCAAATCAATATAGGTGACCCTGCTCTCCTTGAGGGCATACTTTTCCTTCCTCTGCTTCTCCTTGTAGATGAAAATGCTGTGGTAGATGTTGTATTTTTCAAGGTTTTTCATTATCCAGTTCTTGATTTTCTCTGGCTCTTCTTTGAGTTCTCTGATTGTGAAGTAGAAGCTCTGTTTCCCCCCTTCTGGTCTTCTGAAGAGTACAATATACCAATCCTCCCTGTCCCCCCAGCCCTGTTCTTCAATATAATATCTTCTAAGGTACTCTACAATCTCCTCTGCTGTTTTTTCAGTAATCTTTAAGTGTTCATTACTCCTATTATTATTGAGGATTTGGGTGCTTGCCTCAGCCATGACTCATCACTCCTTTCCATCATACCTCTTTCTTTTTCAAAACCAGGAGCTGGGTCAAACACTCTCTCAACTTCCCACTGTGGCACCTCAAGAATTAGTTTCTGAGTGTTTTTCTCTACATCTATCAGTATTGTGACATCTACTGTGAATCTAGTCCCTGAGAGGCCATATTCAACCATGAGAAGGTCTATGATTGATGTTGGGATTTGGTATATGACAACATACTTTTTGTAGTTGTACATTTTACTGATGAATTTAATCTTCTCTCCTTTGATGATTATCTCTGCATTTGCCTTGTCTTTTCTTTTTAGTTCTATGAGGCTGTCAAGGTGTTTCTTTTTGACTGATAAGTAGCCTGCTCCATTTTGAATGTAAACAATTCTCCCTGAGACTGTGATTTTGAACTGTGTTGCTGTGAGTTGCTCCACAATAACATTATCATCAAGCTGATTGGTGACTTTACCCATCATGGTTCATCACCTCCTTAACCTTCACATAACATAATATTACAGAATGCTTAGGATAAAAATTAGAAAAATTGATTTTAGCAAGCACTGAGTTGAATTCAAACTCCAACTCAACATCAGCAGTCAGGGGTTCCTTGAGCTTGTAAATTCTGATTAGAGTCCTCATGATGCTCACTGGAAGGTAAATCCTGTAATTATACTTGTTTTCAAGAACTTTTGTGATGAGCTTGATTTTATCCCCTCCCACTTTGATTTCAACTGGAATCTCTTGTGGGAAGCTCACCTTGTTCTTCAAGTCTGATTCCTTGTTGATGATGATATACCCTGCTTCATTGCTAATATAGATTCTTTTCTTTGAAAATTTGAAAGATTGAGAAGGGGTGAAGCCTGTCACAATGTACATGACCAGCCACCCCTTCAATTCTCAACTATGATACCTGCCCTGACATCATACTCATAACCATCAACTCCTTGTATTTCCTGAGCTGTTTCTTTTGCTTCCTTTATTGCATTCTTGAATGCTTCTATGACTTCCTCTTTGTGTTTTTCAAGGAATTCTGAGAGTTTGAGGTCATCATAGTCTTCATAGTCATCACTGTCAAACCAGTGGCTCTCATTCAAGTCATCATAGAATTCCCAGTCCTCTTCTCCAATCTTTCTGGCAAAGTAGACTTCTGAAGCAATTATGAACCTGTAAAGCCCCATATGGCCCTCTTTTTCTGCTCTATTGACTGCTCTGAGGAGAGCTTCAAAGTGTTCTCCATCACTGAATTTGTAATACTCTCTGTGTGCTCTGTGTACTCTACCAAATCCAGTGAGTGCTTCAAAGTATTCATCTTCAAGTTCTTTGAGCTTCTTCTCATCAATCTTGGTTTGGATATCATCAACCTTACCCCCTGTCATGGCAACCACCTCCATCACCAATCTTCATTTTTATAATAATACAAAAAGTACTTAGGGGGTATCAAAAAACAACACCCCTAGGTGCACACTATTGTTTATTTTACTGAGGAAAATGTACAATGTTAGCTTGTTGAATTCTTGTTTAAACCAGATGCTTTTGACATGGTATTCCTTGAAGATGGCTTGTGTGAAGTCACTGTCAAACTCAATTAAGTCATCATTACCCCTGTGGACAACTTCCTTCTCAAGCTCCAAGAACACTTCATCATTCCAGCTTGGAATGATGAAGTAAAGCTTGATATTGTCAAACTGGTTGATGAGTTTGTTGTGTAGCTTGAGCACTGTTCTATCCTTGACTATGACTTCAAAGTCTCCTTCATCAAGGGGGCACTCATAAAGCCCCCCAACCTCAAAACCATCAATCCCAACCTTATTGTGGGTACTTGCCCCAGTCATAACTCATCACCTCCTTCATTGTATAATTGTACAAAAACTACTTAAAAAGTTAATCATTATTTCAAACATTTGTGTACAGTAGTGCATCAATAAAACACCAAAAACATTATAAACTTTTTATTGGTATCCTTGTTGAGGGGATTGGCCATGGAACAGGAGTATTATGTGATGTATGGGATTGATGCTGGGGATGACTACTTGAAATTCCTCACTGCTGAGGAGTTTGAAAGTGTCAAGGAAGCTATCAAAAAATTCACTAGTAGTGAGTGTGTTTTTTGTGACCTCCCAGACCAGCAGAGACTTAAACTCTTCAAGAATAATGTGACATACCTAGCAAAGAAGCTAATAGAAAAAAGGGAGCTAGAACTTATTTCAAACAGTGTTGTATTCCTTGATGGGGATGATGTTGATGATATGGGGTCTGATGATGAGGCTAAAGAGATTATCAACACACTTATAGAGAATGCTGAATTTATCAAAAAACTCACAGTAGAGTTTTTATACAGGTTTAGAGTGTTAAGCACTGAGATATTTGTCTTCAAGTTAATATTTGCTGAATGATTGTTTTCATTATTTCCATTAGCTTTTCTATGAGTTCTTGAGTGTTTACTATAATTGTATTTAGGATCATGCTCAGCCTAACACCATGTCTTTGTAATAATCCATATAATGAGTATGTAATGATACTAACAACAACTACAGCAATAAGTGTGGGTAGTCTTCTTATCAAAACCACAATGATGTAACTTATGAGCAATATGATTATAAGTTGTGAAATAATCATAGCCCCCATCAGAAATTAAGAACAATTACATCTTGAAGATTATGTGTGAAAAAACTTTATCATACTCTTGTTTAAGCCTCTCTATTTCCAGTTTCAGGTAGTTTTGGGTTGTTACTAATCCCTTGTGCCCAACAATCAGCTGTAAGACCATGCTATCCCCATTTTTCCTTTTCCATTCTTGTATGAAGAATTTTCTGAGGTCTTTAAGCCTCAATTCTGTATTCAAGTCTTCTCTGAAGATTTTATCTAAATATGTTTTGTTTGATTGGTATATTGTGAAGTCAAATACTCTCTCATTCTTTTCCAGTCCTTGTAGATGCTTTTCCAGTAGGCTTCTCACTTGGTTTGTGAAAAATGTCACCCTGAACTCCCTTTTCTTTGTGTATTCTGATTGGATATATATTGCCCTACTCTCTAAGTCTATATCTCTCTTCTTCAACTTTAAAGCCTCCACAATCCTCATTCCAGTAACTGATAATAGGAGAATCAAAAGAACTAATTGGTCTTTCTCACTATTGGGTAGTTTACTCTCCTTGACAATCCTAATAAACTCTTCTACATCTTCCTTTTTGACTATTTTGATTTGATGGTTCACTTTCTTGTAGGAGAAGAGGTTTAATAATCTCTCATCAACCCCAACAACCTTGCAAAGTTTCTTTACATACATCAAGTACCTGTTGTAGGTTTCATCACTCCATTTTTTGTCTATCATCTTGAAAAACCTCTTCAGTGTTGGGTAGTCAACTACATAATTTGAGAACTCCAGAAAAGTGTTGATAATCTTCTCTATATGTTTTTTGTGCCTGGGTGTGATGTCTTTATTTTCATAGTGCTCCCAGAAAAGTTGCAGGTGTTCTTCTTTAATTCTCCACTTCTTTGTGAAGAGGGTCTCACTCTCAAAATTGTCCTTTTTAGCAGAATTTCCTTTAAAGTATTGCTTTTTAGCAGTAAAAACTTTCCCTTCCTTTGTTTCCCCAAAAAACCTCAAGGGGGCTCCAGACTCATCATCCCTGCAGAGGTTAGCCATTGGAGGTTAATAACGTTACCCAGAGTCAAGAGCCCCCACTGAATGCCCTCCACTGCGACCATTCCAATTTTACAAACACAATTGAAAGTGCGCCAAATGCATGACATTTTATCCAATTATATTTCACAAACCTTAAAACATATGATGTTCATAACCATTAACGTTAAAGTACACTAACGTCAGCAAACGTGGCATAAGGCATTTACATGCACTAGAATGAACTTATATGGGGGTGCTTCAATGGGCATGTTGGTGGACTTTATCAACTGGTTGGACGGAGAAGTCTGGGGCCTGCCGATGATAGTACTGCTGGTGGGCACCGGGCTCTTCCTGACAATAATACTGAAGGCGATTCAGTTCCGCCGCCTCGGGTGGTCCATAAGGTTCACCCTCTTCGAGGGCAGAAAAAAGAAAGGTGAGGGCGACATCACCCCGTTCCAGGCACTCATGGCAACGATAGCCGGAACCGTTGGTATCGGAAACATCGCAGGTGTCGCAACGGCTATCCACTACGGTGGCCCCGGAGCCCTCTTCTGGATGTGGGTCACGGCGCTCGTAGGAATGGCAACCAGGTACTCAGAGGGTCTTCTCGGTGTCGCCTTCAGGGACAAGTTGCCAGACGGTACCATGATAGGCGGGACTTTCAACTTCCTCGAAAAGGGCTTCGCCATGGAGAACATACCAAAGACCGGCAAATATCTCGCCTCGATATTCACCCTGTTGTTTGCTCTGTTCGTTGCCAAGTCTGCATTAAGCTTCAGCGGTGCGCTTCAGATCGGCGCAATAATAGTCGCCGTACTGTTTGCAATACTGGGCATCTTCCTCCTCAAGGACGACGCCTACCCGACTCTCGGAAAGGTGCTGGCGGTACTCTTCGCGCTCTTCGCGGCCATAGCTGCCTTTGGTATAGGAAACATGACCCAGTCCAACTCAGTTGCTGACGCAATGAAGACGGCATTCAACGTCCCGATGTGGGTCACAGGGCTTGTACTGGCGGTTTTGACATTCATAGTTATCGTCGGCGGTATCAAGAGGATCGGTGAAGTTGCTGAAGCCCTCGTTCCATTCATGGCAATAATCTACTTCCTCTTCGCCATCGGCGTCTGGATAAAGTTCGCAGGAAAGCTACCAAGCGCCATCGCACTTATCATTAACGATGCCTTCACCGGAAAGGCCGTCGCCGGCGGGGCCATCGGAAACGTCATCCTCTGGGGTGTCAAGAGGGGTCTGTTCTCCAACGAGGCCGGTCTCGGTACGGCAACCCTTGCCCACGCCGCGGCCAAGACCGACCACCCGTCGAGGCAGGCGCACGTTGCAATGCTCGGTCCGTTCATCGACACCCTGATAATCTGTACCCTCACCGGCGTCTCGATAGTTGTCACCGAGGCTTACCTCAACCCGGAGCTCAACGGCGCACCGCTCACCCAGGCAGCCTTCGCGGCAGCCTTCGGACATGCGGGCGAGATAATGGTTGCAATAGGCATCGTGCTGTTCGCCTACTCTACGATACTCGCCTGGTCGTTCTACGGCAGGCAGAACGTCATGTACCTCGCCAAGTGGCTTGAGCAGGACCCAGAGAAGTTTGCCAAGCTCTATCCCAGGCTGCACCTCATCTACAACCTGCTCTTCGTCGTCTTCATCTACATCGGTTCAGTGACCAAGCTCGAAACGGTCTGGACTTTCTCAGACATGATGAACGGACTGATGGCAATACCGAACCTCATAGGCCTGCTCGTGCTGTTCTGGTTCGTCAGAGAAAAGACCGACGAGTTCATCGCGGCCAACCCGTGACCTTTTCGTTTTTTCCTTTAACATTTCGGGGCGGTAGTTATGTCTTCTGAGTATCCGAGAATAATTGTCACTCCTCCAGGCCCAAAGGCCAGAAAGCTGATAGGGAGGGAAAAGAGGGTTATATCCCCCGGCCTTGGTGTCAAGCTCTTCCCCGTTGTCCCGGAGAGGGGCTACGGGGCACTGATAGAGGACGTCGACGGCAACGTATTCATAGACTTCTTAGCTGGAGCGGCAGCGGCTTCCACCGGCTACGCACATCCAAAACTGGTGAAGGAAGTTCAGGAGCAGGTTGCGAGGATACAGCACTCAATGATAGGCTACACCTACAGCAAGAGAGCCATAGAGGTCGCCGAGATGCTCGCTGAAAAGGCCCCCATCGAAGACCCCCTGATTCTGTTCGGACTGAGCGGAAGCGACGCGATGGATTTAACCATGCAGACGGCGAGGTTTGCAACGAAAAAACCCTGGATAATAGCCTTTATCGGTGCCTATCACGGACAGACCTACGGGGCAACCTCGATAGCGGCATTTCAGAGCTCCCAGAAAAAGGGTTTATCCCCCCTCATCCCCAACGTCGTGTGGGTGCCCTACCCCAACCCCTACCGGAACGTCTGGGGAGTAGACGGCTACGAAGAGCCCGACGAGCTGATAAACCGCTTCCTCGACTACCTTGAGAGCTACATCTTTGCCCATGTGGTTCCTCCAGATGAAACGGCCGTCCTTATAGCCGAGCCGATACAGGGGGATGCCGGAATAGTCGTGCCTCCCGATGACTTCTTCATCGAGCTCAGGAAACTCCTCGATGAGCACGGGATACTCCTAGCTATGGACGAGGTGCAGACTGGAATCGGAAGAACCGGGAAGTGGTTCGCGAGCGAGTGGTTTAATGTTGAGCCGGATCTCTTGGCGTTCGGAAAGGGTGTTGCCAGCGGTATGGGGCTCAGCGGTGTCATCGGGAGAAGAGAGCTGATGGAAGGGCTCACTAGCGGTTCGGCGCTTCTCACGCCGGCAGCAAATCCCGTCATCTCTGCGGCTGCCTACGCCACGCTGAGAATAATTGAGGAGGAGAATCTGCTAGAAAATGCCCTGCGCGTTGGTGTCATCATCCAGAAGCGACTGAGGGAGATGCAGGAAAATTACGAAGTAATCGGAGACGTCCGCGGGAAGGGGCTGATGATAGGAGCAGAGATAGTCAAACCTGACGGAAAGCCGGACCCGGAGCTTACCGGGAAGATATGCTGGCGCGCCTTCGAGCTGGGCCTCATCCTGCCGAGCTACGGAATGTCCGGAAACGTCATCAGGATAACGCCACCGCTCGTGATAACAGAGGAGCTGGCCGAGAGGGGCCTTGAGATAATGGAAGATGCCTTGAAGGACGCACTGGCGGGAAAGGTCACCCACAGGGTCGTGACGTGGCATTGAGAGCCTCAGGGCTCTTTTTAATATTTCTTCATCCGCTAACCCTTTAAGCCGTGCGTCAGAGGTTATCCCGGTGCTGGAGATGTTCGAGTTACTGAGAAAGGCCTACTGGAAATGGCGCTCCCGCTGTCCGTTCGTGAGGAAAATCGAGGAATGGAGAATGAGGCGAAAGGCAAGGGAGTTCAGGGTTGAAACAAGGAGATACTAAATCTTGAATCTTTTTATCCCGGGCTTCACTGCTCTCAAATTAGTATCCATTTTTTGTGTACTATTTTAAGTGGTGTGCTAAATCTGAATAGAAAAATCTTTTAAATTTATACTGTCTCTAGTATTTTGGTGAAGCAGGTATGAAGAAATTAATAGGTCTGTGGTTGGTAATGCTAATTGTAGGCATGACAGTAAGTGCGGGAGCGTCAAACAACTACGTCAAAGCGGCAACAACCGGCCCCTACGAGGAATTCTGGCGGATTCTTAACAGGGAAGCCGAACTCGTGATCCAATTCAACTCCACAGGTAATGTCTCCCTCGCCCAGGAGTTGATCCAGAACTCCCGCCTAGGCGCTGAGAACGCGGTTAATGTCTCAGCGTTAATCTGGCAGGCTCTGGAAGAACTGAAATCCTCAGGAGTTAAAACTTATTACACCGCTCAAGAGCTCCAAGAGATGGCGCAAAACATCAGCCAGAGCGGCCTGCCCAACGAGACTGTCCAGTCCTTAAAGGCTCAAGGCTGGACTGACACTCAGATCCAGGCTTTGGAAGAGTACATTGCCCAGAACGCTGGAGAGATTAACCAAGACTTCAACATGACGGCCTTTCTTGAGGAGTTCTCAATGGCATTCATCAACGTGGCATTCAAATACAACGAGTATGAGGCATGGACACTGAAAAGATGGAAATGGACGAGCACCCAAAAAGCCCCTCAGGTAAGTGGCGGCTACCTCATGAACCCAGCACTCGGTGGGGACTGGGTTATACTGTACCTGAGGTATTCCCAGAGGGATTATCAGAGAATGGAGCCTGCCGCTAAAACATTGAGACAGTCAATGTATGACCTCATAACAGGCGCCGGCGGGAGTGTCACCCTGTTATCCTACGGTGAAAGCGCTTCGCCCTCCCCGCTCCAGGGAAGTGTGGACTCAATTATATGGGTAGAGAACGGTGGGCTGCTGATCACCGTAACCACGAAAAAAACAACGACGACCGAGGTCATAACAGAGAAAACAACCTATTACTGGCCCAGCGCCCTGAGAGCATACGAGCTGGTGGGCAATGTCTACACCCTCATAAAAGCGAGGAACTATGGAAACAACAACCCCAAAATCGATTCCATACTCAATCAAAAGATTGCCGAGCTCAAAGAGGCCCTAAAGGTTGCAGTAGTTTCCAGTGAAGTCACGAGCACCCCCATAACAAACCCAACACCGGTAAAACCGGTTCCTATCAAGCCAGGCGACCCAGTAATCCCTGATCCCCTACCGAAGCTCCCGCTGGATTCCACTACAACAACTGGCACAATCACTACCGGTTCGAGTGATGCCGGTGGAGTAACCCTAGACGGAGTTTTAATAGACTCAAACGTGCTCAGGGGAGCGCTCGATACCCAGAACGATCCAGGTATATTGACGATAACAGACGTGGCAGTTATCGTCGACAAGAACGTTTCGGGTGAGGTCACGTACCATGTTAAGGTATCTCTCAAGGCAGAGAACAACGCGGTCAGCAACATCGGGATCAACGTTAAGGATTACACAACCGGTGGTTCTGACTCTGGAACTGTCTCATTCCTCAATTCTGGGGAGAGCTATACCTGGAACACCAAAGGCTTCACATTGGCCCACACAATGGCCGGGGAGCTTATCGTGAGTGGAAAAGTTGAGATAGCTTATACCCCCTCCTGCGGCGCAGTGCCGCTCTCCGGAAACCAGGGGGTACTTTCGACCTCCCCCAGCTGTCAGGAGAGGACTGTAACAAAGGAATACTCGGCAACGATAAACCTTAAGTCTCCAGTGGACTGGAGGATGGTCGGCATTAGAGTGGAAGCCTCACGGGAGAGCATTACGAAGGGTGAGAGCGTTACCTACAGGGTTATCGTGGAGAACAACAACAGCAAGGCCTTGAGCGGGGTGAGGTACTCCATCACAGTCCCGTATTCCATAACCAAGTCATCCACACAAACTGGGACAACAGACGTCCCGGCAAACGGGAAAACCATTCTGTATGAAAAGACCATAACTTACACTGACACTGGCACTTACGTTGTTCACGCTTCAATCTACTGGAACGGACACTCAAAGAGCGCCAGTAAAAGTGTTACAGTGACTTCAGGAACTTTAAGCATAACCGGCGTTGACGTCTCGCCAGCGAATCCGACACACGGGGACAGTGTAAGTTTTGACGTGAGCGTGAAAAACCCAGTTTCCAGATCCAGAACATTAACGGTAAAGCTTTTCATTGATGGTCAAGAAAAGTCGAGGGAGAGCCTCACGATCGGTGCCGGGGGTTCTGGGGTGGTGAGCTTAACTTGGACTGCCCAGGCTGGAGAGCATGCGTGGAGGGTTGAAGTCTGGGAGGGCAGAAAACTGGAGGCGTCGAGGAGCGGGAGCATCAGGGTCAATTCCAACGGAGATAGTCAGAAAAGTGGATCCAACACAATCAATGCAAACTTGGAAATTACAGACTTCGCTTGTATGCCAAAAGAAGTTGGGCTGTATGAATGGAGACTGGACAGAGACAAGGTTTCTTGTACCGTTACTATACAAAATAAAGGTCCAGAAATCCAAATAGCCCCAAGAGTTGTGATTGATGACATCGAGACCTTTTGGCTTAATATAAGAACGTTACCAATAAACTCCTCAATAAATCTACAGTATGAGGTTAAGTTCAGCGATGGACTGGCTCAAATTATGTATGGACCATCAGCAACTGCATTGAGCTTTGTTCGTACTGTTGAGGAAAGCGGCGGAACTGTATGCCAGCGTGGAGTATGCTACAACTCGACAAGAATCTACTACTTGCCCGAGAATCATACGATAAGCCTGAAAATTTACAAGGCAATAAACTTTATGCCAACGACAGAAGCACTAACACAAAGTGAGAAAGAAGTCATCACAGTCAAATACGACGGATACGTGGAGAAGAAAACAATGATTTATTATTTCAAGATCGGCAAGACGAGTGCCGAAGTTCTTGGGCTATATCTAACAGTGGAATATGCAGCTGTAAAGGCTGGAGCAGAAGCAGGTTTGAAAGAACTAGGAAAAGAGTTCCTCAAGAAGGTATTGGATTGGTTAGTGGGGTGATCTGCAATGGAGGTTAGATACTGGATTCTTATCTTTATCTTTTATATTTCTGCGGTAATTGTCCAAGAGGAGATTAGTATTTGGGATTTTATAGGCTTCTTAATCCTTGTACTTGCGTTTATGGTGAGCCAGAAAAAAAGAATGACCCAAAAGGAGCCCTACATCATCGGGAATTCCACAGAAATCGAATATCTGACCCCTAAAGAGCTGGAGAGAAGACTACAGAACAGAAAGAGGGACAAAGGTCATAATTTGTAGGGGAGACTCTAAAGTAGTTACCACAAGACCCCAAGGATGGAGAGCACGGGTGGAGGATTGAAGTCTGGGATAATCGGAATACTTGAAACAGTAACGGTTAAAGGAGGTAAAGAACTGGCATGGATATTACACTACCACACATTGCTTGAGGATCGAGAAACGCCTAACAATAATATTATTGGGGGCTGAACGTATGAATAGTGGGGACTGGGGTGTACTGGTGCTTGAAACCCTCTGGTTTTTTACAATATTTTTAGCAGCCATACTGATAGCCGCCAAGTATATGGCCGGTGATTCTCAGAGGAAGAAAATCCTGCTGGCAACGGCTCCAATCCTGAGCCTAATAATCTCAGTGTTTGCAATGGTGGCGTATTACCCACCGGAGCAACCGGGCATTCTTCTGGTGGGAGTTGGAGTTACATACGTCATCTACAGGGTTTTCACCCGATTTGACCAGATCCTAAAATGGGGAGGAACCCTGTACAGGACTTTCGAAATCGCAATTCCACTGCTGGCGTTAAGCACGTTTGAAACTCCACAACTGTTCATTGTGAACGCGGCGTTTACAGCGGTTACGTTACTGCTCCTGGAAACCACGAGACGAAAACTGGAGGCCAAACCAGCGAAAACAATATTAGAGACATAATGCCCCAAGAAGAAGCTTCATTAGGAGGACATTGGAGGACTATAACAACGCCACCTAGAGGAACGGTCAATACAGAGAAACCCACATGCCCAGTATTGAGTACCCACTTTCAGGAGAACTGAGGGAAGACTGCGGAAAGGAAAAGGAACAAAACCCACCGCCCCACCGCAAATAGGGGAATATTGAGAAAGGTAACATAGAACGAAATTTAGCCCCTCAACATCCCAGCGATGGCGTCCACAACCTTTTCCTTTTCCACCATCCTTTGCTCGCCGCTCTCCATGTCCCTTATCGTTACCTTGCCCTCCGCGAGGTCCTTCCTTCCGACGAGGACGACGTAAGGCACGTTGAGCCTTCCGGCGTAGTCCAGGGCCTTCCTGAGCTTCCTCCCGGTCAGCTCGTAGTCGGCCTTAACTCCGACCCTTCTGAGGGAGGAGACTATCTCGATGGCGGCCCTTTTGAGCTCCGGCTCCTTTCCAATCGGGATAACGTAAACGTCCGGCCTGAGCTTGGGCTCCGGAATGAGGCCCTTCCACTCGAGTATCGGGATGAGGCGCTCTATGCCTATCGCAAAGCCGGTAGCTGGCGTTGGTTTGCCCCCAAAGACCTCTATGAGGTTGTCGTACCTCCCACCGCCGCCTATTGACCCAATGCCGAGGTCGTTGGGCGCTATGGCCTCAAAGACTATGCTCGTGTAGTAATCGAAGCCCCTAGCGATGCCGAGGTCTATGAGGATCCGGTCTTTAACGCCGTATGCATCGAGGAGGTCGACCAGCCCGTAGAGCCTCTTGATTTCTGCCTCAGCCTCTTCGCTCGTAAAGAGTTCCTCCGCCTTTGGGAGAACCTCGTCGGGCTCCCCCTTAATCTCGATCAGCGAGAGAACCTTCTCAATCCCTTCATCGTCCAGCCCAAATTCCTTCAGGGCACCTATGAAGTCCTCGCGGCTCATCTTGTCCTTCTTGTCTATGAGCCTCATCAGACCTATGTCATCTTTAACGCCGAGCATCCTGGCGAACTCGTCGAGGAGAACGCGGTCGCCTATGTTGACCGTGAAGTCCTTGAGGCCAGTTGCAAGGTAGCTCTCAACGAAGAGGGCTATGACCTCTGCATCGGCCTCAACTCTATCGCTTCCGAGAAGCTCAATGCCGGCCTGCCAGAACTCCCTATAGCGGCCGCTCTGGGGCTCTTCATAGCGGAACATGTTGGCCATGTAGTACCACTTTATCGGCTTGGGCGCGTTCTGGAAGGAGTTGACAAATAGACGGGCAACGCTCGAAGTCATGTCCGGGCGGAGTGAGATGTTCCTGCCGCCCTTGTCGTCGAAGGCGTAGAGCTGTTCGACGACCTCCTCGCCGCTCCTCAGCTGGAAGAGCGTGGTATATTCAAAGGTCGGCGTGAGTACCTCATGAAAGTTATAGCGTTCGAAGACCTCGCGTATTCTCTCAAATACCCATCTCCTCTTGGCCATTTCCTCGGGGAGCAAATCTCGCGTTCCTTTGACCCTCTCAAGTCTAACTTTCATCTTCAACCCTCCTTTTCCTGGGAAAAGCGGAAGAGGTTAAAAGTTTAGCCCAGGGGTTTTCGACATTTATCCAGCAGACGTCATGAGCAGGTATATTCCAACGACGCCCTGCACCATCATCTGCGCCCCAATCGCCATCGTGAACATACCTATTATCCTTATGAAGACACCGAGAGTCGTCTTGCTCACGTTCTTGATGACGTAGAGGGTTATGAACATGGTGAGCGCCGTGAGGAGTATGGCGATGAATATAGCAGCGGTGGCGTGGTAGAGGCCCTTCTCGGCCGTCAGGGTTATCGCGGTGGTTATGGCTGCCGGGCCCGCTATCAGAGGTGTCGCAACAGGAACCGCGGCAAGGGCGAGTATGTTCTTCTCCCTCTTGAGGGTGAGCATTCCGCCGCTCTCAAGGGCCTCCAGACCGATCTTGAAGAGCACGAAGCCACCTGCAACGCGGAGGGCGTTTATGTCTATGTGGAATATCTGCTGGAGGATTATCTGTCCGGAAACCGCGAAGATGAACAGCAGGAGGAAGCCTATCAGGTTCGCCCTCACGATAAGAGTTCTTATGTCCTCTATGTGGAAGTCCTCGCGGAGGAGGCTGACCAGAAGTATCTTATCGCTCGGGTCTATCATGATGAGCATGAAGAGCGCCGAACTGAGTATCGAAAGCCACTCGCTCATGTTCGCCACTGCGGTGAGGGTTTTATAAAGCTATGCCCATAACTGTACTTTGAGCGATGACGAGACCGGCACTGTCTGAGCCGTGATGAGCACTCGGTTGGCCGAGCTAACCCTTTGAGAAGGCGACCTTCAACAGGGGTGGTGTCACGAGCGTCGTCGCCATTACCATCGCTATCGCTATGGAGAAGCTCTGCTGGCTCAGAACCCCTTCAGCCAAGCCTATGTTGGCCATTATCAGGCCAACCTCCATCCTCGGAATCATGCCAACACCTATCTGGATGGACTCATGGAGGTTAAACTTCGAGAGAATCCCACCGATCCCACAGCCGATGACCTTGCCGGCTATCGCCAGGAGGGAGTATATGAACGCAAATGTTCCAGCGGCGAATACGACATGGGCGTCAGTTTCGGCGCCGACTCCGACCAGGAAGACGGGTATGAAGAAGGCATAGCCGAGGGTAACTATCTTGTCGGTTATCTTTCTGGCGTCCTCACTCCCAGCAACGAGTATTCCAGCCAGGTAAGCTCCGGTTATTGCCGCTATCTGGAAGTACTCCGCCAGGTAAGCGAAGACCAGCATGACAACAAGGGCAACGGTGGTAACTGTTTCGGGCAGGTTTATTCTATGGGAACCGCGGAGAACCCTCTTAACAATTCCCCTGCCGAGGAGATAGCTGAAGAAGAAAAACGCGGCTATCTCAACGAGAAGTATGGCTATATCCTGGGTGTAAACAGTTCCTTTGGTGTTCATTCCGACGAGTATCGTGAGTATGATTATGCCCAGTATATCGTCGACAACGGCCGCCGCCAGAATCGCCGCCCCAACGCGCGTTCTGAGACGCTTCATCTCCATAAGGACGCTGGCGGTTAGGCTGACGCTCGTGGCCGTCATGACTCCACCCAGAAACAGGGCCTCCATCTTCGGATAGCCCCACCCAATGGTCACAAAGTAACCGAAGACAAAGGGAAGGGCAACCCCAAGGGAAGCGATAACAAAGGCGGGAAGGCCTACACCCCTGAACTCCTCCATGTCCGTTTCGAGGCCTGCCAGAAAGAGCAACATTATGACACCGAGGTCGGATATGAGCCTCACACCCTCCCCGTATGTGACGAAATCCAGGAGGCTAGGGCCGAGAAGGATTCCCCCCACTATCTGGCCAAGGGCAGCCGGAAAGCCCAGCCTGCTGCTTATGTATCCTCCCAGCTTGGCCGTCACCAGTATCACTGCAAGCTCCAGGAAGACGTCCATGCTCCCACCTGATTGGAGGTTGTCAAAGCGAGACTATGCGGATGAGCCGGATTATATCCTTTACCTCAAGCAGCCCATGAACGCGGCCCTTTTCATCAACCACCGGGAGGTGGTGCTTTCCCGTTTCGAGCATGATCCTTATGGCATGGCCCAGGTTATCATTGATGCTTATGGTTATGGGCTTCGTCACCATGATGTCCCTGACGTAGGTCGCCCTCGTGACTGAATACTTTTTGAGGAGGCCGAATCCCACTATTGAATGCCTCCTTGGGACGTCAAAGAAATGGAGCACATCCTTCATCGTTACAAAACCAACGAGGTATCCCGAGTCATCGACGACCACGGCGGAGCTCTCCTCATCACCCATGTTCTCTATCAGGGTAATAAGAGAGTCGCTGGGTTTAACCTTCAGGAACTCCCTGTCCATGACGACACTGACGGGAACCTTCGAGATGTACCTGATGTTGTGGCTCATCTCCTCCTTTCTCTTAAGCTGGAGGAGCCTCCTCTTGCTGTGGATTATCTTTATCTTCTTCGCCTTGGCGTTTTTAGATTTCTCCCCAGGCATTATCCCACTAAGAACCGTAGTGCCCAATTCTGTTTAAAGGTTTCGGGAAGTCATTGCCATATTGCTGTCGAAATTTGGAACATGAAAAGAGCAAATTAACCAAAAATCTGCCAAAAACTTTTTAAGGGATTTCCCATAAACCTCGGCAAGGGAAATATGGTTTCTGAGAAAACCTACGATGTCGTCATAATCGGCGCCGGCCCGGCGGGGCTTTTTGCGGCCTACGAGCTGGCGGAAAGGAGCGATTTTAAGGTTTTGATAATCGACGAGGGTGGAGACATCGACCAGAGGATATGCCCGATGTACGAGCTCGGCTACTGCATAGGCTGCCAGCCCTGCCACATAATGAGCGGTATCGGCGGTGCTGGAGGACTTAGCGACGGCACGATAAACCTCCGTCCAGACATCGGGGGCGACCTGAGCGAGCTCACCGGGGACGAGAACTACGCCTGGCAGCTCGTCTGGGAGGTAGACAGGATTTTCCTTAGGCAC
The DNA here is from genome assembly GCF_024707485.1 of Thermococcus thermotolerans. Taxonomy (NCBI): domain Archaea; kingdom Methanobacteriati; phylum Methanobacteriota; class Thermococci; order Thermococcales; family Thermococcaceae; genus Thermococcus; species Thermococcus thermotolerans. Next base: position 1,545,853 of record NZ_CP102602.1, read on the forward strand.
AAGGCACCGAAGAACCTCTTCAAAGGCAACCCCGACCAGGTCAGGTACTGGGAGCAGCGGGCGGCTCAGGCCGGAGTAAAGTTCATCCCGATAATCCAGAGGCACATAGGCTCGGACAGAACGCCCGGGGTTATCGCGGAGGTAAAGCGCCACCTCGAAGGCAAGGGCGTGGAGTTCCTCCTCTGGACGAAGGCCCTGGAATTCGGACAGGGACGGGTGAAGGTAAAGAGGGGAAAGGACATCTTCGACATAAACACCCGTTATATCATCGTCGCTCCGGGCCGCGGCGGCGCGGACTGGTTCCACGAGGTGGCAGGGAGGATAGGCCTCAAAGCCAGACACGGGCCGATCGACGTCGGCGTTAGAGTGGAGGTGCCCGCGATAATCATGGAGCCCATAACGAGCATAAACCACGACCCCAAGTTCCATATATACACCGACACCTACGACGACTTCGTGAGGACCTTCTGCACCAACCCGAACGGCTTCGTGGTTAAAGAACGCTACGACGGCTATGTTGGAGTAAACGGCCACTCGATGCACGAGAAAAAGAGCAACAACACCAACTTCGCATTCCTGACGAGGATAGAGCTCACCGAACCGGTCGAGGACACCACCGCCTACGGGAGGAGCATAGCCCAGCTGGCTACCACGATCGGCGGAGGGAAACCGATACTCCAGAGGCTAGGCGACCTCAGGCGAGGGAGGCGGAGCACATGGGCGCGCATAAGAAGGAGCGACGTCGAGCCGACGCTGAAGCACGTCACTCCAGGGGACATAGCGATGGCCCTGCCGCATCGCGTTGTCACCAACATTTTGGAGGGCCTGGAGAAGCTCGATAAAGTTCTGCCTGGAGTTGCCAGCGACCACACCCTGCTCTACGCGCCCGAGATAAAATACTACGCCATGAAGGTTGAGGTCGATGAGAACCTTGAGACGAGCATCGAGGGTATCTTTGCCGCCGGCGACGGTGCCGGACTGAGCAGGGACATAGTCAACGCGGCCGCGACGGGAATTCTGGCGGCGAGGGGGATACTCAAGAAAGAGGGCCTTTACACGGAGAAGGACTTCAGGAGGCCTGGCAACTGGAAGGAAAGAATTGAGAGGATAACTTAATAATCCGTCCAAACCTATTCTTTCCTTTTCGTCATGATTCAAGTAGTACGCATCTGGATTATTTCCGCCTTCTCAATAATACCACCAACCCAGCAGCACCGATTGAAGTTACTACGGCGAAGAACACAAAGCTAACCGAGGGAATCACTTCCAATGACTGTTTTCGGCCTTCAAATGCCCTCGTCTTCATCACCGCAATCGTAGCGTTTAGTGTAACCGATGACGTCCTAACCGTAAGATAGCTTACTGGCTCTATCTCTGTCGGAGCCTCAAAAGAAGCCGAAACGTTACCGTTGTAAAGCAGGATTCTCCGGGTAGTCAAAAGTACCGTTACATCGCTTCCCGGCTTCCACGTCCCAAGATAAACACTTTCTCCAGGAAAGAATGCATATATGCTCCCGTTCATATCAAAGTAAAGCACCACTATTGGGGAAAGAGATGGATACCTACCTCCAACAGGGCTAATCACAATACCGGGTCCCTTAACGAATGTGATGTTTTCTGCAACATCTATGCTTGTTATTTTGATTTTCAAAATATCCCCATGCGTCATATTTAGGGGTATCCATTTTTCATCAACAGTTGCGTTGATGTGTTTAGTGAAAGTATCTCCACCCTTCACTGTTGGCATGTTGGAAAGTATTACAAACACCACCAGAATCCAACCAGCAGTTCGTGTTCTGTTTCCCATTCTAAATCCCCTCCCATCGTATAATGAGAACTTTGAAAAAATAAAGGAGGCTCAGACTAAGGATGGATGGAATTACAAAAATTAAGGCAGGAACATAGTTGTCAGAGGTTACAGTTGATACAACGGCAAAGAGAGCCAATGCCGAGGCAAACATCAAGATGTTGGAGTTTGGGTCATTCCTCCCCAGTACAGGGACCAGCACATAGAGAGCACTGCAAATAAAGGATAGGAAGACAAGAAGGGGAGTAATACTTTCGGATACATAGAGTATTCTCAAAACAAACAGCAAAACTACAAAGATCAGGCCCAACAATCTCTCTCTAAGGGTTATAGAAAAGATCATCAAAACTAAAGTACCTAAAATGAGCGGTAATATGAGAAAGCTTCCTTTCACAACACCAAAAGCCCCCGCTAGAATGAAATAAATAAAAGATAACAAAGCGCCCAACCTGATCACCTCATTCCCGGCATTTGACTACCTCCAATCAATTTTAAAGTTTCATCGCTGGCTTTTATTACCTCTGGGAGTTTGAGGATATCTTTGTTCTTCTTTTTGAGCCGCTGAAGTGCATCCTTTGCCAAATAGCGAGAGGTCGGATTGTTGTCCATACCAATTACAGCACTATCGGTACCAACTTTCTTAAATACCGCCCCATAGAATTTATACCATTCACCATAGGCATATGTGGCTGTAGCAACCTGTGAATTTTGAGGTACCCTAAATCCTACCGCAAACTCGGCATAGTCATCAAATACAAACCACCACCCAACCCAGCTTGGTTTGGTCCCACTAACTTCCCAGATAAAGTGATGGAGCGAATCGGTTTTTTCATAGTATGAGATAAATGCCCTTGGGATGTAGACGTTAAATCCAATTCCCTCATAGCTAAAAGAAACGGAATTCTGGCTTAATACAATCCCTGCCTGAGGTCTGTGGTTTTCAGGAACTTCTATAGCTGTTGTGGGAAGAACTCCTATATCAACGTACAGATATAGTGGGCCGACCCATCCGTTATTCCTGTACTTTACATCTGTCACTGTGACCTTAACCGCATAATAATCATGATTGGAGTCGGAATCTTCAGTGTTTCTGTAAAGGGCTCCAGATAGTTTCATTATCCCACTAGTGCCATAGGCATAGTCACTGTCTACAACCACTTGAGATGCCATTACGCTCTCTGCCGTTACTCCAAACAGGAGCAGTCCAATGAGGACTGCCATTAGACCCGGCCATCGCATCATGCTCACCTCCCCCGAATTCTTGCATTACCATATGAACAACTTTTCCTTATAAATTTTTTCTTTTACTATAAGTAAGTTTGATTCATTTTTTTTCGAGTGCAAATTTTTTCAGAGTTGGGTTTTGCTCTTAGAATGAACAAAAAGAAGCCAGAGTAAAGGAGTTGCATGACGATGCAATTGTCATTATTAATAAGGAAGGCACCGTTTGTACCCGCAAGGTATATTTAGACCCAGCGCAGATGTTGGTATGAGTGGTTTGGCATGAGCGAGATAATTCAACGACTTTTGCGGAAGAAGGACGGCATTGCCCTGGTAGAGTACCGCTCAACGGACCATCCCGAGAGGATATTCTACGAGATACTGATGGGATGGAGAGAAGTGGGAGTAACCCCACTGATAGTCGACATATGGGACACCCTCCACATCTTCACGCAGAACCTCAGGTTTGCGGGCTTGAGCCTTGAACTTGATGACGTACCCGTGATAAAGGAGAAGGGGACGATAAGGATAGGAAACGTACTCGGCTTGGTGGACGTCATAGAGGACTTTGAACACCATCTGGCATCCTACGGACGGCTGGCAAAGAACGTCCCCGAAAAGAGCAGAAATCACACAATAGTCCTCGGGATGGAGAAGTTCTCATTCACGTTTCTCGACAATCCTCCAAAGCTCGAAAGGTATTTTGAAACCGTAACCCGGAGATACCTCCCGATCAGATGTAAGATGAACTTCCTGTTCCTGAACACCAGCATAGCTTCCGAGTACCTCAGGAAGGGGCTTGAACAGGACTCGGACTATGTGCTCCGGGTTTCTGGAAGAAGGGTGGAACTGCTGAAATTCCCGGAGGTGAGCGAGGATGAGATTTGAGGAGTACCTCGGAACCATAAAGCCCGGAGAAAGCGTCCTCATAGAGCACACATCGCTCTCAAAACATCCTGTCATCTTCCACCTCATAGGGACAAACTACGGCTGGAACAACATGCTGGTAATCGACATAATAGACTCCCTCATGCCAATCCTGAGGTGGCTCAGCATCTCCGGAACCTCCGTCCCGGACAACATCGCCAGGATAAAAGTCGGAGGAACTTCACAATGGGGCAGGGTAATACTCGAAGTAGACCCCCACAAGGATCCCGGCATATTCCTAAGCAGGTTTATCCAGAAGTTGCGGGAGCGTTACTCGAAAAACCCGGGGACTGTTACGTTGATACTGAACCCCGAAAGACTGATACCACTCCAAAACAACAATAGGCGTTTTATACTTGCCCTATCCAATCTCGCCTCGGCTTTCATCGGGAACTCCAAAAGAATAACTTTCTATTTTGTCAACCGAGAGATGGTCGAGGGCATGTATCTGGCCCTTCTTGAGGAAGCTTTTACACGCGTCCTCATCGTCAAAAATGATGGGAGGGTTCTAATAGCCAAGTCCCCCCATCTGGAAGAGGAGGGCATGAGCCTGGAAATATAACCGCGTTTAGGGATTAAAATTAAAAGGCCACCACCTCCTCTATTTTCGGTGAGAGAAATGCCCATGAGGTGCAAGTTCTGCGAGAAGCCAGCTTTCATTAAGCTTCACTACCCAAGAACCTACCTCTGCCCGGAGCACTTCACGGAGTACTTCGAGAGGAAGGTGAAGAGGACAATAGAGCGCTACAAGCTTATCAGACCGGGCGAGAGGATTCTGGTTGTTGTGAGTGGCGGGAAGGACTCAGCGGTTACAGCTTACGTGCTGAAAAAACTCGGCTACGACATCGAGTGCCTCCACATCAACCTGGGCATCGGAGAGTACTCGGAGAAGAGCGAAGAATATGCAAAGAAGCAGTGCGAAGCTCTGGGGGTTCCCCTCCACATCGTCAGGGTTAAGGAGCTTTTGGGCCATGGAATCGGCGAAGTTAGGACGAGACGGCCCACATGCTCCTACTGCGGCTTAACCAAGCGCTACATCTTCAACAAGTTCGCCTACGACAACGGATTTGATGCAGTCGCCACCGGCCACAACCTCGACGACGAGGCGAGCTTCATCTTCGCCAACCTGATGAACTGGAACACGCAGTACCTGGCAAAGCAGGGGCCCGTAACTCCTTCCCAGTTCAACGGAAAGCTCGTGAAGAAGATAAAGCCTCTCTACGAGCTGACCGAGAGGGAGGTCGTGGCGTACGCCCTGGCGAACGGCATAGAGTACCACATCGAAGAATGCCCCCACGCGGTTGGGGCCCCGACCATAGAGTACAAGGGCATACTCAACGATATGGAGGAGAAGAGGCCCGGAACCAAGATAAACTTCGTGAAGGGCTACCTTAGGAAGAAGCACATCTTCGAGGCCGAGCTCCAGGAGAAGGAGTTGAGGGAGTGTAAAGTTTGCGGGATGCCATCGAGCGGGGAGGTATGTTCGTTCTGCAGGTTCTGGCGCATGGAGAAAGCGCTTGATTTCAGCCTCAGAAGGGAGTAATCCATTCCGAAGCACACTTAAACGTTCGATCTTCATCCACAATAGCATACTTTATTAAAGATATCAAACCCAATAGGTATAGGTGACCTGCGGTGAGTGTCCCAGACGGCCTCATGGATACGCTTTGGGAATCCCTCAAAAGGGGTGAGATAGTCCTGATAGAAAGGACAGACAGTGGGGACCAGTACTTTGGGCTATCCCAGTTAATACGGTGGGGAAATGAAAAGGGGTACACAGTGGTGGTTGTGGACATTTTTGACTCGCTTTACCTTCTAAAAGCAAAGGCGAAGCTGGCGGGAATAAACGACGAGATTTTTGATAAAGTCAAAGCGATTAAAATAGGGGGCAAAATCGAAACTGGAGATATACTGGGGTGGATAAGGGACACCTCCGAACCTGTCATACTGGCAAAGAAGTTTGAGGAAACTTACGAGGAAGTCCTAAATTCAGAAGCCCCATTACTGACCGTGGCCGTGGGGCTTGAAAAGCTCTTTGTAACCTCAGAATTCTACCCAAGGAACATTCAGGCCATAATAACCGCCATATCGAGATATGTTGGGGACGAAAGGAGGCTTTCAATACAGTTTCTGAAGGCCAAGGTAATTGACTCATCAAGGAGGTCCGTTGTGGACATCCTTGAGGATATTGCCACCACAGTGATAAGGGTTTCGAGGAAAGACAAGGTTACTGAGTTTTACGTCATAAAATCAATAAACAAGAGCCTGGAAGGACTAACAATCAGGGTTTAAAGGGCCATCCCCATGTGCTTCTTCGCTTTTCTTCTTATTCTGTACATCTCTGGAATCGAATAGTAGCCGTATATCACCATGACCCTGCCCGCTATGATGAGGAGCACCCCGATGTAGACAAGAAGGAGCGGGAGCCCAAGCAACATAAGACCGTACCCCCATATCACCGCGGGAACACCCGAGGCACGGTACAGGTAGTAGTTGGCCAGTATCTCGAAGAGGTACGCCACCGCCAAGAGAACCAGGCCCGCCTTGGCGGAACCGGCCAGAAGAACCAGGACAGCGGCCAGCGATGTTACAACCGCAAACACGACGAATCTGAATATCCTGCTATCCCCGAAAACCTCCGCAAAGCCGTTCATCCCGAGGGCGTACGCTCCGAATCCAAAGAGTGAAACCAGAAAGCCCAGAAAGCCCCCAGCAAGTCCTGCCAGTATCAGCACAACCTGACCTATGACGGCGTTCCTCGCGGCATCCTCTATCATCGTATCACCATTTGAAGTAGAAAATCAGACTTAAAAATATTTTGGAAAATTGTGAGAATGGAGAGTTAAAAACTTAGAGCTCCCTGAATCTAATCCGGAACCTCAGTTCACCGTCCACCGGGAACAGCAGGGTATAGCTGACGCCCTGCTGGATGAAGTCCCATCCAGCTTCGCTCTGACTGAGGGTCTTTATTGGATACTTCCAGACCCTTGCGTTTCTGTCGAGCTCTATCTTCACTCTCCCGATTCCGTAGGGGTCGTTCACCTCAAAGCTTTTCGCCCCGAACTCCTCGGGTTTCTCCATAACGCTGTGAACGGCCAAGTTCAGCTCAACGCCGAAGAGGGCCTTGGCGTCACTCTTTACTGCGTAGTCAACGGCAAAGCCATCATCTTTCAGGTGGAAGACCTTCTCAACCCTCGCAGCCCTTCCCGAGACAGTCCCATCGCGCCAGAGGGCGATGCCCCCATCGGAGGTGCTGTAGTCGTATGCTCCCTTCACGAAGTCACCGAGCTCCAGGTATCTCGCAAGGCGGTACTCATCTATAGCCGTTTCCGGGTCGAGGAAGTGATCCTGAAGGAGCGCCCTGAGGTGGTTGTCGTAGGCAAGTTCCCGCCGTATTTCCTCTGGAATCTGCTTGCCAAGCTCGTGTATGCTCGCAACCCCCTCATCGCCCCCCTCTTCAGGGGTGGCCGCCTCGGGGACTTCGTGGTAGTGCTCCCACCGCCTAGCGAGAACGTCGTTGTAGTTGACCGCCCGTTTCTTTGAGCTGAGCTCGAACAGCGCTCCACCGTAGGAGGGTTTAAACACCGCGTAGAAGCTCTCGTTCTCCAGAAAGACCTCATCGTGGCCGTCGAAGTCTATGTCCCTCACGAAAGTTCCAACCTTCACATGGCTATTCGCCCTGATGATGTTCTCCCAGACCGCCCTCCTGAGGTGGGGGAGGTAGACGCCACCGAAGACGCCGTGCCAGTAGGCGTCGTTGCACTGGGCCTTGAGGATGAACTTTCTCGCCTCGGGGTTTTCCCTCACCAGCTTGCTCACCATCAGCATTCTCTTGTGCATGTAGTTGCTCTCGGGGTACTTGAAGAAGAAGTTCTTCCAGATTCCGCCGCGGACGAAAACCCTGTATTTCTCAAACTTTCCGTGCTTCTTCAGTGTCTCCACGAATTCAACGAAGAGCTTCGCCTGCTCCGCCGGAAGGCTCCACTCGCTCATCTCGAAGTAGGAAGCTATCGGGAGGTACACAATGCCCCTCGGCTTAAATCTCGAAAGGTACTCCGAGTAGAGGGTCAGGCTTATCCTCTCATCGCTTGAAACTCTATCAAAGAACTCCCTGAGCCAGCCCTTTTCATACACCCACTCGTATGTTCCGGGCCAGACCCCGAACTTCTCACCGTCGTCGTGGAAGACAGCAACCTTGCTCCCGTCGCCGTCGTCGAGGGAATGGAGGTACTCGATTGTCTTCTCAACCGGACGGAAGGGTATAAGGTAGCGCAACTTCTCGTCTATCGGAAAAACGGCTATTACCTCCCCGCCGTCCTCCGTGTAGTAAGGCCAGAAGAGTTCTTCCTTGCTCAGACCGGCGCTCATAAAGTGGTAGTCGTCAACGATGACGTACTCTATACCAGCCTGGCGGAGGCTCTTTACGAGCTCCGGCTGCCACACACGCTCGGTAAGCCAGACGCCCTTGGCATCGTAGCCGAGCCTCCTGGCGAAGTCCTTGAGGAGTTTTATCTGCTCTATCCTGTCCTCCTTCGGAATCGCCGCCAGAACGGGTTCATAAAAGCCCGCAACCACTATCTCAAGCTGTCCTTTCCGAACAAGGGAACGGAGAAGGTCAATATACTCGGGACGGTTCTCCTCCAGCCATTCAAGGAGGGGACCGCTTATATGGACCGCGACCTTCATGTTCGGGTAGTCTTCAAGTATCTCCATGAACGGCCGGTAGGAACGCTCGTAGGCACTCTCCAAGACCCAACCGAAGTTACCGAGAGGCTGATGGTTATGGATCCCGAATATGAAGTTCACCATGGCAACCACCCCTGTTATCACTACCAGTGATATGGAAAGAAAAGCATATAAACCTTTTTCTCTAAATATTCACTAACGGTGACTACCGTACACCCTTGGGGATTATGCACCACTGGAGGTGTGTAGATTGAAGAAAAAGGTAGCGCTGGTATTGATGGCGGTTCTCGTTCTCAGCCTGGTGCCCTTTGGCAGGTTTGCAAGTGCCCTCTATGGAACCAAGATCATAGACGGAAGTTTAAGCGACTGGACGGCCTCGGATTTGATAGCTACAGGAGTTCCAAGTGGTATTCCTGGAGCAGATTTGGACAGGCTCTATGTGGCATGGGATGACCAGTACCTGTACATTGCCATTAAAACAAACAATACTGCCAAATACTGGCCCGACTATGGCATAGCCATTGATATTGACCCGGGGAGTGGTAATGGGGGAACCACTGACCCCTGGGCAAAGAACATACAGTTTTCGGGGCAGTTCCTTCCAGATTACATAATCTACGCTGAGGCTCAAGATGGACAAATTGTCTGGATGGGGATGCACGACTGGACAGGAAGTGGATGGGGAAGCATGGGGAATGTAAAGGACATAGGAGATTACGCTTACGTTGGTGGGAACCAAGGAATCCAGACTATAGAGATAAAAATCCCATGGAACACCATAGGAGGAAAGCCGAACAGCATCGGGATAATTGTGTGGGCTGCTGGAAACAATGATGGGGACTCGGCAGTTGATACACTTCCCGTTGATCCAGCTATAGACTACTCAAATATAAACAATGAATGGACTGATCCAGACACACTCACCAACTTTGCAGAGATATACGTCGGCGCTAAGACCATAGACGGCGACCTGAGTGATTGGAGTGCCAACGAGTTAGCCGCAGAAGATACCATCGGAGCCGGAGAACGGGGAGGCAACCTCACAAAGCTCTACGTCTCATGGGATGACCAGTATCTCTACATAGCCATTGAAACGAACAACACTGAGAACGCGGGCCCTTGGGGAATGGCATATGGCTTTGGAATTGACGTTGACCCCGGAACCGGAAATGGCTATACAGGAACAAGCGACGCATGGGATAGAAGCATAAGCTTCGGAAACGGGTACGCCATAGATTATGAAGTTTATTTCTGGTGGGATCAGGGAAGTGCATCAATAACAACTGCACAGCTCAACACATACAACGGTGGCTGGGACTGGCCAAATCTCGTTGACAGGGGAGGCAAGTATGCATACATGGGGGACTCTACCAACGGCCTTAAGACCCTCGAAATAGCCATACCCTGGTCAGCAATTGGAGGCAAACCCAAAAAGCTTGCAATAGCTGCGTGGGTGACGGGAGACAGCGGCAGTGCCGTGGATATACTCCCGGATGAAAGTGCCGCAAATGACAGCCCGGATGAGAGAACCGACAGCGACACAATAACAAAAATGGCGGACTTTGAAATATTCATCCCAGTTCCTGAGTTAACGATTTCCCTCAGTGGCCCGAGTGTCGTCGGCATCAATAGAGTCGCAAGGTACAATATCACCGTTGAAAACAAGGGATCCGTGGCTACTACAGGCGCAACTGTCAGGGTATACATCAACGGCAACATTTACGCCAACTGGACAACCGATCTCGCGGCCGGGGAGAGCAGGTGGTTCCTCTTCAACTGGAGCCCGAACGCCGCAGGGACGTACACCATAAGGGCAGTCGTTGACGAGGACAACCTCATCCCCGAGGCCAACGAGAACAACAACGAGTTCACTATGGACGTCCAGGTTGTCTGGGTGGGCAGCATAGACGTCGACGGGAACCCCGACGACTGGCCGGCGGTTAGCATCGCCCCGAACTCATACACTGTCCAGAACGGCGTCTTCGTATGGAGCGACGCTACGAACGACCAGAAGCACGACAAGGATCAGTGGCTACCAGGAGGGACTTCAGCCCACGCTGACCTGACGGAGGTTGGCGTCACCAAGGACGACCGCTACGTGTACTTCCTCTTCAAGTTCGCCAACATGAGCAACATAAAAATCGGGGACAACGGTGCCACGTTCATAGCCGTTCCAATAGACTATAAGGACGGTGGAGCTACGTGGTTCGCCGGTGAAATGGACACCAACGGGGTCCTTCAGTGGGACATCCAGATGGCCATAAACCTCGGGGGGAGCCAGTACACGGGCCAAACCTCAGCCGTAGCCTCCGCCGGAACGGGCAAGACCTCCCTGCTGTACTTTGTAGATCCCGCCGGAAACATCGTGCAGGTCAGCGGCGCCCTCGTTGGAATTAACCTCCACAAGAACACTGTTGAGGTTAGAATCCCGCTGAGCGTCTTTGGAGGAGCCAAGGAGTTCAGCTTCCAGGTTGCAACGGGCTTCAGCTACGGTCCGGCCGTCTGGAACTTCGGAGACCCGTTCGCGAACGATGGAATAAGCGACATAGTTGATACCATAACCAAGGAGCCGAGCACCACAGAGGAGCTCTCCGATAACATCCCCGATTACTACATCAGGATCAGAATGGACAACATCGTTGAGAGTGCCACTCTGGTCAGTGTCAAAATGCAGAGGCTAATCCAGTACCAGAACTCCTTTGTCATGCTCAACAGGTTCTACGGTATACGGCATTTCGAAAGGGACTACTCCAGCTACAGCACCCTCATGGAGAAGCTGAGCAATATGCCGCTCACTGACGACATGAAGGACAGGCTCAACGAGCTCAAAAATGAGGTCATGGATCTCCTGAAGCTCTACAACGAGGGCAAAGAGCTGATAGACAGCCCGAACTATGCGTTCGGTGCCTCACTTAAGATATACCGGGCCTACACCGGAATGAAAAAGATAGTCAGAGAAATGGAGTCAATGGTCGAAAAGGCCCAGAGCGGCGAGCTGGAAAGGGAAAAACACATGCAGGAGCTCGCCAAGAACCTCACCAAGACCATAGACGGCAACCTCGACGACTGGAACGTCCAGCCCATAGCCGTTGATGAGACCGGCTACGGGCAGGACGGTGCAAACCTCAAGGCCCTCTACGTCGACTACGACGACCAGTTCCTCTACATAGCCCTCACCACGGAGAACAAGGCATCGTGGAGGGTTGCCTACGGCATAGCGATGGACTACAAGGACGGAGGCTACACTGCCGGAACCGACGCATGGGGCAGGAAGGTTGGTTTCAGCCAGGGCGTGGACGCGCAGCTGTACTTCTTCTGGAACGGTGAGTTCTTCGGAGACAAGGGAACCAGCAACATAACCAGTGCACAGTTTGTCGTATGGGACGGTTCGGCATGGAAGTACGAGGAGCTCAAATGGGTTGGATTCTACGCCTACACAGGGGGAGCGGAGAACGGACTTCAGACCCTTGAGATAGCCATCCCCTGGGAGGCCCTCGGAGGAAAGCCGGAGAAGCTCAGTATGGTGGCATATGTAACGGGACAGGGTGCCGGCGATTCTGCCGTTGACAGCCTGCCGCTCCAGGACGCCGTCAAGGACAAAGCGCCCGGCGAAGAGTGGGGCGACGAGGACACGTTTACCAAGTTCGCCACGGTCACCATAGAGTGACCTCCATCCACTCTTTTCTACCATTTTATGCGGTCTCATTGATGTACATTGAGAACGTAGAATAAAAATCAGGCCAGGAAAAGCGCCGCGATATACAGCACAACCGCTATCGCCAGCTGGTTTGAAAAGTTGTCATCCAGCTGTTCCCCCGGATCCTTCCCCGGCGGGAAACCATAGAACTCCACAAGCATGCCAGTTAGAGAACCAAGGACTGCCAAAAGGGGCCCTACAAGGGGCCAGAGCGTCAGAAGTCCGGACAGGAAATACGCGGCACTGCCCTCAAGGCTCTTGCCGTTGCTGAAGCGATGCCTGCCCAGGGATTTGCCGACTATAGCCGCCAGGGCATCCCCCACGGTTGCAACCGTGATGGCCCCTATCGCTATCTCCATGGGAAAGAAGTAGACAATGATAAACGCCGCCGCGGCAAAGTATATGTGGGCTGCCACGCGGTAGCGTTCGTGCTCCCTCGTTATCTCCCGTATCTGCTTCTCCAGAACCTCAACGCGCTCGAAGACGTCGTTGTCAACGTATATCTTAAGCCTCCTCTTGATGTTGTCCCTCAGCTCCTCGATTATCCTGAAGGGTTCGAGCACGACGAAAAGGAAAAAGGCCACGCCTATGAGGGTGAGGGTGACCTCCCTGCCGAAGAGCAGGTACGAGACTGGAACAAGAAGGCCGGTGAGGTGAAGGGACTTACGCTTCAGCTCGTTTTTCATGCTCACGCCTTATCACCTCCAGGGCCTCCATGAGGTCTTTGACCACGTAATCGGCGTGCTTTGCGAGCCTCCCCTTGAAATACCCCCTGCTGACGAGTATTGTAACGGCCCCTATTTCCCTCCCGCCCCTCATGTCAGTGTCGTCCCTGTCGCCGACCATGTAGACCTCGTCCTCGTGGGGAAAGAGCCGCCTAGCCAGGCGAAAGTTGTGGGGGTCGAGCTTGCTGTGCCCGGTCTCTCCGCTGATTACAAGTGCATCGAAGTAGTCCTTTATGCCGAGGTATTCGAGCTTCTTCCTCTGCCATCTGGTCGAGGAGTCAGTTACGAGCACTATCCGGGCACCCATCCCTCTGAGCCCCTCAAGGAAAGGAACCGCGTCCGGGAACAGCTTCAGGTTTGAGAAAAAGACCCTGTCCACGAGCTCCTGTATCTCATCGAGCTCCTCCGGCGAGATGCCAACGTATATCTTTCTGAGGAGCCTCTCCACGATTTTATCGAGGTCCATCATGTGGAGCTCCCGGGACTGCTCAAGCTCGCGGTAGCGGGCGGTGAGTATGTAGAAGAACGCCTTAAACTTCCTCCGTTTCAGAAGGAAAGGGATGAGACGGAGTATCGTATATTTTCCGGCCTCCCACGTGTTGCAGAGGGTATCATCCAGGTCAACGAGCACAAGCATGTTGGAGAATTTGGCTCCCCGGCATTTAAACCCTTTGGATAAGTTTTAAAAGATGACGGAAAAGTCTTCAACGTATGGATAAGGGGAGCCTGCTCATACTGGCCGGCATGGGAATGATACTGCTCGGATTCCTGCTAGTCTTTATTGGAACAGCAGTTTTGGCCCTCGGCGGTGAAGGCGAAGTGGAGGGCGGCGGGGTTATAATGATAGGCCCGGTGCCAATAATCTTCGGGACGGGCAGGGGCGTGGGCATTGCAGTGATACTCGCGATAATACTGATGGCACTCTGGATAATAGGGGCTCTGCTCGCGAGGAGGGGATGACGTGGACTTTCTGCCTGCGCTGGCAATTCTCCTAGTCGTTGCAAAGAGCATCGAATGGCTCTTTGAGCGCGTCAACATACACCCGATAATAGCCCACGTCCTGACCGGTGTTCTGCTGGGGCCCTTCGTGCTGGGCGTCATCGAACCGACGGAAGAGCTGGGGGTTTTGGCGGAGTTTGGGCTGATAATGATGATGCTCTACATGGGACTCACCAGCAACTTCTCGGCGATAGCACAGAACACCAAGAAGGCAGTCGTGGTCGCCAGCCTTGGGGTTGCGTTCTCGTTCATCCTGGGCTTCATCACTGTGATGTACTTCGGCAAGGGCACAACTGCGGCAATATTCATAGGAATAACTCTCGGAAACACGGCCATAGAGGTGACAAGCGGGGTCCTGGCCAAGGAACGCGTCAAGAGGGAAGTCTCGTCAATTATCATGGGTGCAGCGTTCGCCGACGACATAATGGCAGTCTACCTCATAGGCATCATAACGGCCCTCGCCGGAGGGGGCCTCGACATAGTCTCCTTTGGAATTTTGACCGTCAAGATATTCACGTTCATAGCGGCCACTCTCCTCATCTCCGAGTACGTCTTCAAGAGGGCAAGGTGGTTCTACTCAATCGTCAGGAACCTGAACGTCTTCTTCACATTCACCCTCATCCTGACCTTTGCACTCGCAATCATAGCCGAGAAAGCCGGCCTCAACCAGATAATCGGTGCCTACCTGGCCGGTCTCACAATAAGCCGGCTGAGGGAAAGGAAGGACCCCCTTGTGGTCACCCGGATAAAGCTGAACGAGCTCATAGAAGACCTGCAGGTGGTCCTCACCGAGTTCTTCATACCCCTGTTCTTCATCTACGTCGGGCTCATGTTTAACCCCCCAACGGCAGGAATGAGCCTTACACTCATAGGGGCCCTTTACCTCTCAGCAGTTCTCGGGAAGCTCCTCGGGTGCGGCCTGGGGAGCAAGCTCTTCGGCCTCAGCTGGAGGGACTCAATACTGGTCGGCATAGGCATGGGGGGAAGGGGAAGCCTGGAGCTGGCCATACTGACCTTCGGCCTTTCAGCGGGGCTGATAGACCAGGTTCTCTTTGCCAGCTTCATAGCCGTCTCGATGCTGACCGCGCTGACGACCCCGCTGTTCTTCAAGGCCTATATCCAGAGGGCAAAAGCTTAAATCCCTCCCCGAGGAGTAGTGCCAGGCTGGTGAGAGGATGTTTCCGAGAAAAGGTGCGGGCGAGGAAGAGGTTCTGGAGGAGCTTGAAGAAAAAACATCTTTAGATCTGACATTCGACTCCGGAAGGATACTCGGCTCGATGTGCACTTATCCCCATCCCTTTGCCGTTGAGATCGTTAGGAGGTACATAGACAGGAACCTCGGCGATCCCGGTTTGCACGTGGGCAGCCAGAGGATCGAGGAGGAAGCAGTTGGGATGCTCTCGAACCTCCTGGGCCTAGAGAAGGGCTACGGACACATAGTCTCCGGCGGCACGGAGGCCAATATTCTGGCGGTGCGGGCCTTCCGGAACATCGCAGAGGTCGAAAGGCCAGAGCTGGTTCTTCCGGAGAGTGCCCACTTCTCCTTCCTGAAGGCAAGCGAGATGCTTGGGGTCAAACTCGTCTGGGCAAAGCTGAGGGAGGACTACTCCGTCGATGTTGATGACGTTGAGGCTAAAATCACGGACAAGACCATAGGAATAGTCGGAATCGCGGGGACAACGGGGCTCGGCGTTGTGGATAATATTCCCGCTCTGAGCGACCTGGCCATCGACTACGGCCTTCCGCTCCACGTTGATGCGGCCTTTGGCGGCTTCGTGATACCCTTCGCCAAGGAACTCGGCTACGACATCCCCGACTTTGACTTCAGGCTGAGGGGCGTGAAGAGCATAACCATAGACCCCCACAAGATGGGAATGGTGCCCATCCCTGCCGGGGGGATAATCTTCAGGGAAAAGAAGCTCCTTGAGGCAATAAGCGTTCCCGCACCGTACCTCGCAGGGGGCAAGGTCTGGCAGGCCACCATAACCGGAACCAGGCCGGGAGCAAGTGCATTGGCCGTGTGGGCGATGATAAAACACCTCGGCTTCGAGGGCTACAAGGAGATCGTAAGGGAGGCTATGGATCTTAGCAGGTGGTTCGCGGAGGAACTGAAAAAAATCCCCGGAGTTTACCTCATCAGGGAGCCCGTTCTCAACATAGTATCCTTTGGAACCAAGAACCTTGAGGAGGTCGAGGAGGAACTGAAGAGGCGCGGCTGGGGCATAAGCGCCCACAGGGGCTACATCAGAATCGTCATGATGCCCCACGTGAAGAGGGAGCACCTGGAAGAGTTTTTGAAGGACCTGAGGGAGGTCGTGCTGGGACGTTAATAACACGATTTAATATCCCGATACTAAAACTGAGACATCACTCCGTAACCCCCTTTATGTCGACGTGGACGAAGGCGACCTCCACCTCGGGGATTTCCTCTATCCTCTTCTTGACCTCCTCGCTGATATCGTGGGCCTCTTTCAGTGTGAGTTCCGGAGGCACCTCTACGTGGAGCTCAACATGGAGCTTGTTCCCAACGTAGTGGGCCCTCAGGTCGTGGACGCCGAGGACGTTCGGAACGTTTAAGGCGGTCTTCTTTATCCTCTCACACACCTCAAAGGGTGGAGCCTGGCCGGTCAGGTAGCCGAGGTTCCTCAGGATTATATCAAAGGAGACCCTCACAAGAAATAGGGCCACGACAAGGCCCGCAAGGGAGTCGCCGTAACCAAACCCAAACCTCTGGGCCACAAGCCCAACGAGAACGGCCACGCTGCTCAGCGCGTCGCTCCTGTGGTGGTAGGCGTCCGCTATGAGTATCTGACTGTTGAGCTTCTTACCAACGTAAACCGAATAGCGGAACATGGCTTCTTTGGAGAGGATGGACAGAACCGTGACGCCGAGCATTATGGAGTTGACCTGGATAGTGCCCCCGTGGAGGATACGGTAAACCGCATCCCTGCCTATCTCGTAGGCCACTATGAGGAGCGCCTCACCGATTAAGAACGCCACCAGAGGCTCGAAGCGGGAGTGGCCAAAGGGGTGGCTCCTGTCAGGCGGTTTGGAGGATATCTTTATCCCAGCGTAGCCTATGACGCTTGTGATGACATCGCTCAAGGAGTGGACTCCGTCCGAGATGAGGGCTATGCTCGAATACATGAGCCCTACGATGACCTTGATGAGCGAGAGCACCACGTTCCCTGCTATGCTGACCCCTATCGGCCTGTATATTTCCTCCACGGTATCACCACAATTTTGTGCATATGCACACAATATTTAAACCTTGCCATCACCATTCGGATATTTAACTTTATTAGGTTTTCCAATTTTGTTAGACTAATTTAATTCAAGAGGGCATAAAAATAAGGCCAACGGTCAGTCCGTCACTCCATCATCACGAGCCTCAGACAAGGCTGAAGTCATCATCCCGGGAAAGGTTGGAGATGGGCCTTAAAAGGGTTGCTCAGCGATCACCTTTCCTTCCTCACCGATCGGTTCGCCCATCACTCATCATCGCGATTGGGTGTTGGAAGAGGGGCTTAAAACGGTTGCTCAGCAAGGGCTGTCTGAAGACAGTTGAATACTTCAAACACATGTCAATATCCACTGCACAGAATCACTTCTGAATACACCAAGAACAGCCATCTTAAGTAGCAACACTGACGGGCACTCATTTAAACGGAGGCCGCCATTTCAACAGCGCATCGTAGTCTGGCTCCGGATCCTCTGTGTAGAAATCGAGTCCGAACCATGAGACTACTTCCAGAATGTCTTTAACCTGCCTCTCACTAAGCTTTTCGCGCCACTTTATCAGCTGCCTGGGGGTACCTATGTAGTCCCTTCCGTAGGTCTTCCTGGTTACTTTGCTGGGCGTTTTTATCCGCCTTACGGCCCCCTCTGGCACTTCCTCTCCGATGTATCCAAAAATTGCCTTCAGCTCCCCCTCCGGATTCACAACGAGACGCTCATAGATCACAGTATACCATGGATGTGGCTTCTTGGAGGCCAGAGGAATGTAGTTTTCAAAGGCCCAGATGGCCGCCAAGAGTTCTATCTGAGAGTTAATGCCCGAAAGCCTGTCCATCAACCGCTCGCTCTCAGCCAGCTCCGGCACCTTCTGGATTTCACTCAGGAACTGTTCCTTGGTTATCCGCGAGAAGTATCCAGTCGCAAGCTGGGAGGCTATCGTTGCACAGGGATGACGTATTATGAAGTAGATGGCCCTTAGATTGAACGTGTTCGCAATCCACAGAAGCATTGTGTTTGCCCTGACGAACTTAACGACGAGCTTGGATGCATTGAAACGGCGGATTATGATCCCCATTCTAAGGTACTGCCTGTGGGGGAATTGGGCTCCCACCCGACCGGTAAAAACCTTCTCCAAATATGCCCTCAGCTTCGGGTAGTTCTCCTGTGTGGGAACGTAGGGGTCGTAGGGTATGCCGAGCTTTCTGAACTCTGGATACCATGAGGGGTGAAATGGCTCAAAGACGGATTTGTATTCGGGAAGAGACTCCAAAAGCTCCATGAGCCATGTAGAACCGGACCTGCGGGTTCCAAAGATTCCCACAGTATCCTCAATTCTAAAATCATGTAGTCGCATGGTGATTAAATCCAAGATATAATTGGTTCTAGAAACAAAGAACGAGAGCGGCCCCATTATTTTCCCCTCCGATGATACTCAAAACATGCGTTAACGGGGGCTACTTAAATAGTTTGCGACATCCGCCTAGCTATCTTTTTAAACTGTTCCAGGGTTCTCATTTTGATAGTGATGCCCATGTCCGTATCAGTTATCATATCAACACTCTACAAACGTCCCAGAGAGTTCAAAGAGTGTCTTGAGTCTATAATTGAACAGACAGTCCACCCAATAGAAGTCATTATCCTTAATGGCAGCTCCGATAGTTCATGGGAAATAGTGAAGGAGGAGTCCGATGACATCTTCAAGAAAATGCGAGACGCCGGAATCGCCGTGAAGCATGTTGCCCTCCCCGGCGCCAGCCTCCCCCACGCTAGAAACGCCGGAGCAAAGATAGCAAGGGGCGAGATAGTGCTCTTCCTGGACGATGACGTCGTTCTTGAGAGAGATTATATAAAGAACCTCATCAAGGTGTATGTGGAATACCCAAACGCCATGGGTGTTCAGGGTTTTATAGCCAACAGGATAAACCCAAACAACCCGCTCATCCGGTTCGGTTTTCTGAAGTTTCTCTGGTGGCTCCTCCAGCGCGGCTACTACGAGGTCGATGTTCACAAACAACTCCCCTCACTCTTTGAGGTTCTCCCCTACCGTGTTATCCGGGTGATAAGGCGAGAGAGCTTCAGCGGAACGAACATGTCATACCGGAGGGAAGTATTTAAAAGTCTCGAATTCGACGAGCGCCTCAAGAGGTACGCAATAGGGGAGGACAAGGACTTCTCATACAGAGTTCACAAGCTCTTTCCGGGTTCGCTCTATCAGACTCCCCATGCGAGGCTGGTGCATAAGGAGGCCCCAGCAGGAAGACTTCCATCAAAGCAGTTCGAAACCATGAAACAGGTCTATCACCTCTATCTGTTCTACAAGCTCTTCGAACAGAACGCTAGAAACAAGGCCATCTACGTTCTTGGCAGGATTGGAGACCTCCTGCTTCACTCCATACTCTTCGTGACTTCCGGCTTCAAAAAGGAGAAAGCCCTCAAGATCATCTACATGATTGAAGCCATGTGGCTTGCCCTCTCAAACCGAAACAGGATTAAGAAGGGAGAGGTAAACTTCTGGGCAAACCGGGGGAACTGACGATGGGAAGGATAGTCATACTCGGGATAGACGGGCTCGAATACAACCTCGTTGAAGAGTGGAATCTCAAGCACCTCAAACAAAGGGCCTACACCAAGACGGATCTTTCAGACTTCAAGGTCATAGTCACTCCTCCAATATGGGCCTCCATGCTCACCGGCAGAAAGGTTCCTGAAATAGAGGAACCCTTCGTCAAGAGGCAGAAGTTCATAGCCCGGCAAACGGCCATTGCGAAGGACATTAAAAAGCCTATTTATGTTAAAATCGGGGCCAAGATACTGCCGAAGAACATCAGGCGAAAGATTGGAAACCTGCTGGCTCCCAACCCTTTTGAACAGACCTACGACTATCTGCTCAGGACACGGAAGTATAAGACCATCTTCGACTACTTTGACAAAACCTGGACCAACGGCGTTCCATCGTATGGCAGGAATGTCTCAAATCCCGAGGTAAGGGCCGCAATGAAAGAGGCCGTAAATGGCAACCTCAAATCCCTCGTGGAATACGCAATGGCGACTTATGAGCAGGATAGGAGAGCCCTCTTTGAGGCGCTTGATGGAGACTACGAGCTTATCTTTTGGTATACACCCTTCCTCGACGAGATTTCCCACTTCTACATAAGGAAAAAGCTAAAGCTGATGAACCTCTACTTTGATGTGAACAAGCTTGTCAAAGAAGTCTCAGAGAAGCTGGACGACGGTGATGTACTCTACATAATTTCCGACCATGGAATGGAGCCGATTCCCGGCGACCCGCGCGGTGGAGATCACTCCGACCACGGGTTCTTCAGCAGCAACACTGGAGAGCTTATAGAGAGGCCTCAAGATTTGTTTAAGCTGGTCGTTGAGAAGGCGGAGGGGAGGAAGTGAGAAAGCCGAGAAGTTCCAGAACAAGGGGCTACATCATCGTAACTCCCGCAAAAAACGAGGAAAAAAATCTGCCTCTGTTAGCCAAGAGCGTCATAAACCAAAGCGTTAAGCCAAAGTTGTGGCTTATTGTGGACGACAACAGCACAGACAGGACGGGAGAGATAGCGGAAGCTCTCTCAAGAGAGTTCAACTGGATTGAAGTCCTCCACCTCAGGGACAAAGTCACCGGCTATGACCTCAGATACAGGTATTCCGTTGTCGTTAGAAAGGGATTCAGGCATGCACTCAAAATGGCCATAGAGCGACGAACAGTCTTTGGCTACATCGGAGTTCTCGACGCGGACTTCATCCTCGAAAGGAAGTTTTTTGAGAAGCTGATTGACGCATTCCACAAAAACAACAGACTCGGAATAGTGAGCGGGGGAGGATACTACATCAGAAACGGCCGTCTCGTATGGGAAGGAACAGACCCAAGGAGACCCAAAGGAAGCCCGAGGCTATTCAGGAGGGAGTGCTTCAGAGAGGTCGGGGGATACCGGGAAGGCCCAAGTCCCGATACGGTATCCCATTACCTTGCCAGGTTCCTTGGATGGGAGACGGGGCAGATCGTGGACGCCATAGCAGTTCAGCTCAGGGAGACAGAGGGTAGGTTCGGCTTTTTGAGGGGTTACGAGATGCTCGGATGGTCAAACTACAAGCTCGGAGCTACCTTCACTTCGATACTCGCAAGGGCAGCGTTCCTCATGCTGGACAATCCAGTCAAAGCCTACGGCCTCATTGCGGGGTACTTAAAAGCGTTTAAAGCCCGGGAGATAAGAATTGAGAACGGAGACCTCAGGGAGATGATAAGGCGCGACCTCTCGTTCCGTAGCAACGTGGAGAAGCTGAAGAGGATAAAAGCCGCGGCGAGAATCGTTCCAGTTAAGGAGAGTGGTGTCCGTGGATAGGCCGAACGTAATTCTCATAGTCCTCGATACCCTCAGAAAAGACTACAGCAAAGATATAGAGCGGATGTTAGTGGAGAATTTCGGCTTTACGAGCTATGAAAACGCCGTAGTCCCGTCTCCATGGACTATCCCGAGTCATGCATCGATGTTCACTGGCCTCTACCCCCTCTATCACGGCGTGCACGAGGGCAAAAAGAGAAAAGTGCCGGACGTGAGGTTCAGGGAAGACGGAACGTATCTGCACGAGGTTTTAGCTTCCTTTGGATATACAACCTACCTCTTCACTGCAAACTTCTTCATTGGGCCAGACTTTGGGATAAAGGGCTTTTCCGAATTCCACGACACGCTAAAGCCCCTCATCGAGGACCGGGACAGAGAGGAGCTCAACAGGGTGCTCAAAAAGTATCAGCCCAAAAATGGGCTGGAACTTGTCAAAGCCCTGATGAAGGAGAAGAAGTTCGTCCTGCCTTTCAAAGTCCTCTGGAGAATCATAAGCAGGTACGGAGAAGGGTGGCCAAAGGATAAGGGCGCAAAAGTTACGAACGAACTCCTCAGGGAACTCAACTTTGAGGCTCCATCCTACATCTTCATCAACCTGATGGAAGTCCACGAGCCCTACTCCCTCTTTGAAGGGTTCACAGATGCCCCCGTGGTCAACAGACTCCTCGGAGAAGAGCCCGAGCTGGTGGAGAAGTGGAGGAAAGGGTATCCAGAACAGGTTAAATACCTTGAAAAAAGACTCGTGGAGATGCTCAGTATCCTTCAGGAAAAGGGGATACTCGAAAACTCCATAACCATAGTGACCAGCGACCACGGCCAGCTGCTCGGGGAATATGGGGGAAAGCTCGGACACGGCGTTTTTCTCCATGACGAGCTTTTAAGAGTTCCTCTTCTCATCAGATTGCCCAATGAAGAACCCCTCGAGAAGGAAAACGGATACATCAGCCTTGCAAGGATAAAGCCCCTAATTTTAAGCACTATTCAAGGCAAGGAGTTCAGTCTTACATCAGAGTACGCCATAGCGGAGAGCTTTGGCACCCACTATCCGTATCCAAACCTGGCAAAGGATAAAAAGGAGCTCGTCCATGAGCTTGAGAAGTACAGGCTGAAGCTATACCACAGGGACGGCACGGCAGTCTTCAACGTTGAGGACTGGCGCTTTGAAGAAATAAACGCAGAGAACGAAGGAGAGTTCAGGAACATCGCCAAAAAGCTCATAGTCAAACACCTGAGCCTTTTCGCAGGCAGGGGGGTGGCCAAGTGAGGCCGGCCGTTTCCGTCGTTATTCCCACATACAACCGAAACGAGCTCCTAACGCGGGCCATTGAAAGCGTTTTAAGCCAAGAATTCGACGACTTCGAGGTTCTCGTAATAGACGGTGCGCGAAGCAATTCAACGAGGGAACTCGTGCGCTCGTACGGGGATGGAAGGATCAGATACATCCCCCAGCAGGGAAAGGGCATAGCGAACGCCCGCAATGTAGGTGTTCTTAAAGCGAGGGGAAAGTTCATAGCCTTCCTCGATGATGATGACCACTGGCGGGAGAACAAGCTGGAACGTCAGCTGGAGCTCTTTAAGGAGCTTCCAAAGGAATACGGCCTCATATACACGGCCTTTACGTATTACTACCTTGAACGGAATAAAATCCTCGGAATAAAGCACCCGCGAGCGAGTGGGAACGTCTACAGGTACATGCTCAAGGACAACATAACAGGAACATCGACCATAATGGTGAAGAGGGAGTGTTTCAAGAAGGCGGGACTTTTCAGGGAGAGCTTCCCGACTTGCGAGGACTGGGACATGTGGCTGAGGATGTCAAAGATATGCCTTTTTGGGGCGATAGATGAGCCGCTGGTAGATTATTCTATACACTCGGGCCAGTTCTCTTTTGCAAAGTACCTTGCAGGGAGGTACCGGATGATAGAGGAGCACGGTGATATAAAGCACGACCCGCGAGTGCTCAGCTACCATCTCCTCCAGATAGGACTCCTGAAGGTCTTCGGGGGTGACAGGAGCGGCGCCAAGGACATACTCGAAGCCTTCCGCCTTAACCCCTCCATGAGGGGGAACCTCGCCGATGTCCTGGGGTCTTTCCTTGACGTGAGAACGAAGATATACATCCTTAAGTTTCTCGGCAGGCTCTAGCCCGATTACTTTTTAAACCTCCCTCCCAAAATCCGTTAGGTGGCCCAAATGAATCAAACTCTGGTAGCAATCATCGCGGGCATCGCTGCCTTCTGGGTAATCCTCTACGCCCTCTTCGGGAAGAGAGAGGAGAAGGGAGAGGGCCTGGCAGTTGACATGTTCATTGCCATGTGGAGAACCAAAAAGCTTCTAGGCCTTATAGACAGGATTGCAGGCAAAAATAAACGCTTCTGGAAGGTTTATTCCGATGTCGGGATAGCCCTTGGCTTCATGGGCATGGCCTACGTCTTTTATGCCCTCCTCAAAACCGCCCTGCAGACCATCCAAACTGGCGGTGAGCAGGCGGGGGTTCAGCTCGTCATTCCAGGGGTAACGATACCCCTCTGGTACGGCCTCATTGGCCTCGCCGTCGTCATGGTCGTCCACGAACTCAGCCACGGGATCGTTGCGAGGGCAGAAAACCTGCCCCTGAAATCAGTCGGTCTGGTTCTCCTCGCTGTAATACCTGGAGCATTCGTCGAACCGGACGAGGAGGAGCTTGAAAAAGCCCCACTCCGGTCAAGGCTCCGTGTTTATGGAGCAGGCTCGCTGGCAAACGTTGTGACGGCCATCCTCGCGCTCATCATAATAAACTTTGCAATAACCCCCATCCTCCAGCCGGCGGGAATACTCGTCTCCGGCGTTCTTGAAGACGGCCCGGCCTTTGGAGTCCTCCAGCAGGGTGACGTCATAATCGCCATGGACGGGGAGAGGATAACCGACATGGAGAGCTTCATAAACTTTATGAACACGACCAAGCCCGGACAGCTCGTGACACTCACGGTGCTCAGAGATGGTGAGGAAATAACCCTTCAGCTGAAACTTGGAGCCCACCCCGATAATCCTGAAAAGGGATATATCGGTATCTATCCAGCCCAGCACGTGGTCTCAAAGATAGGTTACGAGAACGTGGTGCTGCCCCTGTTCTTTACGCTCTACTGGATTTACGTGCTCAACCTGGGGATAGGCCTGATGAACCTGTTCCCGCTGGTGCCTCTCGACGGGGGCAGAATGCTCGATGATGTCGTCAGAACCTACCTGCCAGAGAAGGTCGCCAAGCCGGTAAGGTACTTCACAATAGGTGTCGGGCTCTCCCTTCTGGCACTGAATCTGTGGCCTGCACTGGCAAACCTGGTGGGCTGAGCCCAACTTTTTTAACCCCTCCGTTTCCGGCCTAAATAGGTGAGCGAATGAAGTGCTCAAAGTGCGGCCGTGAAGCTGTATACCACGCACACTACACGGGCAGGTACTACTGCAGGAAACACTTCAACGAGATGATGGAAAAGAAGTTCAAGGAGACGGTGAAGAAGTACCGCCTCATCGGGAAGGACGAAAGGATAGCCGTTGGAGTGAGCGGCGGAAAGGACAGTGTCGTCCTCATGCACCTTCTGGCGAAGCTTCGCGAGAAGTTCCCCTTCGAGCTGGTCGCAATAACTATCGATGAGGGGATAGCAGGCTACCGCCCTCCAAGCGTCGAGATAGCAAGGAGGAATGCCGAAAAGCTGGGGATAGAGCATCGCATCTACTCCTTCAAGGACCACATCGGCTTCACCCTCGACGAGACGGTGGAGATAATGGGGAGCTTTGAAAAGGGCGAGCGCGTTGGAGCGTGCTCCTACTGCGGCGTCTGGAGGCGCTGGCTACTTAACTATGCGGCCAAAGATGTTGGGGCAGATAAACTGGCCGTCGGCCACAACTTGGACGACGAAGTCCAGATGTTCCTAATGAACATCATGAGGGGGGACATAGCGCGCCTCGGGAGAACCGGTCCCTACTACGAGGAGATCCATCCCGAGCTGGTTCCAAGGATAAAGCCCCTCAGGGAGATCCCGGAGAAGGAGATAGTCCTCTACGCTGTCCTGAACAACATTGAGGTTGACTTTAGCGAGTGTCCCTACGCGGTGGAAGCCTTTAGGGCCGAGATAAGGGACTGGATAAACGAGATGGAGGAGAAGCACCCGGGCACCAAATACCAGATACTGAGGAGCTACGACAAGCTCTTCCCGCTCATAGCCAGGACATACACAAAGAAAACTAACGAACTCAACAGGTGCAAAATCTGCGGTCAACCAACAACCAGCGAGATATGCAAGGCCTGTACATTCAGAATCCAAGTGGAGAAAAAATCAAAGGGGCATGAGTTCCACACGTCCCCCTGAAAGCCTGAACCTGTACTGGCTCTTCAGTGGGTTGAAGTCAGGCAGGGGGGACTTTCTTATCACCATCGTCTCCTCAAAGGGCGCGTTGGGGGAAACGAACTCAATTACATACTGGCTGTACAGCGATACCCAAGAAACCAGTTTTTCGGAGGCCCTCCCCCTGTTCAGGAGAAAGATATTGAGTGGCCTCTTTCTTTTTTCGGTTATCCTTGCCCTCTCCTTCTCCGCCATGAGCCTCTGAAATATCGAGATGAAGTTCTCGGTGCCGAGCAGGAAAGCAATCCCATCAATGGTGACGTCAATCCCAACGGGCCGTCTGTTTCCAATGCGTTCCCTCAGGATTCTACGATATACCCGTTCATACTTTGGAAGGAACGTCCCGGGGTCTATGTCAGCCGTGTAAATAAACTCCCTGGAGTACTTCACCCCATAGAACGAAGAGAACAGGTCTATAATGGCAAGATTTCCCTCTCGTCCCCGGCCTTCCAAGTCAAAATTGACCGCTTTCAGTTCCATGGCCAGCGCCGAAAAGGGAAGAACTGAATCAATTATGACCCCGAAGTCCCCGAGCTCCATGCGGTTTTTTAGTATTTCAAAGGCCAGTGCCCACCCCCTGGAGTACTGGCTGTAGAGGATCAGAAGGTTGCTGTCCTCCAAAAGGCCGCCCCCAAGGGCCTCGTCAAGAACAGGTATCCCCGTGCTCAGAAGCTCCATGACGTCACCACCAATCCAAGATAAACGGTTGCACAGTATTTAATAGTATCTTCCCATGTCTGCATCGAAGGGACTGAATGTATTCTGAAGTGCAGAGAGACCCCACCCTATAAATAATCCACCGCCCTATTCTCGACCGGTGGGACGTATGGAGGAAGTTAGGGAACTAAAGGACGTTCTTGAGAGGGTGGAGGGAAGGCTGATAGCGGCGGGAAAGATGTACGGGGCGATGAACTTCGGGGCCTGGCTCTCGGTGATGCTGTTCTACTACGTTATCATAGGCGTGTTCAGGCCTCCCTGGCAGTTCAACCTGATCTACTGGCCCCTCGCCTTCATCGTTGCCATGAGTTTTACCGGAAGGGTGTGGAAGAGGCTCCAGAGGCTCGGACGGGTCACGGGCAGGGAAGCGGAGGTCTCAGGGAAGGGGGGGATTCTGATAACCCTCGCCTGGATCACAGGGATAGTCCTAGGGTGGGGCGTTATACCCGGCATGAACGTAGGGGTCAACGCTGAAGCAAGCATGGCCGTGGGGTTCCTGAGCTTCATAGCCTTCTCGGTTTTCACGATGTGGCTGGTCTTTGCCAAGTACGGCGGAATCGAGCGCGAGATAATCCCGGCGTTCCTCATCCCGGCCATTGGAATACCCATCGCCAGAGGCCTGGAAACCGGGGCAATGGCCTGGGCGGGGTTCATCGTCAGTTTGGGGTTCTCACTGACAGTGGTCGCCTACATCTACTCGGCCTTCAGGGCGATAGAGCGGTGATAGCATGGAATCGCTGAGGGAGCTGAGCAGAAACCACGTCCTTGGAAACCCGATAAGGCTAGGAATAATGCTCTACCTCCTGCCAAGGGAGAAGGTTCTATTCAAGGAGCTCCTGGAGGTTCTTGATGTAACACCCGGGAACCTCGATTCCCATCTCAAAGCCCTCGAAAAGGCCGGCTATATTGAAATCTACAAGGTCATAGCGGACAGACCGAGGACGGCCGTGAGGATAACGGAAAAGGGCGCCGAAGAGACTGGAAAGTATCTGAAGGCTCTGAGGGAGGCTCTATCCCTCATTCCCGCAGAAGGCTGAAGGGATAACCCTTTTTAGTGACCATCCAGAGGCCAAAGAGCGCCCCCAGGGTGTCCATAATGACGTCCCGGGCCTTGTTCAGGAGGCTTTCATGTATGAAGGATATTGAACCCTCGCTGAGCTTTTCGGCCACCTCCCATCCCAGGGCGAGTGCATAGAAAACCAGGAACGAATAGAGAACCACCTCCCTTCTGGAAATTCTGAAACGGGCACCGCCCAGGGAGCGAATTATCTCCGCGATCATTAACCACAGTGTAAGCCCACCCAGGAGATGGCTTATGATGTCGGCGTTTCTCCAGTCCCTGTGGAACAGGTCGTAGTGCGTGAATGGGACGTTCACGAGGGATACGTGAACGGATATAAAGACCGAAAGTATCATCATGGTCCGCGGGTCGTAAAGCGGTGCAAGATATGGGTCAAACGTTTTCGGGGGATCCGGGAAGGCTCTTGGAATCACAAGGGGAAGAGACAGGCCTATCATGGCAACAGTAGTCCTGTAAACGTGATCCACCCTGCCGTTCATCAGAGCCGTAATGAAACCCAGAAAAACCACGAAGATTGAAGTCAAGATTATTTTCTCCTCCCTCTGTATGCCCATCACCTTTAGTCCGTTGGACGTCAAACGTAAAAATCTACCGATGCTTGCTTTCCTCCTCCGCCTTTCTCCTCAGCTCTTTCATGCGCTCTATTCTGTACTCCTCCACGAGGCGGAGGAGTCTCTCCGCCTCCCTCTCCCTGTCCTCTTCTTTCCACTCGGCCAGAAGTGCCTCTATGGCCCGCTCAAGGGTTTCCCGCTCCACAACCGCGAACTCATCGACGCGCTTGACGTCGAGTTCATCTCCTGTGAAGAAGGGAAGGTGTGCCTCCCTGAAAACCTCCCTGACCGGCTCCGGAAGGGGTTTCTCCGTTATCAGCGCCCGGATTCCCTTCTCAACCAGCTCCTCCGCTATGGCCCTTCCCGCTCCAGCAGGATTAATCACGAACAGAACATCGCCCCTCTTTACGCCGATCTCACGCTCCAGCTTTTCGAGCTCGCGCCAGCTGAGGACGTTCATGACCTTCAGGGGGACGGCGGAGCCCCTTATCTCCACCACGTTCATCCTCTTTACATGAACAAGATCCCTGCTCAACCTCTCTATGACGGCCTTTGCTTCGCGGAGCTGCTTCTCAAGGATCTCTATGCGCTTCACCTTCGCCTCAAGCTCCCTCTCACGGAGAACCTTCCTCCGGACCTCCTCATCGTAATCCACGAGCCGTCTCTCAAGTCTGCCTATCGTCTTCCGCTGCTCCTTTATTATCTCCCTCAGCTCGGCGTTTTCCCTCTCAAGGAACTCTACCCTCCTCTCCAGCTCACGGATACGTTTGATGTAGGGCCCAACATCGATGCTGGGCTTCTCCTCGGGCTTTTCTTCCCCCTTAGGCCTCTCACGAAGGGTAACCCGCTGCATGGCCTCGCCGAGGTTGTAGCCCTGGATGACCAAGGCCTTGACTTCCTCGGCCTTACTGGTCAGCCCAGCCTCCCGGAGCTTAGCGTCAACGTGCTCAAGCTTGGGCTTCAGCCGAAGGTAGGCCTTGTAGGCCGCAGCCAGAGCGTCGCGCTGGTGGTCGTCGTCTACGCTTATCCCCAGGTTCCGCAGGAGTTCGTTCTTCTCCTCAACGCGGAGGCTCTCCCTGGGAACGAAAAGGCTGGCCTTGAAGGAGCGGGCTATCTTCTCGACGAAGCCAGGCGCCGGGTTCACGTCGGTGGCCACAACAACGGGGTGTCCAACGTCGCTTATAAACCGGAAGACCTCGCCGACCGGCATGTTCCTCTCGCTGTGGAGGGCAACGATGCGGCCGTTTAGGTCTATGGCAGCTATGCCGACGGTTATTCCGGGGTCTATGCCCACTATGATACTCCTCCTCTCGCGTATAGCCTCCTCGCCCTTCAGGGGAGCGAAGCCGAGCTCGGCCCTCTCGACCGGCTGGATCCTCACCTCGACGTCCCCACCACGGGTGGGCTTTATCAGTCCAGCCAGCTCTTCCCTGCTGGCGTAGACCTTGAACTCGCCCTTGGCCAGGCCGTAGTCCTTTTCCTCAACTTCCAGGTCAAAAGGTATGTCGGCCCTCCTGAGCCTGTCCTCTATCTCCCTCACCTTGTCGCGGACGAGGTTGTGAACCCTTTTCCGATAGCGGTCCTGGCTCCAGCCACCCTTCCCGTGGCTTCTCCCCCGGGTTACCTTGATTATCACCTCGTCCTCGAAGGCAAGAACCTCGTAGCCGACCCCCTTGCTGGCCAGTAAAGCTGAAAGCTTGGCCTCCTCGTAGGGGTCGAACCTGTCGGTTATCCTTATCCCGTGCTCCTTAGCTAAACTCTGGAGGCTCCTCTGCTCGCCCGGCCTTCCGGTTACCTGGACGAGCTTCGTGCCGCCTGGAAGGGAGCGGAGGAACTTCCTGAGGTCGTCGCCGAGCTCGGTAACGCTGTCTATGGCCACTATATCCGGCCTCTTGGACTGGATAAAGCGAATTAGTCTGTATAAGGTGAACTCACCCTTTTTCTCAAGCCTGCCGTTGAACCAGCTTACCACCGCAAACCTCTTGGGGTTCTCGCTTATTATGTCCACTCCGAGGATTAGAATAGGCCTCACCCTCTGGGGGTTCTGTAAGAAGGTTGGAGGGGCCATTTAAAAAGATTATCAGGCCTTTAGGGAGGTTCTGATGGCGACTTCAAAGGCCTTCTTTATGGTCTCAACGGCCATTGAGGGCCTTGGCTTTTCTAAGGCCTGTTCGTGACTGAAAGGAACGTGGATGAAGCCCGCCCTAGTCTCCATTCCCGCAACGGCTATCGTGTGGAGCGCCGTGAACATTGCAGTATTACAGACGTAGGTGCCAGCGGTGTTGGAGATTCCGGCGGGTATTTTTGCCTCCCTCAGAGCGCTCACGATGGCCTTTATCGGGAGTGTTGCGAAGTATGCAGCGGGAGCACCATCAAAGACAGGCTCGTCCTCAGGGGCAAAGCCCTCATTGTCGGGCATCTTACTGTCCATGACGTTTATCGCAACGCGCTCGACGGTTACGTTTGGCCTCCCGCCGGCCTGGCCCGTCAGGATAACCACGTCGGGTCTCTCATCGACGATAAACTTTGGGAGAATCTTTCTGACGCCGTTGAAGGTCACCGGGAGCTGGCGCTTTACTATCTCTGCACCATCGATCTCGTCCGGAAGCCTTGAAACGGCCTCCCATGAGGGGTTTATCTCTTCACCCCCAAAGGGCTCAAATCCCGTCACGAGCACTTTCATGGTACCACCGGAAAGGTTAGGTTTTTAGGTTTTAAAACGCACTCCCCCCGGTGGGTGAGGATGAGGTACGACGTTCTTATCATCGGTGCCGGGCCGGTTGGCAACTACCTCGCCAACCTGCTCGCGAGGGACTTTAAAGTAGCTGTGGTGGAGAGGAAGGGCTCCTTCGGGGGGAAGGCCTGCACCGGAATAATAGGGGCCGAGAACTACGAGAGGCTCGGTCTTCCGGAGAGTGTCGTTTTGAACAAGCTCCGCGGAGCGGTTTTTTACTCCCGGATACAGAGCTTCGAGATAGAGAGAAAATCGCCGCAGGCTTACCTCGTGGACAGGAAGGCCCTTGAGAGGTGGCTGGCAGAGAGGGCCGTGGGGAAGGGCGTGGACTACTACATGGCGACGACCTTTCAGGGATTCAGGAACGGGAAGGCGGTTCTACAGCACCTCGGCGAGAGGATCGAGATCGAGGCCGACTTCTACATCGGGGCAGACGGTGTGAACAGCACCGTAGCCAAGGCGATAGGTGTTCAGACGAAAGCGGAGTTTCTGAGCGGCTACGAGGCTGAAGTCGTGGGGGAGTTCAATCCGGACTTCGTCGAGGTGTGGGTAAACCGGGAGATAAACCCGGAGTTCTTCTTCTGGGTGGCTCCGGTGAACGAGAGCGTAGCCAGAGTCGGAACCCTCGGGAGCCTCGATGCCTTCCACAGATTCCTGAAGATAAGGATGCTGAAGCCAACCTCGATAGTCGAGTTCAAAGCAGGCTCAGTTGCCTTCGGTGTGAGGAAGCCCTGGGTCAGGGGCAACGTTGCGCTCGTTGGGGATGCGGCGCTTCAGATAAAGCCAACCACCGCAGGGGGAATAGTCTACGGGATGTACTGTGCCCATGCCCTAAGGAGGGCACTCCTCGACGGAAGGTTAAGGGACTACGAGAAGGGCTGCTCCTTCGTGAAAAAGCAGATCAGCTTCGGGCTCAGGTTTAGGAAGGTCTTCCTCGGCATGAGCCAGGACGACATCGAGAGGGTCTTCGAAGTCCTCGGAAGTCCCGAGGCAAGGGAGGTCATAGAGGGCCAGGCTGACTTCGACGATCACGTGAGAACCGCAAAGGCAATCCTTAAGAGGCCGAAGCTTCTCGCGAGGCTGATAAAGATAAGTCCCGCCATCGTCAGAACCCTCCTGTGAGGTGGTTCCATGGCGACCTGGCGAATGGGACTTCAGGAGGAGTACCTCAAAGCTATAGCCGAGGGCAGGAAAAGGGTCGAAGGCCGCCTGTACGACGAGAAGCGGCAGGGGATACGGCCCGGGGACACGATAATCTTCGAGAACAGGCTGATGTGCGTGGTGAAGGACGTAAGGGTTTACTCCTCCTTCAGGGAGATGCTGGAGAAGGAAGGCCTTGGGAACGTTCTACCTGGAATTGAGAGCATCGAGGAGGGCGTTAAGGTGTACCGCCGCTTCTACTCCGAGGAGAAGGAGAGGAAGTATGGGGTCGCTGCCATAGAGGTCGAACCGGTCGGGTGGATTGGGGAGTCTAAATGATGTAAACTTCAAAGCCCAATTCCTTCAAAACCTCGAAGTCGCTGTCCAAGGTTATTATTGGAAGGCCGTTGACAATCGCAATTGATGCTATGAACAGGTCCCTAAAGGACATGGGATTTCCCTTTTCCCACAGTTTTTTATGGAGGTACGCCGCCACCTCTGCACATTTTCCATCAAACGGGAGCTCAATGAGTGTTTCAAGCCATATGAGCTCGTCTTTCTTGGGCATTCCAAGGAGAATCTCGAACTTAGTTATTGAGGTTATGTAGAAAGTGTTGTCCAAAGCCGTGATTTTTTCAAAGACTTCATCGTTGCCCCTGGCGATCTCGATTATCACGTTTGTGTCAAGGACTGCCCCCATTTCTCAAACTCCTCCTCGATCTCCCTGAGCCTTCTCTTCGTCTCCCGATACTCCTCCTCGCTCAATATCCCATACAGGTGACGCAGGGCGTCGACGTTTCCCTTTCTTTCCCTTAAGAGCTCCCGAAACAGCTCGCTGAAGGA
Source organism: Thermococcus thermotolerans (assembly GCF_024707485.1). NCBI lineage: Archaea > Methanobacteriati > Methanobacteriota > Thermococci > Thermococcales > Thermococcaceae > Thermococcus > Thermococcus thermotolerans. The sequence goes on from NZ_CP102602.1 coordinate 1,578,946, forward strand.
TTTTTTACCCTTAATCCGGACGAGTTCGTTGTAAACGTCATCCGAAATGGTTATCGTCTTGACCATGTTCCCACCAATACATTGTGTGCATGCATCATATTTAAGCATTATTCCCCACTTCTCCTCGCCAACTGCTGGAGCTTTGAAGAAATCATGGAGAACTATCCCTGAATCACAAAGGAGGATCTACTGGCGGTCATTGAACACGTTCCGTCTCATGACTCCTCCCTAAAAATCAGGTCCAAATTCTTCACGAAGTCTCTTTTCTATCGTTTTCAGCAGTTCTGGAGGAATGTCTTCACCAGTCAATGCTTTGTAATACCCCTTAACCCAGTTCAACGAGCTTTCAATAACCCGATCTTCTTTGTCGGGATAACGACGGAGATATGCCCGTCCCCAGTTGACGGTAATCTCTATCAAACCCTCGTACATCGCCCTCCCCCCTAAAAATTTTAAAAAATATGAAAATCACAGATACCTCTCCTTCACCCACCTTATGAAGTAGTCCGGGTTCAGCTCCTCACCGATGGACTTCTTAAGCAGCTCCTTCGGCGGATAGATTGAGCCGTACCTGTGAACCTTCTCGCGGAGCCAGGCCTTTATCGGCTCGAAGTCCGCATTGGCGATGTGCTCTTCCACGTTGAGGTCCTTCTTCATGTGGTAGTAGAACTGCGCCGCCAGGAGCGTTCCGATGCTGTAGGTCGGGAAGTAGCCGACCGTTCCGTGGGCCCAGTGGATGTCCTGGAGGATTCCTTCTACGTAGGTTTTCGGCCTTATGCCGAGGAGGTTCTCCATCTCGTCGTTCCAGAGCTCCGGGAGGTCTTTGGCCTTGACGCCCTCGTTGAGCATCATCCTTTCGAGCTTGAAGCGGAGGAGTATGTGGAAGTTGTAGGTGACGACATCTGATTCAGTCCTGATGAAGTCAGGCCTGACCATGTTGAAGTAGAGGTAGACGTCCTCCGGAGTGTAGTCCGCCATGAAGGGCAGATTCTCCCTCAGGACGGGGTGGATGAGGCCGGCAAACTCCCTGGAGCGGCCGACGATGTTCTCCCAGAACCTGCTCTGGCTCTCGTGGATGCCGAGGCTTACTCCACCCGCAATCGGACTGAACATGAACCTTTCGTCCTGCTGGAGCTCGTAGAGTGCGTGACCGAACTCATGGACGGTGCTGAGAATGGTCCTCCTGAAGTCGTAGCCTTCATACCTGGTGGTTATCCTGACATCACGGATACCAAACTCGGTGGTGAAGGGGTGGGCTGATACGTCGAGCCTTGAACGCACGCCGAGCGGGTAGCCAAACTTCTGGAGTATCCAGATGTTAACCTTCTCCATACACTCCCGCTCATACTTCTCCTTCTCAAGCGGGTGGCTCTGCGGGACTTTACCCTCCTCCATTATCCTCTCAAGGAGGGGTTTGAGCTCCTTCTCAAGCCTGCCGAACATCCTTTCAACTTCCCTGGTTGTGAGGCCCTCCTCGAACATGTCAAGGAGAGCATCGTAGGGCTCGTCTTCGTAGCCGAGATATTCGGCGGCGCGCTTTGCGAGATCTATAATCCTGTCCAGCCAAGGCTCGAACTTGGAGAAGTCGTCCTTTTTCTTGGCCTCCTCCCAGGCCTTGGTGGCCTGGCTGGTCACCTCGCTCATCTCCCTCAGGAACTCCGGCGGGAACGAGCGGCTTATCCTTATCGAGCGGTCGAGAACCCTGACAACGCCCCTCTCGTACTCGTTGAGGCCTTCTATGGATTTAGCCTTCTCCACCAGCTCGACGAACTCCGGCTTGAGGAGGAACTCCTGGGAAAGCACGGAGAGCTCGCCCTGGGCAACGGAGCGCTCAAGGATTCCCTCCCTCGGCATGTTGACCTCCATGTCCCAGCCGAGGACGCTCTGGGCGTGGCCTATCGCCCAGATACGGCGGTATCTCGTAAGTATCTCCCTGACGGTCTCGTTCTGGAAGACGCTTTCCATGGAAACCACCCCATTTTCTTTGATAAAATCTTTCCCTTCGGCGCTTTTAACCTTTTCGACGTTCATCTAAACGTGTGGGTAGAAGCCGATTACTCTAACCGGAAATCGCTTAAAGGGGTGGGCACAAGTCCCTGAAAAAGCGAGTGCTGGTGATGATCATGAAGCTTGACCTGGCGGTGCTCGGCCACGTCTCAATAGACTACATTAGGTTTCCGAAAAGGGAGGAGATAGTCTACCCCGGTGGTGCGGCCGCGGCGGTTGCCACTTCGGCGGCGCTGGCCGGCGCGAGGGTTGGTTTGATAACCAAAGTTGGGGTGGACTTTCCGAGGGAATGGCTCGAAAAGCTCGCCTCAATCCTCGACATCAAGGGCGTTCAAATCCTGCCCGGTAAAACAATCCACATATACATGATATACCACGAGGACGGAAGCGTTGAGGCCCCGGTTGACATGGGGATCGCTGAGAAAATGGGCGAGACCCCAATCCCCGAGAATTACCTGGACGCGGGGCTGTTCCACATAGCCCCGATTCCGCCGGAGGAACAGCTCAAGGCCCTGAAAAGGCTGGAAGGCAAGACGGTAAGCCTCGATTTCAACCCAACGTACATGGAGGACTACGAAAAGAAAACCGGGCTTATGAGGGAGATAGTATCGAGGGTCGAGGTCGTATTCCCCAACGAGAGGGAAGCGTTGACGATAACAAAAGCCAAAACCGTGGAAGAGGCCGCCAAAATCCTACACGGATGGGGTGCAGGGCTGGTTGTGATAACGCGCGGTGAGAGAGGGGTTCTCGTCTACGATGGCGAGTTCAGGGAGTTTTCGGCACTTCCGATAAGCCCCGAGGAAATCGTTGACCCCACCGGTGCCGGGGATGCATTCGCGGGCGGCTTTCTGGCGATGTACTCCAGGGGAAAAGGAGTTGAAGACTGTGTTAAAAAAGGACTGGAGAGGGCCAGGGAGGTTCTGAAAAAAACGGGGAGCTGGAGCATCTAAGAGGCCATGAACCGGGCAAAGAGGTACAGCACCACCAGGAGTAGAGCGGCCAGTGCAGTTACCTCAAACCTTGGGAGCGCGGGGGAGAGCATTGACATCAGCAAATAGGTCGGGAAGGACATTGCCACCGCCGCGATCAGGATGAGGTAGTGGTCCCTTGGAGCGCGCTCCCTGTCAAGATATCCCATCTCAAGGGCAAGAACCGCCAGCGCCATCACAGTGAGGCCGTAGAGGCCGCCAGTCCTCGTGTAGAGGAGAAAGACCGCCGTCACCAGCAGGAAAAGTACGCCCAGGAAGTACCACTGGACGGCCATGAGGGCCAGCGGCACCAGCAGGAGCGTTCTGATGTCACGCGTCCCAAGGAGTACGAAGAGGGGAATCAGGGGTATGAGGGAGTAGAGCCTTCTCTTAATCTTCACAGCCCAACCACCTCCGCGATAGCGGCCTCAAGGGGCTTTCTGACATCCCAGTCGATAATGATGCCGTAGGCAGACATCTTCATCAGCATTGCCCTCCTCTGGAGGGTAAGGAGCTTCACCGCCAGCTCCTCCTCACGGCCCTTCGGCTCAACCGCCGTGTAGGGATTCGGACTTATGACCACGACTTTGTAGCCGTACCGGGCCATTATTTTAAGCGCCTCCCTGCTCTCCTCTGTGAGGAGGGGGGAGAAGTATAACAGCTGGGCTTTAGCGGGGAAGCGTGCCTTTATCAGGTGCTCGACCTGGTAGGCTATCATGTTGTTCTTGTCCGGCTTTGCAGTGCTCAGGAAGTCTATGCACTTGAAGAAGTGCCTCTTGCCGTAGTCAACGCGAATCCAGAGCGGAACGTCTTCGGCCAGGAGAAGGCCAAAGCTGGTTCCGTTGTTGAGGGCGTTTAGCATGAGGGAAGCGGTTGCTCTAATCAGATGGTCAAAGACGAGACTGCCGGTGTAGGAGGCATCGACGATGAAGACGACATCGACCTTGCGCTCGCTCTCGTACTCGTTGGCCATTATCCTGCCTGTCCTCGCGGTGGCCTTCCAGTTAATTATCTTGAGCGGGTCTCCCGGCTGGTACTCCCTGATCGCGTGGAACTCAACCCCCTCACCGACCCTCGGAGAGGGGAGCGGACCGACGGTTATTTTAGTCCCCCTGGTGGAGTAGGGCGTTGGGACGTCAGTGATTATCGGAACGCCCACTATCTCGCTGTAGACGTCAACCTTCCTGTCGACCCTGAAGAAGCCGAACGGATCGCGATAGCTCAGCTTTACCCAGTTGAACTCGTGGATTCCGCGCTTAACGCGAACCCTGTACCTTATCTCCCTCTCCTCTCCCGGCCGGAGGGAGAGGACGTGCTCTCTCCGCCCATCCACAAGCTCCAAGCCAGGGGGGATGTCCTCGGTGATCTTCAGGGTGGGTATCCTCTCGTGTGATTTAATCCTGAGGACTATCTCAATTTCAGTTCCTTCAAGGAAGCGGTTGTGGGGAATCAGGCGTTCTATCTCAATGTCGAGGCGTGGTTTGAAGAAGAACACCGCCACAAAGAGGAGCCATATTATCGGCAGCGTCAGATACACCATCTCCCAGCGCAGGAGAAGGAAGGCAAACATAACGATGAGCCAGAGAGCGATGAGAATCTCCTCTGCCTTCTCCGTTGGGAGCATCTCATCTGTGGGCGCCTCCTCCCTCTCCTCAACGTGAGCGGTGCCGTAGAGCGGGGGTTGGGCCTGCACCTTTTCACCTCACTCAAACTTGGGAACCGGAACGCGCTCAAGGAGCTTCTCCATTATGCTCTCCTGGCTGACCTTCGTGTACCACAGCTCCCTCTTGAGGATGAGCCTGTGGCTCAGCGCTGGAACGGCGACGGCCTTTACGTCGTCGGGAATGACGTAGTCCCTGCCCTCCAGAGCGGCGTACGCCCTAGAGAGCTTGAGCAGGGCAAGGCTACCCCTGGGCGAGGCTCCAACCTCTATCTCCTTCTTGTCCTCCCTCGTCGCAAGGACCACATCGGTTATGTACTCCAGGATCGCGTCGCTGACGTAAACGTCCTCTATCGTCCTCTGCATCTCAACGACCTCCTCGGGGGTCAGGATGGGCGTTATATCAACCTCCTCCTTCTTCCTGGCCATCCTCCTCCGGAGTATCTCGATTTCCTCACGCCTACTCGGATAGCCAACACGGAGCCTGACGAGGAACCTGTCCAGCTGGGCCTCCGGGAGCGGATAGGTGCCCTCCTGCTCTATCGGGTTCTGGGTGGCGATGACTATGAAAGGCCTCTCCAGCTCGTATGTGCTCCCCTCAACTGTGACCTGCCTCTCCTGCATGGCCTCAAGTAAAGCGGACTGGGTCTTCGGCGGGGCACGGTTGATCTCGTCGGCGAGGAGTATGTTCGTGAAGATTGGGCCCTTCTTAAACTCGAACTCGAGGGTCTTCTGGTTGAAAACGCTGACACCCAGGATATCGCTGGGGAGTAAGTCCGGTGTGAACTGGACGCGCTTGAACCTAACACCCAGAGCGGTGGCGAAGCTCTTCACCATGAGCGTCTTTGCTAAACCGGGCAGGTCTTCGAGGAGTATGTGCCCATCGGCCAAAATCGTCGTCAGTATGAGCTTCAGCACCTCGTCCTTTCCTACTATCGCTTTCTTGACCTCCTCAAGGACGGCATTACCCTTGGAGCTTACCTCCTCTATCTTCATAGATATCCTCCTCCAGGATTTCTAGAGCCTTTTCAAGGTTATCGAGAAAATCCCCCTCCGAACGGAGGGCTTTGATTGCCTCGTTGGGTTCGGAGGTGAGGGAATGAAAAGCCTTGTTATAATCGTCAGAGAGCGTGGCGTATATTCCCACTATCTTCTCCTCAAGAAGGGAGCGGGCGACCTTTCCTTTCTTGGCGCGCTCTATGAGGGTCACCATCCTCTCAATGTCTGTTTTTCTCTCGACCCTAAGCCGGCGCTCCTTCTTGGGCAGGGGGACATGTATCTCAAAACCAAAGAGGAGAAAGGCCAAAAGACCGCCCAGAATCAGGACGGCGAGCCATCTAATCATGTATGACCCGGCGATTATAGCGATGAGCAGAGGAATCACGGCTATCGCAAGGGCATAATTAAACCTCATTCACACCCCTCCGCATCGTGCGGTAAACTTCGAGGGCCCTCCCGGCGTCATCCCAAGTTATTTTCTCAGGGGCATACTTTGCCTTTTCGAAGAGCCTGGTGAGTTCGAGGAACGCGTCGTGCATGTATTTCACATGCCGGGCATGCTCCCAGTGCGTCCAGCTCTCCTCGTAGGGAATCCCCAGGTAGTTGAGCCAGAGAACGGCGTTCTTGTATATCCCTACGATAGCCTCTCTTGGGTTCTCGAACATCTCAAGTCCAAGCTCATCAAGCTTCTTATCGAACAGCTCGGCCCGGAGCTTCATCTCCTTACGCTCCTTTTTCTGCAGGTATTCGCGATACTGAATCACGGCAAGGTATGCAAAGACCGCTATTGCAACCACAAGGAGGGCATAGAGAAGGTACTGGGACGGCAGAGGATGCCTAAACGTGGGTGCCAGCGGGGTGTTGTTGTAGTAAACGGGGGACTGGGTGGTGGACTGAAGGGGAAGTGAACCGTTCACCGAGCCGTTCACAGAAGTATCGTTGGCTGGAAAACCCTGGGGGCGCTTTTTCATCATGCGGAAAACAACCCCTCCCACGATGCCACCGAGCACAATGGCAAAGTAAGTCAGGAAACCGAAGCTACCGCCCTCATCCCGCCTGAAAGGATCCCTCCACCCAAGAAGGACGCCGATGATAACGAAAAGACCAACTATCGCGAGAACGATAAGAAGGACGCCTGTCCAGGGCGCAGAACTGCCCTCAGATGCGCTCAATGTAGTTGCGCTGTAATTAATCATGAGCGTCATCAGTGAAAACAGCAGTCCAGAGAGGGCCAAGAATTTTACCCTGGTGGACATTTTTATCGAAAAGTGTAGAGAGGGCAGGTTTAAAAGCTTTTACCCCCAGGTAAAGGTCAGGTGATGACGGTGGAGAGGGTTCCGAAGCTTTACGTTGAAGCTCCTCCGGAGGAATGCATCGAGGGAGGAAAGGCGATAAAAGACTGCGTGATCATCAGCGGGAACGTTGAGGTATGGCTGAAGAAGGGTGAAACCGTTCCCGACTTCGTTGAGGCGGAGGGTGCCAAGTTCCTCGCGAAGGAAGTTTACGACAGGTTCTACCTCTACGTTGACAGAATTGAGGGAAAGCTGCTCGCGGATGCGGTTCTGGTGCTCCCTGACGGAAGGACGAGAATATACCTGAAGAAGGGCGACGAACTGCTCCTGCTCCCCGTGGAGGGATACACAAAGACCCTGATAGCGAACGTGGGGAACAGGGTAAGAACGGGCGACGCCTTCGCGGCCATAACCACGAGAAAAGGTGAAGTTCACTACCTCAAGCCCCCCAAGACCGGGACGGTTGTGTTCATAGACGAGGTAACGAACAGGCCGCACTACGTTTACTACATCCTTCCCGAGGAGTAGGCATCCTCTTCATTCTTCCATTCCTACAATTATCGCATCTATGCTGGACTTGAGGGCCAAGGTTATCCCGTCGATGGGATCCATGCCCTTGAGGGTCCTGGTGTGCCTAGCGCTTGTTATTATCAGCGACCACCTGAACAGGTTTTCCTTCACTTTACGGCTCTGGAACATGGCTATGAACCTCTTGCCGTCCTTTGAGGCCTCAATTATCTCAACATCGGTGTCCCCTAGCTTCGTGGAATACACGTCCCTAACGGTGAGGTCGCTGTATTCTCTCCTGAGGGTTTCGGATAGGTACCCCATGATATCACCCCCTTTTAAATGGTGTGACGTTCTTTATATAGTTGCCGTGTTTATCGTTCAAAGTGGAAAAACCAAAACCGTTATAAGGCGCCGGGTCAAGCCCCCCATGAAGAGAATTTTGGAGTTGAAGGAAATGAAGATTGAAGCTGGAGATTTTGTGGTGTTCCACTACGTGGGCAGATTTGAGAACGGTGAAGTTTTTGATACCAGTTACGAGGACATCGCCAGGGAAAACGAGATATACGTGGAGGAGAGGGAATACGGCCCCCTCGGCGTCAACGTCGGAGTTGGCGAGATAATTCCCGGCCTTGACGAGGCCCTTATCGGCATGGAGATTGGGGAGAAGAAAACGGTTACGATACCTCCAGAGAAGGCTTACGGCATGCCGAACCCAGAGCTGGTTATAGATGTTCCAATCTCCGAGTTTACCAGCGCGGGCCTGGAGCCGGTTGAAGGGATGTACGTCATGACAGACTCGGGGATAGCCAAGATAGCCAAGGTCGGCGAGGAGAGCGTCACCCTCGACTTCAACCACCCGCTCGCAGGGAAGACCCTCATCTTCGAGGTAGAAATAGTGGACGTCCAGAAAGCTAAAGAAGAGGCCTCAGATTCCAATATTGAGGCCTGAAGTCCCCTGGAAGACCACAATACCCATCACCATTAGCAGCAGGCTATATTTGATGCCTGCTGAGTATTTCCCTTCTCTTATGACACCAATCCCCAAACCTGAAACTATGGCCTGGAGAGCAACAAAAGCCAAAAGTATCGTCCGTATAGTACCAACCGGAAAAGTCACGTTCCCAGTACTCATCGCGAACATGACCTGAGCGACTATTCCCAATATCAGGGGGCCGATAAATCCACTGGTTATTATGAAGAACATAACCTGCATGCCGGTCGAGGCTTTTCTCTCCTGCTTTATCCTGAGTATTTCTCTCACGTCGTTTCCGACATAGACCAAGACATCGCTCATAGGTGCGCCCCTCTCAAGGGCCTCAATAATTATCATCATGGAACGATAAATGACGGGAGATCTCATATTCCTTATCGCAAAGGCACGAAGTGCCTCAGATGTTGGACGACCTTTCTTTATTTCGGCGACAGTCCTCCTGAACTCTTCCGTAAGTGCACCAAATTTAGTCGTCGTTAGCTCCTCCAGCGCCTCCGAGAAAGAGATCCCCGCCCTAAGAGAACTGGCCAAATAAAAGAATGCATCAGGCAACATTTTCTCCATATCCTCTATGCGCTTGCTGATTTTCCAGTATGGATAACCAAAGGCTATTGCCGCAAAAAGTGCTATGAACGTTGCAACGGCATACACTGGATGAAGGAATAGCTCAATAACAAGACCTCCTATTATCCCAATCAGCAGGGACACTATAAGGTACTCTGCAGCGAGGAAGTTTATACCGGAAGAGTATATGAAAACCTCATAACGCCTCATCCAGCGCTTGGGAACTATTCTCTCGACGATTTTTATCAACGCTGAAGACAATCCACCGGCCATCACTGTCACCTCGGCTCTCCCTTCTTGATCATGCTAACGATTATAAACGACAGGGCAGGGAAAGCGAAGAGAAGTATAACCGCCAGAGTCTCCGGGGGCAGTATTAGCTGCTGTGCCATCACAGACCCTGCCAATATTCCAACCACAAACATCGTGGGTAGGACTATGGTCATAAACATGTATATGAAAGCTATACCATTGACTTTCTGGACATACTCCACCAGTTTCATTCTGTATTCAAAGGCAAAGTCTTCCGCCAGCTTATAGAGGATCTCGGAGAGGTTTCCACCGAACTTTATTGCCCTGAGTATCTGCTTGACGACACGGCTGACGTTTTCCGAACCCATCTTCTCATCAAACTTTGTAAGGGCATCCTCAAAGGACGAACCTGTCCTCATGTCCCTCAATATTAGCTCAAACTCCTCAGAGATGACACCGTAATCAGCACGGGCAACGGAGAGAAGGGCCTCTGAAATACCAACACCCGCACTCAGGAGGGACGCTATGTGCCTCAGGGCATAGGGCATGGCCCTTTCCACCTCAACGATCCTGCGCTTCCAGACCATCCTTGGGTAGTACCTCATGTACATAAAGCCACCCACAAAACCCAGGAACCCCACCAGAGCAGACATATCAACAGGGACGTACAGGAGATATGCAAAGAGAAACCCAAAAATGCCCGCAAAAATTGCAACTGCAAGCATCAGGGCAACATACTTTTCTTGGGGCATTAATATACTTGCCCTGTAAAGATCCTGATCAAGCCCTCTCAGCGAGTTTGTGAGTGTTTCCACTGGGCCTTTAAAGTAGCGAAGCACAGTCTCGGCAAGTCTCTCGGAGAAGGGCTTTTGTATTTCCTTTTTTCTCCATTCAAGCAGTTCTTCCAGTTCCTTTTCCTTCTTTTCCATGGTTTTTTCTTTTTCAACCTCTTTCTGGAGCTCTTTAAGGGCCCTAAGCCTCTCCTGAACACTCTTACCCTGGGGGATTCTCCTTATGGGCTTCTCGGCTACCTCAACAGTTTTCCCACCTAGGCGCTCCAAAAAGTCAGTAATGGCTTTAACAACGCCCACGATTACCACCCTAAACCAGGTTCCTAACCTGCCTGCTAGTCTCTACGCCACTCTCTGCCTGGATTCTCCTGAACAGTGCCTCCTCATCTATGTAAAACTGCCTTATGTAGTACCCAACCTTCTCAATGCTTCGTATACCCCGTTCTATCATCCAGTCGAGGATTATCTTACGCTTCTCCTTTTCGAACTCAAGCTCCGATACACTCATCCCGGTATGGTGGGCAAGGGTGTTAAGAGTCTTACTCGGGACTCCAGTGGGGATGAGCTCGTCCTTCGCGGGATCGTACTTGTATAGCTTGTTCAGCTGGACGCTTTCCCCTTCTATACCCGATACCTCTGCAATCTCAGTAATGCGCCTTATGGTGCCCTTCTTTCTGCTGTGGAACCTTACCTGCATTATAATAATATCAAGAGCCGGTATCATTATCCTTGGAACATTCATTGGGGGACTCTCAAGGCGGACTATAGTCTCCCTCGCACTGTTGGAGTGGATGGTTCCCATACATCCATCGTGCCCCGTGTTCATGGCGGTGAACATCGTTCTGGCTTCGGGGCCACGAACCTCACCGACTATGATTCTGTCGGGACGCATACGAAGGGTGTTCTTCACGAGGTCATCCATCGTGATTTCTCCCCTGCCCTCAACGTTGGGGGGCCTTGTCTCAAGCCTGATCCAGTGTTCGACCGGGAGCTGAAGCTCGGCGGTGTCCTCTATCGTAATAACACGCTCACTTGGAGGTATGAACATCGCCAGGGAGTTCAGGGTGGTCGTCTTTCCGGAACCTGTACCTCCAGCCACGAGAACGTTGGCGGGTTTAACTCCGAGACCGTCAACGAATATCCAGAGGAGGGCAGCTATCTCTGTATTCATGGTTCCGTATTTTATGAGGTCAATTATCGTGAGCGGATCTTTTTTGAACTTACGGATGGTTATGGTTGGGCCGTCGAGACTTATGGGGGGTATCGTGGCGTTGACACGGCTTCCGTCAGGAAGGCGTGCATCGAGGAGCGGGCTCTGCTGGTCTATCCTCCTGCCCACCTCCCTTGCAATGCGTTCTATTATGTTGAGTATCTCCTTCTCCTCTTGGAAGGTTATGTTTGTCTTACACATGTTAAAGCGCCTATGCCAGACGTAAACAGGCCTGTTCGTTCCGATAACCATTATCTCCTCAAGGTTGTCGTCCCTAACCAAGGGATCGAGCTTGCCGTAGCCTATCATGGACTGGACTATCATCTCCGTGAGAACCTCAATCCTGCCCTCGGAGAAATGGGGAGCCTCGTCCTTAATCATCCGCCTGACGGCGTTCATGAAGACACGCCGGCGCTCCTCCACGTCGGGGAAGGCAGTGGGGTCAATTTGAAGTTCAGTAATTGCCCGATCCTTTATCCTTTTGAACAGCTCTTCCTCCTCACGGCTCAGCTTGGGAAGGCGTATCTCATATATTGGAACAGGCTCGCCCTTTACACGGAGTATACGGACGTTTCCGTAGGCATCTAGAACCTCGGCCTTCCCGGCGTAGGTGGCCTCCTCCGAGCGGATCGAAGAACCCAGTATATCCTGGAGGGTTGAAGGTGGCCTTGGCTTCGGAGCGGGCTTGGAACCTTCGGTAGGGGCTTTTTCCTCTTTTACCAAAATCTCCCCCAAGATGTCTGCCCCAGTAGGTCTGCTGGTTATAGCTTCCTCCGGAGAGGGACGACTGAGTATCTCCTCAAGATCAATGCCCCCCTCTTCCTTCACAAAGGGGAGCTGCTCCTCCTCATCCTCCATCTTCTTGTCTTTTTTGAGTACGTTCTCAAGGAGGTCATCCTCTCCGCTCAGGATCTCATCAATCCACGATACCGTTTCCTTCTTCTTTTTCTTCTCGCCCAGCACCAACGCTCACCGCCCCTCAGTCTTCCAGCTAACGTGGTAGGTTATATCCACACCCTTGCCCATGAATATTATCCAGATGGGGAAGTCAAAGCCCGCATACTCTGGCGGTTTAATCTCGGGGATTCCAACCGATACACCGCTTATAAGGCTGTTCGAGAGCTGGAACATTCCGGGCATTGAGGGAAGAGGCTGTGGCTGGGTCTTCTGGGGTGGGTTGAGACCCTTGTACTTCCAGATGAACTCCTCCATATAGTCCCTGTAGGTCATCGTATAGTTCGGGGTGAAGTCGGTCATGTTAGCCCCATTAAATATGACCGGTATCGCAGCTGCAAAGAAGGTGTTGAATATCCCAGCCTCGTTTGGAACGTTGGTGAGGCGGAAGGTAACGTCCCCCTCATACCCGAGGATTTTTATGTGACCATCAATAATCGGGAACATGCTCCGCATGTAGATAACTTTCGGGGTGTTTATAAGCTGGGGATACACCACTCCACAGCTTAAAACGCCTATATCATCGAGGTCCTGGACGACTCCACTGACACTGCTTCCATTGTACTCAACGGATGTTATTTTGGCTGAGTCACCGCACACCGTCTGGTAGTCGATGGTGGGTATGATGTATGAGTAGTGGGACGTTATCCTAAAGTTGACGACAACGGTTTCATAGGGCATTATCCAGAAGCCGGTGTAGTAGTTGAGGGTTGTTCTCTGGACGTTCGAGATGTTATGGACAACGGTATCCCCCAGAAGAAAGGCCTGAACGCTCTCACTGTTATCCAGCCTGTAAACGGTGAAGTCATAGCGCGGGTTAACGACGATGAACTTGGGGAACGGAGCGGTGTTTACAATAGTCACGTTTAGGTTTATCATCACCTCCCCCATGACTCCGATGTTGTTGTAAGTGTCACCAGGGAGGGTGTAGGTAGCCGCACTAACTAGAGATGAAGCTAACAAAAGAATAAAGAGAGATGCTGCGAGGCGCTTCATTATGATCACCTCAGGTAGCGACCTTAGCGATGTAAAGGTACTGCTGGTTGGAGAGTATGTCCGGCACGAATATCGAGGGCACCTTCACTATTATCAGGAACTGGGTGTTCGGATCGAGCACGAGCATGCCCGATTCCTTCTCAAGGTCAACTATCTCCCAGCCGTATGCCCTGAGCTGCTCCTTGACGTCCTCGCTGGCCTGTATCTTGCCCGCCGCGATGGCCTTGAGGATCTCCGTGAGGTCAACCGTGTAGCTGTAGCTGGCGGAGGCACTCTGGCTGGCCGTCTGGGAGTTGGTGTATATGTCGCTGATGGCCTGTCCGTTGGTTATGGAAGTATCTCCCGGCGTGTACTGGGTGTTGTGCTGCTCGGTGTACTGGGTTGATGAAGTGGTGCTCGATGAACTCGTCTGGCTCTGCGCCTCGTTGACGGATATGGTTCCGGCCTGGGTCGGCAGGAGAACCAGCTCAACGTAGCCCTCGTTGACTATCTCCTTGAAAGGCGCGTTGGTCGCGTTCTTCGCGAATATCATAATCTTGTCTCCCGGAGCGAGGAAGGCACCATTTATCTTGTCCCTTGAGAGGACGAGGGCGATGTCAACGAACTCGACCTTATAAACCTTGTACTGGATGAGCTCCCTGTAGTCGAGTATGCCTCCTAGAGCGGATTTGGCCTCGGCCTTGGTGACTATCTTTTTGACGTTGTCCCTCTCAAGGATGACGTTCTGGGTCGGGATCGTGTCAATGACGTAGTAGTAGTACTCCCTCCAGAGTTCCAGGAGATACGGGTCGGCGTTTACTGCGTTGACCTGCTGCTCGGTGGTGGCGCTCATGACCTGCTCTTCAAGGCTGTTCAGGGAGTCAATAACCTTCTTCTTGAGATCGTCCGGCAGCGGCATTGCGAGAAGCTGGCTAAACTGAGCCTCGATCTGACTTATCTTCTCCTTCTTGGTCTGATTGAGCTGCCGCTCCATCTCAAGACGCTTCTGCTCCTCAAGATATGCCTGGTACTGGTTCCATGCCTCCTGATAGGCAGCTTTGACATCTATCGACTGAACCTCCTCAACCGTTTGGGCAGCGTTTATCTTTCTGATCAGCTCATCACGGGCATTTTTTCCAAACGTTGTGTTCATGAGCTCGCTCCCGGGCTTAAAATAAGAGTTGACTTCTGCGAGTTTTTTGTTCTTAGCCTGGGTGAGCTCCTCTGCGGCCCGGTTTTCCATGTAAATGTAAGCCCCTATAGAAATTATCAAAATCACGAGTATGACTATTGATGCACCAATGAGAATGCGTTTTCTTCTTTCTCTCTCCCGGATACTGCCTACGGGACGGGGCTTTTTAGGGGGTTTCCTGACAGGGGGTTTGGCAGTTTTAGGAACTTCAGGCTCTACGCTGGCTTTACCCAGCTCTCTAAGGCGGCGGATTTTCGCCTCAATATCCTCGGACACGTTGAGCACCACCATCAATCGTTATCATAACCAGCTTCTCATGTCGAATAGTTTTTTGAACTTCAATCTTTATTTAGGTTTCGGTGAGATGTATGGAGCGGTTAGAGATTAGAGTAATAAAAATCCGGGGGAAATGTCCCGTTTTTAGCCCAGGGAACAGAATAGTGATCGAGGGGGCAAGGGTAAATCTGGACGAAACCGATGCCATATGCACCCACGCCTTCGCATCACTACTGCCGTACATACTCGCACTGCGAAAGGGTATTAAGCCCAGTGAACTAGGGCTTGGCAGGGGTGAGAAAGCCTACGTCCAGTGCCTTGACCCTGGACCGCCATACACCGACGGCGGTACAGTAATCTTTGAGATAACGGTGGTGAGAGATGAAGCAGAGAAAAGCGTGGAGAGTGGTGAGAGAGGTAATAGATGAGGCCGATATGATAATTGAGGTAGTTGACGCCCGCGACCCGATAGGGACGAGGAACAGAAAACTGGAGAGACTCGCCCAGGAAGAGGGCAAACCGCTCCTCATAGTTATGAACAAGGCGGATTTAGTGCCGAAAGAGTGGGCTGAGGAGTACAAGAGGAAGAGCGACCTTCCGGTCGTTTTCATAAGCGCCCGTGAGAGGATGGGAACTGGAATCTTGAGGAGGGAAATAAGAAAGCTCGCAAAACCCCTGCTTAACGAGAGGGAGAAGGTTAAGGTCGCCCTCATAGGCTATCCCAACGTTGGGAAGAGCACGATAATCAACACGCTGAAGGGGAAAAGAGCGGTAGGGACCGCACCAATACCAGGCTACACAAAGGGAAAGCAACTGATAAGGCTCAGCAAGAAGATATGGCTTCTTGACAGCCCAGGCGTCGTTCCGATAGACGACTTCTACGAGCTCGTCATCAAGGGCGGTTTTCCGGCCGACAAGATAGAAGATCCCGTAAAGCCGGCCCTCAAGCTCATTGGGAGAATCCTGGAAACGAGGAAGGAAGCGATAACCGAGAAGTTCGGAATAGAGGAGTTCAAAAGCGAGGAGGAAGTCCTAAGGAAGATAGGAGAGAGAAGGGGCCTGATAAAGGCCGGCGGAGAGGTTGACATCGAGGAGACGGCAAGATGGTTCCTGAGGGAGTGGCAGACTGGTCGCTTCACCCTATTTGGGAAAGAGGGGAAGAGAGAGGAAGACTTTACATGGGACTTTGAGGAGGTTCTCGATGGAATAGAGAGGGACCTCCTCCTCGATCCGAGGAGGATCCTGTGGAAGTACGGCGACGAACTCAGAAAAAAGCTCGACAACCGGAAGCGCGTGGGGATAAGGGAGATAGAGGGCTTTACCGTTGGGATAGCGACCGGCTTCAAGAAGTGCGACGGCGGAACAAAGCTCCTCGAAAGGCTCACCGGCAAACACGTTTTAGCGAGCGAGTGCTTCGGGAAGAAGTGGAAGGGAGTAATAGCGATAATGGAGTGATGGGTATGAGGCTTTTGCTGACGACCTCACAGGGAATTGAAGACCTCGCGAAGGCCGAGGTCGAGAACCTGCTCTCGGAGTTAGGAGCTCCGTTTCGGGTGGAGGAGAAGCCGCTCGGCGTTGAGGGTAGAATTCTCGCTGAAGTCGGCGAGGCCTTCTACACCGACGAGAAGGGAAGGAAGAGGGAGCTTAGCGTTTCAACCTATCTTAACGAGCGCTCAAGGCTCCTTCACAGAGTAATAGTCGAGATAGCGAGCGAGCGCTTTGAGGGAATAGGCGAAGAGGAACCCGAGCTTGCCCTCAGGAGGATAGAGGAGTTCGTCTCAGAACTTCCAGTGGAAAGGTACGTCAAGGTGAGCGAACCCTTTGCGGTGCGCTCCTTCAGGAAGGGTGAACATAAGATAACGAGCCTCGACATATCAAAAACCGTCGGAAAGGCAATATTCGAGAGGCTCGAGCGCTTCGGAACCCCCAAGGTGAATCTCGACCACCCGGCAGTCATATTTCGAGCAGAGCTTATAGGGGAGGTCTTTTTCCTCGGAATAGACACAACCGGAGACAGCTCCCTTCACAAGAGGCCGTGGCGCGTTTACGACCATCCGGCTCATCTCAAAGCCAGCATAGCCAACGCGCTGATTGAGCTGGCAAACCCCGGCGGCGGCCCATTCATCGACCCATTCTGCGGAAGCGGTACGATTCCGATAGAGCTGGCCCTGAGGGGCTATGATGGACGGATAATCGGCCTGGAGAAGTTCAGGAAGCACCTGGTTGGAGCAAAAATGAACGCCCTCTCCGCGGGAGTGCTGGGGAGGATAGAATTCCTTCTCGGCGATGCAACCAGACTGAGCGAGTACGTCGAAAGCGTCGATTTCGCCGTGAGCAACCTTCCCTACGGGCTGAAGATAGGAAGGAAGAGCGCCATTCCGAGGCTCTACATGGACTTCTTCGGAGGGCTGGCAAAGGTTCTCGAAAAGCGCGGTGTCTTCATAACCACCGAAAAAAGGGCGATAGAGAAAGCCATAGAGGAGAACGGCTTTGATATCAGGCACCACCGCCTCATAGGACACGGTGGACTCATGGTTCACACCTACGTCATAGAATAGCGGGATCAAGTGGACATCAAAGGGAAAGAAAAAATTTTAGGCTCAGACCTTCAGCGCCTTGACCGCGCTGAGGGTCTCCTTGAGATCGTCGTAGCCGTAGCGGAGGTACTTCCTTCCCTCTTCTTCGTAGCCGTCAGCGAAGGCGCTCCAGGCCCTGTTGAGGGCCCTCTCACCCCTGCTGAAGACGCTCATGATGGTTCCGTAGGTCATGAGACCCTCTATCCTGAGGGGCTGGGCCTTTTCGGCGAACTCGTCGAGTTCTTCGAGTATCTTCGTAAGTTCCGCCGTGGCTCTTTCGCCGGAGGCGTCCATTATCGCCTCAAGCCTTCCGAGTGCATCTGAAAGGAGCCTTTCAAGCTCCCTGACGCCGCCGGTTCCGGTCTGGGCCGCCCTGTGGAGCTCCTCCTTCGCACCCTGGCGCCTGAGGAATATTCCGACACCCATCACCGCGAGGGAAACTGCCAAACCACCCCACATGGGCGGTATCCTGGCGGCGGTTATCGAACCTGCGACGAGGCCTACCGTGAGCAGGACGTTTCCAAAGAGCTTCTTCATCTCCATCACCTCACGGGTGGAGCACTCCAAGCACTGTGAGGACCGCGAAGAGGAGCGTCATTGCCGCCTCTCCGACCATCAGTCCGGCCGCGACCGGGAGCACCTTCTCGGTTATGAACTCGTTGCCCTTCCTCCTCTTGGCGATCTCGTGGACGATACAGCCGAGTCCGTAGGGCAGGATGTAGAGCATCGGCAGGTACATCGACAGGCCAACGAGGACGCCGAGTCCCGGTATTCCGCTCATGGAGAGGGCGAAGCCGAGTATTCCTCCGGCGATGAACTTGTCCACTGGAACGTTGCCCCCGAGGATGGCCTCGACCATGGACTTGAGGGCCATGGCCTGCGGCGCCGGAACGGCCTCGTTTCCTATTCCGTAGGCCTTCCAGATGAGTCCGACGACGGTGAGGGCTATTATCGGCCCTATCCAGGCTGTGAGGAGCTCGACCTTCTGCTGCCTGGAGGGAATACCCCCAACGAGGTGACCGGTCTTGAGGTCCTGCATCATGTCGGCGGCGCCGGAGATGGCTACACCGACGGTGGCTCCGAGGAGTATGGTGAGCGGAACCTGCTTGCCGGTGAGGTAAAGGAGTATCATGACCGACACGAGCGAGAGGCCGGAGACAGGGCTCCAGTCGGTCATTCCTGTGGACATGGCCACGAGCAGTGAAGCGACGAATATCCAGGCGACGCCGACGAGGGCGGTGAGCAGGCTCCTGCCGATGCCCAGGTTACCGAGCTGGTAGGTGGTGACGAGGAGCAGCAGGAAGGCGAGGGTTATTCCGGCGTAGAGGTATTTTATGGGAAGCTCCTCGTTCCTGCCGGTTCCGAGCTTGCTCGCGTTGGCTATGCTCCTGAGGGCAACTATGATGACGGGCATCGAGAGTATGAGGCCCGCTATCGAGCCGCCGAGGAGCATTCCGATACCGAGCGGCCTGGTCATGTTGGCGTAGACGAAGCCGCTAATCGCTCCACCGGTGACGTCGCTCGGGAGCCAGCCGAGGGCCTTGACTATGGGGGTGATGATGTAGTAGGAGAGTATTCCGCCGGCGAGGACTATGAGGCCGTTCCTTCCGGTGATGAGGCCCATTCCAAAGACCATCAGCGAGAGGGCCATGGCGAGGCTGACCCACTCGGGGAGGTGGAGTATGGCTCTAAGGTCGACGTACTCGGGAATAATCTCCGGAAGGCCGAGCACCGGGAACTGCTGGACCAGATAGACGGCCGTGCTGACGGCCATGCCGAGGAAGAGCAGCCTGGCCTTCTCGATTCCACTTCCCGGGGTCTTGAGGACGGTGGCAACGGCTGTTCCGGTCGGGAAGCGAAGCCTGTCGATCTCGATCATCTGCTTCCTCAGCGGGATGATGAAGGTGATTCCGAGTATTGCTCCGGCCGCGGTGGCGAGGAAGAAGTAGGTCGTGTTTATCTCCTGGTGCAGGCCCATGATGTAGAGCGCTGGTATGGTGAAGATGACTCCAGAGACGGAGATGTTGACGGCAGAGGCTATGGTCTGGACGATGTTGTTCTCGACGACGGTTCCCTTCTTGAGGATTCCGCTGAGGACTCCCCAGCCGACGATGGCAGCTATGGCCGAACCGCCGGAGGTGAAGCCCATTATCATCCCCGCGTAGGTGAAGCTGGCCGCCATGAAGGCGCCCCAGACAACACCCAGTATTATAGCGGCGGGCGTCACTTCGCGGTAGGTCTCGTCAGAATTGCCACGCTTCCATCCAGATGACCTCAGTTTCCAGTTGGCATCAGCCATCTCCCAACCTCCTGTACAGTCATGAGCATTTATGTCCACATGCCTATAGGACGTGCAACCCTTAGATATCGCCCCTTTCCAAAATATAAAGTTTTTCAGACCCGTAAAGGTCAAGAAAGCGAAGTTAAAACCAGAAACGGGTTAAAAAAGACTTTTATGCCGTTTTTAGCGTCAGCATGAATAAAAATTCATCAGTGAGATGAACAGGTGAACACCAACGCACATTACGACATTAAGGGCTCGAAGGGTGTTTAATGTGCCGTTTAATCCGCCGAACCATGGTTAGTTGAAACTTGAAAAGGCTGAAGTGATTTAGGAAAAGCCCGGGAAAAAACGAAGGCTCATGCCCTCAAGGTCACGTCAATGACCGCAGTCTCGTTGCCGGGGTTCCTCACCACAACTTTCCAAGTACCCCCTGGAAGCTCAACAACAGCGTTCACTTCCCTGACGGTTCCGAAGTCCCTCAGCACAGCGCCGTCAGAGGATACCACCTTCACCTCAAGGGGAACGTTTGAGGTAATCTTCACGGTCAGGTTCGCCGGACCCTTGAAGAACCACTCCCTGCTCTCCCCGGCTGGAACGCCTTTTTCCCTTGCATAAACGAAGTTGTTGTAGAGACAGCCGGCCGTTACAACGGAGAGAACCAGCAGGAAGACAACCACTGAACGCGCCCGTTCCATAGCACCACCAAAGATAGTTAAATGCTAAAAACTTAAAAAAGTTTCTCAGCAGAGTATCGAATCCTCGGCCAAGACGTCCTCCTCAAGCTTTCCTATGCCCTCTATCCAGGCCTCCACCTTATCTCCGTGCCTCAGCGGGCCGACTCCAGCTGGAGTTCCGGTCGCTATTATGTCCCCCGGCTCAAGGGTCATTATTCCCGAGACGTACTCGATTATCTCCGGGATTTTGAATATCATTTCGCTTGTTCTTGCAAGCTGTCTGAGCTCACCGTTGACCTTCAGGCCCAGCTCCAGATCGCTCACGTCCAGCTCGCGTTTGTCAACCACTCTCGGACCAACCGGAGCGAAGGTGTCGAAGCCCTTCGAGACCGTCCAGGGAAGGCCCCTTCGCTTTGCTTCCCACTGCAGATCCCTGGCCGTTATGTCCATCAGAATTGTATAGCCCAAGACGTAGTCCATAGCCCTTTCCCTTGGAATTCTCTTGCCTCGCTTTCCGATTATCACGGCCAGCTCGACCTCGTGGTCAACGTGCTTGCTTTTCCTCGGCAGGATTATCGCCTGCTTAGGTCCTATGAGCGAACTCGGTGGCTTGAGGAAGATAACGGGCTCCTTCGGAACCTCATGGCCAAGTTCCTTTGCGTGCTCGGCGTAGTTCCTGCCGAGGCAGATTATCTTGCTCGGTTTTACCTCGTAAAAGCCGTCACGGAAGGGAAGACGAATCATTTCGAACACCAAGAATAGTTCGTTGGATGGGTTATAAACCCCTCGTGGGGAAAGGTAATAAGGTCCAGACTCCAAAACACAAACGGTGAAACTCATGAGGTTCTCCGTTCTCAAGGAGAGGGAGAGCACAGTTGGGCTGATATTTATGCTCATTTTTGAACTGTTCCTTCTGGCACTCTTGGCTTTCATAATATTCAACGTGGATGAAAACAGAATCTTCACCATAGGGGTCTTCGCTTTCTTTCTCCTGATAACACTAAGCGGAATTAGGGCTCTCATGAAGAAGAGGAGAGAATACCGGCGTGCCGAAAACTTCGCGAACCTTGCGAACTTTTCCGAATCGGAGGTAACCTTTCCGGAGGAGCTCGAACTCGAGAGGGGGACGCTCGAGATAAGGGGATACTGGGTCAGGAGCGGAAGGAACAGGAGATACCAAGTGGAGAGGAAGTTCCTTCCCGGGGAAAGGAAGAGAGCCTCACGGGTCCCTTTCATGGGCTCACCGTTCAAAGTGGCCGTTTCCCCCGACGGCACAGGCTTCGTAAAGGCTCCCGCCGTGAGAATAACCGACGGGCTTTACAAAAACGTCCTGGTGCTATTTTTCACCGATGAGGGTGAAGTCAGAGGTAGCGGCACGGTAACCGTTGCCACCGAGAGCGATTCCGTCCAAATAAACTTCAGAGGGGACGGAAAATTTATCCGGGGAATGTTTACTCCGCCCTCACGAAAGGGAAGAGCGTTAAGGTAGCCCTCACCGCTGAGGACTTTGAGTACAAGAAGGTCATCGGGAAGGGCAGGAGCTTCGAGTTCCGGGAAAGGATGCTCCCGGAGGAGAAGGTCATCATGGTGGGAACCTACGGGACGGTGACGCCGAGGATGGTGGCAAAGGCTCTCGGTGGGGGGACAGTACTCCTCGGCCACGGCGAGTTCATGATCCGCGGCATTCTGGACATAAGGCTGAGGCCGGACGTGAAGGCAGAGGAAACCTTCAGGGTCGAGCTGAAGGGAGAAGAAATCGAGGAAGAAAAGGAGTTCGAGGAGGAGTGGGGGTTCAGGGACTAACCCCAGATCTTACTTTCTTTTCAAAAATTCTCACTACCCATTCCATCTCACTTGCAGATGGAGGATTCCTAGATAGTTCAACGACAAACCTTGAGCCACTGGACAGCTTTTCGGTTTTTATATACAGATACAGCTTTTCTCTTTCTTCAAACCCAAGGGACTCCAAAAATTCTCCCATTGCACCAGAGATGGCCCTAACCTGAATAAACCGTACTTTGTCGTGTTTTTCCTGAAGATACTCTATCAACTTCTTGAAGGCCTTAGCCACGTTTTCATCGTCAGTTTTTGTCAAAAAGGGATTTGGTGAAAAATCAAAAACAATAAGCCGCGAACCCTCGATAAAATATCTAACACCCAAGAGGTAGTTTGAAAGTGCACCCGTTCCATCACCGTAGTGAATACTTAGACACTGGAACTCATTTTCTCCGTGGAACATCTCCAAAAGTCTGTTTTCAATTTCCATCTTAGCCTTTCTGCGAGCCACGTACTCAACCCAGCGTGCCTCTTCAAAGAACCTACAGGAATTCTTGCCTGAAACAACAAAAAACTCCCCACCAACATAATCCTCGTTTAATATTCTAAGCTCTTGGTCATGCCTCAATGAGAACACTGCCCCATATAGAGGAATAGCACGATCGAGAAAAGTCTTCCAATCAAACTTTCCCAGGAATCCCCTAACCCCCTCAATCAAGTCAATCCCAAGTAGGACAATATAGGGGCAGAACTTGTACGACAATTCTGAAAACTCAAACTTCTGCTCTTTGGAATCAGCTAGGTGTTTCAAAGCATTGAGTTCTCTACGTAGAGAGTGAAACTTCTTCCAGCACTGGACAATCTCTTTGGCTTTTTCGGGATCCCATATGAGCTTGTAGAGTTTAACTCTCCTACGGCCTTTTTGAAGATTTTCCTCCAGAGAAGGCTTGGACAGGACTTTTAAACGTACAAGTTCATCTAAAATCCTTCTGACAGTCTCCGGTCGCTCTTCAAGCTTTTTCGAGAGACTATACACCGTAAGCTCATTACCATCGTGTGCAAAGTCAATTATTTTGTATGCAATCTTTGTGAATTTCTCAGTATCTTTAGGTCTCACCATATATACCCCATAAGTTTGGCGAATATTCACAAAAAAACGTTTCTTTTCGAGAATACTTCCTTATAAAGTAAATCGCGGAATAACTATTGACAGCTCTTAGGGGTGAGCCAGATGGGAAAGAAGGGTTCCAAACCCATGACCTGGGAGGCCGCGAGGAGGATACAGAGCGCAGTGGACAGCGGGAGAGCCGTTAAGGCCGACGAGGGTTTCAAGGCCAGGGCAATGAGCGCAGCCGCAAGGAACTCAAAGGGTGGGAAGAAATGAACACCTCACCCCTTTCAATTTTTGAAACGACTCCACTGGCTGTCAACTGGCATATGCTCGAAAGGTGCAACTATCGTTGCAGGTTCTGCTTCGCAAAGTTCAGAGGAGCGCCAGAGCTCTGCAGAGACATCGAAAAGTCAAAGATCCCAATAAGCAAGCTCAGGGAGAGCGGAATTGAAAAGATAAACTTCACCGGAGGTGAGCCACTACTCTGTGAAAACCTCGGGGAGCTGATAAAATACGCCAAGGAGCTTGGCATGGCAACGTCGATAGTCACCAACGGCTACTATCTCGTGGAAGACCTCGGAAAGGAATTCCTGAAAGAATATGGAAGATACCTTGACTGGATTGGCATCAGCCTTGACAGCGGAAAGGAAGAAGTCGAAGTTGCACTCGGCAGGGGTTATGGTGATCACGTCAAAAGGGTTCAAGAAGCAGTCAAAATAATAAGGAAGCTTCATCCCCACATTGGAGTCAAGATAAACACAGTAGTTACCAAATTAAACTGGCAGGAGGACATGCATGACATCATCAGGGAACTGTCACCAGACAGATGGAAAGTTTTTCAGCTAAAAATAGTGCAGGGAATAAACGAAGAAAGCATAGAGCTGGCGATTACAGAAAAAGAATTCCAATCATTTGTTGAACGTCACAGCGACCTGAAACCAGTAGCAGAGGACAACGAGCTGATGACCGGTTCATATTTAATGATGGATCCCTATGGAAGGTTCTATGACGAGAACACCCAGGCCAACAATCACCGGCCTTCCTTGCTGGAAGTTGAACTGAATGAAGCATTTGATGGGCTGAGATTTGACGCATCGAAGTTCGTTCTCCGCGGAGGGATTTATAACTGGAGGAGGGGTGGAAATGAGGTTTAAACATGGAGTTACACACGTGATTTTCTTCGATATCGAGTACTACGTTCCGGAAGAACACAGAAACCGGCCGGGACTAAAGGCCAATCCATATCTGAATGGAGGCTTCGTCATTGGGGGAGTTTTCCAGAGGTATTTCCCAATAGAAAACAAATTCGAGAAAAAGGAGGAGTTCTGGATATGGGAGATGAATGGAAAAGACATACAGGAAAAAGAAAGGGAGCTTCTCAGGAAGATCTACTACTATTTCCGGGAAAGCTGGACGAGACTGGAAGTGTTTGGAAACGGCCCCCGGCTCACGGAACCGATAGCTGCAGGATTCGGAATAGCCCGCTTTGACATACCGGTGCTCTTCGTAAGAAGCCTGATTCATGAAATCGCTGAGCCAGAGAAACTGTATGAAACATATTTCAAGATGAGACATCTTGATCTCAGCGTTGCTTCCGTTCCATTGACTCCAGAAAGAAAATATCCAGAGGTACTGGCTCCGGTATCTCAGAACTGGGTGATTAAAAACCTGCTCATGATTGAAAACAAAAAGCCAAGCGGAACTGAGGTGTGGGATTTTTATGATAGGTCAGAGCATGATAGAATCCGGAAGAGAACCATAGAAGAAATCGAGATTTCAAAGGATGTGTACTTCAAGCTGAAAAAGATTAGAAATAAAAGGAATAGAGAGTAGACCTTTCTTTTTATCTCATCAATTCACCTTCACCTCAACCCCATTGACCTCGAACTCCCTGTTTATGTTGGCCATTACCTCATCGGGGTCGATAACTATCCTCATCGGCCTGGAGGGGAGCTCAAGGTCCACCGTTGCCGTTCCGTTAACCCAGACCGTCCTGTCAACATAGCTCCCGTCGTCGAGGTAAATCCGCACCGGGACGGGCATCGTGAAGTTGCTGGCGTCGGCGATGGTAAAGGTCATGCTGTAGCCGTTGCCCGTCGAAGAGAGGCCCAGGTGGGTGATGTTGTAGTCCGGGAACAGCGTGGAGTTGAACCACTCGTCGAAGAACCAGCCGAGGTCTTCACCGGAAACGTTCTCAACCGTTCTGATGAACGCCGTGTAGTTGCAGTGGGAGCCGTGGCACTCCCCAAGGACATCGTGAAGGGCCCTGTTGAAGGTCTCGTTTCCGACGATGAAGCGGAGGGAGCGGAGCATGAAGGCGCCCTTCCAGTAAAGGGTGATTCCGGAGCGTCGGTACTTCACTGCATCCCTCACCACCTCGTAGAAGGGCACATCTCCCCCATATCTCAGCGTCGTGTACTCGTTTTGGTTCAGCCAGGAGAGATAGCCCTCGGGATTCCACCTGCCGTACGCCTCCATCTGCATAAAAGTTGCCAGCGGTTCGTTGAAGTAACCGAAGGAAGCGTAATAGCCGGCCCATTCATGGGCAAGCTCGTGGAAGATTATGGAGGCGTAGTTTACAGCGGAGTCGTTCATGCCAACGAGGCATTCCACGAGTATAACGTGTCCCAAATTCAGTCCAAAGGGCTTCTTTCCAAAGCGTTTGTACATCATCCTCTGTAACCCTGGGAAGAAGACGGCATCAAACCTTTCAACCGGAAGAATCCCGGTCAGGTTGCTGTACAGCCCCATGGCAAAGGTGAACTCCCTTTTAACCAAGTCAAAGCCTTCCTCGTTATATATACCCTTGGTGAAATAGACGGTGAAGTTCACCCCGTTCCACTGAAAGCCCTTCCATTCCATGTCCGGGATGTAGAGCGTAAAGCCCTCGTAGGGTTTAAGGGAGGCGTTGTAAACGACCTTCATTCCCGAACGGACTATGCCCCACTCTGACAGCACAAAAACCGTGTTCTCTGGAAACGTGGGGATTACCGTGATGGTTGCATTCCTCGAAGCAAACTCCCACCAGGAAAAGTCGGTTCCAATGAGAACGTTCTTCCTCCACATCTCACGCAGGTAGTCCTCGTTCTCAAGGTAGCGGAACTCGTAGTGGGCAACCCCGTGGAGCTCGCTAAGATTCGTCGAGACGTTGACCGCGTAAATCTCAATGCCAACGCCATCTTCATTAACCCACCGGTAGACGTCCATGCGGGAAAGCTCAAGAGGGACGCCCTCGATGGTGACGTTGAGGGTTATAGGATCCTTCGGGGTGACGAGGAGCACCAGATAAAGCGTTCCAGAGGTGAAATTTGTAAGGACGAACTCGTACCTGCCCCTGAAGGTTCCATCCGTGTAGTTCACGCTTATGTTCCCGTACTGGGAATAAGGCACGGCAGAATACGTCTTCCAGAAGAATTCGGTCATGTTTTCAAAGCTCATGTTTACGTCAGCCCGCTCTTCAGGGTAGAGGAACTTCAGCGGCGTCTTGTGCTGAGAAGCCGGTGATTGAAGGGACGAAACTGTGTTCGAGGCCGATCCAGTTGATGTCGTTCCAGTCGTCGTATTCCCACCGAGACAGCCGCTCACGAGAACCATGAAAACAACCAGGGAAGCAAGAACCGCCTTCCTCACCTTTAACCCACCGGTAAAAGTTAATCCCAGCCAGTATAAAAAGTTTCGTGAAAATGGATTAAAAATCCGGCTCAGCCCCTCAGCGGCTCCGGGATGCTCTTCTCCCACTGCTCGCGGGCGAGCTCGCCAGTGTACTTGAACTTCTCGACCTTCTTCTCGGCCTCCTTGCGCTTCTTCTGGTGCTCTTTCAGGAAGTCCTGAACCTTTTCGATGAGGTAGCGCTTGCACTGGCCGCAGAGGAGCTCGCCGTTCTTACATGCATGGTAGCGCTCCATGAGCTTCTTGTCGTCGGGCTCGAAGAATATCTCCAGCCACTTGAAGACGACACACTTCTCGGGCTCGCCGCCCTTCTCGCGCTGCTCCTTGGCGGTTGCCCTGCCTCCGGTTAGGGCGTACTTCCATATCTTCCTGCCAGCCTCCTCCGGGTCGTCGGTGAGGTAAATGGCCGTCTCAGGCTTGCTGGCGCTCATCTTGCCCTCAAGGCCCATCAAACCGGGCACGAACTTGGAGTGAATGGCAGCGGTCTTGTAGTAGCCGAGGCTCTCTGCAAAGTCCCTCTGGAGCCTCCAGTATGGATCCTGGTCTATGGCCGCAGGGATTAAACACCTTTTCTTCTCGAAGAAGGTCGGCGCTGCCTGTATCGCCGGGTAAAATATCATCCCAATCTTGCTCTGGTCGGTGAAGCCGAAGACCGCCCTGGCCATCGAGTAGTTTATCTTTTTCGCTATCGGTATCGCCATCTCGTATATCTTGGTGAACTCGCTGTCCTGGAAGATGAAGGTTTTATCCGGATCGAAGCCGACGGCTATAATGTCCAATATGTTGTCGTAGGCCCACCTCTTGGTGTCGTCGAAGGTGAGCTTCTCCTTGAAGAGGAACTTCTCGTCGTCGGTTATCTGGATGTAGAGGTTGACGCCGAACTTCTCCTGGAGCCACTTGGTGGCGAAGAAGGGGATGATGTGGCCGATGTGCATCGGCCCGCTCGGGCCCCTTCCGGTGTAGAGGAAGAAGCCCTTTCCGCTCTCGTAGTCCGCTAAAACTTTATCGTAGTCCCTGTGGGAGAAGAAGAACCTCCTCCGGAAGTAGATGGGAAGCTCGCTCTTCGTCAGCTCTGCGGTTTTCTCTATCAGCTCGTCCGTGAGCGGACTCGTCCCGAACTCCTCTATCAGCTTAGCGTAGTCCACTACGCCTTCAACGTCCCATGGGGTGACCTTAAAGTCGTCCATTCAAAACACCTCCATTTCCAGTGGAAACGAAACTCAGGGCTAAGGCGGTCAAGAAGAGGTCGGTTTCACCAGGGCCAAAAACGACCACCGCGCATGGGAAGAGAAAGGGAAGAAGGGGATTTAAAGTTTTTGGAGGTGCATTAACTTAAACTGCAAACTATAATCACGATTATATAATCATATTTAGAGTATCCAGGGAGGAGGTGTTGGAGAACTGCCAGAGAGGCGTAAAGAGCACTTCGGGAGGGAAGAATAAAAGAGAGATACCATCTGCTCCCAAACGATGCGCTCATAGTATCAACTTGCGAGTTCTACGGGATAGACAAGATGGCAACTTTTGGTGTGGACTTTAAAAGGGTAAAAACTATGAACATAGTGAAAAAAAGTCTGAAAAGCTCATTAGAGCTTCCCGTTCTCCCTCAGCCACTCGCCGTACTTGACGAGGGCATAGACGGCATCGACGCCATCCTCGACGGTCTCGTAGACTGGAACGCCGGCTTCCTTCTCTATCCTCCTGGCCATCCTGTGCGGGTAGTCTCCACCGGGGGCCACGAAGACTATGGGCTTGCCGTATTCCCTCATTCTCCCCATCGCCTCGACGATTCCCTCGTCGAGAGCCGGACTCTGGAAGAGGGCTATGACGACGAGGACATCAACGTTCGGGTCTTCGAGAGCGTAGCGCATGGCTATCTCGTACCTGCTCGACGGGGCGTCGCCTATGATGTCTATCGGGTTCTTGTAGCTCATGTGCTCGGGAAGTTCCCTCCTCTCTATGGCCCCCTTGAACTTTCGGTTTGTCTCCTCGCTCAGCTCCGCGAGCTTCATGCCGCGCTCAAGCAGGCCGTCGCTCATCATGACTCCTGCTCCACCGCCGTTGGTGACTATCGCAACCCTGTTGCCCTTCGCCGGCTTCTGCATGGCTAAAGCTTTGGCGTAGTTGAAGAGCTGGCGCATGCTCTTGGCGCTCAAAACGCCGGTCTGCTCGAAAGCGGCCTCGTATATCTTGAACGAACCCGCGAGGGAACCTGTGTGGCTTGCGGCCGCTTTGGCGCCGGCCTCGGTCCTTCCGGCCTTAAGGATGATGATGGGCTTCTTGAGCGTGACCTCCTTCGCTATGTTGAAGAACTTCCTACCATCCTTGACGCCCTCAATGTAGCCGGTGATGACGCCGGTCTTCTCATCCTGGCCAAGGTACGCTATGAAATCGCTCTCGTCGAGGTCGGCCATGTTGCCGAGGCTGATGAACTTGCTCATGCCTATCTCATGGTTGGCCGCCCAGTCGAGGATTGCAGCGCCGAAGGCGCCGCTCTGGCTCATGAAGGCGATCTTTCCAGCGGGCGGTCTTGCCTGCCTCTCCGGCGGGTTGAAGTTGCAGTCGAAACCGTTCTCAAGGTTGGTGACGCCGAGACAGTTGGGGCCGACGAGCCTGATGCCCCACTTCCTGGCTCTCCTTACGAGCTCCTCCTCAAGTTCGACCCTTCCGGCCTCCTTGAAGCCAGCGGAGATGACAACGGCGCCTTTAACACCCTTCTCGCCACACTCGTCGATGACATCTGGAACGAACTTCGCGGGAACCGCTATGACGGCCACATCTATCTCGTCCGGTATCTCCTTGATACTCCTGTAAACGGGGAACTTCTTCCCGTTGACCTCGACTTCGCCACCCTTGACGTTGACAGCGTAGACCTTTCCATCGAATTTGAGCGTTATTGAGCGCATTATCGAGTTCCCTATCTTTCCTGGGACGTTTGACGCCCCGATGACCGCGACGCTCCTTGGATAAAACAGGAAATCGAGCTTTGGAGCCTCCATCTTATCCACCTCCGAAGGTTTTTCGGAAGACCATATTTAAGCCTTCCTCCACAGATGGGTACATCCGGAAAGACTGGATATTTTGTCCAGCAAGGGTACAGGGAGAAAGCAGCCTTTACATATATAAAGTTACCGGGGGGTTTTGAGGAGGAACCAAAGCAAAAGAGTTAAATTCTCGAACGTTCAAAAAACCATTAGAACGTTTAAATTGGGTGATGGGAATGGCGAAAGTGAAGGTCATAACAGACCCTGAAGTAATAAAGCTGATGCTTGAGGACACGAGGAGAAAGATCCTCGGACTGCTCCGCAACAAGGAGATGACCATCTCCCAGCTGAGTGAGATACTGGGCAAGACGCCCCAGACCATATACCACCATATCGAGAAGCTCAAGGAAGCGGGCCTGGTCGAGGTCAAGAGGACGGAGATGAAGGGCAACCTTGTGGAGAAGTACTACGGGAGAACGGCCGATGCGTTCTACATAAACCTCTATCTCGGGGACGAGGAGCTGAGGTACTTTGCCCGCTCCAGGCTGAAGACAAAGCTCGAAGTCTTCAAGGCGCTCGGATACGAGTTTGACGATGAAGAACTTCTCAACACGATGGACGAACTGCTGAAGAAGGAGCACGAGTTTAAGACTGAAATATCCCGGGAGATAGAGGAAAACGAGGACAGGCTCAGGGACTTCTCCAACGAGGACATCATCCACGCCATCGAGTGGCTCGCCATGGCGAGGATGGGGCGCGATGAGGAGGCAATGGAGCTCCTCAAGAGGCTCGGGAAAATACTTAAAAAGTGATGGGGAAAGGAGAAGCGATGGGATATGGCGAAGGGGATACGACTTCTAGTCCTGGACGTGCTCAAGCCACACCAGCCCATGGTGACGGAGCTGGCGCTTGGACTCAGCGAGCTTGAGGGCGTCGACGGCGTCAACATAACGCTGGTGGAGATAGACAAGGAAACGGAGAACGTCAAGATAACGATGGTCGGCGACAACCTCGATTACGATGAGATAGTCAGAACCATCGAGGAGTTCGGCGGGGTAGTCCACAGCATAGACATGGTCGCGGCGGGCAAAAAGATAGTTGAGGAAGGAGAAACTCCCCAGGACAAGCTGGAGGAGTATTGAGTTGAGGGAAGTTCTAATTATCACCGAGCCCGAAAAGGTCAAGGTTCTCTCCGAGGAGACGCGCTTTAAAATCCTTCAACTGCTCAGAGACAGACCAATGACGATCAACGAGCTCAGCGACGCCATAGGGAAGGACAGAACGACCATATACAGGCACGTGAAGATGCTTGAATCAGCGGGCCTCGTGGAGGAGCTGGAGATTCACGGGAACGAGAGGGTCTACGCAAGGGCTGCGAGGATATTCCTCATAAAAGCAGACCCGGATGAGAGCATCGAGGAGTTCAGACAGGCGTACCTGCAGGTTGAGGCAGAGAAACTTGTCCAGATTCTGGAGAAGGCAGGATTCCGGATAGAGGACAGGGAGATGCTCAAGAAACTGGCGAAGGAAGTCCTGAACGAGATAGAGCTCAACTCCCAGCCCATAATCAAAATGATATCCCAGGCCGACGTTGACCTCACGGAGATAGAGCTCTTCCATCTCCTCAACATGCTGGTCTTCCTCCAGAGCTGCGAACTCTGTGAGAAGGCAAAGGAAGTGAGAAAGCTGGTTGGGTTCTAAATTTTTTACTCACCTAACATGAAACATGACGTTTCGTTTTTGGCCCCGATTATAATGAACAATTACGCTCCTTAATGTACATTAGCGATAAAGCTTAAATATTTCACCATCGGTGATATATTATGACCACCCGGTGGTGATTGCCATGGCCAGGAAAGTGTTGGTTGCACTTCTCGTACTTCTGGTATTTCTCAGCGTCTCGGCAGTTCCGGCAAAGGCGGAAACCCTTGAGAACGGCGGCGTTATAATGCAGGCCTTCTACTGGGACGTTCCCATGGGCGGTATCTGGTGGGACACGATAGCCCAGAAGATACCGGACTGGGCGAGCGCCGGGATTTCGGCGATATGGATTCCTCCCGCGAGCAAGGGCATGAGCGGAGGTTACTCGATGGGCTACGACCCCTACGACTACTTCGACCTCGGCGAGTACTACCAGAAAGGAACGGTGGAGACGAGGTTCGGCTCGAAGCGGGAACTCATAAACATGATAAACACCGCCCACGCCTACGGTATGAAGGTGATAGCGGACATAGTCATCAACCACCGCGCCGGCGGCGACCTGGAGTGGAACCCCTTCGTGAACGACTACACCTGGACCGACTTCTCGAAGGTCGCGTCGGGCAAGTACACGGCCAACTACCTTGACTTCCACCCGAACGAGCTCCACGCGGGCGATTCCGGAACATTCGGAGGCTACCCAGACATATGCCACGACAAGAGCTGGGACCAGTACTGGCTCTGGGCGAGCAGCGAAAGCTACGCGGCTTATCTCAGGAGCATCGGCATCGACGCCTGGCGCTTCGACTACGTCAAGGGCTACGCTCCCTGGGTCGTCAAGGACTGGCTGGACTGGTGGGGAGGCTGGGCAGTTGGAGAGTACTGGGACACCAACGTTGATGCCCTTCTCAACTGGGCCTACGCGAGCGGTGCCAAGGTCTTCGACTTCCCGCTCTACTACAAGATGGACGAGGCCTTCGATAACAACAATATCCCAGCACTTGTCGATGCCCTCAGATACGGACAGACCGTGGTCAGCCGCGACCCGTTCAAGGCGGTGACTTTCGTAGCAAACCACGACACCGACATAATCTGGAACAAGTACCCGGCCTACGCCTTCATCCTCACCTACGAGGGTCAGCCCATGATATTCTACAGGGACTATGAGGAGTGGCTCAACAAGGACAGGCTCAGGAACCTCATCTGGATACACGACAACCTCGCGGGAGGGAGCACCGACATCGTTTACTACGACAGCGACGAGCTTATTTTCGTGAGAAACGGCTACGGGAACAAGCCGGGACTGATAACCTACATCAACCTCGGCCCAAGCAGGGTCGGAAGGTGGGTCTACGTCCCGAAGTTCGCCGGCTCGTGCATACACGAATACACCGGCAACCTCGGCGGCTGGGTGGACAAGTACGTCTCCTCCAGCGGCTGGGTCTACCTTGAGGCCCCGGCCCACGACCCGGCCAACGGCCAGTACGGCTACTCCGTCTGGAGCTACTGTGGGGTGGGCTGAGGCCACACCCCAGCTGTTTCTATTCTTCTCGTCTGTTTACGACGACACTTGATTGGCTCCCTTTCTCGCGAATCCTGGCCAGAGAAACTCAAAAATCCCACTGAGAAGCCAGGCCGTGAAGAACATCATCATTTCCTTGGAGACCCCATAGACGCTCTCTTCAAGGAGCAGGTACTCCGCCCTAACGAGAACCACCAAAGCAGTATACAGAAGGACATTCCGTAGTAAAAAGGCCCCCTCCAGTTTTCCGTTCCGGAACTCCCAGGCGCGGGGGAGGAGGGCACCCGCGATCCAGAGAAGTACTAGAACGAGCATCGTCTCAGGAGAAAACCCTCTAACCACGAGGACAGCTACCGCAAGGATAACGGCCGAAACCGAGATAAGCACCCGAACCGCGTTTTCGGAGGCCATTTTTCATCACCCGTCGTTTTTTTAGTATTTGTGACCTGCCCTATTATTATCCACAAGGCCAAGCGTTTTTTCAGCCCCTCGAGCCAGCCCAACCCTAAAGAGCAGGAGTGTCCAGAGGAGCGAGATTACCGCGGTGGAGTACGGATAAAACCCGAAAACCCACACGAAAACATTAGACGCCGGAACCACCCCGGAGAACACGAACCACAGACTGCTCTCCAGCGAGCAGTACTCCGAATCCCTGTAGGCGGAGCACATGAGCCACATCAGGGCCGGGAAGGCCAACCAGTAAAAACCCGTGACAAGAAGGGCCTCAGGACAAAACCCATCACTTCCAAAGTACCCACCGAGGAGTGCCAGGGCCAGCTTGGCAATCCACCAGCGCAAAAATAAGATGAAAGGAACTTCAGTTCCGTAGAGCCTCATTTTCACCACCTTTAGCACCCTTAGCCAAATTCCATCCTGAATATCCTCTCTTTTTCCTCTTTGCTGAGGGGATAACCGGCATCGGTGAGGAGCTTTGCCGCCAGCAGTGCAAAGAGAACGCCTGCCGGGCCAAGGAGTATCAGGTTTCCATCGAACCAGCTTCCCAGTATTGCGGCGGTTATTGGTATGAACCCTATCATATAGCGCGCCATCAGGAGGTTGTTAGCTATTCTGTCAGCATCTCTTGGAGGATACACCTTTGACAGCGTTTGCCACTCCGCTCGATACAGGTATAAAATGATTGGGGTCATCGCAAGCAACCACAGGATGCCATACTGCAAACTCTTCTCAGGGATCGCGTACTTTCCAAAGATTACAAATAATATCTCTGCCGCAACCAACCGTGTAAGAAAATTATGGATGAACTTTCTGTTGTGAATGTACTCCCTCATCATCATACCCCCAAGTTTAACACAGGAAATTAAAAGCAAAAGAGCTTTAAGTATCTTCACCACTTCTGAATGCTGTGTGATGTGGGGCATATTCCTCTAAAACACCCAGGATTAGGAGGATCTGTGACCTCAGGATACGCACTGTATGACATTATTTGCCTCTCCCGTGGTAGACTTATCCCA
The DNA here is from genome assembly GCF_024707485.1 of Thermococcus thermotolerans. Lineage (NCBI taxonomy): Archaea > Methanobacteriati > Methanobacteriota > Thermococci > Thermococcales > Thermococcaceae > Thermococcus > Thermococcus thermotolerans. Next base: position 1,613,353 of record NZ_CP102602.1, read on the forward strand.
ACCTTTGATTCCTGTGACCGATCCTATTAACTCTCCAATGCTCCATGAAACTATTCCTGATAAAATCTTTACCCCTGTTGTTCCAAATACCCTAACCGCAATCTGTTCTGGGAAAAATAATGAGACTGCGACCCTTCCAACTGCGTTAAGAGCACTCCCCCAACTGTACGTGTGAATATAGTACATGACTGTTGTCAATTTGAGTCCCTGATACTCAGGTTTAGGTCTGACACCGATGTATATATACCCGCTCGAAACGTCATCATCAACTGGGATTTTTATCCTTAAGAACTTGAATTCGTGTCCACCAATTATCTTGGACTTAATATCAACTCCAAGAATAACCGGCCGACCCACTGAACCATCAGATGGGTAAGTTATAACATCTGGAGTTTCATTCTCATAAAATATGTCATCCCAATGGCCGTCTTTGAGACGGATTTGCCAAGGTATTGTTATCGTTATGTAATCAGAGGACCCATCCAATAGTTTCTCAGTATGGTCCCATTCCCAGTGATACGCTAGGTATATCCTACCCTTGTATACATAAAAGAGATACGGTTCAACACTAAGATGAAGCTCACTCTTGTCTCCGAATATCGTAGGCTGTATTGGCGTTTCTGCTAATGGTGCAGCCATCGCACTTCCAGTCGTCACTCCAAGCAGGAGCAGTCCGAGGAGGACTGCCATCAACGGACGCCACTTCAAGGGGCTAACCTCCAAGAGTTTTCAATGGACATAAAATCCAAGTCCTTAAAAGTTTTTCTCTTCAATAGTAATTTATAACAAACATGAAAAAAAGACTTCAACCATCGCAAAATGACTCCAATTGACGAAATAAGTTGAGTAAAAAAGATCTCCAAAACTTCAAACTCACATCATCCCCCAGAACTTTCGGGCTCACACCACCCTTCCTTTATCCTCACAACCTCGTCGGTGAGATACGTCCCGTTAATTACCTCCGCCGGGCAAAGGAGAGTCCCGTTCGTCCCGGTTATCTCCGCGAAAACCCCCCACGTTCTTCCAAGGACTTCAACGCTCTCGTTCACGCAGGTCGTCTCGTTTGAAGCCTGGAAGAGAAAGTAAACGATGGAGTTCCTTTCAATTTTGTAGCCGAGGTAAGTGCCGTTGATGCAGGAATTCAGGGTTATCCTCCGCCGCAGGGCGTCTTCAAGGGTTGGGAAGCAGTGCCCGTCGTCGAGGACGAAGCGTCCGTCCTCAAAGACCGCCCTGCAGTAGAGCAGGTCTCCGTCGCGTATCTCCGCCACCACATAATCGACGGGAAGTTCAAAGGTCTTCACGAACCGAAAGTCCCTTCTACCATTGCTGGAGCGCCTGAACTTGAAGAGAGCCACGTGGGTAACCTCGTTGGGATAGCCGGCCATAAGCTCCGCATCCTCAAACTCAAGGGGAGAGTTGAAGTGAGTCTCGACCTCCAGCTGGTACTTCTCCCCTGAAAAGAGGATAAGAAGGGAAACCAGAACCAGAGAGACAACGGCAAGAAAAAGGAAGGCCTTCAAAAAACGCCGCATCATACCACCTCAGAACTCCATCACCCACTTCACGGCATACGGAACCGTTTTGGCAACCTCCAAGGCCGTGAAGTTCTCGCCGAGCTCCTCCTTCACCATATCCCCCGCGAGGCCGTTGAGGAAGGCACCAACGGAAGCGGCCCTCAGCGGTTCGTTGCCGAGCGCGAGGAGTGCACCAACGAGGCCCGCCAAAACGTCCCCGGTTCCACCGGTGGTCATGCCCCTGTTCCCGGTCCGGTTATACTTCCAGGTCTTCCCGTCGCTGATGATGTCGTAGGGACCTTTGAGAAGGATAACACCGTCGAGCTCGCCGGCCTTCTCCTTCACCACTTTGGCCTTCTCTATGAGTGAACCCTCGGGCTTGACGCCAAAGAGAACCGCAAACTCACCCGCGTGGGGAGTTAAGACAAAGGTCTTTCCATTGAGAACGCTCAAATCCTCGGCTACAGCCTTAATACCGTCCGCATCAATCACCATCGGCTTCTCACAGCGCCTAACGAACCCCCTCACGAACTCCTTCGTCTCCTCGGCGAGACCGATTCCCGGGCCGATGACGACGGCGTCAGCCTTTTCTGCCAGTGCCAAGACTCCCTCAAGATGCTTCTTTGTGAAGTTCTTCCCTTCGACTGGCCTGAGGATCAGGTCGGGGTCGCTTATCCGTTTCGCCGGTTCGGAGGGCATCGCTAAGTAAACCAAATCGACGAGGTAGCTAGCCCCCTTGGAAGCTAGGTAGGGCGCGCCGTAGTAGTCCCCGCTCCCACCGATGATGAGCAGTTTACCGTTCTGTCCCTTGTGCTCACCCCTCTTCCTTAGCGCGAACTTCGCATCGCCCGGCCCGACGAGGTGGTAGAGTTCCTTGGGATAGCCTATCTTAACCACAACGCGCTCGAAGCCCTCGTATTCCTCCTTGTCCCACTGGAATGTGACGGCGAAGTCGGCCTTAACGCGAATCTGGGAGGGATAGCCGCTCGGCAGGTCGACGCTGACTATCTTGGTCTTTCCGGCGTATTCGTTTATCTTCTCGATGGCCGAGCGTATCGGCTCCCTCGGCTCGCCCCTCGTGCCGGCCCCGAGCAGGGCATCGACGATAACGTCGTAAGCGCTTAAATCCAGGGATTTTACATAGGCAGAGTCCTTCAGGACTTTAATTTTCACAAAATCGAGCCTTTTGAGTATCTCCCAGTTGTGTCTTGCCTCCTCACTCCTTATCCTGGCCTCGTCTCCAACGAGGAAGAGCGTGACATCGTTCTCAAAGCTGAGGTGTCTGGCCGCGACGAAGCCATCGCCGCCGTTGTTTCCGGTGCCTGAGAAGACGGCCACCGTAAGGCCCTTCCCGAACTTCTCCTCAATCGTCCTGGCAACGCCCGCTCCAGCGTTCTCCATGAGCTGGTAAGGCGTAATCCCAAGCCACCTAGCGTTGATGTCCCAGATATAAACGTCCTCGATGCGCATGAGTATCACCGGAGAAATTTCGGGTTCAAAGGTTAAGGGGTTTTCCATGAGCGATACGAGGTCAGGACGAGAAGCAGGCCGAGAGGAGCCGTGATGTACCACATCAGGACAAATATGAGAATCCCACTTATCCCACTCTTAATCGCCGCGTAGGAGGACTCAATGACGACGGCGGGGAACTCAAAGACGACGGCTATGATGAAATACGCCAGAAGTAACCTGACGGGAAACTTCCCCCTCCGGAGAACCACCATGAGGTAAACCTCAGCGATGCCCATGATGAGCGGGTAACCCAAGGCAACGAATCTGGGGAGATGCAGCAAGAGGGGCACGTTGTAGAAAAGCACCATGCCGAGAACCGAATCGAGGAGCGTGACGAAGCGAAAACCGAATCGGAACAGTATAAGGAAGGGTAGCCAAGGGGAGAGGGAAGGATTGTTCCTTCCAGTCCTACTATTCTCACGTTCCATAGACGATACACCCGCTATTTCCTGTCAGATTTTTCCGTTCCGCTGGACGAGAAATACCAGAGGACGGAAAAGAAAACAACGGAAACGACGAAAATCATAACGAACATGTCAATACTGCTTATGTCCGATGTTCTTGGCCAAGGACCCGGGGAACATAGATCGGTTGACGCGCAGATCAGTTTTCTGATGGAATAGTACAGAACCAAAAAGCCCGACAGGAAGAGCGTGACAAATCCAAGAGCGAGCCTCTTGATGAGTTCCTCAACCCTTTCGCATGACATCGCGCGCCCCAGTGAATTTTTAACTTGACGAGTTATATATTTTTCCACAGTATAACGTTTAAAGTGCTCAGTGCAAACCGAGGGTTTCAACTGCGGTTCTGTAATCCCTCCCCGAGTACAGCACGAGATAGACTTTCTCCACGCTCTTCGCTTCCTTCGAGAATTCCTCAACGACCCCCTTAAACGTCCTCACAACCTCCTCAAGCGGACAGCCGTAGATGCCGGCGCTTATGGCAGGGAAGGCTATGGTTTTGACACCGAGCTCGTCGGCCTTCCTCAGCGCTCCCATAATTGCTTTTCGGAGCCTCTCCTTCCTGTCCTCATCCCAGACGCCGCCGCAGTATGGCCCGACCGTGTGAATGACGTACTTGATTCCGTATTTTTCAAGCCTCATCGCCGGCGTTACAACGACCTCGCCGTGCTCGATGGAGTTCTTTCCGAGCTGCTCCCTCATGGCTCCCTTGCTTATCCTGATATACTCGCGGGCGTCTCCAGCGGCGGCCTTTGCTATCGCGTAGGCGACGCCACCTCCGTGTTCCAGATAGCGGTTCGCGGCGTTGACTATGGCCTCGGCCGGAAAGCGGGTTATGTCCCCACGGACAATCTCGAAGGAGACCACCGAACTCACCAGGCAAATTTATGAAAGAGAAAATTTAACCCTAACTCAGGCCAGCTTCTCTATCGTTTTTTCGGCATCTTCAATTATCTTCTCCTCGTCGAGCGTGAGGACCTCACGGTCGAGCATGAGGATTTTTCCGTCGACTATCGTAGTCTCAACGTCGTTTCCACTGGCCGAATAAACCAAGTGGCTTATCACGTTGTTTATTGGCCTCAAGTGGGGCCGGTTGAAGTCAATGATTGCTATATCCGCCAGGTAGCCCTCCTTTATGACCCCGGCGTTGAGGCGCAAAGCCCTGGCCCCATTGAGGGTCGCCATCCTGAAGACCGTCTTAGCATCGGCAACCGTTGGATCGAGGTTGTGCACCTTGTGGAGGAGAGCGACCAGCTTCATCTCGTCGAGCATGTCGAGGTTGTTATTGCTGGCGGCGCCGTCGGTCCCAAGACCGACATTTACACCCGCGTTCAGGAGCCTCTGAAGGGGCATCACGCCGCTCGCGAGCTTCATGTTGCTCGCCGGATTATGGGCGACGGTGACACCGTGCCTCGCGAGTATCTGGATGTCCCTGCTGTCAAGCCAGACGCCGTGGGCGATTATAACGTCGCTCCCAAAGAAGCCGATTTCATCGAGCAAAACCACGGGGCTCTTGCCATAGCGCTCGCTTATCTGGCCTATCTCGGCCATCGTCTCGCTCACGTGGATGGTGATGAGCTTGCCGTGCTCGTTCGCGAGCCTCCTTACCTCCTTGAGGAGGGCTATGGAGCAGGTGTACGGTGCGTGCGGCCCGAAGACAAAGTGAACCCTGTCGGAGCCGAGCTTCTCGATAAACTCCATCACCCGGAGGGCCTCTTTGATCTCCTTCTCGGTTTTCTCGGGGTCGCCGAGGTCTATCATGCCGTAGCTGAGGTACCCACGCAGGCCGGCTTCCTCCACAACCTCGGCAACGGCGTCCATGAAGAAGTACATGTCGAGAAACGTGCCGGTCCCGCTCTTTATCATCTCCAGCGCACCTAGGTATGCCCCAACCTTGGTGTACTCCCTCGTAAGCTTTGCTTCCCTCGGCCATATGTGGTTCTGCAACCAGTCCATCAGCGGAAGGTCGTCAGCCAGGCCACGGAAGAGACCCATTGGTGAGTGGGTGTGGAGGTTTACGAAGGCCGGAGAGACAACGCGCCCCTTGGCGTCTATGACCGTGTCAGCGGGCTCTGTGATGTTTTTGGCCACCTTAACGATTCGATTTCCCTCAATGAGAACGTCACCCTCAACGACCTCAAAGCCCTCGCCGTAGATAACGCGGCCGTTTTTGATGAGAATGCTCATGACCACCACCCCTGTTTTAAAGGGGTGTGTTTCCGGTGGAAGTTAAAAAGGTGTCGGAGAAGAGAAAAGCCCTCAAATGGGAACCCAGAGGCTCCAGGAGTAGGGGTTGAACTCGTTGTAGTGGTCCCAGATGCTCGCGTAGCCGCTCTCAACGAGCCACTCATTAACGTTCAGGGCGTAGCCGTAGTACCAGAAGGGAAGGTAGAGCACGGCAACGACCCTGCCGTAGCGGTCGGTTTCGTAGACGTCATCGACGTCGAGGTAGACGTAGCGGCCGTATGTATCGAGGAGCCACTCCAAAGCGGCCTTCGATTCCTTGCCTTCATCGGTGTATATCTCGGGCGCGTTTATGTCGGCGAAGCGGATCTTGAAGGTTTCTCCAGCTTTGTAACCGTAGTAGGAGTGAAACCACACGGTGTCGCCATCAACCACCTTTGTGACGTAGCCGTAGGCCTGGAACTCGTAGGTGCTGGCAAAACTTAGTGCTGAAACCACTAAGAGCACTATTGTTATTAAAAGTACTCTCCTACCCATTAAAGGTCACCACAGACCATTAAAAAACCAGTATAAATCTTTACTCCCCAACTTTTCAGGAAACATAGAAAGATATCTCAGTAAGAGTCCAAACGCTCTTCACCAGAAACAAACACAGTTTCATAAAAGAGAAAAGGGCATGGTCCAAAAATAAACGTACGCTATTTTGTCACCTCAATCGTCTTGTACTCCACCACAATCGCCAGTCCGGCTTGTTTTATTGTGATTCTCTCCGGCAGTTTTCCGTTGAGTTCAACCTCGTAGGTTGGCATTCCTTCAGTCTTTGGTTTGAGAAGCAAGATGTCTCCCTCCCACGTGACGTTGAAGGACTCAAGGTTGGTGAGTATTGAAGCGAAGGGATCGAGGGCGTTAATGTCTTCCATGGTGGCGTTAAGGACAAACGTTCCGTTGGCGGTTATAATCTTCTGGATTCCGTTTTCTATGACGATTTTTTGAACCAAGGAACCGTTTATGTAATCCTTTCTAGTGATTTTGTCGGGCTTTGTAAAGGAAACATGACTCTCAAACGTCTGATTGCCGATTTTTATTGTTTCGTGGGCCGTAAAGGAGGTGATGGAAGACCAGTAAGAGATCACATCTTCCTCCGAATATGTATGGAAAATACCTCCCAAAGCCAAGACTGTCAATAATATCAGTACCCACCACTTCATTTTCCTACCCCCTGATTAATCTACGAATATGCTTCTCAGTTGATGACACCTATACACAACACTTATTCTACACTACTAAAGTTATTCAACATGCACTCATTACGCTTCACCACCGATGAGAATTCGAGAATACCTCTCTAAAATTCTCCTATGCTCAAGATTCTTTTCACGAGAAATAAAAAGAGCCATGATCCTTTTGCCCTCTTCTTTGTCAATATTCCGGGTTATATTTCTGTAGAGACTCCACAAGAGCCATAACTTCTGTTTTTTATAATGAATACTTCTCCGAATCAACAACAGGTAAACCATCAAGACAAGGGCAGATATCACAGCCGCCATTAAAGAACTTCCTTTAAAAGCGGAGAATATAACTATAGTCATAACAAAAGATATAAAAAATTCATCTAAAACAATCCCCCAAAAAATATGTAAAAAGTAAGTTCGGTTGAAGAGTTTTTTTAGGGCCACCATAACACCCCCTCAACAATATCCTGCTTTTTTACATACTTCATGGGGGCTTATGTACTTGTTGTATTTTAAGTACTCAACTACAATTCCACTTACAACGCTACAAATCGGAAAGCATGTGGCAAGGCATGTTGCCACTGCACCCGGAATTGGAGTGGACATTAAACACACCGTGCCACACACCCCAGTACATGCAACAGTTCCTCCTAGCTTTATCACAGCATCGGCCACATATTCACAAATGAAACATTTCAAAGATCCCCAAAATCCCAGCGGACGAATCTCCTTATGAATATTTCCATTAATATCCACAGTATAAACTTCTATTTCATGAGATCCTAGCACATATCTGCCCAGTGCCAACGCAGAGCCATATTTGTTCTGGACATAAACCAGTTGCCCCACACTAGTGGATCCAACCAGCGGCACCTTAACTATTTCTGTCGTTGTTCCGTTGTACTCCACTATCAAAACGGTAGCTTTTTCGTACACTGGCACAAGGTTTTGATCCCGCAGGTGCTCCCTCAGCATTATTGAATCTTTAGTATTGAAAGCCCTTAGGGCCATTAGATACGTCGTCGGCCCCCTAAGTTCCTGCACCCGGAGATCCTTCGGTAGGCTCACGTTCCCTGAACAACAAGGACATTTTAGAGTAGTGGGAACATTCGGAGTTGACTTTGGCACAACATCAGACGCCGCCATGGCAGAGCTAGCTGTTAGGCCAAGGATGAGGAACACAACCATTACAGTCAGGAACCGCTTCACGGGCATCACCATTATTGATGAAGCAAAAGTCATATTTAAATTTTACGCTTTACCATAGTATTATCTTTTTTTCCAATACGTCACAAAAGAGACTGTCTAAGGAGTATCAAACCAACCACGCGTCATATTAAAAACGTAGAAAAGAAAAACAATCCCAAAAAGTAATTATAAAAATCACACGAACATGCTCTTCAAAACATCGGCGCAGCCGCACTTTCTCTCCTCCGGAATGAGCGGGATGGCCTTCTTGAGCAGTTCCTGAACCTTGTAGTTGTTCTCGGCCATGACCTTGAGCACCTCCTGAGCGTCAACCGGCTTCTCGGCCCAGACGTCGTAGTCGGTGACCGTTGCGATGTTCGCGTAGCACATTCCAAGCTCCCTGGCGAGGTTTACCTCCGGGACAAGCGTCATGCCGATGATGTGGGCGAACTGCCTGAACATGAAGCTTTCTGCCCTCGTTGAGAACCTCGGCCCCTCGATACAGACGTAGGTGCCCTTCTCGTGGACTGGGAAGCCGAGCTCTTTGGCCGTCTCGTAGAAGATTTTCCTTATCTCAGGGCAGAATGGGTCGGCCATGCTCACGTGGGCGACGCGCGGTCCGTTGTAGAATGTGTAGTCGCGCTTCTTGGTAAAGTCGATGAACTGGTCTGTTATGACGATGTCTCCCGGCTTGTACTCCTCGCGGAGCGAGCCGACGGCGGTAATGCCGATGACCGTCTCGACGCCCAGTTCCTTGAGCGCCCAGATGTTCGCGCGATAGGGAACCTCGTGCGGTGGGAACTCGTGATGCTTGCCGTGACGAGGTATGAAGGCTACCTCAACGCCCCCTATCTCCCCTATTTCCACTGGAGCCGAAGGCCTGCCGTAGGGGGTGTGGACCTTCACCGTTTCCTTAGGCTCGAAGACGCCGTAAACACCTGAACCACCCATGATACCAATCTTCACCATAGACATCACCCTGTAAAAATAAGCCCCGTGTTATTTAAGGGTTGCTTTTCCAGTGGAAATATAACTCCCCACAGCAGTTAACTCCTTTTATCACCCACCCATCGTTATCACCGGTCTTAAGTAAAAATTAAGAGCAGTCAACAGCAGTAGAGACCCGTACCAGAGGACAACCCAGGGCAGAAAGACAAGTGCTGTGTGAACGTAAACACCACCTAAGAAAACGCTTGGGAATTCAAGGGGAAGGGCAATTGCCACGTAGGTGGTTAAGAGGGACTTTAACGGCAGACGATCACCAGCAACACCCATCAGAAGCTCCCACGCGGCCACAAAGACTATGTACCCCCACCACGCAACGGCGGATAGTTTTTCAAAAATCCAAAAGTTGTACATAACCGTTAGAAAGAGCGGATAAGCAAAAGCAAAAACCCTTAGAAAAAGCCTCAAAGATATGAGGAAACGAAGGGAGTACCTCATATCCCACTACCTCCACGAATAATAGTGCCAGATCTTGGCCATATCCGGGCTAGTATCTACAGTATTCATGAGGTGGTTCCAGGTGTTGCTAACGTAAACTTCAACGGAAGAAGAAGAATACAACTTAATTCCATAACCATGGGTGGGTGCTGGCGTTGCGTATGTCTGACTTATCTCATGACAAATTAAATATCCACATTCTGTATAGGTACTAGATGTCGTTGGGAAGATTATTGAGCCATCTTTGACTTCGATGCTTTCTATGTCTTCACATCCATAAGTATCATCTCTCCCAGGATATAAAATATGACATCGTGTCCAGTCATACACAGCATTAAGTGAAGGGTCCGGGTGGTCCTCATCGTAGAAATGAAGTTCATACTTTACACTCGTTGAGTCATAATAGACAACTATTTTAAAGAGGTCATTATGGCCATCTACGTTGTATTGGTATCCCTTGCTGTCAGTTCCCGTTCCTCCGTTAATATCAACCTTAACTTGAACCCACCAATGGATTGGGTAGGGGATTGAAGAGCTCATCGGAGCATAGTAATAGTCATAGACTTTGCCGTTAGTCTTAACTGAGGCAACTTTAATGGGCTTCACGACTAATACCTTGGCGTTCTTGGGGTAAAAGCTCCTCTGGTAGAGGTAGGAGACGTAATCGCTTACCAGTAACCGCTTAAGGGTTTCCCTCTGCTCAGGTGCGAGGTTTTTAGCATGTTCAGCAATCTCAGCATCAAGCTGTCTGTCAAATCTCTTCAAAACGAGGTTGGTGAGCCTGTTCACAAAATGCGGGTCGTTGATAGTTCCTTTGGTATGTGCAATATCAATCTGCTCCATAACAAAGAGATCAATAACCGTCCAGCTGTCCACGTCAGCCTGAGGTCGTGCACTAACAAACCCTGAAAAAACAAAAACAAACATCAGAACTCCGGCCAAGAGTCTTATCCATTTCAAAGATATCACCATTAGGTGTTGGGTGTTAGACGTATATATAATTTTCTATTAGTAATGGTTTAGAACATAAAACTTGAAAATAGAAATATGGGCATTTTAAGAAATTTTTAATACTCTCTCCTAATATCCCTTCTGCTATGTTACAGGACAAATCAGCTCAACGTTGCATCCTGTCCAAACCCATTTACCCCACATTGAATCCCCTTGAAGGGTTTAATGACTTTCCGGGACAGGTAACATCGACTTTAGTTCAAACAATCTCTCTGGAAATGAAAGAATCCGAAAATTTAATAACCTTTTGGAACTAAATTTCTCCGGGGGTGGTACCGTGGAAAACGGGAGTCCGGTCAAGATAGTTCTGCCGGAGATAAAAAACCCCATCCTGATAGAGGGCTATCCCGGAATAGGCCTGGTCGGCCACATAGCGGCCAACTTCCTGGCGAAGGAGCTTGAAATGGAGATGATAGGCTACGTGGAGAGCCCGTTCATCCCGCCCATGGCCCTGATCTTCGATGGGAAACCCAACCCTCCGCTCAGGTTCTACGGGAAGGACAACATAATACTGGCAACGGCCGACATCTACGTGCCCCCAACCCTCGTGAGCGAGATAGCCCGGGAGCTCGTGAGGTACCTCAAGGACTCGGGGGCTGACAAGATAGTGTCCCTCGGGGGCATAGGAATAGGCTTCTTCAAGGAGAAGATGGACGTCTGGGGGGTTGGGGCAAAGGAAGAGCTGAACAGGGAGCTTGAGAATCTGGGCGTGAAAATCCTCCAGTACGGTTCGATAATGGGGATGAGCGGAAAGCTCCTCTGGGAGGCGAGCAAGGAAAAACTCGACGCCTACGTCCTCCTCGGGGAGACGTTCGGGGACAGACCCGACCCGAGGGCAGCAGCGAACGTCATAGAAATCCTCAAGAAGCTGACGCCGATAGAGGTCTCAACGGAGCCGCTCATCAAGGAGGCGGAGATGATAGAGACCCAGCTGAGGAAGATGCACGAGCAGATGGAGCAGGCAAGAAGAAAGGCCGAGAAGCAGTACGAGAGCATCTACCTGTGAGGTGGGAGCATGGAGGCTATAACCCTCGCCGGAATCGCGAGGCGGGTTCTCGATGAGCTTTTGCGGAGCCCGTACAAGACCCTTGAGCTAAGAAGCGCAAGGAACGTCATTGCCCTCGAAAAGGCTCAAGAGCTTGGACGGGTCTTCCTCACATACGAGACATTCCAGGATGTCACCGTGGGCACGGAAGGGCTTCTCGCGGAGATACTCCGCCTGGAGAGCATGGAGCAGAGGATTCCATGGGAGGAGAGCGACGAGAGGGAAGTGACAGTGTGCAGGGCGCAGGTGAGGCTCCTCGGCCTCGGTAGAATAGTCGAGGTGAGGAAGAGGAACACGGTGCTGGTGGTCAGGGTTCGCGAGATGTTGCCGCAGGAGATGGACATAGGCTAAAAAAGAGTTTTCTGCCTGCCTTTTCCGAGCTTTTCCCTCTTCGGTGGCTGAACCCTTCTGAACTCAAGGCCCTCCTTTTCGAGGAGCTTCTTTGCACCAGCAGTCAGGGACGGCGCGACCAGTATTCCCCTGACGTTCCTGTGCTCCTTTCCCAGGGCTTCGACGTAGCGCTTGAGCTGGCTGACGGCATGCAGGTCGGCCTTCCTGCGCTTAAGTTCAAGGACGACGAGGTTTCCGTCCCTATCGCGGCCGAGGATGTCCACTATGCCGTGGCCGATCTGCTTTTCCCGGAAGAGGGGCTTGAAGCCCGGCTCGATGAGTTCGGGATTTCGGAATACCATCTCCGCCATCTCGGCCTCGCTGCCGGTCAAAGCAAGCTCCTCGTAGTCCTCGGCCTTGAAAAGAGAAACTAGATAAACCTCTTCCAGCTCAACTTCGAGTATCTCCTTCGGCTTCCTCCTCACGGAGCGGAGGATGATTACGCCATCGCGCTCCTCAACCGTTACGAAGCTCCCGGGCGGCTGCCAGTTGACGGGTTCCCTCTTCCTGCTCTGGTGAATGAGAAAGGCACCATCCGGCTTGATTATTATCACCCTGTCGCCGGAGCCGAGCTCGCTCTTGGCTCTCCCGTCGTAGTGAACCTTACACCGGGCAAATATCGTCAGCATTGCCTCGGACGACAGGGCGGAATCGACTATCCTCAAGAGCTCATCGCGGGAGGGGTTCTGAACGGCCTCAACTTTCGACATGGGGAGAAGTAAAGAAGAGGGGTTAAAAAGCTAACTCAGTCCTCAACGCCCCTGTCGGTTATCCTGAAGATCGCCTCCCCCTCGGGAAGGTGCGGGCTGTCTATGAGCCTGGCGACGCGCTTCCCGGCCTTACCCTTCCTGAGGTATATCCTAAGCGTGGCGCTGTGGGCAAGGATGTGACCACCAACGGGCCTCGTCGGGTCGCCGAAGAACGCATCGGGCTTGGCCTGAACCTGGTTGGTGACGAAGACTGCTATATCGTAGAGGTCAGCAATGCGGTGAAGGTCTGCGAGATGTTTCGCCAGCTTCTGCTGTCTCTCCGCCAGAGTCCCCCTGCCGACGTACTCGCTCCTGAAGTGGGCCATGAGAGAATCAACGACGAGGAGCTTTACAGGTCTGTCTGTCTCCGCTTTCTCCTTGATTATCTCCTCCGCCTTCTCGATGAGGAGCATCTGGTGGTTGCTGTTGAAGGCCCTGGCCACGTAGATGTTCTTGAGGGTCTCGTCCGGATCGAGACCTCGGTTCTCGGCGATCTGCCTTATTCTCTCGGGCCTGAAGGTGTTCTCGGTGTCTATCCATATGACCGAACCGTGGAGGCCGCCCTCCTCCTCGGGGAGCTGAACCATCACCGCGAGAGTGTGAGCCAGCTGAGTGTTATGGAGGACGAGGCCGTTCGGCGCTATGAAGTTGTGGGTCTCTGGGACAACTAGGTCGTAGACCCAGTCGTTGTACTCAACAAGCTCAACGGACTTTACCTCATAGAATTCCAGTTTTTTAAGGAACTCAATGAATTCAATGGCTTTTCTGGCAATCTTCTCGTGCTCTTCAATCTCACGCAGGAGAGCCGAGATTACTCTGCCCCTAAGGGGTTCGCGCTTTGGAAGTCCCCTGGCACGGTAGTTTGAAATCTGCCTATCGGTAAAGCCATACTTCCTGAGAACCGTCCACGGGAACGGAAGCTCTGGTTTCTCCCCGTTTTCAATTGCTTTCTTTGTGAGTTCAAGCCTGTTGAGGGCATCCCTGAAGTAGTCAGAGATTCTTTCGAGAGTCCTCTCGGTGAACCAGACGTTCTTACTGCGTGTCAGGATGTGGTATGCAGTTTCACCATCCCTCTTTGGCAGTCTGAATTCAGAGTAAAGGGCAGAGAGGTACCTGGCCACTGCTGGAGGATAACGACCAACGCCGCGGCCAGGTAGCTTCGAGTTCTTGAGGATGGAAACCCCAAGAACCGAGCTGAAGGAAGCCCTGTCCTCACCAGTTATGAAAATCCTGTAGTAAGTTTCTCGGTTTATGACCTTCTCGGAGACCGTTGGGGAAATCCCGAGGCGCTTCAGCAGGAAGACGATACCATCAGCCAGGTTCCTGCTCTTGGTGACGAACTCAATGTGGGACTCGGCAACGTGGCCATCACCGTCGAGGTAACCGGCGAGGAAGCTTACTATCGTGTCCTCATCACCGTTGAGTATTTCCTCCGGAACGACCTTGCTTTGAGCGTTCGAAGCTGAGAGCCCTCCAAGCCACTCCGCAGTTTTCTTGCGGAGGAGTATCCTGTAGAGACCGCGCCTAACTTCAACCTTTGGCTCATAGCCGTCATGGCGCTTAATGAACTCAACGATGAAATCCCTGAGTTGTTCAGAGGATGTGGTTATTGAGAGCGGATTCGATGTCCCTTCCGCAACGAAGAGACCGAGGAAATAGGCCATTTCATCGGACAAGTGTGTAGAATTTGCGGGAACCTTGCGAACGCCAACAATCACATCGCCTTCCCTGAGCTCCCCCGCGCGAACCCACTGAAGGCCGTTTCTGAAGACAAGAACAGGGTGAACTGCGGTTATCCTGAGCTTCCGTCCCCGAGAGAGGTTAAGCTGAAGTATCTTTCTGACCCACTCGCGGTACAGATAAGATGCCTTAGTGCGCTTTATTTCTCCGGTCGCAGGATCAAAGGTGTAGACGCTGACTGTTTCCAGTGGAACCGCAAAGCCAGTATCAAAGGGAACTTCCCTCCCTAAAGCCCTGTACTTCTCGTACATCTCCTCTATAGTCTCAAAGTGAACGAGAGTATCGTTTTCGTAGTAAACTTTCGTATCCTTGGCAAAGCACTTCCCGCTTCCGAACTCTCCGAAGACCTCGGTTATGGCCTGGGTCTCGACTCCACCGCCGACGAGCTTATCGAGGCTCTTGCTTCCAGTGGAAATCCTGCCTATGGTTCTGCGCTTCTCCATGTACTCGTCCGCCCGCATGAAGGTTCCTATGTTTGCCGCTTCCCTGGCGGCCTGGATTATCTTGAGAGCAGCACCCTCACTTATGCCAGCTATCTCCTTGAGCTCCATAGGGGATGCAACGGCTATGGCCTCAATGCTGTCGTAGCCGGCCTCGCGGAGCTTCTCGGCAGTGGCTGGCCCAACACCCGGGAGGTCTTCAAGGGTCTTTATTTCTTTCTCCTTCTTTTTCTTAGTTGAGCTTGATGGGGACTCCGTAACGACATCGAGCTCCTCAAACTCTTCGAGCTCTTTTATTTCATCGTCAGCCTTCTTCTTCCGTGGCATCTCACTCACCCTCTACACCTACCTTTCATAGGGGTAAAAAGCCGAAGGGTTATATACTTTTCTTTCCGATGGGGAGGTGGATGAAACTGCCAGGTATTAAGAAATATCACAAATCCCTGCTTCCGAAAAACTGTTCTGCGCTGAAACAGGGCATGTGACCAGATACAAAGGGAATAAAGCAACACCATCAATTTTTTCCACTGGAAGAGCCGGGCCTTATAACGATCAGTTTGGATCCTTCAGGGATTCTCTCGTCCAGCGCAGGGCTGAGGACGGGCTTTTCCCGATAGTAGCCAAGGAGGAAGTAGCCCTCCTCACGGAGGCGCTTCATAGCCTCGACGTATGGGACACCCCAGAGGTTCTTACGCTCCAGAACGGAGATGTCGTAGCCCCCTGTTGATGTGGTAAGATCATCTATGACGTCTACCACCTCTGGCTCGAAAACGGAGCTGGCCAGCAACCTTCCTGCGAGGCTCCTGCTGAGTATCACCCTATCGGCTCCGGCCCCTTTGAGAAGCTCCAGGCTCTCCCCGCGGAGGGCCTCGACGAAGACCTTCGCGTTAGACATGCGCTTCACCATGAGGGTCGTGAAGACGGACTTCGAGTCGTCCTCCAGGGCGAGGATAACGTAGGATGCCTCCCCCACATGGGCGCGCTCCAGCGTTTCCGGATTCGTGGGGTCACCTATGAGGACCTCCACTTCCTCTGGAAGCTCGACCTTCTTCCTCTCGCTTTCATCTGGAAAGACCACCACTATGGGCCGCATCTCTACATCTCCACTGGAAATCGCCGCCATGAGTTCATTCACACAGCTAGGGAAACTGCTCCCCCGACCGATTATCACGTAGTGTCCGGAATAGTTAACCCTGTGCATGCCCATCATCCTCCTTAGAGACGACGAAATGAAGTATTCGGCCAGAATCGAAACAAGGGCCGTAAACGTCGAGATCCCGGCAACGGCAGCGACCATCGCCACCGCGCGGCCGGCCTCTGTCTGGGGCGTTATGTCACCATAGCCGATTGTGGCCATGGTTATGACTGCCCAGTAAAAAGCCGTGTAAAAGCTCACGTTCTCGAAATACATGAACAGAAATGCGAAAACAACCGCCAGCATGAGCACGAGGGTAGCTATTTGCAGGAGCCGGTTCCTGCTGACCTTGACCTTCATTCTGAGGAGTCTCCGCACTAAGGGTACCGGAATCATGATGTACACTATGATGCCCGCTTTAAAAAATTATCACCCATGCCCCCACACATCCACGGATGGACTCATTTTTCCAGTGGAAACGAAGGTCTTTTTCGATGCCCATCTGAAAGACCCCCCCAGAGTTTCATTTCCACTGGAACCCAGTTTTGGAGATGGACGGGTTTAAGCCGGCAGTTTATAGAAAGGGCAATTTATAAAGCGGATTACAAATGCCAAATCTACAATTTTTAAATAATGTTGGATTCGTGATGAACTAATTTTCATCACTATAAGCGATTGCATGATTTTTATGAACATTGTTCATGAAAAAATATAAATACTAGAAGTCGTAGATGAGACGGGAGAGTTTCACCAGAAACACAAAACAATGAGGCGAGTAGCCATATCCGTGTTCCACAGGAAACAAAACTCCCAGGGGTCACGTTTTGTTAACGGTTTATCAAAGACGATAACAATGCTGTTTTCTCAAAATGTCTCGATAATTGCTCTGATGAACTTGTATGGATATCCATAAGAGTACATTCTTCTTTCAGTGGAAGTGATGGAATGCACCCATCGGTTCCTTTACAAATCGAAACTCTCGATGTGCATTACTGTACATGGAACCCCTTTGCTTCCTGTGGAAACTACGCTTCGGGTGCAATATTATTAACCCCTTATAACAAATTTGTATCGGTGGTTCGCATGGAGGATATTGAAACCCTGGTTCTGGAGTGGTTGAGGGCAGGCAATGACAATGCCGAAGACATCGTTGACCTGCCATGGTCTGTTAAGGAAATGCGGCCGGGAATGTACGTGGCGGAGCATCCGAGGATGCCCTTCTCCCTGCTGGTGGCCTTCTCGGAGGACTTTATACACCTGCTGGTGCCTCTGGGCTTGGAGACGTTCTCCATGACAAAGGACGAGAAGCTCAAGGTGTACCACACCCTCCTGCGTCTCAACGACCAGGTGAACCTCATGAAGTTCACCCTCTCGGGCATGGATGATGATGTTTACCTCCGCGTTGACTTGGATAAGAAGACCCTCGGGAAGGAAGAGTTTAACGACGCCCTAACGTCGCTCCTAATAGGACTGATGTCTGCCGTCTCAGCGCTGGGCCTTGAGGAGGCCTTTGCGAGGGAGATCTTTGACCGCATAGTTGGAATGGTTCTGGAAAGAGTCGACCACGGTGCCAGCAGGGATGAGTTAATGAGGTTCCTAACTGTTAAAGTTGGGATGAGTGTGGAGGATGCCAAGAATCTGCTCGACGAAGTGTTCGCGGCCAAGAAGGAAATGGATGAACGGGGTAAGGACGTGGGTTATTTCTGAGCTTTTTACCCCCATGATTTTTCCATGTGGACATTTTCTTCCGGTCCGCTTGCACTAACGGCTCCTTGACGCCGTTTTGGGGATATATTCGGGGAACCCGGCGACAAAGAGGGGTGATTCGGCCTTATTTTCATTGATTATCTCTTCTATTTTCCACCTGCCTTTTTACATCCGCCTGTTCAACAAGGCATATAAACCCCTTGGCTCGACTATCTATGCTTTCCTCTGCATCCGGTGCTTCCTCTGGAGCACATGTTTGATGTTCAGGATCTCTTAGATAGAATTGGCTGATTGACAACTATGAGGTATAAAATTATCATATGTTCAACAAATAAAGAATTTCATGAATAAAAATCAGCGATGGGGCTGGATTTCCAGTGGAGTGGGTGGTGTCCATGGACGACAATTACCTTGATTCAATCTTTGAGAAGTACCTTCACGCCAAGAAGATCTTTAAGAATAAGGAGGTTCTCAGGCACAGTTATACGCCTCGGGAGCTTCCCCACAGGCGTGAGCAGATTGAGAACCTTGCCCATATCCTCGTTCCCGTTCTCCGCGGAGAAACACCTTCCAACGTTTTCGTCTATGGAAAAACCGGAACCGGTAAGACCGTAACCATCAAGTTCGTGACTGAGGAGCTCAAGAAGATATCCCAGAAGTATAACGTCCCCGTGGATGTTATCTACGTCAACTGTGAGATAGTCGACACCCAGTACCGCGTCTTGGCTAACATTGTGAACTACTTCAAGCTTGAGAGCGGTGTCGAGGTTCCCCTTGTCGGCTGGCCGACTGATGAGGTCTACGCCAAGCTCAAGGAGGTTATAGATGCCAAGGAGCGCTTCGTCATAATAGTCCTGGACGAAATAGACAAACTCATCAAGAAGAGCGGCGACGATATACTGTACTCCCTGACGAGGATAAACACGGAGCTTTCCAAAGCCAAAGTCAGCATAATCGGTATTTCCAACGACCTTAAGTTCAAAGAGTACCTCGATGCCCGTGTTCTCTCAAGTCTGAGCGAGGAGGAAGTGGTCTTCCCGCCCTATGATGCCAACCAGCTCCGTGATATTCTCATGCAGCGTGCAAAGGACGCCTTCAATGATGGTGTTCTGGACGATGGGGTCGTTCCTCTCTGTGCGGCTTTGGCCGCGAGGGAGCATGGAGATGCTAGAAGGGCTCTGGACCTCCTCCGTGTCGCTGGGGAGATAGCAGAGCGTGAGGGGGCCAGCAAGGTCACTGAGAGGCACGTCTGGAAGGCACAGGAGAAGATAGAACAGGACACCATGGAGGAGGTTATAAAGACCCTTCCGCTTCACTCAAAGGTCCTCCTCTACGCCATAGTCCTCCTCGATGAGAACGGTGAGCTTCCCGCAAACACCGGTGACGTTTACTCCGTTTACAAGTCCCTCTGCGACCACATCGACCTCGAACCCCTCACTCAGAGGCGCGTGAGCGACCTTATAAACGAGCTCGACATGCTCGGCATCATCAACGCCAAGGTCGTCAGCAAGGGCCGCTATGGGAGAACCAAGGAGATTCGCCTGAACGTAACCCCTTATAAGGTTAAGAACATATACCGTCATGACCACCAGCTCCAGACCGTGCTGACAATCAGCATGTCCCGCCAGAGGAGGCTGCTCTGATGGGTCTGATCGAGGATTTGATGTCCAATAACTATTTAATCACGCCCTCGGCTTACTATCTTCTAGTTGATGCCTATAAGAGAGACTTCACGCTCGCGGAGCTCATAAAGTTTGCAAAGGCAAAGGGGACCTTCGTGATAGACTCTGCACTGGCAAAGGAGTTCCTGTCGCAGAAGGGTGTCTCTCCAATGGAAAGTTCCACCCAGTCTCCGTCCCAAGAAGCACCCTCCCTTGAGGAATACATCTCGTCTGAGTCGGCCCCAAGTGGGGAAATCTCAGAGGAACCGTCTTCTCTCAATGAATCTGCGGAGTTGGCAGCTTCTTCTACGAAAATGGCTGAGGCAGTTCTTTCTTCTGGTGACGCCTCTCGAACGTCTATTTCCACTGGAACCATCCCTGAAAGCGGCGAGGAAACATATGAAATTTCGCAATCTGGGGAAGAAGAGGGCAGTTTTTCTGGGGGGGAGAGTTTCATTTCCACTGGAGATGTCGAGACCGCAGGGGTCGGAGGGGACTTCGAATCTGAAACCGAAGTTAAAGAGTCCATCTTATCTGAGGCTTCAGATGAAAGCCTTCCCGTGGAAAGTGAAACCGTTGTTGAGGAGGCTCTCCCCGAAAACGGCAATGGCTACAATAACGGCTACGTTAACGGTGATGAAAACGGAAACGGGGTTAAGCCCAAGGTGGTCTATGGTGACTACGGGGTGCCCATTGCATACGTAGGCGAGGAGATTCCCGGGAAGGAGAAGAGCTACTCTGTCTACTCAGATTTCAAAATCTCTCCCGTGGAGGGCTTTCACTACAGGGCAAAGGAGATACCCGACGACTATGAGGTAGTCTTCGATGTGAAGAACGTTAAATTTGCCCTCCCCAAGGCCAAAAATGCTGCCGGAAAAGAGGGGGACATCATAATCAAGGTCTACTCCGACTACTTCAGGAGCAGGCTCAGGAAGATGCGCAGAATCCTCCGCGAAAACCCGGAGATAGGTGGTGTGATAGACATAGCCAAGCTGGGATACGTGCGGGGAGATGACGAGGTAACCATCATTGGTCTCGTGAACAGCAAAAAAGAAACCGCCAAGGGCTTTATGTTCGAGGTGGAGGACAATACCGGTGTTATCAAGGTCTTCATAAACCGCAACAACGAGGAGAGCAAGAAGTTCTTCCAGATAATGCCCGATGCGGTGGTGGCCTTCAGGGGGCGATACTCTGGAAGGGGAATATTCTTTGCGAACAGGATTTACCTCCCTGACGTTCCCAAGTTCAAACGCGAGAAGCCGCCCCTTGAGGAGAAGGTTTACGCAGTTCTTCTCAGCGACATTCACGTCGGTTCGAACAAGTTCTGCGAGAAGGCCTTCATGCGCTTCCTGGAGTGGCTGAATGGAGACGTAAACAACAAGGCCGAGGAGGAGTTCGTCAGCAGGATCAAGTACATGATAATTGCCGGTGACGTTGTCGATGGCATCGGCATCTATCCAGGCCAGTACAACGAGCTTGCCATTCCCGATATCTTCGACCAGTATGAGGCCTTGGCCAATCTTTTGAGCAACGTGCCGGAGCACATAACCATGTTCATCGGCCCGGGCAACCACGATGCGGCCAGAACAGCCCTGCCACAGCCGGGCTTCTACGAGGAGTACGCGAGACCCCTTCTGAAGTTGAAGAACGCGGTTATAATAAGCAATCCCGCTGTGATACGGCTCCACGGCAGGGACTTCCTCATAGCCCACGGCAGGGGAATAGAGGACGTCGTCACGGCTCTACCAAACAGGAGCCACCACAGGCCGGCGGAGGCGATGCTTGATCTTCTCAAGCTCCGCCACCTCGCGCCGACCTTTGGGGAGAAGGTTCCTATAGCTCCGGACTCGGAGGATACCCTCGTCATAGAATCCGTCCCAGACCTCTTCCAGGCGGGTCACGTCCACGTTATGCAGTACAAGATGTACAATGGGGTTTTTCTTATAAACACGGGCACGTGGCAGGCGCAGACCGAGTTCCAGAAGATGGTTAACATAGTCCCGACCCCTGCGAGGGTTCCGATAATCGACATCGAGACTGCCCGGCTGAGGGCGGTTATAAGGTTCGACCAGTACTGTGAGGGGGTGTGATTGTGGGTCTCCTTATCGGTTCCGATGAAGGAGACATAAAGTTCGTTGGGCGGCGCGGAACTTTCATCGCGAGAATCGGGGTTGCCGTAACGATTAGGAAGTCCAGTTATGGCTCTTTTTTGGACCTTTACCGTGAGTTTTTTGAAGATTTCAAGGAGGATCTGAACTTAAAGACCCCCCGGTGGATTTTTTCGTCTTCGGATGTTAGGGGGTTTCTCATTGGTGGGGACAACGACCCGACGGAGTATTTCCTGCGTATGAATGAGTTCGTTGAAAAGGTTGTTGTCCCAGGGGGTGTTATAACCAACTTCATCTTTGCTTCTTTTGGCGTTAAGAAAATTAGCATGCCGGATGGGTCGCAGGTTGGTGTTATGAATTTCATTAAGAAGAAACTTGGCTCGTACTTCTCTTACATTCCTGCTTGGGTCGTTCTATCTCGTTTGGGTCGGTCTCATCCAGTCGTTTATATTGATAACTTCAACCCTTCGCCGAGAACACTCGCATGGGAGAAGCTCTGCAGGGATTCAAAAAAATTGGTGGTTATCCCCAATGGTGACAAGGTTAATCCTCTGATATCAACTGCAGACCTCGTCCTCAGGTACATCAAGGAGAGCATACTGCTCTCAAAGTGGAGACTTGATGTGCCTTCTCTTCTCCAGAATTTGTCCTCGATAGGGTTCGCTCCAGACCTGTTAAAGGTGTACCATGTTGGTAGCAGAAGCCTATCTAAAATCGTGCCTGTTTCAACTGAAAACGATGTTCTTCCCCAATCATGGTATCCCATCCCCATGATTTACGTTATCAGGGAAGGTTTGCTCCCGGAGAACGAACAGCGTTTAATTGAAAAATCTCCGGCATTTGAGTACATTCTGAGACACGCCTCCGAAGTTGGGGGTTCGATTAAGTTCCTTGCCCTCCAGAGTGGTGCAGGTGGCGATGTTGATGAGCTCCGCAGAAATGGGGGAATTCTCGTTTCTCTTGGTCCCTATGGCCATGGAACTGGAGAATACCTCGCCTCCTTGGGATTCCCAGTAACCCATCTAACAATATCTGAACTTATCTCCAAATACGGGGGTTGATACAATGGCTCGAAATCTTTTTATACTGATGTGTTCAAAAATGAAATGGGGATACCGCCAGGCTAGGCGGTATTCCTTAATATTGACCTATAAGCTACTCTTGAATTTTTACCTTTTGTGGAGTCTCGTTGGATCTACTTGCGAATCTCTTCTTGAAGTAGGGGTGATTACTCATGCCTGAGCTCTACTCACCCGAAATTAAGGCTTACTTTGAATCCCTGCAGCGCGAGATAGACAGGGCCTACGAGGTGGCGAGAAAGGCCCGTGAGCAGGGCAAAGATCCCAGCCTGGAAGTGGAGGTGCCCCAGGCGACCGACATGGCCGGCCGTGTTGAGAGCCTCGTTGGGCCGAAGGGCGTCGCCGAGAGAATCAGGGAGCTCGTCAAGGAGTACGGTAAAGAGCTGGCCGCCCTGAAGGTGGTCGATGAGATCATCGGGGGGAAGTTCGGCGACCTCGGGAGCAAGGAGCGCTACGCTGAACAGGCCGTCAGAACGGCTCTGGCAATCCTCACGGAGGGAATAGTTTCGGCCCCACTGGAGGGAATAGCCGACGTCAAAATCAAGCGCAACAGCTGGGACGATAACTCCGAGTATTTAGCCCTCTACTACGCTGGTCCAATCAGGAGCTCCGGCGGAACGGCACAGGCTTTGAGCGTCCTCGTCGGCGACTACGTGAGGAAGAAGCTCGGCCTCGACCGCTTCAAGCCCAGTGAGAAGCACATTGAGAGAATGGTCGAGGAGATAGACCTCTACCACCGTGCCGTTACGAGACTGCAGTATCATCCCGAGGCCGACGAGGTAAGACTCGCCATGAGAAACATCCCCATCGAGATAACCGGTGAAGAAACGGATAAAGTTGAGGTCTCCCACAGGGACGTTCCCGGCGTTGAGACCAACCATCTTCGCGGCGGAGCGATTCTCGTTCTGGCCGAGGGTGTCCTCCAAAAGGCTAAGAAGCTCGTCAAGTACATCGACAAGATGGGCGTTGAGGGCTGGGACTGGATAAAGGAGTTCGTTGAAGCCAAGGAGAAGGGCAAAAAGGCAGAGGAGTCCAAAGTCGATGAGTCCAAGGCGGAGGATTCCGGTGCAAAGGAAGAGATCGGGGAGAAAGTTGAGAAGGGCTTCTACTACGAACTCTACGAAAAGTTCAGGGCCAATATCGCCCCCAACAAAAAGTACACGAAGGAAATAATCGGGGGCAGGCCGCTCTTCGCCGAGCCCTCAAAGAACGGTGGGTTCAGGCTCAGATACGGCCGCTCCCGTGTCAGCGGTTTCGCAACTTGGAGTGTCAATCCTGCGACCATGCTGGTTCTGGACGAGTTCATAGCTATTGGAACCCAGATGAAGACGGAAAGGCCCGGCAAGGGCTGTATCGTGACGCCGGCAACCACCGTGGAAGGCCCGATAGTCCGGCTCAAGGACGGGAGCGTTATTCGCGTGGACGACTACGAGACCGCCCTCAGAATCCGGGACAAGATTGACGAGATACTCTACGTCGGCGATGCTCTGGTGAACTTCGGCGATTTCGTCGAGAACAACCAGACGCTTTTGCCTGCCAACTACGTCGAGGAATGGTGGATTCAGGAGTTCGTCAAAGCTATAGCCGAGACCTATGAGGTCGAGCTTAAGCCGTTCTCCGACAACCCGCGCGGGCCCATCGAGGAGGCGGCGGAGTACATTGAAGTTGACCCGGACTTTCTCGAAGACCTGCTGAAAGACCCCCTCCGTGTGAGGCCGAGCGTTGAGGTTGCGGTGCACCTCTCAAAGGTCCTGGACGTTCCGTTTCATCCGTACTACACCCTCTACTGGAACACGCTCAAACCTGAGGAAGTCGAGGAGCTTCAGAGGGCCTTGCTGGGGGCTCAAATCGAGTGGGACGAGCACATGAAGAACAAGTTCGCGAGGAAGGTGGTTCTGGAGAACGACCCCAAAATCAAGCGCTACCTTGAACTCCTAGGTTTACCTCACAGGCTTGAGAGGACAGAGGAGCGGAAGAGGGTCATAGTAATCGATTACCCCTGGAGCGCCGCGCTCCTTACACCCCTTGGCAACCTCGAATGGGAGTTCAGGGCCAAGCCTTTCCACACCACCATAGACATAATCAACGAGAACAACCGGATAAAGCTCCGTGACAGGGGAATAAGCTGGATAGGCGCGAGAATGGGCAGGCCGGAGAAGGCCAAGGAGAGGAAGATGAAGCCGCCGGTTCAGGTTCTCTTCCCGATCGGCCTCGCCGGTGGCTCCAGCAGGGACATCAAGAAGGCCGCCGAGGAGGGAAAGGTAACGAGCGTGGAGATAGCCTTTTTCCGCTGTCCGGAATGTGGCCACACCGGGCCGGAGCATATCTGCCCGCGCTGTGGGACGAGGAAGGAGCTCCTCTGGCACTGCGCCAAGTGCAACGTCGACTACTCCCAGAACGAGGCAGGGGGCTTTGACTTCCGATGTCCCAAGTGCGGCATGGAGCTGAAGCCCTACGCGAGGAGAACCATAAAGCCGTCCGAACTGCTCAGGAGGGCTATGGAGAACGTGAAGGTTTACGGCATCGACAAGCTCAAGGGCGTCCAGGGTATGACCTCCGGCTACAAGATGGCAGAGCCGCTTGAGAAGGGTCTTTTAAGGGCCAAAAACGACGTTTACGTATTTAAAGATGGCACCATCCGCTTCGATGCCACAGATGCCCCGATAACCCACTTCAAGCCAAAGGAGATAGGCACGAGCGTTGAAAAGCTTCGCGAACTCGGCTACACCCATGACTTTGAGGGCAAGCCACTGGAGCGGGACGACCAGATACTCGAACTCCGCGTTCAGGACGTTATACTGCCCTACGAGGCTGGAAGGTATCTCCTAAAGGTTGCCCGCTTCATAGACGACCTCCTTGAGAAGTTCTACGGCCTTCCGAGGTTCTACAACGCCGAGAAGATGGAGGACCTCGTCGGACATCTCGTGATAGGCCTCGCCCCCCACACTTCAGCGGGAATCATAGGCAGGATAATAGGCTTCTCCGACGTTCTCGTGGGCTATGCGCACCCGTATTACCACGCCGCGAAGAGGAGGAACTGTGACGGCGACGAGGACGCTGTAATGCTCCTCCTCGACGCCCTGCTCAACTTCAGCAAGTACTATCTGCCCGAGAAGCGCGGAGGCAAGATGGACGCGCCTTTAGTCGTTACCACCCGCCTCGATCCAAGAGAGGTGGACAGCGAGGTTCATAACATGGACGTCGTCCGCTACTATCCGCTGGAATTCTACAGCGCGACCTACGAGATGAAGTCCCCGAAGGAGATCAAGTTCATCGAGCGCGTCGAGGACAGGCTCGGCAGGCCGGAGATGTACGAGGGCCTGAAGTTCACCCATGATACAGATGACATCGGCCTCGGCCCGAAGATGAGCCTGTACAAACAGCTCGGCGACATGGTGGAGAAGGTCGAGCGCCAGCTCGCCCTGGCGGAGCGCATAAGGGCGGTTGACGAACACCACGTGGCCGAGACGATAATCAACTCCCACTTGGTTCCCGACCTGAGGGGCAACCTTAGGAGCTTCACGAGGCAGGAGTTTAGGTGTGTTAAATGCAACACCAAATACAGAAGGCCCCCGCTGACAGGTAAGTGTCCCAAGTGCGGCGGGAAGATAGTCCTCACGGTCAGCAAAGGGGCTATAGAGAAGTACCTTCCGACCGCCAAGATGCTGGTCACGAAGTACAACGTGCTCGACTACACGAGGCAGAGGATATGCCTGACTGAGAAGGACATCAAGACCCTCTTCGAGAACGTCTTTCCCGAGAGGCAGAGGACGCTCATGGGCTTCTCGGCCGACGTCTGCGAGAAGATGATAAAGGCAAGAACCGGTAAGTCCAACGGCAAAAACGGCTACCTTGATGAACTTAAGGCGAACGGAAAGCTCAAGAAGAGTTCCAAACCCGAGAAAAAGAAGGAATCTAAAGCCTCTAAGCGCTCCGAGAAGAAGATAAAGCCATCACAAGGGTTCGAGAAAGCAGTCAAGAAGGAAAAGGCTGCCATGAAGAAGAAAAAGAAGGGCATAAGTCTCGACGAGTTCTTCGGCTCTTAGTTTTTCCGTTAATCATATATATCATTATGCCGCTCTTTCTTTGATGGGAATGAACTCAGGGTTCAAATTGCTCCCCAGCGTGGCCTACCTGCGGGTTCAGAGGCAGGCTTTCATAGGCTATTCTATGCCCCTCGCTGGATGGATAGGTGAGTACCTGGTGAACTACCAGCGGCTTCCGAGGCCGAACTTCCTTGGGAGGGCGATGGGAAAACTGGGCTTCCACCTCGCCGGCGAGGAGCGCGATGATAGGTACATCACCCAGTTCTTCACGAAGGGGAGCGTCTCTGTAAGCGCGAGCTGGGACGTTGAGAGGGAAAACCTTTTCCTCCAGATAATTCCCCTCCGTTCGAGACTCTCCAGTGGCTTAACGGTCAGAGCGGAGCACATAGAGTTCTACGACCAGTACGTGGTGAGCATAGAGCCGACCGGTAAACTCCCGCCCGGCGTCAGGGGGATTGGGATAAACGCGCTCATCCTTGAGAAGTTCTATCCGGTCGAGACTCCCTTCTGGGGAATGCTCCACGAGGACTGGGAGGTTGAGCTAAACCTTCTCGTAATGAAGGACGAGGTCTACGATTCTCTGAGCCGCGATGAGTACCGCTGTCCGGTCTGCTTCTCGCCCCTGAGCGAGGAGAAGGGAGTTTTGAAGTGCACCACGTGCGGCTTCACCTACGCTCCGGAGACGGACTTCGAGAGGGTAATGGAAAAGTTCAGCGTGGAGGAGTTTGCGTTTTAGAAACTTTGCCTTCACAAAGTTGCTCGACAGAGATTCATCAAAGTTTGTGATTCCTTTCAAAAATTCAACGTGGAGGACGTTTGTACTCTCAACAGGCATTTTCAGGTAGGAATTCATAATTCAAGGCTACAAAACGCGGGTTTAAACCATTGAAGCCTCCTTCGGAGGGCAGAGATAGCAAACCCACTTGGATAATGTATTTTCAAAGGAATTCTTCACTAAAAACCACGCGCTCAAAAAAGCAAACCTCTCAAAAGAGCACTTCACAGAAGAATCACCAACTTGTCAAACTACGCGCAGGAAGCTTTGGAAAAGGCTCCGTCAAAAGTTGGGAGCTCTTGAAATATGGAAAATCGCTTCCAAAGGGGAACTTGGGAGAAAGCTACGAACTTGATAAATCCCTGCCGGGCGACTTTGCTGGGGTAACTTTTCACTAAACTTTATAAGCCTCTTCTCGGCTTTTTCTATCGGGCAGCCCCGTGGTGTAGCGGCCAAGCATGCGGGACTTTGGATCCCGCGACCCGGGTTCGAATCCCGGCGGGGCTACCATTAATTTCTGTTCTGTGGCCTAAGAAATTTTTGAACGGGCTTGTTTGGACGTGACTGGCTTTAAAAGTTAGAAAAGGCTCAGAGGATCAGCGACACCAGATCCCTTATCGCCTTCTCCGGGTCCTTGGCCTTGGTAACTCCGCTTGCGAGAAGAACTCCAACGCTTCCCAGCTCTAGAGCCTTCTTGACGTCCTCTCCCGTGGAAATTCCCGCGCCAGTTAGAACCTTGACGTCCGGGTTGACCCTCTTAACCAGCTCGACCGTGTCGGTGATGACTTCCGGCTTGGCTTTGCTGACGGGGATGCCTGTGCCTATGAGTTCGGGCGGCTCGACGGCCACATAATCCGGCCCGAGTGCCGCCACAGCCGCGCTGACGGCTGGGTTGTTGGAGCAGACCATCGTCATCAGGCCAACTTCCTCAGCGCGCCTTATGCTGGCCTCCAAATCCGCTAAAACCATCCTGTTTTCGGAGTGGTTGAGGAGCGTTCCCACAGCTCCGGCCTCCTTGACGGCCTCCGGCAGGACGTGGCCGGTGTGGCTTCCCGGCGTTATCGGGTCGATGTGCTGGGCGAAGACAGGGATTTCGACCTCCTGGGCTATCCTGTAGAGGTCGGCTAATTGTGGTGCGACGACGATTGTTATCCCGGTCTCCTTCCAAACTTTCTCGGCGGCCTTGGCTATCCTCAAAGCCCCATCGCCCGTGGCCTGGGCGTAGGTCTTGAAGTTAATCGCTATAATCGGTTCCTTCAGCTTCGACATTGGTATCACCGTAGGTGTTACGTTTTTGTTCCTTAAACGCCTTTCCCTTTCGGGCTTTCTTTCCACTGGAAAGCGGCTTTCCGAAGGGGTCTATGAGGCCGGCCCTTATCAGGGATGAGCTGATTTTGGAGCCTAATGAGCTTTTCACGAGCCCTATGGTGACTATTTCCAGGGGCTTCAGGCCTTTCTCCTTTCTCGCCCTGTTCACGATGAGAGCGCCCTTGTAGGTCTCCTCGCTCACGACTATGGCTTCAAGGCTTTTCATATCGTCCGCGAAGCCTATTGCAGTGTGTATCTTGATGATTCGGTAGTTAGAATAGCCGTTCACCTCGAAGAATTTGATTAAATCCTTCAACCGGATTCCGTATGGAAGGATTTTATCGGCGTAGGGCTTCTCGCGTATCATCTCGTCCGAGGTAAGGCCTATATAGACGTATTCTCCGACCTCGAAGGCCTTTCTGAGCAGGGCTTTATGGCCGAGGTGGAGCCTGTCGAACGTTCCGCCGACCACGACCTTTCTGTATCTTTTCCCCATGGGGGAAACTTAGGCGAAGGAACCAATAAGCTTTTTTATTCGCTGAGAAGATTTCCGTGGAGGTGGTTGAATGAGGCGGTTCATGGCGTTCATGCTCATCATCTTTCTCCTCACTCCTCTCATCGGTGAGGTCAGTGCGGTCGACGACCCGCAACCCCTTTTCAGGATGGAGATGACCATTACCGTGGCCCGAGTTAAGGTCGAGAACACCTCTACCTGGATGGGAACCTTCAAGATATACGTGGTTCTGAAGGATCCCGGCTATCGGGCGTACTTCGACTATCTGGTAGCCAACAACAGCACGAAGGCCAATGAGGAGTTTGCGAGCTTGGTGAAGCAACTGGTTTACGACAACATGAAAGACAACCTTGAGAAGAAGTTTGAGGCCGCCAACATGAGCAGCACCATATACCTCCCCTCCGGAGGGCCCGTCAGGGTTCTCGACAACTGGTCGGCCGTCGTGACCTTTGCAGTTGCGAACTTCCTTGTGGGCGATGGAAAGGTGCTCCGGTGCCCTGTGAGCGGCTTTCTGGACTTTGTTTACAGAGGACACGTTTTCGACTACAGCTGGGACAAGCTCACCCTGATTCTCCCCCGCGACTACCAGATAAAGAACCTGGCTCCCGTTCCAGACGACCTGAGCGATAACGTTGCCGTATGGAAAAACGGAAGCTTTCTCCCAATCATAGAGCTGTACACCCCAGTGTATTCCTACGTGCTGTTCCTGAACTCGACCCGGAAGGAGATTTCACTCCTCTACGACCCGAAAGAGGGCTACGTCCAGTTCAACGCGACCTTCACCGGTGCCAACGCTACCCCGTCGATAATAAACCAGCTCCTGGCCAGCTTCAGAGCCACAATGGACGTTATGAGTATAGACACCAGACAGGAAAACGGTTCGCTGGTCGTTATCGGGGTTGTACGGCCGGAGGTTGCCTACCAGGAGACGTCCTCTGAAAAGATATGGAAGGCCATGGTGAAGCTTCCGGGGGCTTTTGACAACATCTCCGTCGTCAGGGGCACTTACGTTCTGGCGCCGGACCACACCCTGATAATAACTGTCACGGAGAAGAAGTCTAACTACAGACTCTACGCCTATGGAATCGCCGTTGTGCTCGTGATAGCGGCCGTTATCATAGTGAAAAAGAAAGGGGCTAGGAAGGGGTCTGAAACAGCAGAGAAGGAATCGGGTGGGGCTTCTCCACCGGAAACTGGAAAGCAGGAGCTGTCCCGGGAGCCGGACGGTGGGGGTGAGTGAATGGATTTCTTCTTTTATCCCTCCAGCGTTGCGGTATTTGGCTCCTTCAAGAAGGGCGCCATAGCCTACGAGATTCTCCGGAACATCGTGGAGGGGGGCTTTGAGGGCAAGATAATCCCGGTCAACCCGAAGGGCGGAACCGTTGAGGTCGCCGAGAGGATTCTCCAAATCCGTGAGAGGCTTGACGAGGCCGTTGATACTGCTATAATCGCCATCCCGGCGAAGTTCGTTCCTTCCCTAATCGATGAAATAGGCCCCCTCATCAGGGGTGCGGTCGTTATCTCAGCCGGCTTCTCCGAGGTTGGGAACGAGGAGCTTGAACGCGAACTGGTGGAGAAGGCTAGGAGGCACGGCGTTCGCGTTATAGGCCCCAACTGCGCAGGCATCTTCGGCGTCCACGGGAGGTTCTTCGGTTCCTTCGAGGTCAGGGTTAGGCCCGGTGGGCTGGCATTAATCAGCCAGAGCGGTGCCTTCGGCGGTGCGGCGTTGGCTATGGGCAACGACGAGGGGATAGGCTTCTCGGCCTTCGTTTCCTATGGAAACGCATCCGACCTGAATGAGAGCGACTTCCTTGAGTACTTCGCGGACGACGAAAACACGAAGGTCATCGCCCTCTACATCGAGGGCGTTAAGGACGGCAGGCGGTTCCTAAAGGCCCTCCGCTACGCCGCTGGAAGAAAACCGGTCATCATCCTCAAGGCCGGCAAGAGCGCGAGCGGGGCCAAAGCTGCAGCTTCCCACACCGGCTCTTTGGCTGGAAGCTACGAGATTTATAGGGCGGCATTCAGACAGGCCGGGGCAATCGAGGTCGAGGAAATGGAGGAGCTCTTCGACGCTGCCAAGGCCTTTGAGATGTATTCCAAGGCAGGAAGGAGGGTCGCGGTAATCACCAACTCCGGCGGCCCGGGTGTTCTGGCAACGGACAAGCTCGAAAGGCTGGGCCTTGAGATTGCAAAGCTGAGCGAGGAGACCGTCAATGAACTCCGCTTATTCCTTCCGCCCCAGTGCTCGGTGAGGAACCCGATTGACCTGATAGCCGATGCGGACTACGAGCGCTACAGAAAAACGATTGAAGTCGTCTGCCGGGACGAAAACGTGGATTCGCTCCTCGTCATCTGCGTGCCGCCGATTTTCATTCCAAGCGAAGAGATAGCGAAGGCGGTAATCGAGGCCGAATGCGATAAGCCAGTAATAGTCAACTTTATGGCCGGGGAGCTGGTGGGTGATGGGGTTAGGCTTCTCGAAAGGCATGGACTCAAGAACTTCCCGACACCGGAGAGGGCCGCCAGGGCACTCTACTGGCTCTCCCTGCGCTGATGCTCCTCTCTTTTAATGTCCCGGCGTTCTTTGGGACTTTAACCTTTTATATCATGAAGAGGGATTCATATTTGGTGGTGGGATGAAGTCGTACAGGCTGCTCTATCCTATGAGGACTTATCTCGTCGTAGCCGGTAAGGGTGAGGAAGCAAACGTCATGGCCGCGGACTGGGTTACCATAGTCTCAGCGAGGCCGTTTATGGTCGGTGTTGCCATAGCGCCACAGAGACACACCTGGAAGCTCGTCAAGAAGTACCGCGAGTTCGTGATAAGCGTTCCCGGCCTGGACATGCTCGATGATGTCTGGATAGTCGGGACGAAGCACGGGCCTGAAAAGC
The DNA here is from genome assembly GCF_024707485.1 of Thermococcus thermotolerans. NCBI lineage: Archaea > Methanobacteriati > Methanobacteriota > Thermococci > Thermococcales > Thermococcaceae > Thermococcus > Thermococcus thermotolerans. Next base: position 1,645,490 of record NZ_CP102602.1, read on the forward strand.
TGAAGGAGACCTCCATAGAGCTGGTTCCCTCGAAGGCAATTGAAACGCCGAGCATCGGGAACGCACTGGCGAACATCGAGTGCAGGCTCGTCGATGAGAGGGACTACGGCGACCACACATGGTTTGTGGGTGAGGTCGTTGGCGGTTCGGCCAGAGAGGACGCCTTCAGTGGAGACCGTCCGAACCTTGAGGCCGGCTTTCTGGCCCATGCATCGTGGACCGACTTCGTGACCTTTGAGAATAAGGTTTACCGGCCGGGACGGTAGCCCGGCAACTTTTTATACACTTTTTCCCGAGCGTATCACGATGATAGCCCTTGGCCTGGAAGGCACGGCCCACACCCTTGGCATAGGCATCGTTACAGAAACGGAAGTTCTGGCCAACGTATTCCACACTCTCACGACGGAGAAGGGGGGAATACATCCGAAGGAAGCGGCCGAACACCACGCTAATCTCTTGAAACCCCTTCTCAGAAAGGCCCTCGACGAGGCCGGAATAGGTATGGATGACGTTGACGTTATAACCTTCTCCCAGGGGCCGGGCCTCGGTCCTGCTTTGCGTGTCGTGGCAACGGCGGCAAGGGCTCTCGCGATAAAATACGGCAAGCCCATAGTCGGCGTCAACCACTGCATCGCCCACGTCGAGATAACCAAGATGTTCGGCGTTAAGGACCCCGTTGGTTTATACGTCAGCGGCGGAAACACGCAGGTTTTGGCTTTGGAAGGCGGCCGCTACCGCGTCTTCGGAGAGACCCTCGACATAGGCATAGGCAACGCGATAGACACCTTCGCCAGGGAGCTGGGTATAGGCTTTCCCGGTGGCCCAAAGATTGAGAGGCTCGCGCTTAAGGGCGAGCGCTACATAGAGCTTCCCTACGCCGTGAAGGGCATGGATCTGAGCTTCTCCGGAATCCTGACCGAGGCGGTTCGGAAGTACAGAACCGGGAAGTACCGCGTTGAGGACTTAGCTTATTCCTTCCAGGAGACGGCCTTTGCCGCCCTGGTGGAGGTGACGGAGAGGGCCGTGGCTCACACCGGCAAGGATGAGGTCGTCCTGGTCGGTGGGGTTGCAGCGAACAACCGCCTCCGCGAGATGCTGAAAGCCATGACCGAGGACAGGGGTATAGACTTCTTCGTCCCTCCCTACGACCTCTGCAGGGACAACGGGGCCATGATAGCCTACACCGGTCTGAGGATGTACCTTGGTGGTGTTCGCTTCAGCATTCGGGATACCCTGGTCAGGCAGAAGTTCAGGACCGATGAGGTGGAGGTAGTATGGAGCTGATGGTGCCTCTGCTGGTGTTTATCGCGGATGTCGTTCTGTTTGTTGTAATCGGGTATGCAGCCCTCTATGCTCTCAGGAGGATCAACCGCTACGAAGAGCCCCTCAATCGGTTCATCATCGTAACGGCGTTTTCGCTCCTCCTGGCGTCCATTGGGCGGGCAATGGACATAATTGACGATTTCATGACACGTCCTGAGATTTTGTGGCCCATGAAGCAGGTATCATACTTTCTTTCCATCCTTGGGATAGCTTACGGTCTGATGAACTACATCAGGAGCGTTGAGAAGAGAATCTTTCCGGTACCGTCCGGAAAGGTACTTGATGGAACTCTGCCCCCTGGTGGCTTTATATATCTCGGTGAAAACGAGGGTGAGGTGCTGGAGTTCCTCGGGAAGTGTGAGGTTCCGGCGATGGTTATTACAAGGAGCCCATGGAAGTACGAGGACATCTGCGAGCATGTGCACACCCTCTGGATAACACAGGCCAGCGAAAGTGGGGTGGGTCCAACGAGACTACACGTGATCCTGGACAGTGCCGTGAAGTTTTTCCAGGGGGGTGGGAAGCTCATTGTGATAGACTGTCTTGAGGTTCTGGTTCTATATAATGAGTTCCAGTCCGTATTCAGATTCCTTTCGGCTCTCAAGGATTATGCGATTGGGACTGGTTCCACGGTTCTCCTCCTGGTTGGGAATCCAACCCTGGATGAAAAGGAGATGATGATACTCAAAAGAGAGTTTGCCCCAATAAAAGACCTGAAAGAGCTCCTCAGAATTTCCCCTTGATTTTCATTGTATACTTGGGGTACACCTCACTGGTGAAGCGTATGAACTTGGCCTTTCTTGGGGAGAGTTTCACGGTTATCTCCGTTTCCGGTTCGAGGTACGTGTAGAACTGGCCGTCGATGGCGAGGATGACCTCCCTTGTAATGGCGATGTTTCTGATGTCTATGGTGCTGTACGAGGGCACTATCATGGGCCTTGAGCTCAGGGCTATTGGTGCGAGAGGTGCTATGACCACGACGTCCAGTCTTGGATCAACGAAGGGTCCGCCCGCGCTCATTGCGTAGCCTGTGGAACCTGTTGGAGTTGAGACTATCAACCCGTCGGCCCTTATCTCGTCGGCCAAGCCTCCGTCTATGTAGTACTTAAGGTGGATTATCTTTCCGGGGATTCCCGTCAGGACGGCCACCTCGTTGAGCGCGTCCGGCACGGTGTTCTCGCCGTTTAGGTAGGTCCTCAGTTTTATGCGCTCATCTATGTGGTAATCACCCTCAAGGAGCTTGCTCAGTGCAAAGAACGTCTCGTGGGGCTCCACCTCCGTGAGAAAGCCGAGGGTCCCCATGTTGATTCCGAGGATGGGTATGTCCTTCTTGGTTCTGTGCTCCACCCGCAGTATCGTCCCATCTCCCCCTATGACGATTATAAAATCGACGTCGAAATCCTCAAGCGGGCAGACGTCCTCTTCCTGGAACTCGGGGAGATGCCTGTGGGTCTCGCTGTCGACGCACACCTCGTATCCACTAATCTTTAAAAAGTCGTAAACTCTATACGCCAGCTTCAGCGCCGCTTCCCTATCCCTTCGGGCAACGATTCCGAACTTCATACTACCCTCTTCCCCGCGAGGCGATAGTGCTAACTCAAAAATATTGGAAGTTGGATTTATATCTTTCCCTCTTCCTCGCGGGATTGCCTCTCGGCTCTGACCTTTATGCCGAAGTGCGCCATCACTATAGCCCCCGTGAATGTGGGGGCCCAGTAGGAGATGAGCCTCTCAAGGACCGTTGCCGTAACGGCCACTCCCTTCCCTATGCCCAGTAGGACGTACACCGCGGAGTTTATGGCCTCGATTATCCCGGCCCCTCCCGGGAGAATCATCATCATTCCCACCACTATGCCGATGGTCTGGACGACCATGACGTCGAGGATGCCTATCGGGTTGTTGATGCTCAGGAATATCAGGTATGACCTGAGGAGAACAAGGAACCAGAAGGCGAAGGAGTACGCCAGAGAGAGTGCAAAGGCGCGCCTGTGGGTGAGCAGGAACTTGAACTTCTCCTGGAACTGGGGGACGCTGACTTCAACGGCATGAACAAACTTCTCCTCGTACTTGGCGGCCTTTTTCGGCATGATCCTTCCAAACTGCCGGTAGACCCAGTAGAGCATGCCCTTGGTCTTCCTTTCGCTGAGAAGTATGCCAACCGTTGCCAGGGTCAGGGCGGCAAAAGCGAGGTCAAGTACAAACACCGTGATTGTCAGCGTGAACGACCCGAGGCGGTATACGTACACTGTCGCGAGGAAGAGCATGACGACGACTGGGATCACATCAAGTATCCTGTCGAGCATTATCGTGGCGAAGACGTTGCCGTAGGGTTCTTTGGTATGCTTGGATATGTAGTACATCCTCACCGGCTCGCCGCCGCCCCTTGCCCCAGGCGTGACGTTGTTCACGAAGATGCCCGCGAAGAGGGCCCCGAGGATCGTCCTGAAGGGAACTCCGATGCCCAGACTGTTCAGGAGAACCCTCCAGCGGAGGGCCCATATGATGACTGCAGCTATGTAAACCAGAACCGCCAGGAGGAAGTAGTCGGCCCTCGCGTTCCTGAGTATCGCCATGACCTCCCCTATCCCGGCCCACCAGAGGAGGAGTGCTATTATCGCCAGACCCAGGCCCAGGAGGGAATACTTCCTCCAGTCCATGGCTACACCTTCCTGAATTTGGCTATGAAGAATCCCTGGGTCAGGTGCCTGTTTGGATAGAACCTTTGAACCTCGTCGATACCCATACCGCTCGAACCTATAAAGATGCTCTGCTCTTCGAGCTTTAAACCTTTGCCGAGGATGTACTTCACGTTGGCCTCGTTCTCCTCGTAGCTCAGCGTGCAGGTGGAGTAGACGAGAACACCGCCCCTCCTTAGGGATTTTATGGCGGCATTGATGAAGTGCCTCTGGTAGCGGGCCGTTGCCTCTATGTCCCTCGGCGTCCTGCTCTCCCACAGCTTTGGCCTTATGCCAAGGGCCGTACACGGCGCATCCAGGAGTATCTTGTCCGCCTGGATTCCCAGCTCGGGAAGCTTCCGCGAGTCCATGTGGATTAACTTAACGTTCTTCACGCCGAGCCTTTTGAGCTCCTCCTCCATCTTTTTGAGCCTGTTTCTGGACTTGTCTATGGCTATTATCTCTCCCCTGTTCTGCATCAGCTGGGCTATGTGGCTCGTCTTTCCGCCCGGTGCTGCTGCCATGTCGATTATTATCTCCTCCTCGCTCGGCTCAAGAACGTGGGCGACCACCATAGATGGCAAACTCTGAGCGTAGAAGAGGCCCTCCCTGAAGGACTCCAGTTCACTCAGACTTGGCAGTTTGAACTTCGGCAGGGTGACCTCTACCGCCACTCCGCGCGTCGAGACTACCATCTCCTTGGCGCTCATTCTGGCGATGCCTATTCCGACGAGAAGTCCCCTTGGGTCGCGTATCTCCACCTCGTCGCCGGGCTTGATTTTTTTGTCCGCCTGGAGAACGCCGGGAGCGTAGAGCATCGCGCCCTGATAGACGCTCTCGCTCGCGAACTTGTTGGCGCGGACGACTGGAAGGCCGGGCTCGTGGTCGTCGGGGAAGTTCGGGCCTTCCCTCTCGAAGTATATGCCCTCCTTGAGGTAGGGGCTTCGCCTTGGCTTTAGGCCCTCCTTCCGGAGGATGCTCATCAGCTTTGACCTGCTGGTCTTCAGCGTGTTCACGCGGATGTAGTACTTCTCCACCGGCGTTCTGAGGGAGGCCATTATCTCCTCCGCCTCGCTCCCGAAGAGCCTCTGGTAGTACTCCCTCAGCTCCTCGGGGAAAGCATCGGCGTACATGGGGACACCTCAGAGGTCGAAGATTTCGAAGCGCTTGCCGGTCTCTATGAGCTTCAGAAGTCCCTTCTTCAGCTCTCCGGCGCTTTCAAAGTTCGCCTCAAACTGGAACAGCTTCTCATCACTGGCTTCGATCTTCTCAAGTATCTCCCCTGGGGAGACCCTTCCGTCCCTGCGCCAGTTGTAGATGTCGCTCAGAAAGTTCTCGCTCCCATATATGAAGCTCCTCGGAAAGAGTTCGATGAATCTCTCAAGAAACTCTGTGTTTATCCTCTCCTTTGGAACCGCGACCACGAAGTAGTAGCTCTCCGGCGTCGCGCCAACCTCTATCTGGGGCTTTACCTCGAAGGCCGGGTGGGGATACTTCATGAGCCTCCACTCACCGTCTATGAAGATGTAGGCCCCGAAGGCCTCCTCGACGTCTTCAACCTTAAAACCCTCCTTCGGGAGCTCAAGCTTGAGCTCTTCGTTGAGCCTGAATATGCCCTCCCACATCTCGTTAAGGAACTCGTGAATCTCTCTCACGTTCATTCCTCTCACCGGAAATAGAAAAGGTGGGGGACTTAAAAACCTTCATCCGGAGAGGAGGTTCTCCAGCATGCTGTTGAGGCCACCCATGATGTCCGTTTTTACCGTCTGTTCGTAGCTTGCCAGCCTGATGCTGTACCTCTGGTTAAGGACGGAGATGTCCATGAAAATATCCGCGCGAACCTTACTCATCTCACCGTTTTTTACATGAATTTCCCACACTTTGGTCAGTCTGCTCTCATCAACGTACATCCTGACGTCCACGGTGGAGTATCCCCCGGGGGGTATGACGGCGGTCTCTTCGGTTTCGCCGTACCCGATTTTTATACCGTTCGCATACGCGTCGAAGCTGAGTTTTGTGATCGGGACGGGGTATTTGTTTGGATTGTAGAACTTCATGTGGGCTATGAGGACTGCCTTTCCGTTCTGTTCGCCGGCCCAGTCAAAGGCAGTCTCGACCAGCGCAGGGCTCTTAACCAGTCCACCCGCGAGCTCCTTGCTCTCCGCGGTGAAGTTGAGGTACGCGAGGATGTCCTCGCTGATAACCTGTCTTATGTCCGCGTTGATTGGTATTACCTTGAGGAGGCTTCCCTTGAGGCGGAACTCGACCTCCCCCGTCTGGCCGTTGTCCAGGTAGGCCACCAGGGAGCGGACTAGGTTTTCGTTGTCTATGACTATGGCCATGTTTATGTTCGACCTCGTCGCACCGTAGTCGAACCTCGCGACCCTGGCAACGGGTATCCCCATGAAGTTCAGGCTCAGGTTCTCTACCTCCACCGGGACGAGCAGGGGCTTGCTCAGCTCTGCGTCCACCCATATCTCGGTCGTCTTCTCATCCACGTAGCCCCAGCTGGCGTGGACCGTTGGGTTGGCGGTCATGGCGGCATAGGCCACGTAGCCTATCCAGGAGATGATTATAAGCGCCGCACCAAGTATCAGCAGCTTCCAGTTCATTCTTTCCACCGTGTCCCTTCATTCTTTGAAGTGCGTTTAAAGTTTTCCGGCTTAGCTGGACCGTTTCCTGTAGGTGTAGAGCACCGCTATGACCACGAGCACGCCGATGACTATGGCCAGGTTTCTCAGGTTGGTCTGGGTTTTTGTGTTCTCCTTCACGGAGATTGTCGCGGTTCTCTCGAAGACGTAAACGTTGTCGTCCCCCTGGGCCGGGTCTCCGACGGCCCTTATGCGCAGCTGGATGTTGTAGTCCTTTGGAATTGCGTTTCCGTCTATCCTGAGCACGATTACTCCTTCTCCCGTTGCTCCCGGGGCCAGGTCGCCGATGTAATCCGTTCTCTTATCCAGACTGAAGGGCTGGTCGGCCTTCACGACGCCCTCGATGAGCACGCTGGTGGCCTTCTCTCCGCCTGTGTTCTTCAGCTTGATGTATACGTTGACGGTCTCCCCCTGGAGGGGCTCTGGAGCAAAGTCCACACCGACGACCTCGATGTTCGGCTTGGCGCCGATTATTATGGGAACCTTGAGCGTGACGTTCTTCGCCATACCGAGGTCGTTGGTGTAGGTCACGAGCAGGGGTATCTCATAGGTTCCGGAGCTGGCGTTCTCGGCGACGTTTATCTTGAATGAGGTCTTTGCGGAGTCGCCCTTCCCCAGGTTTCCCAGGCCAATTACCTGCTCGCTGCTCTCGCTGAGCGAGAAGGGCCATCCCGGCATGGGCCTTACTATTACCGTCCTGGCAGTACCGGTTCCAACGTTGTCCACTTGGAAGTCGACCTCAACGTTGTCCGTCCCGGGGATTATCTTGCCGGGCGACGTTGATACCCTGGAGAGTATCAGCTGGGCCCTTCCGGTCACGTCTATTCCGACCAGCCTCTCGTCGGTTATCTCCTTCTCGTTCGGCTCCGTGAGGTACTTCAGCTCTATCCTGAGCGGGTATATGCCGTTCTCCAGCTTCTCATTGGCCTTGATTCTGAACTCAAGGGTGGCCTTCTCCCCCGGCTGAAGCTCTGGGAGATACTTCACGTTGTCCTCCCCGATAGGCAGGAAGGCCTCTATGTTCTGCTTGGCAAGCTGGCCCATTATCTGGTTGAGGGCATCCTGCAGGCTCCCTCTGAGCTGCTCACTCCCCTGGACTGGGAGCTGAGAGAGCGCCGAGAGGTCGACGTTCTTTATCTCGCCCTGTACCGGCACTTTGTAGGAGCTTATCTTCAGGCTGAGGGCTTTAACGGCCTCCGCCCCGGTGTTCTCAATGGTAAAGCGCACCGTGAAGGTGTCTCCAGGGCTTATCTCCCGGGGCTCGGTCTCGACCTTGGTTATCTCGACGAAGGCTTCCCTGGGCTTTTTGACTGTGAGAGCCACGAAGTTGTAGCTCTGCACCATGCGCATGTTCGCCCCCAGGCCGGTGAAGTAGACGACCCCAACGTAGAGGGGATACGTTCCAACGTCGGCGTTGGGGTTTATCTTTATCCTGAATGTCAGAGTTGTGTTCTCCTTGCCTTCGAGGTACTCAATGTACCGCACGGTGCTTTCCTCCGGATAGAAGACGCTCTTTGAGAGGCCGGTTTGGCTCAGGGCCATCGAAACTGCGCTCGCTATTGAGGAGCTGTCGTTGAAGCTCATCGGTGCGGGCGTAACGAAGACGTTGATGTAGCGCACCTTTCTGGCACCCTCGTTCCTGAGGTGAACCTTGACGGTAACCGTGTCTCCCGGTTGAACCGTGCTCGGCATTTCAACGTTTGAAATTATCAGTCCTGGGGCTGTTGCGGCTCTCCATTCAGAGGGTCCGCTCATGCTTATCCTGACGCCGTTTGGATATACCTCGTTGACGGTCACGTAAACCGTCCGGTTGTCAACGCTGACCTCTACGGTCTCTCCTTCCCGAACAGGGGTTACCTCGGGATAGGTTACCTCCATCAGGATGTCTTCCTTCCTTATTCCAAGTTCTGGGTGCTCCTCGATGGTCTTAATCACGGCGTCGGCTATCTCCTGCGGGGACGCGCTGTTGAGCCACTGGTAGAATCCGTAGGCGTTGGCGATCAGACAGGCGTTGAATTCGGCGCTGTTGTTCACGTACTGCTCGCACTGGGTCACGTCGTAGCCCATGGCCTGTGCCATAGCCGTCAGGAACTCCGGGTCGAGGAGAAGGCGCTGTATCTTGTTGGGATCCGGCACGAGTATCGTCTTGTATTCGGCGTTGAGTATTCTGCCGTCCTTCATTATGAGGAGGAAGGCGTAGTAGTCGCCGCTTCCGTAGTCCTTCTGGGTGTCGGTTAGGGTCACTATGAGCGGACCGACGAGAATAGCCTCGCCCTTGCTGAGGTAGCCCTCGAACAGGGGGCTTCCGGTTGATGCGCTCACGCTCCCGGAGAGCATCGCGGTGATGAGCATCAGGGCGAGAATCAATCCGGTTTTTTTCATTCCCTACCACCTCCAATATTTCTTCCGTAAAAGACCTGCAGCAGCGCAGGGGTTACGAGGTAAGCGGCAAACATTGACGCGAATATTCCAAACGCCAGGGTCGTTCCGAAGTCGTGTATGGTCGGTAGCTCACCGGCGAGTAAGGCCAGGAAGCCGCCGGCCGTTGTCAGAGCTCCGGCCAGTATGCCGGGCCCGACGCTCTCAACCGACGTAACTATCGGCCTGGGGTTGCCCTCGTTCATCTCCTCAAGGAAGCGGTGGGTTAGGTGCATGCCGTAGTCAACGCCCAGGCCCACTATCATTGAGATAACTCCGGCCAGACTCTGGGTGAAAGGTATCCCGGCCCATCCCATGAAGCCGACCGTCCAGAGGGCACCTAAAAACATCGGTGTTATCATTGCCATCGAAACCTTGGGTCTCCTGAAGAGGAGGAGCACTATTAACACGACAACGGCGGTTCCGTAGGTCGAGATGCGGTTTATCTCGACCTTCGTGAGCTGGTCGAGTACGTAGTTCAGGTATATGTCTCCCGTGAGGGAGAGCTTCACGCCCGGTGGGAATTCGGTCTTCTGCGCCCTCGCGGTTTCCTCTTCGAAATAGCGCATTATCCTCCTGAAGTCATCCATGCTGGCCCCGCCGAAGTCGCCCTTGAACTTGATGATGGTCATGGAATAGTCGCTTGAGACCAGGCTGGGCCCCTGGCTTTTCCCAAGGGCGCTCTTTATTTTCTCCTCATCGTTGGGAATGTAGCCGTACTGTCGGTGAACCACGTCGGCTATGCTCTCCGAGTCGAAGACGCCGTTGTAGTAGGAGTCCGCCTTTACCTGATTCTCGAAGCGGTAAATGCCCCTGGCTATGGCTGGGTTCCTGACGTCGTTCGCCTTAACAAGGACGTACAGCTCGTCCTGACCGCCGAAGTCACTCCTGATGTCCATGAGCGCCTCTATCTCCGGCATGCCCTTGGGGACGAACTTTTCAAGCCTCACCTCGGTGGTCACCTGTGTTATTCCGTATCCGAAGAAGAGGGTTATCAGAAACACCGCCGCTAGAAATGCCGCGGGTTTTCTCCTTATGGTCTCTCCGAGGTTGTGGAAGACCCTGCCCACCATGCCCGAGTGGGAGCGAACCTCTGGGACCACGTAGTGGCCTTTTACCCGCTTCATTATGTCCTCCTCTAGGATTATGACCGCGGGGGTTATCACGACTGCGTTGAGCGCGGCTAAACTTAGACCGAGGATCAGCGCGGTGGCCAGGTGGTGGAGCATCGGGAGACTTGATAGGTACATCGCGGCGAAGCCGCCTATGGTTGTAAGCGCCGCGCCTAGTAGGGCTTTTCCTGTCTCAGCGACCGCTTCCTCTGCCGCTTCCTCTATGCTCCTTCCCCTTTTCCTCTCCTCGTAATAGCGGTTGGTCACGTGGATTCCGTAGTCTATTCCCATTCCGATGAGCATCGCCCCTATTGTGGTCGTGGCCAGGTCGAGGGGTATGCCCATCAATCCCATGAAGCCGAGTGTCATCGTGACTCCGAAGACGAGGGGAATGAGGGGGATGGCGGCCTTAACGGGGGAGCGGTAGAAGTAGAGGAGCAGGGCTATGACGAGGATGAAGGATATTGCCATCGTCTTGTTGAGGTCGCTCTGGAGGAGTTCCAGTATGCGGTAGGTTATCCCTATGTTCCCAGTCTGTATCACCTCAACGTTCTTCGGGAACTTGACGTCGTTTATGTCCTCCTCTATGCCCCTGTAGACCCTTACGAGGGTTTCCGTTTTCTTTTCCCTGCTTATAGTCACGGCTATTATCGTCGTCGTGTAGTCCCTGCTGACGAGCCCGTACCTCTCCTCCGGCGGAAGCATATCGAGGACGAACTTTGCCTCCTCCTCGGTCTTTGGAAGCCTTCCCAGAACCTGCATGTAGATATCGGCGATGCTCACCGTGTCGGTTACGTACTCCCTCTGCCTGAGCCTCTGCTCAAGCTCGTAGATGGCTTCTATAACCTGCGGGTCGCGGATGTCGTAGACACCGCCGGGCTCTATCGAGTTCACCTTGACGACTATCAGCGTGCTGTCCCCGCTCTGGAACTCGTTCTGCAATGCCGTGTAGTCCGCTATGGAGGGGTGGTTTTCGGGGAGCATGGTTCTGAGGTCGCTCTCAAAGCGGAGTTTCTGGATTCCGTATACCGAAACGACCAGCAGAAACACCGCTATCAGTGCAAAGGCTACCCTGTACCTCACGATGATTCTCGCGGCGCTCCTCAGTGGATTCATAGTTTCTCCCCCAACTTTCGGAAATTTCCGAAAGTTTTAAATAAGTAAAACCTTAAAAACCTTTTGTCAGTTGATTGATGCAGTCCCTTTCGGCGATGGTATAAAATCGGGGTGTTGGTGATGGGGATCGAAGAGGCCAAGAGGATAATTATGGATCATTTCGCAGGGGCCGCGAGGAGGTTCGGCTTCAACGAGCTTTACGGCTACATCTACGGCGTTCTGTTCCTTGCGCGGGAGCCCATGAGTTTAGGTGAGATCGCCGAGGCGACGGGCTATTCTCTCTCCCACGTGAGCACCGCCCTCAAGTTCATGGAGCGCATAGGGCTCGTCGTGAGGATCAAAAAGCCCGGTGACAAGAGGGCCTACTACAAAGCAACAAAACTCCTCAAGGACTGGAGGCAGGCGGCCTATTATAACAGGATAATGGAGGACATACAGCAGACCAGGGCGAACTTGGAACGGGCCCTTCAGGAGCTTGAGGGTGAGGAAAGCGAGGAGGCAGAGTTAATAAGGGAGAGCATCAGGTTTGCTATACACAGGAATGACCTTGCGGAAAGGATTCTGAGGTTTCTGATTGAGCACGAGGACGAGGAGGTTCTTGAGAGGCTCATGGACTGTCTTGAAGCACCCGAAAAACGGTAGCTTTAAAACCGACCTTCAATAATCAGACCGGGTGAAATTATGGCGATGGCGCTCTCATCACTGCTTTGGGCATTCTGGTATATACTGCCCGCCTATGTTGCCAATGCTTCACCGGTGCTGCTGGGGGGAGGCTCCCCTATAGACGGGGGCAAGAACTGGCGCGACGGACGAAGGATCCTCGGCGATGGTAAGACCTGGAGGGGCTTCCTTGGTGGCCTGACGTGCGGCACGCTGACTGGACTCATCCAGTACTTCCTCACACCCGGGTTTTACGGAAACCTCAGAACGGCCGCCCTGCTCGCGTTCCTTCTTGCCCTCGGTGCCCTCACCGGGGACCTGGTCGGCAGCTTCTTCAAGAGGAGGGCAAACCTCCCGCGTGGCGCCCCTGCGATAGGCCTCGACCAGCTGGGATTCCTCATAAGCGCGCTTGCACTCGCTTATCCGGTTAAAACCCTCAGCTCGGGCCAGATAATATTCCTTCTCGTGGTCTCCCCCTTCATCCACTGGGGCGCGAACTACTTCGCCTACAAAATGGGCTGGAAGGGCGTGCCGTGGTGATGAGTGCTCTTTCAGATTTTCCGTTTTTTGCTAACTATTTTTAGTAGTGTGTTAAATTTGAATAGAAAATTCTTTTAAACTTCAACAAGTTTTAGTATTTTGGTGACGTTCCCATGAGAAAGTTAGCAGGATTATGGTTAGTAATACTGATTTTGGGTATGACGGTAAGTGCTGGAATGTCAAACAACTACGCGGCAGCAGTAACGACCAGTGATCCCTATGAGGCTTTCTGGGATATTCTAAACAGGGAGGCGGAACTTGTAGTTGAAGTTGAAAACGGCAATCTCAGTCTTGCTCCAGAGTTGATTCAAAACTCCCGCCTCGGTGCTGAGAATGCAGCCAACATTTCAGCCTTAATCTGGCAGGCTTTGGAAGAGTTGAAAGCCTCTGGAGTCAAAACTTATTACACTGCGGAGGAACTCCGCGAAATGGCTCAGAACATTAGCGAAAACGGTCTGCCACAGGAGACTGTTGATGCTCTTAAGGAGCAGGGCTGGACTGACGAGCAGATTCAGGCTTTGGAAGAGTACATTGTTCAGAACGGGGCAAACATTACAGAAGACTTTAACATGACGGCCTTCCTTGAAGAATTCTCCATGGCATTCATTAACGTGGCCTTCAAGTACAATCGTTATGAAGCCTGGGCGCTGGAGAAATGGAAGTGGACTCAGCCCGCTGAAGCTCCAACCTTAAACAATGAAGAACTGATAAACCCTGTTTTGGCAGATCCATGGGTTCAGTTTTATCATGCGTACGCTGTGAGTGATTACGTGGGAATGGAAGACTCCATTGAAGCCTTAAGAGATTCTGCGTATAATTTCTTGACGTATCAGGAGAGATTTGTTAGTTTAACCTTTTTGCGCAATGGGAGTGTAATTACGAAGACTGGAACACTGGATCGTGTTAACTGGACGGATAATGGTTCAATGGTGTTTACCACTCTAGTCACCTCTCCGTCGGAGGACGGTTTCATGCTTAACACTACAACCTACTACTGGCCAAGTGCGTTACGGGCTTATGAGCTGACATCCAACATAATGACTCTCGTAAAGGCCAGGAATTGTGGTAACAACAATTCTGAGGTTCAGTGGATGCTTAATCAGAAAGTTGCAGAGTTGAGGAGTGCGCTCAAGGTAATTATCGTGAGTACGAGCACTTCAACTGTACAAGTTCCGAATGAGCCAATTTATCCAATAGAGCCAATAGACCCGATCTATCCAATAGATCCAAAACTGCCAGTACTGCCTGTTTCGATGACCTCTCCAGAAGAGTCCACTACGGCAGAACTTTCCGAGAGTACAACCGTTATAACCCCTGCCGATGAGACTGCGCTGTTGGCCCTTGATCCCAACAACGAGGAAGGACGTTTGATGGTCGACAGTGTTAATGTGGAAGCGGTTGAGGTAACCTCGGATTACGTCACATACAAGGTTGCAGTCCACCTCCATGTTGAAGACAACGCCGTCTCAAACGTGAATTTAGAGTTTCAAGGAACTGAGTTGAGTGACTCCAAGTCTATGGGTTTTCTTTATCCAGGTGATAGCTTTGTGGTGGAGAGTACCGTCAGTGGAAGAGTGTATGGAAGTGACCAAGTTACGGTAAGCGGGACTGTTAAGATAACTTATACCCCCAGTTCCGGCCAGATACCGAACAGTGTTAGTCCAGCTAATGATGAGCGTGAAATAACCGAGAGTTATTCAAAGACAATACCGTTGGAGGAAGACATTGATCCTAGCAAGGTTTATGTAAGCGTTTTGGCTCAAGATGAAAATGGTGATGGAGTCATTACTGCAGGGGAAGACGTTGCCTTCAAGGTTGTCGTGAAGAATGAGAATAATGCTGATGTTTCTGGATCATGTAAGATCGACGTTAAGTACCCTATAAGCAGTAGCGACACGAGCATGAGGAATTTTAGCGTTAGCATTAATGCTCCCGCTGGTGGGAGTATAACGGGAACCTTTGGCAGTGTTCACTATGCTTGGTCCGGAACCTTCACGTACACTGGAAAATGTACTTTTGACCAGTATGAGAAAAGCTTTAGTGGTTACGTGACGGTGGAGGAGGATGACTCCACAGACCCCACTGTTGTGAAGATGATTGATGTTGTTCCAACAAGTTGGCCAAGTACGGCTCGTCTTGGTGGTTCTGTTGAGTTCAGTGTGGATTTGAAGAATACGTATCCAGTAGACAAGTCTGTGAAGGTTGAGTTAAAGATTGATGGAGTTACTGTTGATGTTGTTGAGACCACAGTGATTGCTGGTCGTTCCACGGGAGTAATCCTTACTTGGAATGTTCCGGACGACTTCCCAGTGGGCGAGCATACTGTAAAGATAAAAGCCTGGTCAAGAAACATCGGCTTAGATGATCCCTGGAACCCAGAAGACAGCGAAACAGAATCCATCGAGGTCACGGGTGTTGAAATCTTAAATATCGATTGTCCTCAAAGGGCAGGTCTTGGTGAAACCATTGAATGCAGGATATACATAAGGAACACTCTAGATGAACGAGTCGGCATAAATACTAAGCAGGTCATTTTAACTGGCCATCCTTACGATGAGTATCTCCATGAGACCAGAACAGTTAGCATTGAATATCCCATCCAGAACTCCATCAACATAGATCCAGGTCGTACTGAAGTTTTGTTAGTAGCGCCCATTGATATCCCCGACGATCGGAAAATTCTTGATTATCGCTATACTTGTGATCAGATAACAGGGGACTGTTCTTTTAAGTGGGCAGACACCAACTACACACTTCAAATCCAAATTGACATGCCGTATCCCCAAAAAGACATAACCATTAATAGGACCCTAACTCTCTACTACTTTGGCAGCTCAGCAATGCAAGAAATAGCTGGAGGTCTGGTGACCGAATATGGAGTACCCGCCGCTACAGCAGGTCTAACAGGGCTATTACTTGCAGCCGCTGGGTTTAGCGCATTTGCTACGTTTGGACTCTCATTAGCTGTTGGAGCAATAGTCTATGTAATACTTAAAGAAACAAGTTAGGGGTGGATTGAAATGGATGTTGTTATCCACAGCATTATAGTGATGTTCCCCCACGCTTTCTTATTTTTAATGGTTATAGTAATGTATCTGAGGTTAAAAGAAGGCAGAATTCAAGTTGCAAAGAGAATAGCATTACTGGCGCCGATGACATGGTTGTACTGGAGGTGGTTCTTTGGTAACCTGCCATTTTTAAGTGATCCTACAAATTTCATAGCCTTCATTATATTCACAATGTCTCTAGCAGGATATACCACAGTCGTAATGAGGCTATATCCTGAACCTGCCAATTCCAGAGAGGGCTTAAAATAAATCAGCTATTTTTTTATTTTTAATTATCGAAGATACATCGTCCAAGATGGGATTCTGAAAATCTACGCGAGGAAAACAATGAGCGAATGGGCAGACTTCAGTAAAATATGTCAGGACATCACGTTGTACTTAAAAGTCGGAGGAAAACACTCGCAAACGCAAAAATCAACATTATCCAACCCGGACTGGTGAAGGCGACGATGACATGCCCTGCAGTTGTTGGTCTAGGTGGCTCAGCCCAGTGTACTATACATTTCAAGCTGAAAGAGCAAACGGCATTAACGCTTAACTTGGAGAGACTTAAATTTGGTGGTAAGATGATATAATCTTAACGATGAAGACGGGGACATCCCATCCAGTAAGGGACATAGCTTAACGTCCGAGGAGTTGGGACCTTGGCTTTCTTATCCAGCAACCCTTTTTAACTCCTCCCCCAACTTTTTTCGGTGGTGTGGATGAGGATTAGGGTTCGCTATTTCGCCAGGTTCCGCTCCCTGGTTGGCACCGGTGAGGAGGAACTCGAAGTTCCCGAGGGGACGACCATCGGCGGGCTGATAGAAATCCTGAAGGAGAGGCATCCCGTTCTCAAAAACGAGGTCTTCGCCGAGGACGACGACCTAGCTGATGTCAATGTCTCCAGGAACGGCAGTTACGTGGGTTTCGATGAGGTTCTTGAGGATGGTGATGTGGTTGCGCTGTTTCCCCCTGTGAGCGGTGGTTGATATGCTCACGAAAAGGGAGCTTGAGCGCTACGACAGGCAGATAATGATCTTCGGTGAAGAGGGTCAGGAGAAGCTTAAGGCCTCAAAGGTCGCGGTCGTTGGAGTCGGTGGCCTCGGGAGTCCGGTCGCCTACTACCTTGCCGCCGCTGGCGTTGGTACCCTCCTCCTTGTAGACGAGCAAAAGCCGGAGCTGAGCAACCTCAACAGACAGATACTCCACTGGGAGGAGGATTTGAATGAGAATCCTAAACCGCTCTCTGCCAAATGGAAGCTTGAGCACTTCAACTCAAATATAAAAATCGAAACGTTTGTAGGTAAACTGGACGAGGGCAACATCGATAGTGTTCTCAAAGGGGCTGACGTCATCGTTGACTGCCTCGACAACTTCGGGACAAGGTTTCTCCTCGATGACTACGCGGGAAAGGCAGAGGTTCCCCTCATTCACGGAGCCGTTGAGGGAACCTACGGGCAGGTGACGACCATAATTCCTGGAAAGACCAAGAGCCTGCGCGAGATATTTCCGAACGTGAGGGAAAATAGGGGAAAGTTCCCGATACTCGGGGCAACAGCTGGGGTTATTGGCACCATTCAGGCGATGGAGGTAATAAAACTGCTCACCGGGATCGGTGAGCCCCTCCTCAACAGACTGCTCATAGTTGACCTTGCCTTCAACACCTTTGATGTTATTGAGCTCAGGTAGATGGTGCTTCCACGTTTTTCTTCTCGTTTATGGATGTTATCCGTATGGTCTCGCTCCACGAGCCGTCCTGGGTTATCGTCATCTTCCCGATGGTGGGGTCGTCTATTGATGTCTTCGCACTCACTGAAAAGCTTACCCTTCCCCCTACGAGCCTGCCGTTCTCGAAGTACAGCTCAAGGACGCCGTCCTTCACGCTGATCTCCGTGTCGGGAGTTGTGGCGAAGTACATGGTTGCCAGGGGCCTCACCTCGTAGTCGCTGAGGTGGTACCTGAGCACGAGCCTCTCGCCGTTCTCCCTTTCGTCTGGGGTTCTTTTCAGGTATTCCTTGGCGAGGCTTACGATGTTGTATTTCCAGACGAATTCCGCGGTGGTTGGGTCGTCGCTCTTCACCCATCCGAGGGGAGTGCGGATGTAGGTGACGTTGTTAAAGACGATCCTTGATGTGTTGGTGGAGGCACCGTCCGGGACGCTGATGGTGGTCGTGTTTATGACCGCGCTCCAGGATTCAAAGTCCATGTAGCCCCTTTCGATTATATTCAGTGTGACGTTGTCCCTCTGGGAGACGTTTCCCTGCGTTACCACTACCAGCATTGAGATCGTGGCGTTGCTGACGTATGTGTACTGGTTCAGGGCCGAGACCCACTGAAGGAGCTCGTCCGTGGTGACCTCCTTTGGGGTTTCCGTTGGGGACTGGCTGGTGGTTGTTGGAGACTGGCTAGTGGTTGTCGGGGTTGTAGTGCCGGGGCTGGAAGAGACCGCGGGGCTCGACGTCGTGGTATCGCTGCCGCCTCCAAGACAGCCAGCGGTGAATCCGATGACCAGAACCAGAATGAGAACGAGGGCATATTTTTTCATGCCTTTCACCCAGGAACCCTCGGCTGGAGACCACTTAAACCTTTTCGTTAACCCGGCAGGTTTTAATCTGGTTGTGTGTAGTCTTTAGGGGGGATGAGAGATGAAGGTCAGGCTTACGAAAGAACCCTTTGACCTCAACGAGGCTTTGGGCTACCTCCTGGTTCCGGAGGCTGGTGGCTATGTGTTCTTCCTTGGCAAGGTCAGAAACGAGAACCACGGGAGGAGGGTAGAGAAGCTCATCTACGAGGCCTATCCTGAGATGGCCGAGGCTGAGATGGCCCGTATACGAAAAGAGGCCCTTGAGAGGTTCCCCATTCTGGACATGCTTATCTGGCACCGCTACGGAGAGCTTGAAGTCGGTCAGGACACGATACTCATTATCGCCAGTGGCAGGCACAGGAAGGAGGCCTTTGAGGCCTGCATGTGGGCAATTGATGAGGTGAAGCGCCGCGTCCCGGTGTGGAAGAGGGAGGTGACGGATGAGGGCACCTTCTGGATCGAGGGCGACCGGCTGGTTCCTGAGAAGTGATTTTCCATTTTTTGCAGACTACTCTTAGTAGTGTGCAAAATCGGAATAGAAAAAGTATATATACAATTCTGTCCCTCTCCTCTATGGTGAGGATTAATGGAGAGGGTAGCCTACGATGCATCTCATACCGTTGATGTGGGGATGGCCCTCAATATAGTCTCCATAGGAAAGCCTCCTTGGAGCAACAGCTCCCACAATGGCAGGCTTGAGCGTCTCATCGTGCAACTTGGTGCAGGAAACGGTAAATTCTCCGAGATTAACGGCATACCGCGCTCAATAGGGTGTATAGGGAACAGCTCCTTCATTCTTCGGAGGGAACCTCTCAGTCCCGAAAGGGTGAAGGAGCTTATCCGGGAGTTCAAGGAGATAGGCGGAAAGGAACTCTGGCTCACCAACTACGACAGGGTGGAATACCTTACCAGCGTTGCCACATACGCCTCTGAAATAGGCGTTCCGGAGGTCTATGCAGTCGTCAGGCTTGAGGATGTGGAATCAGTCGAACCCGTCGATGGGGTCCGCTTCATCGCCGAGCTTGAATACTCACCGAAAAACGTTCAGAGGCTTGAGGCCCACAGCTGGCTCTACGGAGCGCTCATAATGGTGCGGGGTTCACAGCTGGATGAGCTTATGGGCCTCAAGACCACCTTCCCCGGGGAGGTCTACGTCGACGTTCTCTTCCCCGGCTCCGCTAGAAAGCTGGACTTCAACGTTATAGAGGTCAAGAGGATACTGAATCCAACCGTTGAAAGATACCACGACTGCTTGGCCGGTACGATGGCCGTAACGGCTGACGGCTATGCGCTTCCGTGTCCGCTCCTCAGGAACTACGTTGTCGGGGATCTGAAGGAGCTGGGGATAAAGAAGGTTCTCAGAAAGAGGAGAATCAAGGCCTTCTGGAGGATGACAAAGGATGATATAGGGGCCTGCAGTGACTGTCCGTTCAGGTATATCTGCCACGACTGCAGGGCGCTAGAGTATCAGGCTACCGGTGAGATAGACGGCCTGGAATACTGCCAGATAGTATTTTAGAAGTCCAGTATGGATCGGTACCCGCTCCCGTCTTTTTTTATCCTTCGTGAGTACCTGGTCATTCCGTTCTTGTCGTTGAGTTCTTTGAATGTGGGATCAAAGTACTCTATGAGTAGCTTTTCCACGTAGTTGCTGAACTCCAGTATCTTTGTTCCCAGATCCTCTTTTGACGAGAAGAACCATTCTATGACGTATCCTCTTCCAGGGAGCACCCCAACGACGATCTCGTATTCCTTGAATCTCTCTAGGACTGATTCATCGAGGGTTTCCGTTATTCCAAGAACACTCCTGTCGTGGATATTGTTTTCCAAAGCGGGGTCGAATCCCACCAGGATTCCCATACTCTTAAGTCTGTTTATCATGAATTTTACTGTGGGGCGGGTCTTTCCGAGCCTCTGTGCTATCTTGGTTATCGGGGTTCTCGCGTCTATATTCAAGATGTCCATCAGCACAGCGTAATCGTAGCTCAGGTTCCATTCCCCGAAGTTGTCGTCCCCGCTGTATGGATACGCCCTGACCTCATAGTATTCATAGTCGTCGGAGTATTTTGATAGCATCTCGTCTATCCTGTCCTTCTGGTCGTCTGGAATGTGGAGTACTGCCGATAGTCCATTCTTGAATCCGAATGCAGGATTGACATAGGCCACAAAAGGATTCTGGGCCATTCTATAACCCGTCTCAAGTATGCTGTCTGAAGGAACGCTCAGAAACGCCAGATAACTCCTGAGGCCTATTATCCTAATATTATAAACGGCACTGACGGAGATGTATTTTCCGTAGTACTTGTCGTACAGCCTCTTGAGACGATAGTAGTCTATCCCCTCCTCCTCGGCTATTTTTTTCAGGCTATCCGTGGGATGTCTCACCAAAATCTCCACGAGAAATTCGAGCTCCTCCATGACAGGCTCGCCCATTTCACCTCACCAATATACTCCACGGAAAAGGTTATATCGTCGATGTATATTAAACTCTTCCGGTGGTAGACATGGTGAAGATAGACGTCGTTGACATCGAAAAGCCCGAAGGGGTCGAGGTGATAATCGGGCAGGGCAACTTCTCTATATTCACCGTTGATGACCTAGCAAAGACCCTCCTCACAACGGTTCCGGGCATAAAGTTCGGAATAGCCATGAACGAGGCCAAGCCCCAGCTGACGCGCTTCACCGGCAACGATCCCGAGCTTGAAAAGCTTGCCGCTAAAAACGCCCTCAAGATTGGAGCCGGCCACGTCTTCGTTATACTGATGAAGAACGCGTTCCCGATAAACGTTCTCAACGCCGTCAAGAACCACCCCGCCGTTGCCATGGTCTACGGCGCCAGTGAAAACCCGTTCCAGGTGATAATAGCTGAGACCGACCTCGGCAGGAGCGTTCTGGGGATTGTGGACGGCAAGGCCGCCAACAGGATCGAAGACGAGGAGCTCAGGAAGGAGCGCAGGGAACTCGTCGAGAGGATAGGTTACAAGATAGACTGAAACCTTTTTATCTCTCCGTTCCCCTTCTCACTAGGTGGTCTCATGAGACTGGCGTTCATCACTTCTAACCCCAGAAAGGTCGAGGAGGCGAAGAAGTACTTCGAACCGCTCGGTGTTGAAGTCTACCAGCTCCGGATGGAGTATCCGGAGATACAGGCGGATACCCTTGAGGAGGTCGCCCTCTTCGGCCTTGAATGGCTTGCCAGAAAGATTGATGGGCCGTTCTTTCTCGATGATTCTGGGCTGTTTATAGATGCCCTCGGCGGCTTCCCTGGAGTGTATTCTGCCTACGTTTACAGAACCCTTGGGATAGGTGGAATCCTCAAGCTGATGGAGGGTGTTGAGGACAGAAATGCCCACTTCAGGAGTGTAATAGCTTACTGGGACGGTGGAGCTCACATCTTTACCGGAAGGGTCGATGGCGAGATAACCACCGCCCCTAAGGGAAGTGGCGGCTTTGGTTTCGACCCGATATTCAGGCCTCGGGGATTTGACATTACTTTTGCCGAAATGACAACCGAGAGGAAGAACGCCATCTCCCACAGGGGGCGTGCCCTGAAGGCCTTTGCTGATTGGCTAAAGGAAAACCTTAAATAAGCCCATCGTTCCAAAGTTAACAGTTATAATTGAACGAATGACGAAGGGGGTCGCGATGGTAGCATCACTCGATAGCACCGATTTGAGGCTGTTGAAGGAATTAAAGGAAAACGCCAGGGAGAACATAGCTAGTCTCAGCAAGAAGCTGGGGATACCGAGGACCACCGTTCACTACCGCATCAAGAAGCTGGTCGAGGAAGGGGTGATAGAGAAGTTCACGGTCAAGCCCAACTACAAGAAGCTCGACCTCGGGACGACGGCCTTTATACTCGCCAGGTACGAACCCGACTCCGGTCTGAGCCAAAGGGAGGTTGCTGAGAGGATAGCGGCCCTTGAGGGGGTCTACGAAGTCCACATAATAGCCGGCGAATGGGACCTCCTCATAAAGGTACGCGCTCCGAGCTCCGAGGAGGTCGGGAAGATAGTAGTTGACAGGCTCCGGGAGATAAAAGGGGTTGGCCAGACCGTAACTATGGTGTCGTTCGTAACGGTTAAGGAGGAGCTTTAGTCCTGCCGGGCGATGATTGGCGTTCTCCTTTCTGATTTTATGATGACGCGAGGGATGGTGAGCCCTGCGTTTTCTTTTAAGAGCCTCCTTAGGAGGAGGTCAGAATGAGGCAGTGGTTGGTGATTGCAGTGAATTATATTTTTCTCGAAAGCCCCGCCCTTTATGACGGGAGGAAGTCTGTGGAAAATCGAGACAAAGTGTTGTGATTTTCCCTGGTGTTTACGGTTCCGCCAGCTTTCTGGCGGTTCTTTGATTGTCCTGTTTTGGCGATTGTAATCCGAACTTCTCGCTGAGCAGTAATCTGATTTTAATTGTCACTGCCCTGTTAATATTCAAAACAGTAAATTTTTTAATGTTTGGATTTATTATCCGTATGAAGGGCGTTGGAGGTGAATCCATGGGCTGGAAGAG
The DNA here is from genome assembly GCF_024707485.1 of Thermococcus thermotolerans. Lineage (NCBI taxonomy): Archaea > Methanobacteriati > Methanobacteriota > Thermococci > Thermococcales > Thermococcaceae > Thermococcus > Thermococcus thermotolerans. Next base: position 1,668,128 of record NZ_CP102602.1, read on the forward strand.
GGTTCTTGCTTTGGCTTTGGTGGTGCTCTTCTTGGGAATGACGGTCAGTAGTGCCAGCGCCACGGCAAGCTTCGTTAACACGACTACTAACAGTACAGTAACGGTTCCCCAGGAGCTGGCTAAGAAGGGGCCTGGGGATGATGTTAAGCCGAAGTTCCTGCCCGCTATCGGCGTTGGTATAAGTATAGTCGTGGGCAGTACGGAGTTGTTGGCACTGACGGTAAGCCTTGCGACGCTCGCGGCGATTGGTCTTTACAAGGTTATTGAGAAGTACGGCGGCAGGGTGGCGGATGTTATTCTGCGCGCAACGGGGTTTAAGCAGCTCTCCGACTTTGGAGATGGGTTCTTTAGCGTTGCGGGTTCCTCTTTGGAGCATCCAAAAGTGGAGGTGCACCTTAAGAAGCTCTGGTTCATTCCCCTACCAATAGCCGAGAAAATTGTGATCAAAGACGGCTCCAGGACTGTAGTGGAGGTCAAGAAGAGCGAGCTCGATCAGATCAACGACCTCTTCACCCCGAAAGAATTTGGACGACTCTTGGGCCAAGCATACCTCAACGGATGGGATGCCAACGATGCTAAGAAGCTTGCAGAGGAGTTTGATAGGAAGTACAAGAACTTTCGGGTAAAGTTCAGGGGAAGATACGCCTGCGGCAGCTACTTCTCGGAAGGAGACGTCATCATTGATGATGAAGGGGCGACACACATAATTGAAAGGCACATTAAAAGGAGAGTGTACGACCACAAATCGAAATTTGAACAGATAACCGCCAAACAGCTCCTCCAGATGCTTGAAGAGACTATAGAAAGCGGAAGGATAAACTGTGACAGAAGCAATGCGCCACATGAAGTAGTCCTTGAAAAGTATTACTACGGGCTTGGCGCCAAGAACAAGCTAAGAGTGGTCATTAGGAAAATGTCTAATGGTCTCTACAGGATAGTGACAGCACACCCGGTGGATTGGGACTGAGGACAAGAGACCACTTTTAATTTTTTTAGCTGCATAACATTGGGTGATGCAAATGGTGAACTTCAAAATCACGTTTAAACTTGAGGAGCCCTTTGGACCATTGGAAAAGATGATAAAAGAGGCAGTAATAGAAGGGAAAAATTATGGATACCCAGAGGAATCGATAATAGAGACTGCCCTCAGCGAGTACGATGTTCTCATCCACTGCCAAAGAGAGGAAGTGTTTAACGCAACCGTTCACTTCAACGAATTTCTTTATGAGCTTTTCAGATTTGCATTTTATGCCGCAACCGGGGAGATCCCTGAAGACGTGAAGTCGTACGGATGGGGCTTTAACAGCATAGATGAACTCCCGAACTGGCTAGATAAGGAAGTTCGGATTCTGGGGGAACTATTGGGAGATGAGTTTGACGAGTTAACCTCCAGTCCATTTTTAAGGTCCTTCCTCGGAAGCTACGACCCGATATTGATTGTCTATGGATTCAGGAAGGGCGGTTATCTCCATTTCGTGAGTGTGGACTACAGAAAGGTCTGCAAGGTACCCATTAGCGAGTTCGTGAAGGGTGCAATGAATGTCATAGAAGAGGCTATCCTGGAATTGGAATCCTGCACCCGCGTATTTGAGGAGAATTGGATTAAGGAATACCAGGAAATGATTGATGACTATAAGAGGCTCCTTAATTTTTTAAGGAAAAAAGCCGGGAGGTGGTCTTAGTGCCGGTTAAGTTCTCGGTTGATTCCACTCTCGAAGAGCTGAAGGAATCCGAAGGATTTGGGGCTGAGATCGAGGTGGAGATTAACGGAAAAGAGTTTGTATTAGCGCTCTGCTACATTGTGCAGGCGCTGTCGGCAATTCTCGCTACAGTAACCTTTGCAGTCTCGTCATGCGATGAAATCCCCTACGTGCTTGAAAAGTTCGAGGAGGACGAGAGGAGAGTGATAAGAAGGAACTGCAGGGGCAGGAAGCTCGAGGTGGGTTTCGGCACTTACGAGCCGATTTCTCCCGTGGTGTTCAGGAAGGAGGGCGATTACCTGCTCATTGAGGCCTTCGAGGATGGACGATTTATTGGCAGGGAGAGGGTTGAAGTCAGGGAGTACGTGAAAGCCGCCCTGGAATTCCTTGAGGAGTACCTGAAGGGAACCAGCGATGAGGCTTACCTGACGGGGCTTGAGAGGGTTAAAGAACTCGTGCGGAAGAGCGAGTATAAGGACGTGCTCGAGGGTTGATGCCGTGGAATGCTCAATAACATGGGATGAGCTTGATGTTAGAAATGGACCCCTCTGGAAAGCCCTTGTCGTCCCTCCCGGACGCTACAGGATAAAGCTCGGCCCCCTGGAAGTGTTCTCGACAGTCCATAGCTTAAAGTTGATACTTGCCATAAATAGCCTTGCTAAAGGCACCATCTACCTTCTCTCCAGTAACTTTGAGGGGATGGAGATTGAAGACGAGCCTGATTACACCACTCTGATAAGTTCCTGCAAAGCTTTTGACGGCTTTTTCCTGCTCACTTTCGGACTGCCAGAGGATTTTGGTGTGACTATGAAGCGGAAAAACGGTAAAGTCGTCCTATGCTGCCCCGATGACTTTAACGTCCCTCTCCCCACGTACTCCATCAGAAAAGTGGAGCTTTCGGCGAGGGAGCTCGGGTTGTGCATGGCCAAGGCCGTGTTTGACGCGTTCGGGAGGCTCGACACCAAAGTCCCCGAGGGCTTAAGGGACGAGTACCTCAGGTGGAGGGGTGCACTCCAGATACCGGGGGTGTGAGCAGTGTTGTCTTTTTCCTTCTTTCCCCAGAATGGAAACAGGGGCTTTCCCGTGCTGGTGCTCGAAGACGGGCCGGTTTTCATCAGTGAAGACCCGGTGGTGCTGGATGAATTCATGGGCTCCCTAAAGACGCTCCAATCGATGGAGAATCCGCCGGAAAGGCTCTGGAACCTGAAGGTAAGGGTAGAGGGCGGAATGGTCTGCCTGACGCTGCCGGACGGGAGGGGAGTGCAGGTCGCCCGCAAAAAACTCGTCGAGACAATCCGGACTTCCATCCAGAACTTGAAAGCGGTTCTCACTAATAAACCTGTGCGGATGGAGTGGCTCAGGTTCAAGCTAAAGCCGCCTTCACATGAAGTGCTTGAGATGTTCGGTGAACCTGAGGGCATCATGGACGAGTACGAGGTTCAGGTTTACGTGAGCACGTACGTGCTGGAGGCTTTCGTTAATCTCAAGGGGTACGTTGAGGAGCTTGCACTTCTCAAGGGTTTCGTGGCGGACGGAAAACTGCCCGGCGAAAGGTGGCGGGTAAAGCGGAACGTTGATGGCGAAATCAAGAGGCTGTCTTCCAAGGGGGCAAAAAAGCCGGAGGATAGGGGCCTTCTCCGCGAACTGGCGGGCCTTAAAAAGCTCTCAGCAGGAGCGGCTCCTCCCTTCGTTCGCTTTACCCTTTCAACCTACGACCCTTTTGAAGTTCTCTACGCGGCAGACTCTGGAAAGGGCGAATTTTTGCTGGCATTCGTCCTGTATTCCGGTATGGCCGTCAAAGTCCCAAAGGATGTCCTCCTAAGGGCCATTGATGAGGCCATCAAAGATGCGGAAAAGGAACTCAAAAAACTCGGCAGACCAAAGATTATTTGAAACTTAGAGGTTAGGGGTAATAAATGGGGAGTGCTGGACCAATAAGAGACATAACCCTGTACAGTGCTACTCCGGAGATTTACCCTTAAGGACGGGGAGGAGGTCACATCACGCAGCACTCGTAGATTATCTCAACCTCCCTCAGGCTTTTTGCCCATTCGATGACTTTTCTGGGGGGATTTGTCAGCCTGTCAACACCCGCTAAAACGGCCCCCTTGTCAAACTCAAGGCGCCACCTGCCCAGCGGCCGCATGCAGCCTATGCTTATCTCCCCGTCAAAACGCTCCCTGGCGTACCTCACGACCTCAAGGCTCTCCTCAACCCCCGGTGCGGATACACCTTCCATCTCAGTCCCCCTGGTGGGGATGAGCACGTCGAGGACTAGGACGTCTATGGGGTACTCCGCCAGCATGTCTATGGCCCTGTACTCCCAGTGGACTTTCCCGAAGTCGAGGCCTATGGTTATGTGGGGGGCGACCCTCACCCCGGCATCGGTGAGCAGGTCGAGGATTCTGAGGTAGTCTTTAACGGTTCTATCTATTTTGTAGACCCTCTTTATGACGTCGTCATCTCCCACGAAGTCGAGGGAAACGACATCTACGTATTTAACCCACTCCAGATCGTCCTCATCTATAAAGCCGACGTGGGCGTTGAGCTTTAAGCTCGTCCTCCTCTTTATCTCCTGGATTTCATCGGCGTACTTATCGAGGGGGACCTTCAGGCGGGAGTCTAGACCGCCGCTCAACAGGCAGCCTGTGTAACCTTCCCTCTCAAGGCTGACGCAGTAATCCAGGAGATCTCTCCCGGTGGGCTTTCTCATGCTCTCAAGGTAGTGTTTCCCGCAGTGAGCACAGTTCAGCGCGCAGTAGTTTCCGGTGAGCGAGATTGAGGGAAATTTGATGCCTGGGATGTAGATTTTGAGCTTTCTCATTCAAACCACCTTTGGGGGTTGTAGGGGGCGAAGCCCTCTCCGGTGTTTAAAGGAGAAGGAAGGGTCTGGGAAACGTAGTTTCCCGATTTATGTGGGGCGAAGCCCCACGTTCGGGGGGAGGGGGTTAGCAAGGACGTGGGGGGTGAAACCCCCGGGTCCTGCGAGGGGAATTTGATGCCTGGGATGTAGATTTTGAGCTTTTTCATCTAACTCACCTCAGAAAGGGGGTTGCAGGGAACGGAGTCGCCTTGAAGAGTTTGATATCCATTCTCCATCGGTCAGGGCCTCCCCGGATTAACCACTCAACTGGTTCCCTCAAGTTCAAAAAACGTTGAAGCCGGGGGTTAAAACCCTTACTGGCCAGCAATGTAGAAAAGAAATAGGATGCTCAGAGGAATGGATTGCGGAACTTCCTGCCCGGATAGACCGCTATGCCCTCAAGCTCTTCCTCTATGCGTATCAGCTGGTTGTACTTGGCGTTCCTGTCGCTCCTCGCTGGAGCACCGGTCTTTATCTGGCCGGCGTTGAGGGCAACGGCGAGATCTGCTATGGTTGAATCCTCGGTCTCTCCACTCCTGTGGGAGACGACGACGCCGTAACCGCCCCTGAATGCCGTGTAGGCGGCATCTATGGCCTCGCTCAGCGTTCCAATCTGGTTGACCTTGAGGAGGAGCGCGTTTGCCGCTCCCATCTCTATGCCCTTCCTTATCCTCTTCGGGTTGGTGACGAACAGGTCGTCGCCGACTATCTGTATCTTGCTTCCAAGCTCCCTGGTTATCATGACGAAGCCTTCCCAGTCCTCCTCGTGGAACGGGTCCTCGATTGACACTATCGGGTAGCTTGAGACGAGCTCCTTGTAGAGTTCGAGGAGCTCAGCGCTGGTGTACTCCTTGCCGTTGACGACGTATTTGCCGATGTCAGGGTGGAAGAACTCGCTTGAAGCCGGGTCCATGGCGAAGGCAATCTCGTCTCCCGGCTTGTAACCGGCTTCCTCTATGGCCTTTATGAGAAGTTCGAGCGGCTCGTGGGGCTCCTTCAGCGGTGGGGCGAAGCCGCCCTCGTCGCCGACGTTGACCGCGTCCTTTCCGTACTTGTCCGCTATGACCTTCTTGAGGACGTGGTAGGTCTCGCTCACCCACCTTATGGCCTCCCTGAATGAATCGGCACCGACGGGCATAATCATAAACTCCTGGAAGTCGAGCTCGTTTCCGGCGTGGACTCCTCCGTTGATGACGTTGCTCATCGGAACCGGCATGACGTAGGCGTTGGTTCCGCCGATGTACTGGTAGAGCGGAAGGCCGAGGGCGTTTGCCGCGGCTTTAGCAACAGCGAGAGAAACACCAAGCATGGCGTTTGCTCCGAGGTTGCTCTTGTTCTCCGTTCCATCGAGCTCAAGGAGGAGGCTGTCGATGTCCCTCTGCCAGGTAACGTCCATGCCGATGAGCTCGGGCGCGATTATCTTGTTGACGTTCTCAACGGCCCTTCTAACGCCCTTGCCGAGGTAGCGCTTTCCGCCGTCGCGGAGCTCAAGGGCCTCGTGGGTTCCAGTGCTCGCTCCGCTCGGAACGGCAGCGCGGCCCATGCTTATCGGCGTGTAGACCTCGACCTCGACCGTCGGGTTCCCCCTGCTGTCGAGTATCTCCCTGGCAACGACTCCGGTTATCTCAAACGGGTTCTCCATCTCAATCACCTCGGGTGATATTCTTTCCGGGACATATAAAGGTTTTAGCTTCAATTTTGGCTGAAGCCATGGATAAGTGTATATATTTTTGCCGCGTAGTTTTACCGGTGGGAGTATGAGGCGGGTGGTGGCTTTCCTGATTCTTCTGATGTTTACTGTAACGCCGTTGGTTAGAGCGTGCATGAGTGTGGCGGATTCCTACGCGGTCGAAGTTGTTCTGAATAAACCTGGGATAACCTACGAGCTCTGGCGCTTTAAGGTTGCACATCACGTTCTCTATGAAAACGATACCTTCATCTTCCGCTCCCACTACGATGAGAGGCTCTACGTTCTGGTCTGGAATGCCAGCGATGGGCTTCACCTCAAAGTTGGGATTCCCCTTGAGTGGAAGACCGAGGACGTCTCGATGGGGTCGCTAAACGCCTCCCTTCTCATCACTCCAGATGCCCTTGAAAAGCTGAGGGCCGACGGCTGGAATGTCTCAGACAACACGACCTTTGATAGAAATGGGGTTAAGATAACCCTCCTCCCTATTAAAGGGGGTGAATGCACCTCTGATGCCGACTGCGCCACCGGCGGTTGCTCCGGTGAGGTCTGCGCCCCCAGAGAGGAGGCGTCAAAGATAGTCACGCCCTGCGTTTACATGCCGTGGTACGACTGCCTGTCACTGACGAGCTGCGGTTGTGTGGACGGCATCTGCACCTGGAAGTTGAACCCTGCCTTTGAGTCCTGTCTGAGGGAGCATGGTATCGACCCCTCCCGGGTTATCAGGGCAGGATACTTCGAGCTCAAGGTTGAGGGAATCAACAAATCGGATGATGCTCTGAACGCGGCGGTCAAAGACTTCCTTGGCGCTTTCGGAGTCTCGTGCAACTCACCGCTCACTCTGGTTAAGACTGCCTTAACCCGGCTTTCCCCATCGGTTGAGCCCTCCGAGGTTAACGCCTCGGAGGCGATCAGAACGGAGCTGGAGTGGCTGATTGAGGGCGGCGTCGTCAAAATGGACGAAGAAGACGTCAACAGGATAGCCAATGCTGCTGAGTGGGGCTTTGCCGGCCACAACTCGAAGATAGGCTGGTACGAGACCGAAAGCAGGAGCTACGCCTGGATTCCATACAGGGAAAGCAGAGACCCCGAGCTGGTGAGATGCTTTTCGGGAACGGTGCCCGCGTACACCCTCCCGAACGGAACGGCGTACTTTGGTCCAACGGCAACGGCTTCTCCGACGGGCTCTCAAACGTCCCAGGAAGGAGCTCGGGGAATATGCGGGCCGGCCGTTGTGGTAGGACTGCCCCTGCTGCTCCTGATACTCAGGAGGAGGTGACCCTTTCTTTCCTTTTGTGTGGTTGAATGCCCCACATGTTGCTGGCTTTTGTCCACTCCCTGCGGGATAACTTCAAAAAATTGCCGAAGATTCAATGAAACCCTGCAGATTTTCCGGTAAATTGCCCATTTTTGAGGAGAAAAAGTCTAAATACCTTCAGGAAAAGTAGGCACTGGTGATGGTTATGGGTGATCATCTCGATATAGCTAAATATATCGACCATACGAATCTCAAACCATACGCTACCGCCGATGATATAGTTAAGCTCTGCGAGGAAGCCAAGGAGTACGGCTTTTACGCCGTCTGTGTCAACCCGTACAGGGTAAAGCTGGCAAAAGAAGTCCTCAGGGGCTCGGACGTGAAGGTTGCCACTGTTATAGGCTTCCCCCTCGGCGCGACCCCGACGGAGGTCAAGGTCTTTGAGGCAAAAAGGGCTTTGGAAGACGGTGCTGACGAGCTGGACATGGTCATCAACATCGGCGCTCTGAAGGATAAGGACTACGAGTACGTGAAAAGGGACATCGAGGAGGTAGTCAGGGTCGCCCACGAGAGGGGCGCGATAGTCAAGGTCATCATCGAGACCTGCTATCTCACGGAGGAGGAGAAGGTCAAGGCCTGCGAGCTGGCGAAAGAAGCAGGAGCGGACTTCGTGAAGACCTCAACCGGTTTTGGCACGGGTGGGGCCACCATTGAGGACGTGAGGCTCATGAGGGAGGTTGTTGGCCCGGAGATGGGCGTCAAGGCGGCTGGAGGCATCAGAACCTACGAGCAGGCCCTGGCGATGATAGAGGCAGGTGCGACCAGGATTGGGACGTCGAGCGGCGTAAAAATCGTGGAGGGGGCGAGAGATGCAGGGCGTGGGTGAGATAAAGGATATCCTGATGAGGGCCATAGCGGAGCTCCAAGAGGAGGGCCTTGAACCTGACATACTCCTAGTTGGGCCGGGCTTCCTTGAGCACTCCGCGGAGATACTCAGGGACTGCAGGCTCAGGATATATAAGATCGAAGAGCTGGGCTACGATGCCGTGGTCGCTGATTCCAAGTATCTGGGCCAGATAAAAAGGGCCTCAAGGAGAATATCCGTTGAGCCACTCCTCAAGGAAAGTGAGATGTGGGAAGAACTGAAAAAGCTGGAAGTTTAGATGAGGTCTGTGACCTCGGGGTACCTCTTCTTTATTATCGTTGCCAGACCCGTTCCTACTATTATCCCCGTGACGGCCTGGACGGTGTTCCCGGGAACCTCCGTTAGAGCCGCAGGAACCCCGAACATGTACGCCTCAAACGCGAAGTAGCCGGAGACCATTATCATTCCACCGACGATTCCGGCTATGACGAGGGTCGAGACGTTATCGCTCCTTCTGGCGATGTACCCTATAACCAAACCCTCCAGTCCCTTGACAACGAGCGTTATCGGTGCCCATCCGGGGTAGCCACCGATGATGTCTCCAAGGGCCGAACCAACACCGCCGGCGAAGACTCCAACGACCGGCCCGAAGACCATCGCCGAGAACATGACCATGGTGTCTCCGAGGTTTATGTAGCCTCCCGTTGCAGGGGTGGGCACCTTTATCACGTTGGTGGCTATCGCAACCACTGCCGCGAGGATTGCAGAGAGGGCTATTGTGGCAGGTGCCTTGTATTCCCTCCTCTTGGTCCAGAGGTACGCGAGGAAAACCACCACCGCGCCTCCAAGTACATAGTGACCGTAGGGTTTGAGTATCTCCGTCAGATCCACCACCTTCACCACCGCCGAAATTTCAAGTTTAAACTTTAAAAGCTTGTTGTTGCGGTGGTAACCGTTTACTACGACTGAAAACAAGTGGACAATAAAATAGGGAATGGGAAGAAAATCAGCCGAGAGCCTTCTTGAGGCTCTCTTCGAATATCTCCATGGCGACGTCTATCTCTTCCTTGCTTATGGTCAGCGGTGGGATGAACCTTATGCTGTTGTCGCCACAGCCGAGGAGTATGAGCCCGCGCTTGACGGCCTCCTTGACAATCCTGTCCCTCAGCTCGGGGTTCTTTTCCTTGGTGTCCTTGCTCTTGACTATCTCGACTGCCTGCGCGAGACCGAGACCTCTTGCATCGCCAATGACCTCGTACTTCTCCTCCAGCTCCTTGAGGTACCTGTGGAGGTAGTCGCCGACCTCCTGGACGTGCGGGAGGAGCTCCTTGACTATCTCGACGACCTCAAGACCTGCGGCTATGGCAACCGGGTTGCCGCCGAAGGTCGAGGCGTGCCTGCCCGGCTTGTCGAAGGCTATATCTGCCCTGTGGACGACACCCGCTAGGGGAATTCCGCCGCCAATGGCCTTGCCGAACTGGATGGTGTCCGGAGCTATGCCAAAGTGCTCGATGGCCCAGAACTTTCCGGTTCTTCCGACACCCATCTGAACCTCGTCGTCGGCGAGGAGTATGCCGTAGTTGTCCGCCAGCTTCTTGAGCTCCTTGAAGAAGTTCTTCGGCGGGACGACGTAGCCGCCCTCACCCTGTATCGGCTCGAAGACTATGGCTCCAACCTCCTCGGGCGGGACGTGTCTAAACACGTACTCCTCGATGAACTCTATAACGCGGTTGACGAGCTCGTCCGGCTCGGCGTAACCGTCGATGTGCCAGGGGTTCCTGTAGGGGTTCGGGTAGGGTATGTGCTCGACTCCCGGCATTGTCGGGAAGAACCTGTCCTGCTGAACCCACTTGCTCGCTGTAAGGCTCAGAACGGCCTGGGTCCTGCCGTGGAAGGCGTGGTAGAAGGCGATGAACCTCTTCCTGCCGGTGCCGTACTTGACGAGCTTCATCATGGCCTCGTTGGCCTCGGCACCGCTGTTCTGGTAGACAACCTTCTTCGGGAAGTCGCCGGGGGCGAGCTCGGCGAGCTTGTTGGCGAGTGTTATAGCGTTCTCGTAGAAGAAGTCGTTGAGAGCGAAGTGGGTGAACTTCTCGGCCTGCCTTTTTATCGCCTCAACGACCCTCGGGTGGGTGTGGCCGACGTTGAGGACGCCGACGCCGCTTCCGAAGTCGTAGAGGACGTTTCCGTCAACGTCGTAGACGAGGATTCCATCCCCGTGGTCGATGACTATCGGGAGCGTCTCCGGGTCCTGGGTTGTGTAGGCGAGGGCTTCAAAGTTTTTCTCTATGATCTCTTTGGCTTTAGGCCCGGGGAGTTCTTTAACGTTCGGTCTAACCACCATCTGCATCACCGGTGGAAGATTGTGCTTCCCCTATATAAGTCTGTGTTCATCAATGAACATCTTTGACCGAAGAATTTTCGAGGAATTTGGGAAATAGTTGGCACTGTTAGTATCTTGAGACTCCGATGGGCTTTTAAGAGTTGAACCGAACTTTAATGGGTGGTGAGGTTGGCTGGAATCGATGAGAAAGTTCTTCACGATTACCTCCATGACATCGATGTTCTGTGCTCCATGGATTTTAAGATAACCCCTGCGCTCAGCCAGGAACTCTCCGAAAAGCTGAAAACTACCAACGCAAGGAAATACGTTGAGCTTCTCCCCCACAGCAAGCCGGAGGTTCTCCTATCGGAGTTTCTCTTCAAGCCGATTCTTGGTATCATTGGTGTGGAGTTCAGTCCAGAGGTAAGGCTCGACGAGAGGGGATGGGTTGACTACGTCTTCAGGAAGGGGGTTACCAATCCAGTCGCCGTTGAGCTGAAGGCAATGCACAAGACCAGCGGTAAACGGGTCAGGCTGGAGGAGCTCTACAGGAAGCTCAGAGAGGAGTTTGAGAGGACGAGGGATAATCAAATCGTCAAGTACCTCCGCTCCGGCATCGTTGATTACGTCGTGCTCACCAACCTTGAGGAGGTTTACTACTTCAACAGGGAGGCTGTGATAGAGTTCGAGCCGTTCCACAGGGAGAGCTTTGAGGAGTTCATCCGGGATTTAATAAGCATCGAAGACCTCTGGGAAGTGGCGAGGAGAAAGGAGGATAAGACACCAAAGCAGAATCTCGATAAGGAGTTCTTCGAGGATTTAAAGGGGTGGCACAGGGCGCTGTTGAAGCTCCGCTGGAAATCCGACAACCCAAGCGAGGCTATAGTGCACCTCATAAACAAGTTCATCTTCATAAGAACCCTTGAGGACTACGGTCTGATACCATTCCGCTTTGTTAGAGACGCCTACGAAGAAGCTGAGAGGAAGTGGTCTCCCAAGGGTGCGAAGAAGGTTTTGGAGGTCTTTTTCCGTGAGATAGACGACTGGTTCTACCTATACTACGACACGGAGCTCTTCCAGAAATCGGTTCTGGATTACCTCGAAGACGATAAGGAGAACATCGAGAGCTTTGACAAAAGGCTTCGCCTGATCCTCGGCCTTAAGGGCTGGGGTGGGATGTTTCAGAGGGGCCTGCTCTACTACAACTTCAGGCAGATAGATGAGGACATCTTTGGCAAGGCATACGAGACGTTTTTAGCGGAGCGGAGGAAACAGCAGGGGATATACTACACGCCAAAGGAGATAACGCAGTACATGGCCAAGAGGCTGGTGGACGAGCTTTTTGGCCCCATAAAAGACCGGCTCCTCGAAGTTCTGAGTTCTGCCCAGTTCGATGAGGATAGAGCTTGGGAACTCGCGAAAAGGCTGGTCAGTATTGCGATAATAGACCCCGCCTGTGGCTCCGGCTCGTTCCTGATAAAGGTTCTTAGGGAGATTTACAGGGTCTACGACGAGATAGAGGTCAAGACGAGATGGGCAACGGACATGAGCAACATCCTGAGCGAGCCCGAGGATATAAGAAAACGCAAGGAGGCGATAAGGAGGATACGGGAGTTCCTCGGCTTCGAGAGGAACGGTCACAGGAGAAAACTGCTCTCGCTGATAATCCTCCGCCACATCTACGGCGTTGACCTCGACGAGAGGGCCATAGACGTCGCCAAGGTGAACCTATGGAAGGAAGCTGTAAAGCTCAGCCCCGGGGACTTCCGCTACACCAACCTGAAGGAGAGCGGACATATCCTCCCTGACCTTGAGATGAACCTCATAAACGGGAACTCGATAGTATCCCTACCGGACGATGAGGTCGTTGAGCTGATGAAGGAGTTCAAAGAGGACATAAAAGCCCTCTGGGAGAAGAGGAAGGCCTACCTCAGCGACCCCCTCAACCCCGAAGTGCTTGAAGGCATGGCCGAGATAAAGGCCCGGATAAGGCAAAAGCTCGTCGAGAAGATGAAGGAAAACGGCTGGGACTTTGAAAAACCTCTTTTCTACCCCCTGGAGTTCTTCTTCCTGTACTTCGGCGAGGACGGCGAGCCCCTACCTAAAGAAGGGCGGGGCTTCCACGGGGTCATCGGCAACCCGCCGTGGGAGAACATAAAGCCCCAGTCGAAGGAATTCGCGGCCATGCACCCGGAGATATTCGGCGAGGTAAGCAAGTTCAGCATCGAGGGGCCGAAGTTCAAGAGGCTCTTCAAGGAAAAGCTGAAAGACCCCAAAGTTAGGGCCCTCTGGGAAGACTACAAGGGCAGGATAGAGAGGCTCTCCGATTTCATACGGAACCGTTACAGCCTCTACGGCAAGGGGGACTTGGCGTATCAAAAAATCTTCCTCGAAAGGGCGATGGAGCTGTCCAAAAGAGCCGTGAACCTCCTTATTCCCTCCAACTTCCACACCGACGAGGGTGCAATGCTCCTGAGAAAGGAAATTTTTGATAAGTACTGCCTCAAGGAGCTGGTCTCCTTCGAGAACCGTGGCAACGGCTGGTTCAAGGACGTGGATTCGCGCTTCAAGTTCGACATAGTTTTCTTCACGAAGGAGAAGTGCAACAAACCGTTCAAGGCGGCCTTCTACGTTACGAGGAAGGACTACGAGGAATGGCTTGAGAAGAACGGCGGAACCTTCGAGGACTTTATCAGCTCGACAACCTTTGACTATCCCGTTGAGCTTATACCCAAGATGTCGCCGGACGTTCTTGGCGTCGTGGAGTTCAGACGGAAGGAGGACGTCTCCCTCGTTCAGAAGATAAGGGGCGACTGGAGACTCCTGAGGGAGCACGGCTGGGACATCAAGAGCGAGTTCCACATGACCAACGACAACGACCTCTTCAACACCTCCGGAAAAGGCTTAATCCTATACGAGGGCAAGATGATACACCAGTACGAGCCCTTCTTTGCCGGGCCAAGGTACTGGGTTGAGGAGCCAAAGGGCAGGGAGAGGCTTTTGAGCAAGGAGCTGAGCAGGGTTAAGAAGTTCCTCAAGGCCGAAGGAGAGCGCCTCGGCCTAAAGGGTAAAGCCCTGAGAGAATTCATAAACGAGAACTTCGAGCTGGCGAGGGAGAACTTTGAAAAAGGGATTTTCAAGCTCGACTACGAAGAGTACAGGCTGGCTTACAGGGCGATAGCATCTTCAACTAATGAAAGGACATTAATAAGTACCGTCCTTCCAAAGAAGGTCTTCACGGGAAACTCCCTCAACTACTTCAAGCCCTTCCGCTACGTCATAAAAGATGGAAAAATTGTTCAGGAAAGGATACCTTACGAAGAAGTCCTTTACCTCATAGCCCTCCTAAACAGCTTCGTTCTGGACTACTACATACGGCAGAGGGTCTCTGCAAACCTCAATATGTTCTACATATACGAGCTCCCTGTTCCAGAGGTTGAGCCTGAACTCAAGTTACGGGTCATCGAGCTCGCCTTCAGGTTGCTTTACAGGAAAGGCCACTATGACGAGATGGCGAAGGAGCTCGGGTTAAGGGCCGAAGAAACCACCGACGAAGACGAGCGCAGGGAAATAAGGGCCGAGCTTGAGGCGGTAATAGCGAGGGACGTCTTCGGTCTGACGAGGAGGGAAATGGAGTACCTGCTCTCAACGTTCGTCTACGGCAACCCGGACAGAAAGCTGATGGAGATGATACTTGAGGGGATGTGAGCCGGCTGGCCTCTTTTGTCTTTATTTTCGATAAAAACCATGGGGGAATAAAAGAAACTCGGAGGTCACTCCACGACCTTTGAGTTCCACTCCTCAAGGAGCTCCTTGGCGGAGTTTGCGGCGATAGCACCCTGACCCACAGCCACAGCAATCTGTTTGAAGACGTTGGTTATGTCTCCAGCTGCAAAGATGCCCTTCACCTTGGTGCGCATGTGCATGTCCACCGGGATGTAGCCGTACTCGTCGGTTATGCCGAGGTGCTTGACGAAGTCCGTCTTCGGCTCGTAGCCGATGAATATGAAGACCCCATCGACCTTCATCTCTGTCTCTTCCCCGGTTACGCGGTTCTTCAGCTTCACTGCCTCGACCTTGTTCTCCCCGATTATCTCGGTCACGACAGTGTTGAGTATCGTCGGAATGCCGCTCTCCTTGAACCTGTCCTGGAGTATCTTGTCCGCCCTGAACTGGTCGCGCCTGTGGACGAGGGTCACGTCAACGCCTATGCTTTTCAGATACAGTGCCTCCTGTAGTGCCGTGTTTCCGCCGCCCACAACGATGACCTTCTTGCCCTTGAAGAGCGGGCCGTCGCAGGTGGCGCAGTAGGAAACGCCCCTTCCGGTCAGCTCCTCCTCTCCAGGGACGTGGAGCTTTCTCGGCGCGGCACCGACCGCTATGATTATCGTCTTCGCTTTGTACTCCTTGCCGTTCTTGGTTCTGACCGCAAATTTGCACGGACCCTCGTAGTAGGCGCACTCCGTGGGGTCTATCCTCTCGACCTCGTCGAAGACTATATCAACGCCGAGGTTCTTGACCTGCTCGTGCATCCTGCTGGTCAGCTCGGAACCGCTTATCTGGAGGAAGCCGGGGTAGTTCTCTATGAGATCCGTTAGGGCCATGTTTCCTCCGAGGTCCTTGCTGAGTATCAGGGTCTCAAGGCCGAAGCGTTTGGCGTATATCGCCGCGGTAAAGCCTGCTGGGCCGGCACCGATGATCAGCACGTCCCAGGTCTTGTTCTCGTATTCACCCCCGCGTGAAAAGCCACCAAGGCTGAACATCTCTCCCACCTCCGGTTCTTAACCTTGGGTTGAATATTTAAAAACATTGCCACCCGAATTTGGGTACTCAGACCACAACCTCGGCCCTGATAGTCCCTTCGGGAATCCCTTCTGAGGGCTCGACCCTGAGGATTGTTGAGTCATGGACGTCCTTTCCGAAGGGGACATCTAACGTTAGCTCCAGCGTATACTCGCCGTGTCCCTCGATGAAGACCTTTCTCCCCAAGAGTTGGGCAAAGTGTCTCGGATCTGTTGCTTTTCTGTGGCAGATTATCACCAGCTTCTCCCTCAGGAACTCCTTCCGGAACTCGGTGCTTTCCCGTGTCTCGGCGAGTTTCTCAACGACTTTTGGTTTCTTTGTTTTCAGCTCAATCCTCGCTCCCCTGCACTTCTGCACCGTAGTGTAAAGCTTCCCGGAAAATCCCCATTCGTTCAGCTCAATCCTTGCGTGGGCGAATTCCATATCCTTCGAGACCTCCAGGGACCCCTTACCGATCTCAAAGTCATAGGATGGAATTATGGGTACAATCAGGATGTCCTTGAATTCAGGCTCGGTGATGAGATATGCGGGCACGTCTATTAGTGCCTCCTCGTCCTTCCCCATTATCAGCGTAAACCTCTCCGGTTTCAGCTCTATTTTCTCCCCTTCAAATTCGCTCCTCCCGGTGAACTTCCGGTCGACGTGGTAGCTTCTGCTCCTGCCGGAGCTCGACCAGTATCCCCTGAGAGTTAGCCTTCCCTTGACGAGCATCATCCTCCTCGGAAGGATTAGCGTATTCTCCCTTATCTCTATCTTTTTTAGCAGCTCTTCGGCAGTTCGTTTCGCGTTTTTCTGCTGGACGTAGCCAAGGAGAAGTGCCCCCACGATGATGGCAATTATCAGAAGGAAAAAGATAATCCCCGGATCCATGAGACCACCAAAGACGGTTGTCCCTGTGGAAGGATAAATCTTTTCCCTTCAGACCAGCGATACCTCCCGGTCTAGGAGGAGGTGCAGGGTGTAGCCGCTGAAGGCGGCGAAGCCGACGTAGAGTCCCTCACCTCTCGCCATGCTCAGGCCGTACTCCACCATTATGAAGGCCAGAGCGCCGTATATGGCCGCGAAGAGCAGGGAGTGGACTATCCCTCTGTGCTTGGGCATTATCACAGTGAAGCCGTACCATGCTATGACCCCTGCCAGCGTCCCAACTCCCCACGCGGCGGCAACGTTGAGAGGCTCTCCCCCGAGGTTTATGGAGCCAAGGCTCTGCATGAAGACGGCGCTCCCGACTGCTACAGCTACTATCGGCTTCGTCCCGCGGTGTATCAGGGCGTTGGGGTGGTCCATGTCGGGCAAATCCGCCCCCAGGACGTAGAGGGCGTAGCCTATCACCATGGCGAAAGTGCTGATGGTGAATGGTATTCCCGCGTAATCCCTGAGCACGAAGGCGATAAAAACGGTGAGCGGGTAGGAAACTATGCCGCTCAGGAGGTGGGCGTCGTAGTTCGGCATTGCCCCTCACTCTTCGCTCTCTTCCGTCTCTTCGCCCTCTTCAAGGAACTTCCTCACGTACTCAGGAACCTTGTAGTTGCCCTTGGGGTCCCCGACCAGAAAGCCCAGCCTTATTAACTCGTTGAGCTGGTCGTAGACCTGTATTCCCGGCCGCTTAACCACCTTGGCTATCTGAATGTAGCTCACCGGTCCGCCGTTGAACTCGTGGACTATCGCCTCCACCAGGTCCTTGTAGTCCTTCGGAATCCTCGTCAGGTATTCTTCGAGGCTCTTCGGCTCCTCAAGGATGGTCGTGACAACATAGTCATCTATCGGGTCGAACTTGTGTTTGGCAGCCTCACTCAGGACGTAGTGGAGGAGCCTTAGAATCTGCCTCGGGTTGCCCTTCCCGAGCTCGTGGATGAGCTTTACCGCCTCTTCCGTGAACGGGTACAGCGGATCGTCGGTGTCCCGTGTCCTCACGAGGTTGAGCCTTTTCTTGACGAGCTCGTAGGCTTCATCCAGGCTCATCGGGCGGAGCTTGAACTCGTAGTGGAGGCGCATGAAGAAGGCCGGGAAAATCCTGGAGTACTCCTCATATGCCTCGGGAACGCAGGCAAAGGCAACGATACAGCCCTGGGGCATGTTGCTGATGAAGTGCCTGAGCATCTCAAAGAACTGTATTTTCTCCCTCTCGCTCGCTGTCTGCATGTTCTCCAGCTCGTCCAGGAGGAGGGCGCAGTAGGGATATTTCCCCATCTGCTCGGTCAAAAGCTCTGCTATGTCCCTGCTCTTGTACTCGTCCCTGTCGCTCAGCATCTTCTCAAGCCTGTCTATGAAGCCGAGCTTCCTTGATAGGTTTTCGAGGAAGATGTTCGTCCTGCTCTTCGGCGGCTTGAGGGCGTAGAAGATGTCGCGCGTGAGCTTGAGGATGTCGTTCGTGTCAACCTTAACGTAGATGGCCTTTCCCCTGTTCTCCTCTATGGCCTTGGCTATGGTCTTGAGCCTCTGGGTCTTGCCCATCCCGAGGGGGCCGACTATGCTCAGCGCTATGGAGCTCTTGTTGCCTATTACTTCAGACACTATCATCTGGATGCGCATGTCTATTTCCTGATAGACGTGAATGCTCTCGACGTCGGCTATTCCCTCACTCGCAAGCTGCTCAAAGGGGTTTCGAGAAAGACCGTAAACTTCGTATGACTGGTAGGGATAAAGCTTAAGGCTACTCGCTCCCATTTTAACCCACCGCATAGTTTAGGAACGCGAAATATAAAAACTTGTCCATCGGTGAGCGGAGATGACGATTCTTCTCGTTACGGCACCCCAGGGGAGGGAAGGCGACGCGATACTTGAGCTTGAATGGGCTCTGGAAAGGGTTCGGGTTAAGGGAACGGACTGGAGGGGGGTTCTTATAGCCGAGACGCCCCTGCCGAAGGGAGAGGCCCTTGAGAAGCTTAAGAACTTCGAGACCCAGGCGATACAGCGCGTTGTCCCCCTCCACCTCATCGTCCCCGCCAGGTGGGATGAGATTGAAAGGGCCGTCCTTGAAGTGGCGGAAAGAATAGACGGCACCTTCGCCGTCCGCGCCAAGGTCAGGGGAAACAAGGGGCTGTCCCAGAGGGAGCTTGAAGTAAAGCTGGGTTCGCTTATAGTGGAAGCCTTCGGCCTAAAAGTCAACCTCAGCGACCCGGACTACACCGTCGCCGTCGAGGTGCTGGGGAAAAAGGCCGGAATCGGGCTGGTGATGAGGGGCGAACTGCTCCGCTTTGATGTGGTGGAGTGAAACCTAAAATAGGATGACGTCCAATTCATATACATGAACTTCAGGCATGTTTCGTACATCGTTGTGGCGCTGGTGGTGGCCTCGTCCCTCCTTCTCATCCTCAAGCCCTACCTCCCCTGGAGGGGGGTGGGCGAGACCATTTCTGGGGAGGCCATAGCCCTGCCGGAGCCCAGGTTGGACTCAGAGGTCAGCGTCGAGGAAGCGATAGCGAGGCGGAGGAGCATACGCTCCTACAGGGACGAGCCCGTAACCCTTGGCCAGCTCTCCCAGCTCCTCTGGGCGGCACAGGGAATAACGGCCCAGCGAACCAAGTTTCGGGCATCGCCCAGTGCGGGGGCGACGTATCCCTTCGAGGTCTATGTGGTGGCAGGGAACATTGAAGGTCTTACCCCGGGCGTGTACCGCTACGACCCGTTCAACCACACCCTCGTGTTGGTGAAGACCGGCGATTACAGAAAAGCCCTCCAGGATGCCGCCCTCGACCAGCGGTGGGTTGGGGATGCACCCCTCAGCTTAGTCCTCGTGGCCTTCTATGAGAGGACGACCTCCAGATACGGTGAGCGTGGGGTGAGGTACGTCCACATGGAGGCGGGGCACATAGGCCAGAACATATACCTCCAGGCGACTGCCCTGAACCTCGGAACCGTCGCAGTCGGTGCCTTCTACGACGAGGGTGTTGCGGAGATACTGGGAACGGAAGGTGCCCCCCTTTACATCTTCCCGGTGGGTGTTCCAAATGGTTAGCTTTGACCACTACACCCTTGGCTACCTGAGCTTTGCCCTCATGAGCCTCGCCATGCTGAGCGGGGCGTTTATCTTTATCTCCAAGCGCAGGGATGCCTGGATAAAGGTTCACATCGTCATCAGCATCGTTGCCTACATTGTGATGGCCCTTGCGATATGGCTCGTTAGATGAACCTAAAGCTTATTTAGGCGAGTGCCCTATCGCTGTTCGATGGAAATGTACGACGTCAACGAGGTAGTTGAGTTCCTCTCAAGGCTGAACTACAGGGAAGCGCTGGCCTACTGGATAGAGGGTGAGAAGAAGGAGGCGAGATTTTACCGCGAGCTCGCCAGACGTGCGAGGAACCTTGGTTTGGGCGAGGAACTGGTGGAAACCTTTGAGAAGCTGGCCGAGGATTCTCTGAACCATGCATCGGAGCTTGAGATGAGTTTCAGGGAGACCTACGGGGAGGTTCCGGGAAGCGACCTTCCGCCCATTGAGGTTCTCCCGGTTCTCGATGAGCTTGAGCGGGCTGACCAGCTTCCCGAGGTCATCCGCGCTGCAATGGAAAGCGAGCTGATAGCCCACGAGTCGTACAGGCTTCTCTCCGAGAAGGCTGACGACCCCGAGCTGAGGAAGCTCTACTCCAAGCTTGCCGATGTTGAGTGGGGCCACTACGAACTGCTCCGCCAGAGGTATCATGAATTGGTAAAGGAAAAATCCTGAAATCTCGAAATCCGATTCAAAAGGTCCTCCATTTTTGATATATCCTTTGAGAAGCAGCTGATTGTTTCAAACGCCTTTTATAGACGGTTGTGCCAAAGCCCGTATAAAACCTCCCGGGTACATTGGGTTGAGGTGAGTGAGATGGTTGATCTTGAGGGTGTCTCTCTCCTTAGGGAGCTTCCCCTGAAGGAGCTTCTCGCTTACTGGATATCCCTTGAAGGGGATAAGGCCCTTCTCTACGAAAAGCTGTCTGAGAAGGCGAAGGGCATGGAGATTGAGGGTGCCGTCTGTGACATGTTCAAGCTCCTCTCTCAGGAGGCGAGACGGCACGAAAGAAAGCTCAGGAACCTTTACACCCGGAACTTTGAGGGGGATATCCCCACAGTTAACGGGCCCTCATTGGAGGAGCTCTCCGACATAAGGGAACTTGAGAGTGAAAACGACGTGTTCGCGGTCCTCAAATGTGCCCTTGAGCTTGAGGAAGTCGCGGAGAAGATATACTCAATTCTGGCGGAGAAGGCCGACGACGAAACGATGAAGGCGGTGTTCCTGTACCTGGGCTCGACGGAGAGGCTCCACGAAAGGGCTGTGGAATCCCTCATCAGGGATTACAGGTACCACAATGGAATAAAAGAGGGTGTGAAGGCTTAGCTCACGCTAGCCTTCGGACTCCACTGCCTCCTTCACTTCTTTTTTGAAGAGCTCCTTCGCCTCCGGTGGCTCCTCGATGAGGTTGTCGCTGTACTTGTCGTAGTCGGCTATGAGGAACTCCTCGCTCATCCTGAGCGCCTTAACGGCCTTTTCCTCGCCGGGGAACTTCTTGCCGGGGCAAACGTCAACACAGAGGGCGCAGAACATGCAGCGCGAGACGTAGTGCCGTATCTTCTTGAGCTCCGGAATCCACTCCATGGCATCCGCCGGGCAGACCAGGATGCACAGCCTGCAGCCGATGCACCTCTCGGGGGTGTAGACCAGCTTGCCCCTGAAGTCCTCGGGAACCGGGACCGGCGGGTTTATCTGGACCTCTCCCTTTTGGACTTTTTCTATCAGCTCCGTTACGTTCGCCGGAGCGTGCTTGACGGGGAAGGGATTCGTGGCCGGCTTCTTAACGAGCTGCTTTAGGAGGACGAACATCATCTTGTTGACCATGCTTCACACCCCCAGCCATACCAGCACGAGTCCCACGAGGGCGATTATGTTGACGTAGACCCAGAACACCCTGGATGCCTGCTCTATCCTGAACCTGGCGAAGGACGT
The DNA here is from genome assembly GCF_024707485.1 of Thermococcus thermotolerans. Lineage (NCBI taxonomy): Archaea > Methanobacteriati > Methanobacteriota > Thermococci > Thermococcales > Thermococcaceae > Thermococcus > Thermococcus thermotolerans. The sequence goes on from NZ_CP102602.1 coordinate 1,689,548, forward strand.
CCTGACCAGCGTTATGGCAAGCAGGTATATCACCAGCACCTTGAAGAGGAACCACAGCGCCTCTATTACATAGTACGCTGTTCCGGTGAGACCCAGGTTCAGTATGCTCGTCAGCGTGAACGGGAAGAACAGCACGACCTCTAAGGCAGCCATGGCGAAACCCCTGACGGCATCGGAGAGGTAGAACAGTGCCAGGTTCCTCCCGCTGTACTCCGCGAGCATACCCTCACATATCTCCGTTTCTGCCTCTGCTATGTCGAAGGGCAGCTTCGCCAGCTCCGCAGGTGTGACTGCCAGAAGGGCTATTAGAAGTAGCAGCACTCCCATGGCAGCGAGCGGACCCGCGACGCCCCACACCGGTGTGCTCGCTATGGTGGTCAGTGAGAAGCTCCTGTAGAGCATGGCGAAACCCACTATAACCGTAGCCAGTGGCATCTCGTAGCTCATCATGAGCACCATTTCCCTCTGCGCACCCACCGATGAGAACGGACTGCCCGAGGCAAATCCGCCTATGGCCATTGCGAGGGACTGCAGCGTGAGCAGGTAGAGTATGACGATTAAGTCTCCGTAGCCCTCCAGCGGGGCCTTGAGCACTCCGAAGGGTATGTAGAGAAGCAGGGTCATCGAGGCCGCGAAGGAAACTATCGGCATTGCGTTGAATATCCATGCTATCGCGTTCTCCGGAACGACGGTCTCCTTGAGGAGCAGCTTTCCGACGTCCCAGAAGGGCTGTCTTATGGGCGGGCCTATCCTGGAGGTCAGCCTCGCCGAGAAGCGTCTGTCTATACCCTTGTAGACCAGCCCGAGGAAGACTCCCAGCACGGGGAAGGTGAACGCGTAAATGAGGGTCTCGGGGGTCATTCTCTCACCCCCAGCTCGTCCTTAATCCTCTTTGTTTTCTCAACCGCCTTCCTGTGGAGAGTCGCCGGGTCGATTATCCTGCCGTCCTCGTCCCTCACGACAGCTATCCTGTCGTTACAGCACATGCACGGGTCGATGTAGGCCACGACTATCGGTATGTCCGCCACCTCGGCGCCGAGGAGAAGCGGAGCCCAGGTGTTGATGTTGTTGTAGCTCGGTGCTATGACCTTCCAGACGGATGGTCCGTCCCTCTTTCCGTCGAATTTGATGTAGTGGATGACCTCACCGCGCGGTGCCTCGTGGGCTCCGATGGCCTCGCCCTGGGTTCTCCTTATCTTTGCAAGGAGCGCCACGTAGTTTGGAATTGCCATCAGCTTGCCCTCGGGCATCTCATCGAGGCAGTATTCGATGATGTCAAGGCTCTGGTCTATCTCGTAGAGCCTCACCATGGTGATGTCGTATGCGTCTCCCCTGGCCTCTCCGACGATGTCCTGCGGAACCACCGCGCGGACGTCTATGTCGGCGTATGCGTCGTACGGTATGTCCTGCCTGATGTCCATCCTTACTCCAGCGGCCCTTGCCACCGGCCCGACGGCGTTCAGCTCAAGCGCCATCTTCTTGGAAAGCTGGGCAACTCCCCTCGTCCTCGCCTTGTAAACAGGGTCTGAGAGGAAAACCTCCTTCATCTCCTTGTTGAATATCCTGTAGTAGCTTATCATGTCCTTGATTGCCTTTACGTGGCTCTCCTTGATGTCCCTCCTGACGCCGCCTATCATGAAGACCGAGTAGTTTATCCTGTTCCCGGTGAGGAGTTCGAGTATATCGAGGAGCCTCTCCCTGCCCTTCCACGTCCAGAAGAGGAGGGAGTCGAAGCCCATCTCGTGCGCCACGACACCGAGCCACAGGATGTGGCTGTGTATCCTTTCGAGCTCGCCTATTATCGTCCTGATGTACTGGGCCCTGGGCGGCGCCTCTATTCCGAGGGCCTTCTCTGCTGTGACCACGAAGGCGTAGGGGTGCGATATCGAACAGATTCCGCATATCCTCTCGGAGAGGTAGAGCGTCTGGATGGCGTTCCTCTTCATGCCCATGTACTCTATTCCCCTGTGGGCAAAGCCCCTCTTGACGTCGACTTCCACTATCTTCTCGCCCTCGACCCTCGCCTCGACCCTTATGGGCTCCTTCAGTGCCGGATGAATAGGCCCGACGGGGACGTAATACTGGGTTTTGGCCATTACTCCTCACCCCTCATCTTCCTTATCTCGTTCACGCTCCTGTGGGTGTGCTTTACCATGTCCTCGACGCCGTACTCGTCCCTTCTCCATGGATACTTACCCTCCGGCCAGTCGTCGGGCAGGAAGATGTGCCTCTTGTTCTTCAGTCCCTCGAATTCAACACCGAGCATCTCCCTTATCTCGCGCTCGTTGGTTTCCGCGCCGATCATGAGGTCGGTTATCGTTGGGAGAACCAGGTTGTCCTTGGAGAGGTCAAACTTGATGGTGATGCTGAGCTCGCCCCAGGGGTGCGTGTGGAAGACTCCGAAGGAGTAGATCATGGTTAGGGTTTCCCCTCCTCCGTCCTCTCCCGCGATGAAGTGGAGGTGGGGGTAGTCGAGGGCGAATATGGCTTCGACGGCCTTCCTGAAGGCCTCGGGCTTTATGGTGACCCAAAGCTCCCTGTAGGTTCTCTTCCGCTTAACGCCCATGGTGTACTCCCTGACCTCGTGGGAGAGCAGCGCCTCTCCCAGCGCCTCCTGGAGCTTCTTGAGTACCTCTTCCACGCTCATCGGCTCCTTCATTCCTTCTTCCCCTCCAGCTCCTTTTCCAGCTTCTCTATTTTGAGCCAGGCTTTCACAACGCCGTCTATTATCGCCTCTGGCCTCGGCGGACATCCCGGAACGTAGACGTCCACGGGTATTATCTCGTCTATCGGGCCCGCTATGTTGTATGAGTCATAGAAGACCCCGCCGCTGGTTCCGCAGTTCCCGACCACCACGACCGCCTTCGGGTCGGGCATCTGCTCGTACACGCGCCTCAGCTTGTCCGCGAAGTCCCTTGGAATGGCCCCGGTAACGAGGAGCACATCAGCGTGCCTCGGACTTCCGACGAGCTTGATTCCGAAGCGCTCCACGTCGTAGCGGGGAGTAAGCACGGCAACTATCTCTATGTCGCACGCGTTGCAGCTCCCTCCCGATGCATGGAACACCCATATGGAGCGCTTAAAGTTGGTGAGCTTCCCCATTCACACACCCCCCACGAGGACGAACAGGATTACGGCACCGAGTCCGAGGTACCAGAGTATGTAGTCCCTGAGGTCTCCGCTGTGCATTCTCATGAGGACGTTGTAGTAGCCCTTGAGCGCCTCGATGAAGCCCCAGTATATGTCCCCCGCCCTTACGCGGATTTCTTCCACATCCTCCACTGCGTTGCCGCTTATGAAGGGCTTAACCTGCTCCGTGTTGGGCTTGTAGCTCCTGTTCCCGCGCGAATAGATGAGGTAGCCGATGAAGGCGAAGATCACCAGGAACGCCAGCCAGACTATCGGGTTCCAGAAGCCCGACGGTGAGTTCAGCGTAAGGCTCTCAATCCAGGTCATGGCAGACCACCCCACGTCTGGTAGCTGCCCAGCTTCAGCAGCGCGTCAACTGCCGGGTACACCAGCTTGTCCAGCACCACGTTCGGGAACAGGCCGAAGAGGATACACAGCGCCGCCAGGATTAGCATCGCTATTACCATGCTCCTCGGGACCTCCCTTACCTCCTCGTACTTCTTGACCGGCGGTCCGAGGAAGGCCGAGGCGAAGACCTTGACGAAGGACGCCAATGTCAGGACGCTCGTGACCATTGCGAACACCGCGAATATGGGGCTGAGCTGGTAGGACGTCTCGTAGATGAGGAACTTGCTGGCAAAGCCGTTGAAGGGCGGTATTCCCGATATTGCCGCGGCACCAACTATGAAGGCTATCGTGGTGTACGGCATCTTTCTGGCCAAGCCGCCCATCTCGTTGAGGTTCCTCGTCCCGGTGACGTAGAAGAGCGCTCCGGCGGTCATGAGGAGGAGGCTCTTGTAGATGATGTGGTTGATTATGTGGAATATACCTCCCGCCATCGCGTCCCTTCCAAAGGCGGCCAGTTTTGCCGGGTCGTTGAGAACTGCCAGGCCAACGCCGACTCCGAGGAGCATGTAGCCTGTCTGCGAAATCGCGTGGTAGCTCATGAGCCTCTTGACGTCCTTCTGGACGAGCGCCATGGTGACGCCTATGAACATAGTGAGGACTCCGAGGATGCTCATTATCCACCCGAGGCTGCTCATGTTCACAGTTATGTTGCCGAAGAGGCTGAAGCTCACCCTGAAGAGGGCGTAGAGGCTCGCATAGGTCGCCACCAGCAGCGTGGGGTTGATTCCCGAGGGGACCTCTGTGTACGCGTCTGGAACCCAGTGGTGGGTCGGCACGGAACCGCACTTCATCGCAAAGGACGCGAAGAGTATTCCAAGGGCTATCATGTCAACGGTGTTGAAGCTTATCTGCGTGCTCAGGTAGGCTATGTTGAGGTTCCCGTACTGACCGTAGAGCAGGCCTATGGAGAACAGCACCATCAGCGAAGCGACCGCGCTGACTATGAGGTACTTGATTCCGGCCTCACTCGCCTCTCCCCTGTAGTTCCTGAAGCCTACCAGCGCCGAACCGGCTATTCCGGCTATCTCAAGGAACACGAAGAGGTTGAACAGGTCTCCCGTCAGGACCATGCCGAGGATTCCGACCTCAAGCAGGAGGAGTAGCGCGTAGTACTTCTCAAGGCCGGTCTCGTTTCTGACGTGGCTGTAGGAATAGAGCGCCCCGATGAAGCTCATGAGCGTTGCCGAGAGCGCCATGAAAGCACCTATCGCGTCGACCTCGAAGATTATCCTCACCGGAACCCTGTATCCCGAGGGCAGAACGAGGGTCGGCTTGTCCGCCCCGAAGACGTACACCATCATGCCCTGAGCAAGCACTTGTCTAACGAGAAGGAGCGCCATTCCCAGGGTTACACCGGTGATGATTACTGCCCAGACGGCTGGAGCACTTCCCTTCTTCTTCAGCAGAGGTGCTATAAACGCCCCGAAGAGGGGCACGGCTATCATGAGTGCCGGCAAATGCTCGATCATCCTTTCAGCCTCCTGACCTTTGTAACGTCAAGGGTTCCGTAGTGGCGGTAGATGTTGACGGCGAAGGCGAGCATAAGGGCCGATACGGCGACGCCTATGACGATGCTCGTCAGGGTTAATGCTTGAGGCGTCGGCAGAACCATGTTGTTTACCGCCTCCTTCGGTGCCATTGTGTATATTGGGGCGTAGGCGCCTTTGACGTAGCCGAGGGCTATCAGAAACAGGTTGACTGCCCCCTCAAGGATTTCAATGCCTATGACGACCTTGATGAGGTTCCTCTTGAATCCTATCGTGTAGAACCCCACCGCCAGCAGGAGCGCCACGACTATGAAGGGGAGGTTGACCAAAATCACGTTATTCATCCTTCTTCACCCCCAGAAGGAGGTAGAACACCAGGATTATGCTCGTTAACCCTGCCAGAACCTTTGTTCCGACGAATATGTTCATGTACGGCAGCGTTCCACCGGTGTTCAGGTATCCTGGATTAATTCCGAGCGGGGTGGGCTCACCGAAGAGCGGAAACCCGCTGTTGGCTATCACGTTCCTGAAGAACGTGTATCCCATGAATCCAAGTGCCGCCGTTCCGAGGAAGCCGAGGGCACCGATGCTCTCGAAGGCACTGAGCGGAACCTTGGAGAAGGTTCTCCTTATGTCGTCGTACTTGTTGGCCACGATGAGGAGCGCAAGGCCGCTGGCGAAGACGGCTCCTCCCTGGAAGCCGCCTCCCGGAGTGAGGTGGCCGTGGAGGATTATGTACGCTCCGAAGGTGAGTATGAGCGCCGCCAGGTACTTCGTGGTGGTCTTGATGATTACGGTGGTCATGTCTTCACCTCCCTCCGCCTGAGGGCCATCAACACACCGGCAACGGCCGTGAACAGGACGGTCGCCTCACCGAGGGTATCGAATCCCCTGTAGTCGAAGACGATGCTCGTAACGACGTTGTTGGCCGAGGCTTCCTCCTGAGCATGCTGGATGAAGTATGAGTCCATATCCTTGTGGACGGGCTCCCCGAAGGGTCTGAGGCTCGCAGCTGCAACCAGAAGGAACAGCGTGAATCCTATGAACGCAAAGAGGCCCAGCGCACGCCTCATTCTACCACCTCCTCGTCGGTGGTGTTCTTAATCGCCAGCAGGTACATCGCGGTCGTTAGGCCCGCCCCGACACCGGCTTCGGCGATGGCGACGTCCGGCGCCTGGAGCACGTAGAACTCAAGTGACAGTATCAGGCTGAAGACGGCCATCGCGATGACCGCTGAGACCAGGTTCTTGAGCCGGATGGCCGCTACTGCAGTAATCAAAAGCCCCAAGCCAACTAGAACCTGAATCGCCCAGAAGAGCTCCTCGAAGTTCATAGCCTTCCCTCCAGCTCATCTATAACGGCCCCGTAGGGCCTTATTCCCGACTTCCTGGCCGCTCTACCGAGGGCATGGGCTCCGACGGGATTGGTGAGAACGAGGAATATCACGACCAGGGCGGAGTGTATCCCTATGGTTACCCATGCCGGGTTCTTGGCCACCCAGTAGTAGTTGTAAATCGAGTATGTAACCGTCGCGAGCACTATGAATATCGTTCCGAAGGTGGTGCACTTCGTCGCCGCGTGTATCCTCGTGTAGACGTCCGGGAAGCGGAGGATACCGATGCTGGCCAGCAGGTTGAAGAAGACTCCTATCACCAGGAACGTCCCGATGAGCCACTCGATCATGGTGCATCACCCTCATAAGCGATGCCGACCCTCTTCTTCACGAGGTAGCGGGCTATGTAGAGCGTTGCGATGTAACTCAGAACCGCGTAGACTAGTGCGACGTCTATGAAGACCGCCTGTCTGGTTATGACGCCGTAGAGAACCATGGCACCGGCCGTTGTCGTCGTCATTGAGTCGAGCGCAACGGCTCTGTCCGGTATTGTCGGCCCCGCCAGAAGCCTTATAAGCGTCAGCATGGCCGAGAACAGGAGCAGTATCATGGCCCACATGAACATACCATCGACCGTCATTCCGCAATCCTCCTTGCCCATTTTGGAAGGTATCCGCACAGCTCTTCTGGAGTGGGCCTCTCCTTCCCGGGCGGAACGTTTATCCAGTGGACGTAGAAGTTGCCCTCGTCGTCTATCTCCAGGGTGAAGGTTCCCGGTGTCAGGGTTATTGAGTTGGCAAGGAGTGTCCTGCTCTCATCTCTGGTCAGGTCTGGCGATATCTTCACAATCCCCGGCCTTATCTTCCCCGTTATGACCCTGTAGGCGACGTCGAGGTTGGCCTTGGCCATGGCGAAGAAGAACGGCCCTATGGCGTAGACTATGAACAGCAGCCACCTCTTCGGGTTGAAGAAGTAGCCCAGCTTTTCGTCCATGACGTCCTTTGTTGCATAGCCGATGATGGCCGCTATTACTATCCCTGCAACCAGCTCCCCGGGGCTCCAGGCGATGACATTGCCGGAACCCGCTGTGAGGAGCAGATAGACGATAAGGGACCACAGGAACGGTGCGGCAAACCCCATTTTCCCACCTCAACTTTAGGTTTTAAACCCTTATCGGGCGTATTTTCCCGAAATCTCAATTGAGCATTGGCTAAATCTTTATAAATGGATTTCTAAAACAAATGGTTAACAACCTGAAATTTGACAAATAGAAACAGCACAGCGCTTTACATAAGTCCAAAAAACAGCTCTCTGTAGTATGTTTCTGGATACGGATGCTCAGAAAAGAACATCAGAGGTCATGGAGGAAAATATAAAAATAGGGTATTCACTTAGGGGCTTCTTTCTTTGCGGATTCTTTGGCCTTCTTCTGCTCCTCAAGCTTCTTTTTGAACTCCTCGATCTCCTCCCCGTGGAACCACATGAGGTTGTCCTCGTACTTGTCGGTGGTCGCCAGCAGGAACTCGTCGCTCATCCAGAGTGCATTGACGGGGCAGACGTCCACACACTGGGCGCAGAAGACGCACCTTCCGAGCCAGAATGTGACCTTCCTGACCTCGGGGACGTACTCTATGACCCCGGCCGGGCAGACCATGACGCAGAGCCTGCAGCCGACGCACTTCTCGACGTCGTAGTTGAGCTTGCCCCTGAAGCCCTCCGGAACCGGCACCGGCTCGCTCTCCGGGAAGGGGTTGGTTGCAGGCTTCTTGAAGAGGTTTCCGAGCACCGTTGAGAGGGTCGGTGGGACTTTCATGCTATCACCCCCAGGGTGTCAATGGCCAGGAGCAGCGCCCCGAGTATACTGGCCGGCAGGAGCCTCGTCCAGAACATGTTCACCGCCTGGTTTATCCTGAGCCTTCCTGTTATTGCTCTGAAGATGCTCATGCTGACGAAGAGGACTCCGAAGACCTTGAGGGTGTGGAAGATGAGCTCCACCACCATCGCGGGAACCCCTGTGAGGCCGAGGTAGCCGGAAATTCCCCATGGGAAGAATATTGCCACGACGAGGCTTGCACTCACGAAAGCCTTTATGGCGTTGGCGAGCTCGAATATTGCCAGGTGCCTGCCGCTGTACTCGGCCATGGGGCCTTCAGCGAGCTCAGTCTCCGCCTCCGGTATGTTGAAGTAGCCCACCTCTATCTCGCTGGCGAGCCAGGCAAGGAAGACTATGAGGAGTATGAAGGCGCCTATAAGGCTCAGGGGTGTCCCCAGCTCCCAGATGCTGTGTTCGTAGAACGTGCCCATGCTGAAGGGCTTGGTAACGCCGAGCTCGCTGAGGCGCCAGAGGATTACAAAGAGGGCGAGCATCATGGGGGCCTCCCTTGACGCGAGTAGGGCCATCTCCCTCTGGGCGCCAATCTGGGCGTAGGGAGAGCCCGAGCTGACGGCACCAACCACGCGGAGGAATCCTATGAGGGTGAGCAGGTATATGAAGACTATGACGTCGCCCTTCGTTCCGAAAATAGGCTCGAAGCCGAGCGGCGTGTAGGCCAGGAGCGCTATTGATGTCGCGAGCGCCATGACCGGGGCCAGCTCAAAGAACCTGTTGGCGTCCCTCGGGATTATTGACTCCTTGCTGACCAGCTTGAGAAAGTCGTAGAAGGGCTGGAGCAGCGGGGGCCCTATTCTCCTCTGCATCCTCGCGACGAGCTTCCTGTCTATTCCTCCCCAGAGCAGTGACGCGAGCGAGACGTAGATGTAAACCCCTACGAATCCAAGGGTAGCGTAGAGGAGGTTCATAGTCCACCACCCCTCGGGCATCCTACTCCAACTACTTCGGGTCTGGCCTTTACGTTGGGGTTGATCTCCCTCGTCTTCTCAATGGAGAGCCTGAGAAGGTCCCTCTCGGTGAGAACCTTCTTCCTTCCGGTGTTTGCATCGATAACCGCGACCCTGTCGGTACAGCTCAGGCACGGGTCTATTGAGGCTATCGCGACGGGAACGTCCGCCACCTGCTCGCCTACCAGTGCCCTGGCTATCGCGAACAGGTTGGGGAACGTTGGTTCTCTCATCTTCCACCTCGCCGGGACGTCCTTGCCCTTCTGGGCCATGACGTAGTGGATGAGCTCTCCTCTCGGGGCTTCGTACCTGCCTATCCCCTCCCCCTCTGCCTTCTTGAGCTGGAAGAGGAGGGCGTTGTCCTTGGGAACGGCCTTTATCTTGCCCTCCGGCATCTGGTCTATGGCCCTCTCGATGAGCTCAAGGCTCTGCCATATCTCTCCGACCCTGACGACCATCCTGTCGAAGACGTCTCCCTTGATGACACCGGTGAACTCCTTGGGGGTTATCGGCTTCACACCGAGGTCGGGATAAACGCCGAGCTTCTCGTTGTAGCGGACGTCCTTCTTGACGCCGCTTCCCCTCGCGGTGGGCCCCTGAGCGCTGTACTCGATTGCTATCCTCTTTGGAATAACGCCCGCGTCTCTAAGCCTTGCCTCGACGGTCGGGTCGTAGAGGAAGACCTCCTCTATCTTGGGCATGACCTCCCTGCGGTAGTAGTCTATCATGTCGGTTATGGCCCTGATGTGCTTCTCCCCAATGTCCCTCCTGACGCCGCCTATCATGTTGACGGCGTAGTTGACCCTGTTGCCACCGATGAACTCAAGTATGTCCATAACGCGCTCTCTGGCGAGCCATGTGAGGTGCAGGACTGTATCGTAGCCTATGGCGTGGCCAACCACACCGAGGTTGAGCAGGTGGGAGTGGATTCTCTCCAGCTCGCCAACTATCACGCGGATGTACTCGGCCCTCTCGGGAACCACTATGCCGGCCATCTCCTCTACCGCTCTGGAGTAGGTGTGGTTGTGGGAGAATGAGCAGATGCCGCACATCCTCTCGGCGAGATAGAGTATCTGGATGTAGTTCCTCCTCAGGGCTATCCACTCTATTCCCCTCAGGTTGTAGCCGAGCTTGACGTCGACGTTGATTATCCTCTCTCCGTCCAGTGTTATGATGAACTTCTCCGGCTCCTCAAGGGCCGGGTGAATGGGTCCAATGGGTATCTTGACCCAGTACTCAATTCTCTCGTTCATTTCAAGCCCTCCCTCTTCATTTTGTACGGGTGGCCGGCGTTCTTCACCATCTCCGGCTTGATGCCTGTGTCGTCCAGCCTGAGCGGGTAGACACCTTCGGGCCAGTCGTCCGGGAGGAAGAGCCTTCTGGGGTCGGGGATTCCCTCAAAGAACAGTCCGTAGAACTCCTGGACTTCCCTCTCGTAGGGCAGAGCGCTCGGGAAGACGTCCGTAACGGTAGGGAGCTTTGGGTCGTTCTTGGGGACGCTGGTGCCGACTATGAGCGAGATGCTCTCGCCCTCCTCCCAGAAGAGCTCCATGTGGTACTTTGCCTCAAGCGTCTCGCCGGCGTCCCTGGCGATGATTATGGAGAACTGGGCCGTCGGGTCGAGCTCCTTTATGAACGCCATCGCGTCATGGAACTTCTCCCTCTCGACCGTGACCCACACCCTCTTCCTCGGGTGGGGTTGCTTGTTCTCGCTGACCCTTATCTCCGCCTCAGGGAACCTCTCGCCGAAAACCCTGATGAACTCGTCAACGTTCATTTCTTACCCCCCTCAATCTTCTCAATCAGCTTCTGAAGGCCGAGCACGACACCGTGCAGTATGGCCTCAGGTCTCGGCGGGCAGCCCGGGACGAAGACGTCCACCGGTATGTGCCTGTCCAGCGGTGCGTTGGTGAAGGGGCTCTCGAAGAACACGCTTCCGCCGGTGGGGCACGCTCCGACTGCCACCACCACCTTGGGGTCGGGGGTCTGCTCGTAGACCAGCTTGACCCTCTCAAGGCTCTGGTTGGTGACGGGGCCGGTGACGAGCAGTATGTCGGCATGCCTCGGCGTCCCGGCCAGCTTTACACCGAAGCGCTCCGCGTCGTAGCGCGGCGTTAGGACTGCTATTATCTCGATGTCGCACCCGTTGCAGCTGCCGCTGTTGACGTGGAAAACCCACGGTGACCTTCCTATGTATCTGCACAGCTTCGATATCTCCTTCTCAAGCCTCTCGCGCTGGGAGGGGTTTGAGCTTGGATGGGCATCGTGGGCGTGAACTTTAATGGCCATACCTTTTCACCTCCTCATCCCCAGACTATCAGGGCCCCCACCACTATCGCCGTCGTGACGAGCAGGTAGCTGACGTAGTCGCTCAGCAGTCCGGTGTGCTCCCTGCGGAAGACCAGGAAGAGCCTGTGGATTCCCCTGATGAGGCCCCACATAACGTGCCTTCCGGTGACGTAGCCCTGGAAGTGCTCGAACTGTGGGATAACGTTGTCCTGGTCCTCACCGCTGAGGAATATCTTGGTTCCATCCCCGGTTCTCCGGGTTCCGGTGCTTGAGCGCTCGGCCCACTTGTAGAGCATGTACGAGATGATCAGGCCTATGATGAAAACGTAAACGAAGTAGAGAGCGTCCCAGTAGCCGAACATTTCACGCACCCCCCAGCACGGCTGATATGTAGGTTCCAGCGTTTTCGAGCATCTTTGCGGCGGGTATCATGATCCGGTCGCTGATGAACCACGGGAAGAGCCCCATGAGGATTATTACCGCCACGAGGAGGAGCATTGGCACGAGCATGGCCTTTCCTGGCTCCTTGGCCTTCATGACCCTCTCGCTGGGCCTTCCCAGGAAGGTGAAGAGCACCCTGATGTACGCCGCAAGGCTGAACGCTGTTCCTATCACCGCTATGACCGCCACCAGCGGGTTGAAGAGCGCCGAGCTCTCGTAAATGAGCCACTTGCTCGCGAAGCCGTTCATCGGCGGGAGGCCTATTATCGCCGCGGCGCCGACAAGGAATGCGAAGCTAGTCACGGGCATCTTTCTGGCTATGCCGCTCAGCTCGTTGAGGTTCTTGGTTCCGAGCTGGTGGATGACGACTCCGGCGACCAGGAAGAGGAGCGCCTTTATGACGGCGTGGTTGACGGTGTGGTATATCGCTCCCGCCAAGGCTATGTTTCCAACATCGCTTCCGTAGGCGGCCAGGCCTATTCCGGTTCCGAGGAGGATGTATCCAATCTGGCCCACACTGGAGAAGGCAAAGAGTCTCTTCATGTCCGTCTGGATTACAGCCATCGCGTTGCCCACTATCAGGGTAGCGCAGGCGAAGAGTATTATGACCCACCCTATGGTTCTGGTGTCTATGCCCGTGCTGAAGACGCTGAAGGCCATCCTGGCCAGGGCGTAGGTTCCGCCTATCTTGATGACCAGGCCGGAGAGCATGGCGCTGATTGAGCTTGGAGCCGCTGGGTGGGCATCGGCGAGCCACATGTGGACTGGAACCGCACCGCTCTTGAATAGCAGTCCTCCGATGAGGAGTCCGAGGGCCACCTTGGCGGTGAAGGTCGGGTTCTCGGCTATCATCTTGGCCAGGTAGGCCATCGTCAGCGTTCCGTACTGGCCGTAGAGGAGCACTATTCCGAGGAGGATGAAGCTGCTCGCTATCGAGCCCACGAACATGTACTTTATGCCGGCCTCTATGCCCTCCCAGGTGTCGTTCCTGAAGGCAACGAGGGCGTAGCCGGCTATGCTCATTATCTCCATGAACACGTAGAAGTTGAAGAGGTCGCCGGTCATGGCTATACCGAGCATTCCGACCTCAAGGAGGAGTACGAGCGCGTAGTACTTTTCGAGGCCCGTGTCGTGCCTCATGTACTCGGTGGAGTAGAGCACGGCCACGAAGGCGACGAAGGCCACCATGAGGATGAATATTGCTCCCAGCAGGTCGACCTCCCAGACTATCCTTATCGGAAACGGGACTCCGTTTCCGAGGGGGCTCTTCGCTCCGAGGGTGTAAACGAGTATCTCGCCGCCCTTCCAGACGGTGTAGAACAGCTCCGCTGCGACGCCGAGCGTGATGGCGGTGATGAGTACTGCCCACAGCTCCCTAGCCTTCTTTCCTGCGAGGCTTATTATCGGGAGTGCAAACGCTCCGAAGAGTGGGACTATGATGAGGTACGGGAGCATCATCCTCTCAACCTCCTGAGCTTGTTAACGTCGAGGCTTCCGTAGTGCCTGTAGGCGTTTATCGTGAGGGCCATGGCTAGGGCCAGCACACAGACTCCTATGACTATGCTGGTGAGGGTCAGTGCCTGGGGCAGTGGGGCCACCATGGCGCTCTTCACGGTCTCGTAGCCGGTGTAGATTGGCGCGGTTGGTATCTGGCCGAGTTCTATCCTGTAGCCGAAGCTTATGAGGAGCAGGTGTATTCCGGAGTCGATGACGTTGAGGGCCAGGATGAGCTTGATGAGGTTCCTCTTGTAGAGGAACGCGTAGATTCCCATTGCTATCATGAGGAAGGCGGTGATGAACTGGAACGGGATCACTCTTTCCACCTCCTGTAAGCGGCTACCGCCACCATCGCGCTGACCAGTCCCGCGAAGACCTTCAGACCTACAGCCAGGTTCATTATCGGCAGGTATCCCGCTGAAAGCAGCGTTCCCGGCTGGCCGTTGAAGAAGGGCCCGCTGTGCCAGAGCGTGTTGTAGAAGAACGCAACTCCCAGACCGAGCATGGCCGCTCCAAGGAATACCAGGCCTCCGAGGCCCTCAAGTGCAGAGTAGAGGTGGTGGTTGTAGCGCCTCTTCATCTCGCCGAAGCCGAAGGCTATGAGGAACAGTATCCCTGCCCCGGCTATCGTCGCACCCCCCTGGAAGCCGCCTCCCGGAGTGAGGTGACCGTGGGAAACTATGTAGGTGCCGAATATGCCGATGAGGGGGATGGTGGCCCTCGCGGTGGTCTTAACGATGAGCCCCATTTCACTCTGCTCCGAACGGCGGTTCATTCTTCATCCCTCCTCCAGGGCCTTAGCAGAGCCACCGCTCCAGCTATGGCGGTGAAGAGAACCGTCGCCTCTCCGAGGGTGTCGTAGCCACGGTAGTCGAACACTATGTCCGTGACTATGTTTGTCCCCCCTACTTCCTCAACGCCGTGCTTGATGTAGTACTGGTCGGTGTAGCGGTACTTCATCCACTCGTCCCCGCCGAGGCCGAACTTTATCCCCGTTGACGGACTCGCAACGACGAGGAGCACTCCGAGGAGGAACAGCAGTGCGAGAGCTCCAAAAGTCCTGTTCATGGCCCCTCACGCTCCCATCTCTCCGTTTTGGCAATTCCATACACAACTATGGCCGTAACGACGCCGGCTCCGACGGCGGCCTCGGCTATTGCGACGTCCGGCGCGTGGAGCATGTAGAACTCCAGGCTCAGCAGAAGGCTCATCGCGGCGGAAGCTATGGCCGCGCTGAGCAAGTCGCGCATGGTTATCGTGAGGTAGGCCGCTATGAGGACGCCGAGGAGTATGCCGAACTGGATCGCCATGTCAACCGAGAGGACGTTCATTCCTCACCACCCCTTAGTTTCTCTTCGTAGGCATCGATGACGGCTTTGGCGGGTTTGTATCCGCTGAGGTGTGCCGCCTTCGCTATTGCGTGCGCCCCCGTCGGGTTCGTGAGGAGGAGCGCCACCAGTGCCACGAGGCTGTGGAGCGCCATCTGGAGGTATTTGGGGTCACCTGTGAGGTGGAGCTGGTAGGCGGCGTGAACTACCACAGCTAAAACCGCGAAGATCGTCCCAAAGGTGGTGCACTTCGTGGCCCCATGGAGTCTGGTGTAAACATCGGGGAACCTGTGGAGCGAGAGGCTGCCCAGCAGGTTGAAGATGATGTTTATGCCCAGGAAGGCGTATATTACGTAGGTTACCGCGCTCACCTCAATCCCCCCTGGAGGTACTTCGCTATCGCCAGGGTTCCGACGTAGCTCAGGAGCGCGTAGACTATCGCGATGTCGATGTATATCGTCCTGTCGTAGGCCGCTCCTAGCAGAACCATCCCTGCGACGATCAGGGTATTGAGGGTGTCCACTCCGACAACCCTGTCCGGCACGCTCGGGCCGAAGAACACCCTGAGCAGTGCCAGGAACGCACCTATCATGACTATGACCGCAGCGTAGAAGAACTCGGGTGCTATCATCTTCCCAGCCTCCTCGCCCATTTCTCAAATGAGCCGGCTATCACCTCGGAGCTCTTCGGCTCCTTGTCGGTGACGTTTATCCAGTGGACGTAGAGTGCCTTCTCCTCCGGACAGGCATCAACGGTCAGCGTTCCGGGGGTGAGTGTTATCGAGTTGCTCAGTATGGTGTACTGGGCGTCGTTTTCGAGGTCAACCGGGACGCGCACGATTCCCGGCTTTATCCTGCCGGTTATGACGCGGTAGGCAACGTCGAGGTTGGCCTTGACCATGCCCCAGAAGAGCACGGGGGTGTAGGCTATGAAGCCCGCCCACTTAACGGGGTTGAGGAAGCGTGATGCTTTCTCCCCTATGACGTCCCTGGTGGCGAAGGCTATTATAGCCGAGAATATCACCCCGGCAACGAGCTCCTGGCCGCTCCAGAGTAACCCTTTACTGCCCGCAGTCAGCACTAACCAGAGCACGAATGACCAAATGAATACAGCGATGAAACTCATTGTTCTTCCCTCCTCTCACATGATACGGGCTCTACAGCCCTGTGTTTCGTCGTTTTTCAATTAAAACTTCGTTATTTGTTTTAAAAGGGTTTTTTGAAGCTTAGAATTGAAAGTAAAGGTCTGTAACTCCTTGTTTTTAACCAAAGGTTAAATACTTGCGTCGGCGGTGGAAAATTGGCTGGCAGAAATTTTTGGGCCTGATTGTCCTTTGTTGGACTTATATGGCTGGAGACGGCATTTTAGTGACTTTAGGGGCGTAAAAATTACCCAAAGCTTTATATACCCTCGGGACGAGCAAGTGTTGGGACTCTTCTTGGAGTTCTCCCTGAAGAGCCCGGAAAGTTGAAAGAGTTGGTGTTAGATATGTATGGAGATGGATTTGGCGGTGGCTACGAGGCCCCTGTTAAGGTTGGAGAAAGGTACAGAGTTAGGATTGAGAGCCTTGGGAAGGGCGGTGACGGCATCGCCAAGATAAAGGGCTTCGTTATCTTCGTCCCGAACACCCAGGTCGGCGACGAGGTTGAGATCGTCATTAACTCGGTTAAGAGAAAGTTCGCTTTCGCGGAAGTCATCTGATTTCCTTTCCCTTCTATTCTTACCTGATTGAAGCGTTAGGGTGTTCACTAAGATTTATTCGATATCCTGACGCCATGGCATAGGGGTGCCACGATGACAGCAATTTTTCACGTTTTTCCTGTCCTGCTCGTGATGAGCCTTCTGTTCTCTGGGAGGTAGTTCCCAAACCTGAACCGCACCCTTTTTAAACCCCTCCCCAGAGCGCCCACCGATGGTAAGGGTTCACGTCGAGACCTATGGCTGCACGAGGAACAGGGCCGATGCTGAGATAATGGAGGCCCTCCTGGTTAGGGCAGGCTATGAGCTGGTGGAAACCCCTGAAAATGCCGATTACGTCGTGGTGAACACATGCGCCGTAAAGGACCCCACAGAGAAGCACATGCGCGAGCGCATAGCGGAGCTCATCGGCTCTGGAAAAAGGGTCATCGTCACAGGCTGCCTTCCCCACGTCAGCCCGGAAGCCATAGACTCCCGCGTCTCCGGGATCCTCGGAGTGAAAAGCATTGATAGAATAGCCGAGGCGATAAGCGTAGCTGAGCGCGGCGGAAAGCTGGTGAGCGTTGAGGGCTGGCGCGAGAGGAGCATAGACAAGCTTGAACTCCCGCGGCTGTGGAAAAACGGTGTTGCCTTCGTCGTGCCCATAAGCGAGGGCTGCTTGAACGGGTGCACCTACTGTGCGACCCGCTTCGCCCGCGGAGTGCTTAAGAGCTACAGGCCTGAACTCGTTGTCAAGTGGGTGAAGGAAGCTCTGGCAAAGGGTTACAGGGAGATCCAGCTGTCGAGCGAGGACACCGGCTGCTACGGCTTCGACATCGGGACGAACTTGGCTGAACTCCTTGACGAGATAACGGCTATAGAGGGCGACTTCAGGATAAGGGTCGGCATGATGAACCCGAACCATGCGATAAAGATACTCGACGAGCTGGTTGATGCCTACCAGGATCCGAAAGTCTACAGGTTTCTCCACCTGCCGGTTCAGAGCGGCGACGATGAGGTTCTGAGGAGGATGGGAAGAACGTACACTGTGGACGAGTTTGAGGAGATAGTTCGAACATTTCGTAAGAAAGTTCGTGATTTGAACCTCAATACGGACATCATAGTGGGCTTTCCTGGGGAGAGTGATGAGGCCTTTCAGAACACCGTTGAGCTGATTAAGCGCGTCCGTCCGGACAAGATAAACGTCTCCCGCTACTCTCCGAGACCGGGAACGGTAGCTGCCAGATGGAAGCAACTTCCTGGCTGGAGGGTCAAGGAACGCTCCCGTTTACTTCACAGGCTCAGACTCCAGATAGCCCACGAAATAAACCGCTCCTACGTCGGCAGGACAGTCGAGGTTCTTGTCCACGGCGCCGGTGAGAAGGGGGGCGTTGAGGCCCGGACTTTCAATTACAAGGATATAATACTGGATTCCGGCGAGCCCGGTGAATTCCTCCGGGTTCGGGTCGAATGGGCCGGTTCGACGTACCTTAGAGGCACTCCCCTTCACTGAGGCACTCTTTTGTGAAGTATCCAAGGTGGATTGAGGGATTCTTAACGATTTTCTGGTTCTTTTGTAAAACCTACAACTTCAAAAGGTGAACCGTTATGGTTTGCTTTAGAAAACTATTTATACCCCCAGAGGGGCAGAAGTTATAAGGCTCTATTTAGGGGTGGGTCAAAATGAGGAGGAACAATAAGAAGAGGTTAATTCCGCTTGCTCTGGCCCTTGCGCTTTCCCTCATCAGCGCCGCGCTTGCTGTTCCTGCCATTACCCTGAACGTTCAGGAGCTTGGACAGGGGAGCACCGTTATAACGAGCAGTGTTACAAACGCGGATGTTTCGTGGACACTTGACTCTACTAACCCGGATTACGTTACCGGCGCCACGGTTACTGTTACCACTGATCCGGGGGCTGGAACAATATATCTGAAGCTCTACAGTGGGACGACTCTAGTGGCCGTTGCTCAGGCGACTTTGAATGGATCGGGTACTTATACGCTTACCTTTGCCTCGCCAGTGGCTTTGAGCAGTTTCGACACTGTCTACGTGGTCTACCAGGGTGGCTGAAGGAATAGGAGGCCCTGAATGAATGCCAAGCGCTTTGACTTCCTCTCCATTTTGACGTATTCTATTCTTGTCTTTGTGCTGGGAATCGTTGCTCTGCACTTTGTCCTCGGCTTTCAGTACGTTGTCATCCTAACCGACTCCATGAAACCCCATATAAACCCGAACGATATGGTGATTACAAGACCCGTCTCCCCGGGCGATGTGCATATCGGTGACGTGATTCTCTATCGTATTGAGATTGGAAATGCAACGTACAGGATAACCCATCGGGTGGTGGATATAAAAACTGACCCGGCGGGAAATATTTACTATGTAACCAAAGGGGATAACAGAGAGTACGCTGATCCGTGGAGGGTCTATCCCAGTCAGATTGTGGGAAAGGTCGTGCTCGTTGTTCCCAAGGCTGGGATCATCTGGTACTATACGCCTCTCATAATATTCGGTCTGTTGCTTATAGTGGTGGCCTCTCTCGCGTATGATATAGCTTGGTCGCTTCTGGAAGAACCTGTACGTCCTAAGTCCAGAAAGGCAGACCTGATCGCCCTCAGGAGAAAGAAAATAAAGGTGTATCACTACCGCCGCTAGACCCACTCATCCTCGGGGATTGCCTCTTTCTTGGCGGGAATGATGCAGAGGAACTCGAAGGTCTCGCTTAACGCTTTGTAGCCGTGGGTCTCGTTGGGTGGAACGTAGAGGAAGTCGCCAGCCTTGACGTGAACCTCCTTGCCGCCGCCGGTTATTATTCCCTCACCCTTCACGATGAATATCTCGTGCTCCCAGTCGTGGTGGTGGAGCGGTATTTCAGCGCCCTTCCTGAGGACGAAGTAGCGCATCGCGTAGTTTTTAGCCCCAAGCTTTGGAGAAACGAGCCACCTTATGGTTACCCCCTCAAAACCGGTGTCCTTCTCGGGGACGTCTTTGTAGTGTCCAACGAACATGGTATCACCCAGATAAATTTTAGACACGATTATTTAAACCTGCCGAGCTTAGGGGGCCGGAAAATATAGGGAAAAGTCCAAAAGGACTTTAAGCTCCAACTTTTAACTTCCTGTGGTGAAGGATATTATGAGGAAGGTTGCTTCTGCAGTCCTGCTGGTTCTGATCGTCCTGACGGCGGGATGCATAGGGTCAAACGGAGGGACAGCCTCAACATCCCCCACAAGCACGGGGATCACATCAGCTACGTCTCCAACAGCTTCTCCCACTGAATCCGGTGGCATTGACTTTGCAGCTTATGGAAAAGGCCAGGTCCTTTCTAACTGGTACAAAATTGGGAACACATCGAAGGTCTACGTCAGTAAAGGGTACGAGGACTTGGCCAAGCACTACTTCCCGAACGCCCAGATCCTGCCGGCGAGCCAGTACGAGGGTGGCATCGCTATACTCTCTCCGGAGGATGCCCGCCCGGTTCTCAGAGGAAAGCCGATACTGATAACGGTCAATGACTACTTCGGCTACATCGTCTACAAGCTCGGCCTTAAGTTCGTTGGCAAGGATAAGGGCATCTTTGCGGCGTTCAATAAGGATGGAAGGGAGTACATAGTCTTCACGGGCACAAGCAAGGCAGGTGCCGGAGCCGCTCTGGAGTACGCGATGGGAATCAAGAACGGAGGTCAGGTCTATCCCAACGACGTCGTGAGGAGCGGAGAGTTCGAGGGAATTCTCCTCAAGGTCATAGGGGACAACAACTGGAACGGGATACCCGACGAGGGGGAGCACTGGTACCTGAGCTCATTTAAGACGATGGAGCCTTTCATCTACTACTGGCGCATCGTTGACGGTGAGAACGTTACGGTAAAGGGAGGATTCATAAAGTTCGTCAACGGCTCGACCGTATATATTTACGCCCTTGGCTTCAACGTCAGCGTGGAAGTCAAGAACTCCAACGGGGCTGAGCTCACCTACGTCATCGAGAACACCAATCCCTCCGTACTCAACCTGCCGGAGGGTGTCGAGACGGGGGACACGTGGGTCAGGTTCACAACCTCCAAACCCTCCTTCAGCGTCGTTCCGAAGGATGTTGAAAACTACACGATTTTTGCCTTCGGAGACCACAGGCCCGATGGTGGGAAGGAACTTCCGCAGGTATTCCTCAAGATAAGGGATGCCATAAACGCCGACAGCGGGGTCTTCATAATAGACGGTGGAGACCTGGTCTATTCCGGCAAGGTCGACGAATGGGGCGAGCTGATGAAGGAGTGGAAGTGGAACAAGCCCGTGTTCATAGCCGTTGGCAACCACGAGTACCGCGGGGAAGGCATAAACGTCTACCACATGCTCTTTGGGCCGACGGACTACTCCTTCGTCCTTGGAGATTACTACTACATATTCATGAACAACATAGACCACGATTACGGGCTGAGCGACGAGCAGTGGGCGTGGCTTCAGAACGAGCTCGAAAAGGCTAAGAGCCTCGGCAAGAAGCCCGTCATCGTCATGCATGCCCCTCCGGTTGACCCAAGACCCAATGGCAACCACGGCATGAACTACATGGACGGCAAGAAGCTCCTCCAGCTCATGAAGGCCTACAACGCCTTTGGGGTCTTTAGCCACATTCACATGTTCTGGGACGGTGAGATAGACGGCGTCAGGTACATAGTCACCGGTGGAGGCGGAGCGCCGCTCTACGCCAAGCCCGATGAGGGCGGCTTTTACCACTATGCCAGGCTCGGCATGCTCTCCAATGCCACCATAACCGCCGAGCCCGTGAAGGTGAATCCCTGATTTTCTATTTATTCTATTTATTTCTACATAGAGATTCCCACACAACTATATTCTACTGCGGCAAGATATTTATATGTCCCCCCTTATTGGGCTTCGGTGATGGCAGTGGAAGTGTGGCTACTGATAACCGTGATCCTCGGATTTGCCATGGCGTGGGCGATAGGCGCTAACGATGCCGCCAACTCGATGAGCACCGCGGTGGGTGCGAAGGCGATAACCCCCAAACAGGCCGTCATAATAGCCGGCCTTCTTGAGTTCACCGGGGCGTACTTCTTTGGAAAAAGCGTTACCGAGACCATACGGAAGGGCATCCTCGACCCGACGATGATAACCGACCCGAACGTTCTTATCTACGGTTCCGTTGCGGCGCTTCTCGCGGCGACCCTCTGGCTTGTAATAGCCACCAAGTTCGGCCTGCCTGTCTCGACAACCCATTCGATCATAGGCGGTATAGCGGGCTATGGAATAGTCTACGCCGGAACGGCCATAGTCAACTGGGGCAAGATGACTCAGGTTGTCCTCAGCTGGATACTCTCCCCGATAGTCGGGGCCATAATGGCCTACTTCATATTCAAGGCGTTAACAAAAAGCATCTTCGAGAGAAAAGACCCCGTGAGGAGTGCCCGCATCTGGTCTCCCTTCTGGATCGGGCTGGCCTTCGTGGTCATAGGGACGATGTTCTACATCAAGGTCCTCCACGGAAAGGACCTCAAGACGGGCGTTTTCATGTACGGCGTCCCGCTCGGCATAGTTGTGTTCTTTGTAACGTACGTCCTCATAAAGCTCCGCTTCCCGAGCAGCGACCCCTTCATAGGTGTCGAGGCAATCTTTAGAAAGGTTCAGGTCATCACCTCTGGTTACGTGGCCTTAGCGCATGGAGCCAACGACGTGGCAAACGCGATAGGCCCCGTCGCGGCCGTCTATGCGGTGGCAACGATGGGGCTGAGCGGCATGCAGGTTCCCGTCCCCAAGTGGATCCTTGCCCTCGGTGGCCTGGGGATAGCGGTAGGTGTTGCCACCTACGGATACAGGGTGATGGAGACGGTAGGAAAGAAGATAACGGAGCTCACCAACACGAGAGGCTTCACAATAGACTTTTCGGCAGCAACGGTCGTTCTGGTTGCCAGCTGGATGGGCCTGCCAATCTCAACAACGCATACCGTCGTTGGGGCAGTCATAGGGGTAGGCCTTGCCAGGGGAGTAAAGGCAATAAACAAGAACATCGTTAGGGACATAATAATCTCCTGGTTCATTACCGTTCCGGTCGCGGGTCTGATAAGCGCGGCCATATTCAAGTTCCTCATGATCGTGGGGTGATAACATGCAGGTCTGGACAAAACTCTTTGCGAAGAGCCCGTTCAAGCCCCTCATAAAGCACTCCGAGGTCGTTCTCAACACCGTTGAGACCCTCGAAAAGGCGCTCCAGCGCTGGTACGATGGGGACTACGAGGAGATGAGAAAGATAGCCGTCGAGGTTGACCGCCTTGAGGACGTTGCCGACAGGATAAAAGAGGAGATAAGGGACTCCCTCAGCTCGAAGCTCATGATGGCAGTGGCTAGAGAGGACGTGCTCATCTACCTCCACATGCAGGACAAGGTGGCAGATGCGGCAGAGGACACCGCCAAATGGCTTCTCATCAGGGAGCCTGGAGAGCTTCCGGTCGAGGTCAAGGAGGTAATCCTCCAGATGGGCATGGAGAGCATTAAGGCTGCAAAGCTCGTCCACGAGGCCATAGTCCAGATGGATAGGGTTATAGAGAGCGGCTTCGCCGACGGGGAGATATCCAAGGAGTACGAGATAATCAGGCAGATAGAGAGCGTCGAGAACAAGATAGACGGCCTCGACACGAAGCTCATGCAGCTCGTCTTTGAGAACACGGAAAAGATGAGCTGGGGCGACGGATTCTACATCCTCAACATCGCCAGAACCCTCAGCAACATCTCTGACAAGGCGAAGGATGCGGCCGAGAGGATAAGGCTCATGATGAATAAGTGAGCCCCTTCTTTTCCGTTATTCTTAGAAGAAGGGCAAGAGAGAAGAACGAGAGGTTCAGATGGCTATCATCGTCGAGGTCATCTGTATCTCGGACATCTTCCTTATCTTCTCCGTGATGAACTGGTCAAGGTCCTTGAGCGTGTCTGTCTCAACCTTAACGACGAGGTCGTACTCGCCGTAGACCACGTAGGCCTCCTTAACCTCCGGCATGGCCAGAAGCTTCTCCATAACTTCCCTTTCCTTTCCAGCGGCCGTCACCATCAAAATAAAAGCCGTCACCATGGCTATCACCAAAAGTATTTTATCGGCGGAGTATTTAAGCTTATCGAGGAGTATGTTCGACCACCTGATAAGCAAAGCCCGGCTGGGGCGGTTTTACTCTCACCTGAAATCGCTCGGATTCGAGGAAATCCGCCCCTACTCCAAGGGAACCACGAGCCTTATCTTCCGGGCAATGTTAGATGAAAAAAACGTCATCATTAAGCTCCAAAGGCCCGATTCGCCGAGGCAGAACTTCGCGAGGGAGGCGAAAATCGTCAGGACGATAGAGCCCTTCGGGGTAACTCCCCCGCTGGTGAGGTATGGCGTCTTTGAAGGCCTTGAGTACCTAATCCGGGAGTTCGCGGAGGGGGAGATAATCTTCCACGCCGACCTGGAAAAGCGCCACCTCTTTGAGGTAGTCGAGAAAACCGCCCTCCTCGACAGGCTCGGCCTCGACCACGGCCAGATCCAGGGCGGCAAGCACATAATAGTCGGCGAGCGCGTTTACCTCATAGACTTTGAGAAGGCCAACTGGAGGAAGCCGAAGAACCTCACCTCCGCGATGGCGATGATTTTCCTCAACGACAACTACATCTCGCGTCGGGTGAGGGCGAAGTTCGGTATCGATGGAGAATTTTTGGACGAAATGAGGAACGAAGTTAGGGCTTACAAAAGAACGGGGAGGCTTTCAGGCCTTCTCCGCCTCCTTTCTCGCCTTTAGTCTGTCTGCGTAGATCGCCAGCAGGGGTATCGCGATCGCCATCGCTATGAGGCCCATCCTCGGGTCCCACAGGTAGTTGAAGACCAGTATGACCACCACCGCTATGGCTATCATGAGGAAGAGGTCACGGTCGTAGAGCCTCGACTTCGCCAGTACGTTCTGCTCCCTCGCGATGTATGCTAAGTAGAGGGGTATCCCTAGGGCGGCCAGTGCTATTCCGCTGTATGTTCTGAGAACGAGCGAAACCACTATTCCAGCAGCCAGTATAATTCCAACGGCGTACTCTTCCTTCATCCTCTCACCTGGACGGGTAGTTACCCTTATATACTTTTAAGGCTCTCTACTAGGTAGGTGATAGCGTTATGAGCAGTATCGAATGGAACCATGAGACCTTTTCTAAGTTCGCCTACCTGGGCGACCCGAGAATAAGGGGGAACCTTGTCGCCTACACCCTCACCAAGGCCAACATGAAGGACAACAGGTACGAAAGCACCGTGGTCGTTGAGGACCTGGAGACCGGCGCGAGGCGCTTCATCGAGAACGCCTCCATGCCGAGGATCTCACCCGACGGCAGAAAGCTCGCCTTTACTCGCTTTAACGAGGAGAAGAAGGAGAGCGAGATATGGGTCGCTGACGTCCAGACCCTGAGCGCCAAGAAGGTTTTGAGCGCTAAAAACGTCCGCTCAATTCAGTGGAACGACGACTCCCGGAGGCTCCTCGTTGTGGGGTTCAAGAGGAGGGACGATGAGGACTTCGTCTTCGACGACGATGTTCCGGCCTGGTTTGATAACATGGGCTTCTTCGACGGCGAAAAGACCACCTTCTGGGTTCTTGACACGGAGAGCGAGGAGGTAATCGAGCGGTTCGAGAAGCCGAGGTTTTCAAGTGGGATATGGCACGGCGATTCCATACTCGTCAACGTCCCGCACCGCGAGGGAAGCAAGCCCGCCCTCTTCAAGTTCTACGACATCTACCTCTGGAGGGACGGCGAGGAGGAAAAGCTCTTCGAGCGCGTTTCCTTCATGGCGGTGGATTCCGACGGGAAGGCCATCCTTCTGAGGGGGAAGAGGGAGAAGAAGTACCTCAGCGAGCACGAGTGGCTCTACATCTGGGACGGAGAGCTCAAGCCGGTCTACGAAGGTCCGCTGGACGTCTATGACGCTAGGCTTGATGATGGGAGGGTCTACTTCCTGACGCCCGACGCTGGAAGGGTGAACCTCTGGCTCTGGGACGGGAAGGCCGAGAGAATCGTTGCCGGTGACCACTGTGTATACGGCTTCGACGTCCACGGAGGCAGGGCGGTTCTGCTTATAGCGACGGCGACGAGAATAGCGGAGCTCTACCTCTACGACGGCGAGCTGAAGCAGATAACCGACTACAACGGGCCGATATTCGAACGGCTCAAAACCTTTGAGCCGAGGCACTTCCGCTTCAGGTCCATTGACCTTGAGATAGACGGCTGGTACCTCAAACCGGAGCTGAAGGAAGATGAGAAGGCTCCGGTGATAGTCTTCGTCCACGGCGGACCGAAGGGGATGTACGGCCACCGCTTCGTCTACGAGATGCAGTTAATGGCGAACAAGGGCTACTACGTTGTCTTCGTGAACCCGCGCGGGAGCAACGGCTACAGCGAAGACTTTGCCCTCCGCGTGCTGGAGAGAACCGGTCTGGAGGACTTCCAGGACATAATGAACGGTATTGAGGAGTTCTTTAAGCTCGAACCCCCGGCAGACAGGGAGCGCGTTGGAATAACCGGCATAAGCTACGGCGGCTTCATGACCAACTGGGCCTTAACTCAGTCCGACCTCTTCAAGGCCGGCATCAGCGAGAACGGCATAAGCTACTGGCTGACGAACTACGCATTCTCAGACATAGGCCTCTGGTACGACGTTGAAGTCATCGGGCCAAATCCGCTCGAAAACGATAACTACAGGAAGCTCAGCCCACTGTTCTACGCAGATAGGGTTAAAGCGCCGATCCTGCTCATCCACAGCCTTGAGGACTACCGCTGTCCGCTCGACCAGAGTTTAATGTTCTACAACGTGCTCAGGGACATGGGCAAGGAGGCGTACATAGCGATATTCAAGCGTGGTGCCCACGGCCACAGCATACGGGGCAAGCCGAAGCACAGAGCGAAGAGGTACAGGCTCTTCATCGAGTTCTTCGAGCGCAAACTCAAGAAGTATGAGGAAGGCTTCGACGTGGAGGAGGTGATGAAGGGCGAAACGAAGGAATGAGCTTTTTATCCCTTTTCTTTCATTGGCTTCCTCGCCACCACTCCCAGGGCCTCCTCAACACGCTTAACCCCCACGAAGCCCGCTTTTCTCAGCCTTTCCATGACGCCCCTCTGGAGGTCTTTCCTCCGGTACCTCTTCCCCGGGTTCCCGACGTAGTGGAAGAGCCTCCCACCGGGCTTTAGGACGCGATACAGCTCGCGGTAGAACTCCTCCGAGTAGAGCTGTCCAGCTAAAGAAAAGCGCGGCGGGTCGTGGATAACAACGTCGAAGGTCTCGTTCTTAAAGCGCTTCACGACCTCGGAGGCATCGCCCTGTATGACCTGCACCTTTCCTCCCGTGAAGAGCTCCCTGCTCCAGGGGTTTATCCTGGCGAGCTCCAGGACGTGCGGGTCTTTCTCAATGGTTATGACGTACGCCCCCCTCCTGGCGGACTCTATGGCGGTGTATCCCAGCCCCATGCAGGTGTCCAGAACCGTTTCGCCTTCCTTCGGCTTGACCGCGTTCACCTTGTTCCTTGTATCCTGGAGAGGGTTCACTTCCTTCGTGCGGTGCATTCTGATGCCGTTTATCTCTATCGTGGGCGGAATCGTCGGGACGAGCTTGTAGAAGTGCTTTCCGGCTATTGCGGCCTTGTAAACGCCGTTTCTGATAAAGTAAACGCTCCCCTCATCTCTCGCGATTCTCTCTATGATGTCCCTCCCAACCCGCGTTCCGTCTGGGAACACGAACTCGTCTCCCTCAATGGTTACGAGCCACGATCGGTTCGTTTTCCTCAGGTCGAGGTTGAGCCTCGCCCCACCCTTCGCGAAGAGCAGCCTCCTTGCCTCTCTCGCGGTCAGAAAATAAAGGATTTCCATTGTATCACCGGAGGACGCGTTCTATTTCCCTGATGGAGTTCTCTCTCACTAGGAGGGACTCTATTTCCAATTTTCTGGCTCTGAGATGCATTCCTCTGTCGTCAGTTATCAGTGGGAGGTTCAGAAGACGTGCCGTTGCTATAAAATACGCATCAAATCCAGAAGCTCCAGTAAGGGTGGCGACCTCCCTGGCTTTTTCCAGAATCTCTGCATCATAGTGAAGTATGAAATTATCTTCGATGGTGTCGCTGGCGATCGACGCCCTGTATTCGTCTCCGGTGATCCTCCTGATGACCCCAGCTACTTCAACGACGATTACGGCTGGTGAGTGAATTTCAATTCTTTTCTCTTCTATCGTCTCAAGTATGAACTGACACTTCTCGTGAGCTTCAAGCTCCCTTTTGAGTATCTCCTCATCGAGATTTCTGGGGGGAGGTAAGAGTGCCTTGAGGACAACTGAGGAGTCTATGACTACTCCCATAGTTTCCTCTCCCGGGTTTCGTTGAGGGCGCTCTCAGCGTCCTTCTTAACTTCTACGCCCTCAAATAGCTTTATGAGCCCCTTCAAGGAGGGTCGGATTATCAGCTCAACCTCCGTGCCGGCTGGAAGATTAAGCTTCTTCTTGGGCCTCAGAACGCCGTTCTCATAAACAGCAACTATCTTTGTTCCCATTATCACTCCCCATGGAGAAGTTTGGAAAAACCATTAAAAACCTAACCCACGACCCTCTCAAAAACGCGCTCGAAGTTCTTGAAGGCTATAGCCTCGACTTCTTTCTCGCTGAAGGTCTCTCTCAGCTTTTCAATCAGCGCCGGAATCTTTGATTCGTCCTCAAAGCCCTCTACGCTCCTGCCGCTCCATCCGGGGAGGTAGTAGACGAAGTCGAAGCCGAGACCGACGTGTTTGTAACCGGCCAAGTCTGCCATGTACGCTATGTGCTCCACGTACCTCTCAAGTGTTGCCCTCTCCCGGTGGACGAAGCTTGGGATCGCCACCGCCCCGATGACACCACCGCGCTCCGCTATGGCCTTTATCTGTTCATCGGTGAGGTTCCTTCGGTGGTCGCAGAGGGTTCTTGCGTTGGAGTGCGACGCTATAACCGGAAACGCGGTAATATCGAGGACGTCCCAGAAGCCGGCCTCGTTGATGTGGCTCAGGTCGATGACTATTCCGAGCTCCTCCGCCTTTCCGACGACCTCGATACCGAAGTTGGTGAGTCCTCCATTCGTTCTTTCAAAGACACCGTCGCCTATCGCGTTGCGCAGGCTCCAGGTGAGGGTTAAAACGCGGAGGCCCAGGCGGTAGAAGACCTCCAGGAGGTGGATGCTCTCACCTATCGGTTCACCACCCTCAAGGCCGAGCCAGAGTGCGATTCTTCCCTCTTCAATGACCCTTTTCATCCCTTCAGAGTTCGTCACCAGCTCGAAGCGTTCGCTCTCCTCGATGTCCCTTCTGAGGGCGTTGAGGACCTCCAGGCCGTAGACGGTTGCGTTGCTCCTCCTGTCGGGGCGCGTCCAGATGGCCATGACCCTGGCATCTATCCCCGGGGCGAAGAAGCGTTCGAAGTTTTCCTCCAGAACGTGAACCTTCCCCCTGTCCCTTTCGTCGTAGATGAACGTCGGGAGGTCGGAATGGGCGTCGAATATCATGGCTCCTCACTGGCTCTCCTCTATAGCAACCACCTCAGTCATAGCTTCGGCCCTTATCTCCGGGTCGGGTATGCTCTCAACGATCTCCCGCGCTTCTTCAAACTCGTTTCTTTTTGCCAGCTCTACGGCTATTGCCCTCAGGGCGTCGCTCTTCTTGCGAACGTCCTTTATAGCTTTCGCGAACTCAAGCGCCCTTCTCAGGCTTCCGAGTTCGGTCAGAATCCTGGCTATCTTCTGCACGTTGGCCTCCGTGAAGCGCGGGTTTTTACAGTGCTCAAAGGCCCTGTCAACGACCTCCAGATACTCTACGTTGTTCACCCTCTTCATCCAGAGCGCCACTTCAAGCTCTCCTATGAGCCTCACGACCCCGGCGTACTTCTTCTCAATGAGCGCAAGGGCGTAGTGGTTCCTTCCCTCAAGGAGCGCCTGCCGTATCGACGGGAGGCCGACCTCGTAGACCGTCTGGGCCAGCTCTATCTTCTTCTCGACGACGGCCGCGCGCTGGTTTACATGGAGCTTGTCAAATATGTCGAAGGCCATACGGTAGAAGTCGAGGGCTTTACTCGACGGAAGTGCATCACCCGCCTTCTCAAGGAGCTCGCCTATCCGTATTATGCCGTCGACTTTAAGGTTGTACCCCACTTCCGCCCCGATTATTGTGTCAAAGGCTATGTTGAAGAGCTCAAGGGCGTTTTCGGGATAACCCCCAATTGCCAGATGATACGCAAGCTCGGAGAGGACTATCCCCTTCTCTATTGGGCTTTTTATTCTACCAGTTACGTCCAGAGCACGATTGAAGAAATCCATAGCGTCCTCTTCGTATCCCATTATCGCGAGGGAAGAGGCTATCGTTGAGTACGCCACTGCTCTGCTGGCCGGGTCTTTGAGCTTCTTGGCTATGTACATGGCGTCCTCTATTATGCTGGGGATCCATTCTTGGGGCCCGCCGTGCTGGTATATAGCAACGGCTATGTCCGTGAGAACCTCTATCTGGTCCAGGGGATCCTTCAGATTGTGAACCTCGGACAGGGCCTCCTCGTAGTACCCCCTTTCAATCAATAGTTCTATTTCCTCGCGCGTCGTCATCCTAACTGTTTAGTCTGTTCTAAATCCTTATAAACATTCCCTGGCCACTTTAAGTGAGGAAAGATGCTGACTCTGGCCCTTTACAACACGTACGACCCAAAGAAGCTCCATGAGGCCCACCTCAGGGCGATAGCCAGGGCCGGGCCAATTGCCCACGCCTACGGCTTCCATCTGGCACTGGTTGGCTTCCCCTTTGAGGGAGAGCCGCTGGACGTTGCCCGGGAGATTAGCTCCCGCACCACGATAGGTGAGGGCGGAAAATACCTGCTTGAGCTGGCCGAGAGAAACCGCTTCCACCTTCTGGAGTTCCCCAGGAGGGGGTTTCCGCCGCAGTTCGGTGTCCCCGTCGCCACGACCAGAAAGCCGAGCGAGGAGAAGGAGATAACACCACTTGAGCTTGCAGAGAGGGCTTTGAGGGGTGAGAGTTTCCTCCTCCTGGTCGGCCTCGGCAGGCACGGCCTCCCGAAGGAAATCTTTAAGACCGCCCGCTACCACATGGACATCACTGGAAAGAGGGTAAGCTTGGAAACCTGCACCGCGATAGGTGCCATACCCGCGAGAATAAGCACCCTCATGGAGGCGCTGAAATGGAGGACTCATGGAAAAAGGATCTGGCGTGGATACTGATAGCCCTCCTGGCGGTCTTCACGCTCCAGGTGGGCCTCAAACTGGCCCTTCACACTGATTCGCCCCTGGTAATAGTCGTCAGCGAGTCCATGGAGCCCGTATTTTATCGGGGTGACGTCGTCCTGCTCAAGGGTATAAACGAGGATAACATAGACGACGTCCGCGTCGGTGACGTTATCGTCTACAAACGGCCCGGCTATGAATACCCGATAATCCACCGCGTCAGGGAGATAAACACGGTCGAGCTGGGGGGAAAGGTCGAGAAGTGCTTCGTGACGTGGGGCGACAACAACTGGGCTCCCGACCCCCCGTATCCGACACCCTACGGCACCATCCCCTGCGTTCCAGCTTATGCCGTTGAGGACAAGGCTTTAGTCGTCTTCCCGAAGATAGGGCTCATCCCCCTCATAATAAGGGAGCACCTCGGCCTGGGATGATGTGAGGGTAGGTGTCCGAGGGTTCCGATGATGAGCTAATCGGCCCCTGACCCTACGAAAGACAAGGGGGCTCCGCCCCCTTATCTCTCTGTACTCTCAAACCCCCGTAGTGGGGTTCCACCCCACAACCCCGTTCTTCTCTAAAAACCTGGGAAACTACGTTTCCCCACCTTCCTTACTCCTTAACCCTCCGGGGGGCTAACGCCCCCACACCCCCAGAAACTTTGCGAAGGCAAAGTTTCTATCCGCTCAGTGGTGACCGCTCTCCTCACCCATCGGAAGGGCTTGGGCTTCATCATCGCTGGACTTAAAAACGCTCACGACCTTTTAACCTTGGTGATGTCATGAGGTTCATTCCGCTTATAGTTGCCCGGCCCGAGGTTCAGATGGCCATAGACGAGGCGATAATGCGCGCCAGAATCGAGGGAAAAGCCCCAGACACGGTCAGGCTCTACGCCTTCTCGCCGAGCTCGGTAACCATTGGGAGATTCCAGAGCGTCGTCCACGACGTCAACCTTGAGGAAGCCAAGCGGCTCGGCATCCCAGTCGTAAGGAGAATAACCGGCGGCGGTTCGGTGTTCCACGACGAGTTCGGCGAGATAACCTACTCGGTGATCGTCGGCGAGGATTTACACCCCATGCTCAAAAACGTTGAGACGAGCTACCGCTATCTCGCGGGTCCTCTCGTTGATGCTCTGAAAGAGCTCGACCTCGATGCCGGCTTCTCCGGCCTCAACGACGTCGTCGCCAACGGGAAAAAGATCAGCGGCTCCGCACAGACGAGGAGGAAGGGGGTAATCCTTCAGCACGGCACCTTCATGTACTCCACCCGCGTCGAGATACTCGGAAGGGTTCTGCGGGTCTCCAAGGCAAAGCTGGCCGACAAGGGTGTTTCGAGCATCTGGGAGCGTGTTACAACTCTGGAGCGCGAGGGGGTAAAGCTTAGCCGCTGGGAGGCCTACGAACTTCTCAGGGACAAATTCGGGGCTGCCTTTGAACTTGTCGAGGGCGAACTAACGGACTACGAGCTTCAGCTTGCGGAGAAGCTGATAGAGGAGAAATATGGAAACCCGGAGTGGAACGAAAGCCGCTGAACTATGGTAGCCCCCATTTTCCTTCTGTTCCGTGTTCCTCTGCCAGTTCGTAGAACAGCTCATCTTCACCGAACTCTTCTCTCAGCTTTCTGAAGCTTCTCTCCAGGCGCGGTAAGCGCCCCTTGCTCCTTCTCAGCATGTCGTTGCCAAGCTCGACGGCAAAGCGGAGGTATTCATCGTCGATTAAAATCCTTCCGTCCCTCCCGAGGGGCGCGGTTAGGTACTCGGTGGCGTTTATCTCGACGAGGTATCTCTTTGAGATTACCTTGAAGGTGGTGTACTTGAAGCCTGAAGCCAGGCCGAGCTCGTGGAGCCTCTTCGCTTTCTCGATGTCTTCGGCAACGACGTGGAATATCGGCGGCTGGCTCTTGAGGAAGATGAGGCCTCTCTCGGCGTTTCCCAGGGCTTTCCTAGCCTCTTCAAACCCAATCGGGCGGTGGACTTTGATGAGCCATCTTGAAAGCGGCTTCGCTCCTAGGGCCGGCTCCTCGATGATTCCAATCCTGCCGGAGCAGGAGGAGGTCGTGTAGATGCCATCGATGGAGTTTATGAGCAGGAGGAGGTCGATTATGTCCCCGTCAACCTTTCCCTCTCTCATCGCCGTGAAGAGGCTGGTGAGTGCTTCGCGCTTTGCCTTCATATCTAAACCTCCCAAAGCCGGCTGTCCCGCTAAATCTCTCCCCAGCTTTCAGTTATGGTATGTAAAAGGTCTCAGCTCCCTCTTTCACACCCTTCTGTCGAAAACTTTATAAAGCTAACCCAAAAGGTTTAGCTGGAAATGGCCAGGGTGGTGTAGCCTGGTTAGCACAGGGGACTGTGGATCCCCTAGCCCGGGTTCAAATCCCGGCCCTGGCCCCATCACATCAACCCTTTGCTGGCGCATGTTGAGACTTTCGTCTCAACACGTCGGGAAGCTTCGCTTCCCACGAAGCGTTGACGGAAAGATAGCGTGCAATTCTAAAGTGCTTATTTTCCTCGGGTTTACTCTCTAACTGCCACTCTTACGAGGTTCTACTCCCAACAAGGCGTCCAGAGGACGCCAGAAGAAAAGTGAAACTCACAAAAAGTCCAGAGTTGGATGTTAAACCCGTTTTCATAGGCAAGTTTAGAGTGCACGCTTGATTCTCTGCCAGTTCAGCAGGAAGGGAGTTCTTTTGGTGAAGCTTTTTTCAAAAGCTTCCTGTACTCTCAAACCCTCGGAGTGGGGCTTTGCCCCACAACCCCGTTTTCTCTAAAAACCTGGGAAACTACGTTTCCCCACCTTCCTTACTCCTTAATTCTCCGGGGGGCTAACGCCCCCACACCCCCAGAACTTCGCCTTCGCGAAGTTTGATCAAGGTTCGTGACCGCTTTTCAAGCGCCTCTTCCAGTGTGCATCTAACAAAAAGCTAATCTTTAGTATGGAATTCTCGTTAATTAGCCAAACCAAAAGCAGTCCCTCAAATACGACGCCCTTCGGGCGTCAAAAAGAAAAGTGGGGCTTAAATATGCGGTAGTTTCTATGAGAAATCCGGCATTAGAGGGTATAACTTTGAGGTATGCATCCTTTTTTAGCAAGCAGCCTCTCAGAGCGGTCACAGACTGTGATCAATCTTTGTCCGGTAACTGTGGCCATACTCCTGAATGGGGTTCGCTTCCTCGGCTACAATACCGAGGATGAATAACAACCATCAAAAAATTCGAGATTGTTGTTCAAAATGAAAAGTCAGAGCAGAACTTCGATCAGTTTGTAGTCCTCCTCCGGGATTTCTCTCATTGCCTTGCCCATCAGGTGGCCGCTCCAGCGCTTCTTGTTGGTGATGAAGCTGAGCTTTGGGATGAGAGGCTTGAAGTCGAGCTCGCCGAGTTTAACTGGCTTGATCTTAATCCTGAGCGGGTAAGTCTCGTTGAGGTGTGGTGGGCTCTTGAATATCTTTGTTGAGTCGGTGTAAGGCTCGCTTACAACCTCGAAAATGCCGAAGATTTTTGGTTCGAGAATCTCTTTGTTCTTCCGCTCCTGCTTGACGTAGAAGACGAGCTTATCACCTGGTTTAACCTTGGCGATGGTGTTCCTGTGTCTCTTAGCGACACCCCAGACGTTCCTCTTTTTGACAACCTCCCAGTTGTCACGAGTGGTGATGCAGAGCCAGTGAGTCATGAGGGTTCACCAGTTGGAGTTGGTTCGTCCGGCTTAATATCGCTTTGTGTCCCCACATGGCCAAGTTTGGGCACTAACATTTAAAAGAAGTTTACACAGAAGTATAAACGGAGATGAGGGTAAGTCCCGGTGTCCGCCGCGTACCTTGAGGTACGCGCAAATGGCGGCCCGGGGGCCGATTCCTACTTCTCGTTTGGTTTCAGTAAATCTGCTTAAACTTCAGGACTTTTCCGGCATCTTCAAACTTCTTAATGAAGTCCTCTCTGCCGTCGAGCCTCCTGTAGAACGCGTTAACAACGAAATCCGCCACTTGGATGAGAGGTTCTGCCCGTGAATCCTTCTGGTGAACGGTCACTTTCACCCCATAGAGTATGGCTTCGGTTATCATCTTTTGTATGTACTCTTCCAAGTTTTTCTTTCTAAATTTCGTGGTGTGATAGTGGTCGAGGTACACCTCGACTGTTAGCGCTTTGTCCGGCGTGTATCCGATTCTGCCAAGATACAGTTTCAGTGAGTCCACTATTAGAACCCTCGCGATGTAGTTGTAGTGAGTGGCCTTTTGGGAGCGGTTGTTTTTGATGTAGTCGTAGGTGTTTTTCTTGTTCACATAAACGGCCGCTATATGAGCACTAGGGCATTTGAAGAGTTCATTAAGAATGAATCTTCTTATTTTATCGTCGCTCTTCGAGGCCTTTAGCTCAGGGATGTCTTTTTTCTTCTTGCCGAGTTTCCCTCTTGCCTTCTTGGGGATCCTCCTTGCTTTTTTCACGTCATCTGCTTTGAGTATGATGGCACCCATAACGAAGTACTGACTGCTGCCTGCTGAAAAACCTAAGTCTCCTGCCTCGTCGAGGACGATGTAAAGATGTGTCATAGGCGTTCCTCCGTTTTGGCCTAAAGTACGTCTTTTTGCGGAATAAATATACCTTATCCGTATCGTCGTTAAATTTCTGTCAGATTTTTGGCTTCTGATTTGTCGGTTTATCAACCACTGAACTTCCAGTAGAGCACTAAGAGCGTTATTCCAAGGTAGAGGAGGAGCTCGGGAAGGCTTAGGAATATTGGGCCGATGTAAATCAGGCCAATGAGCCAGCCCATCAGGTAGGAGAATGACCAGAAGGGCATTACGTCTATCAGGCCAACCGTCATGAAGATGGAAAAGACGTTAAATAAAAAGGACATCCATGGGAGTCCGAAGCTGTAGGCGAAGGCCCGGACTATTTTAGTGGTGATAAAACCTGTGACTGCCCCGCCAATGGCCCGGGCAAAGCCGTAGTTTGCTCCGGGAATTAGAGCTCACCTCCTAATAATCCTATCGGGGCGCTCAGTTATCTCGGTAATTCTCTCAACTGCATTCAGGATTCGTTCGAGTTCTTCTTCGGTAATGTTGTATTGGGAGAATACATCTTGAATTAGGTTGGGGGCGACTTTAAACAGCTCTCCCCACTGTTTTATTCCTAGCTTTGCCTTGATTTCGTCTTCATGTTCTTCAAGCTCCTGAATTTTATGGGGAGGCAATTTAGCGTATTCCAGAAACGCCGAGAGCGTGAGATTCCTGAGTATGGTCTTCGTTAGCTCTTCCTTGATAGTCTCAAGGCTACGAGGGTGGTACTTTTCGAGAAGGCTTAGTGCTTCCTCGCTGAACTTTCCAAACGGGATTTCAGCAGCAGAAAATGGGAAGACTATTAAGACGCCTTCTGCGGGATCCCATTGCTCGAAATCTTTTATAATCGCTTGAATTACCTCCTTTTCTTGACTATTTGGCAAATTCAACATTATACGGTTAAGTTCTGCCTTGAGCTTTTTCTTAAGCTTGTTGGCATAGTTGAGGTATTCTTCTTGGAAGACTCTAGCTAAGTCTTTGGGAGAAATTCGAAGTTCCTGTGGAAACACTATCAAATGGAAGGGTTCTGGAGGACTACTTTTAAATAGGGGAGCAGAAAACCTGCCATACTCCTCCTTTAAGAACTCTGAAAACGGAGATTTGTTCATAAGGACATCTTGAAGGAGCCTCCAAATAGTGCTCTTATTTTCGTCACTTAGCTCAATACCCTGGGCCTTTGGTAGTTTTTCAAGAAGGTAGCCTCTCTTCTTCGTATCGCGTTTTAGATTAAAGCCCCTACCCTTCTCATAAACTATAAAAGCGGAGTCCTTACCGTATTTCTTCTCCCATCTCTTCGTTATGTCACTGACTGAAACTTTTCCATAACGTACGAGAATATAAAACAGCTCTTGTAACTCCTTCAGCTGTTCATTTAACTTCTCTAAGTGCTTGGCTCTCTTCTGAAGAGTTTCTTTGTCTTGTTCCAGCTGTTTGATTTGTTTTTCATATCTCTCTTTTTCGTTAAGCCAAGTTTGATTGGAGGTCTCAGAACTTTGCTCGAAGAGATAGTACAATCCAAAAAGCAAAACAAAAGTCACGAAAATTATCAAGGCAGACACCAGGATATTCCCATAATAGACTCCAAACACCCCTCCGCCTATTATTCCCACGAGTGCTATCACAGTATTTAGAAAGGCTCTTTTTGTTGTCAACTTCATAACTCACCTCTAAACGCCCTGTCGAGTATCGCGGGAAAGAGTCTTTCTAACTCTTTTTCACGCTCCTCGTAGAGCTTTACCAGCCTCTGGGCGCGCTCGCTAATTGAATCGAGGTAGGCGACAATGCGCTTTTGTTCTTCGAGGGGCGGGAGGGGGATTTTAAGTTTCAGCACGGCTTCTTTAGGTACTCTTTGTCTTCCTGTTGTTCCAAGCATTTGGTCTTCGAGGGTTTTTCTCGCGTACTTGCTTCTCAGGATGTAGAAGAGATACATTCTGTCTAGTGAATTGGTATCTTTTATGTATATTGGATAAACTTCGGTTGTCGCCAGTGCAAAGCCATTTGGGACATTTTCAGGTACCATCCCCTGCTTTCCGTTCTCGAATGATGGTGTTATTTTGGCTAAGAGGATATCTCCCGGTTCAGAATAAGAATAACTCTTAATATTTGCTGGTTCTCTGATTTCATAGCGTGCAAAAATCCCGTTTTCGGGTATCAGTTCCATTGGGATAAACGCGATACTGTCAAATTGAGAGAGCTTTTTCTTTACCCCTGCGTTTCCCCGAATTCCGGCTACTTTTTCAATCTTTTTCCACTCCCATCCCCGCTCCTCCGCCTTCGAGAAGACCTCGTGCAGAGCTGAGGCCATCAGCCTTTCCGCTTCCTCCCTCGCTTCCCTCGCGAGCCTCTTTGCCTCCTCAAGGCGCCTGCTCACCTCGTCGAGCTTGGCGACGATGCGTTTTTGTTCGGAGAGAGGAGGGATGGGGGTAAGAATGCGGGAAAGTTCCTTAGCATTTATGCCTTTCCTAAGTTTATCTCCCATTTCCTCTCTGATATTTACCCAATAATAGGGTGTTTGAGCGAAATAAAACACAAACTTGGGGAATATTTCAGGTTTTGTGACTTTCAGCCTGATTAGATATGAAGCAAAAACAGCATCTACCTCTTGATCAATGTATGTTGCCTTCCCTGTGGTTGCTCCAATTCTTGCAAATAACAAATCCCCTACCTCTAGATGATATTTTTCAAAATCTCTTTCAGAAATCTCGCAAAATGGAACCTTCAGCCAGTTTATTTTTCCGTTTTCATCAATGTCAGTTATTCTCAGGAATTTTACTCCTGTGTTTTTATTCGTTGCTGAGGCTGTATAACCATATTCAAACTTTCCTAAGTCCCCAAGCCTCACCCATCTCCAGCCTTCCGGGAGCTCCCAGGGGCCTTTGAGCCCCCTTGACTTGGAGTTTTCCTTTTTCGGCTGGGTCTTCTTCGAACTCATGAACTCCGTGAGTGGCTTCTCCCTCATGGCTTCTCACCGAGGACGGATTTGATTTCCCTTAAAAGCTCGCTTATCCTCTTCTCTTTCTCCTCAAGGCTTGCTATAATCTCTTCGGGCGCTGGGTACTCTATCGTTAGCCTCCTGTTCGGGTTCCTTGCGCTCAAATCGTAGTCCCTCTCCTTAACCTCGTCTATG
Source organism: Thermococcus thermotolerans (assembly GCF_024707485.1). NCBI lineage: Archaea > Methanobacteriati > Methanobacteriota > Thermococci > Thermococcales > Thermococcaceae > Thermococcus > Thermococcus thermotolerans. The sequence continues at coordinate 1,727,881 of NZ_CP102602.1, forward strand.
CTCACCACCCACGAGTTCTCGGAGAGGGCTTTCTTCTTCCACTCCTCGTCGCCGGTTTCGAGGTACTTCCTCCACGCCTCGAACTTTTCGAGTGCGTCTTTGAGGTCTTCATCCCTAATCGGGTTCGCCCTCGTGTAGTTCTTTCCGTTGGGCGGGACGAGCTCGTAGTACCAGATTTCCTTCGTGGGTTTTCCGCGCTCGAAGAAGAGCAAACTGGTTTTTGGCCCAGTTCCGCCCTTGGGCGAGATGTTGGCGAAGGCTCCCTGGGGGAGGCTGACTATCGCGAAGACGTTGTTCTTCTCAAGGAGGTCTTTTCTAACCCTCACGTAGGCCTTGGTAACGTTGGAAAGAACCCCGTCCGGCAGGACTATGCCCACCCTGCCCCCGGGCTTCACCTTTCTCATTACGTATTGGAGCGCCGCCAGCTCGGTCGAGCGGGTTCTAACGATTAAGTTTTGGAGGTTGGATTCCTTTATTTTACCCCCAAATGGTGGGTTCGTGAGTATTACGTCGTAGAGCTCGCCCGGATTGTGCAGGTCCTCGCTGAAGGTGTCGGTCTTCACGAGCTTCGCATTGACCCCGTGCAAAAGCGTGTTCATGTTGGCTATTAAATAGGGCTGGGCCTTGAGTTCCTGGCCGTGGAAGGCCTTCTCCAGCTTCCTGAGGTCTTCAACGGTTTTGGCCTGTTCGTACATATGGTTGTAGGCCTCAACCAAAAAGCCACCCGAACCGCAGAATGGGTCGAAGACACTCTCGCCAATTTTTGGATCGACGACCTTAACCATGAACCTGACGATGGGCCTGGGGGTGTAGTACTCGCCGGCCGCCCCTCCTTCGCGGCCCATGAGCATCAGGGTCTCCTCGTAGAGCTGGGACATTATCTGCGTGTCTTCCTCGTCGGTCCTTATGTCCTCGATGTTTTGGAATATCTCAAGCAGGTTGTGGGGGTCGTGGACTTTAAGGGTCACGTTGGAGAATATCTCCCCTATCTTGTTCAGCTCGTCGCTCCCGCCGAGGGAGCTGAGATACGGCCAGAGCTCGTTCGCTATGAAGTCGTAGAAGGCCTTTACGTCCTTTACCCTCCCCAGGCTGTCAACGCCGAAGCGCTTCGGCCAGTTGTGGAAGAGGTACTCCTCCTTTATCACCGGGCTGTACCGCTCACCCCTCAGCTCGGCCTCAAGCTTTCTCTCCTCTTCCCTATCGCTCAGGATTTTAAGGAAAAGCATCCATGAGAGCTGTTCAACGTAATCGAGAATTGAAAGCCCTTCGGCTCGCATTATCTCGTAGATGTGTTCGATTCTATTGGCTAAGGTCTGCCTCTCCATTCATCATCCCTCCATTAAATCAGCGTACAGGCCCTTTTCAATCTCTTCCAGAACTTTGCGGAGACCTTTCCCTCCGCCAAAGATTCTGGCTATGCCCTTCAGCCCGCCGTAGGCCTTGAACTCTGGAAGTTCAAAAACCCTTGGGTCTTCAATCTCGCTCAGGCCGTAGAGGCGGTAGTGGTCTATGAGGTCGAGTATTATTTCCCTGCCCTTCTCACCGAACTTGTTCATGAACTCCCTCTTCAGCTCAAGGAACAGGTGCGCCCTCTCGTCCCTCGAAACTATGGGAGCGTCGAAGAGGAGGTTCGCCAGCAGGTCGAACTCATCCGCCTCTGGAACCTTCTCGATGAGCGAGAGCAACTTGAGGTCTATGCCCGCTTTTTTCAGGTCTTCCTTAAATCTGAGCCTCGCTTTTCTGTCCAGCCAGATCTTCTTGAGGTCGGCCAGGCTGGCTATTCTTCTCCTTACCTGCTCTTTGGTGTACTTCACGTACTCCGCCTCAAGAACCCTGTTGCCTCTGATTTCTATCTTTATCTTGTTCTCCTCCTGGATGTAGACGTTGATACCCCTAACCGTTATCGGTGCCTTGTTTTCCGGCTTCAGCTTCCTGAGCGTTACCGTGGCTTGGTTATCCGGTCTTGGAAATGTCGAGACGTAGGTTTTCTTTGGCCTGTACCCGCTCGCCCTTATGTCGACGAGTACCGCCTCCCTCGGAACGTTGCTCAGAAAAATCCTCCCATCGTCGTCCGCGACCACATGAACGGGCTTCCCGGGCTTAACGTGAACCACAACGTCGGCACCCTTCACGGGTTTTAGGGTTTCATCATCAACTATGAGCATGTTAAGATACCAGTCCGTCGGCCGGTCTCTATCCGGTTTGAACTTCGGAACGTCCCAGCTGTCGAACAGCCTCGTTGCTCCTGTAAAGTCTATTATCCTAAAGGTGAACTTTCGGGTTCTGTCGTACAGCCTTGAGGCTCTTCCGATTATCTGATGGAACTCGACCTTTGAGCCCACATGCTTCAGGAAGATTATGTTTCTTATCGGCGGAACGTCTATCCCCGTGCTCAACACGTCAACGGTCGTTGCCACAGCTGGAAACATCTCCTCCGCGTTTGCAAAGCTGTTCTTCAAGACCCTGTGGGCTTCAGGGTCGTCCGAGATTATCGGATAGGCGTAGTTGTCAACGCGGAACTTTGGGTTGAAATAGTTGTTGAGAAGTGCCGCAACTTCTCTCGCGTGCCTCTGAGTTGGGCAGAAAATAACGGTTTTGGCGAATGGGTCTGTGTCCTCAAGGAACTTCGCTATCCATTCAACTATCGCCCTCGTCCTGTCCAGCAGGATTATGGTTTTTTCGAACTCCTCCGATGTATAATATTCCTTTAGCTCGGCTCCTTCGGGTATCTCAAGCTGAACGCCTGCGCTCTTGAGCTCTTTGAAGGTTATTCTGCCCTTCTTGTCCACATTGGTGTACACTCTTATGATTTCCTCGGGCGGGGCAAGATAGCCGTCTTCTATCCCCTGGGCGAGCGTGTATTCATAGACTGGCTCTCCAAAGTAGCGATAAACGTCCACGTTATCGCTCCTCTTGGGCGTTGCCGTCAAGCCGAGGTGTATGGCATTCCCAAAGTACTTCAGGATGTCGTGCCACCGTTTCCATCCGGAGCGGTGGCACTCGTCTATTATGACGAGGTCGAAGTAGTCTGGATCAAAATGCTGGTAGACCCTCTTACCGTTTTTCTCAGAGTACAGGGTCTGATAAGTGGCGAAATAAACATCCTTGGCAAAGTTTATGTTGTCCCCCTTGAGCTCCCAGCGAGCGTTTCCAAATGCCTCAAATGCGTTGTACGCCTGCCCTCTCAGGTAGACCCTATCTACCACAAAGAGTATCTTCTTCAAAAAGCCGCTCTTGTAGAGCTTCCACGCTATCTGAAACGCGACGAACGTCTTTCCACTCCCAGTCGCCATGGTCAGGAGCAGACGCTTTCTCCCGAGGAGTATCTCTTCGATTGCACGCCTAACGGCGACTTCCTGATAATAGCGGGGCTTTTTGTCGCGAATATAGAACGGGACTTCGAGGGGGTTTGATTTCACCCGTTTTATTGCCTCGTCGAGGCCTTTTCTCTTTGTGTATTTCTCCCATAGTTCTTTCGGTTCAGGGAACTCATCCAGTTCTCTGGTCTGCTTTGTGAAGAAGTCATACTCAACTATCTTCAGCCCATTGGTGGCGTATGCGAAAGGGGCATCGAGGGCTTTTGCATACCCTTTCGCCTGCTCCAGCCCTAAGTATGGATCCCCACTTGCCTTTTTTGCCTCCACAACGGCTATTATATGTCCCTGGAAGTTCGGGTAGAATAGAACGTAGTCTGCCCTCTTGGGAGACGTCCTGCTTCCGTCATTGTTGAGGATTCTGCCCACAGAGATAACGTACTCTCGCCTGATTTTATCTTCATCCCATCCGCTCTCGTGGAGCTTTGGGTCAATCAGCTTACTTCTGGTGTCGGCTTCAGTGTAATCTGAATACCCCCGCATGGTTCAAAACCCATAATCTGTGACCATACGGAATATATAACGTTTACTTCTGGGCATGGGGTGGAGGTTTTATGGATGTTACTCCCTTATGAACCTGTCTTAGAGATCCAACACTCTTTAAAACCCTGGCAATTATATCCATCCGGTGAAGTCAAGATGGCATGGAAAGACAAGCTCGGCTTGGTGCACATCTACACCGGCAACGGAAAGGGGAAGACGACGGCCGCCTTTGGTCTGGCCGTCAGGATGCTCGGCTCGGGAGGAAAGGTCATCATCCTCCAGTTCATGAAGGCTCCCAATGTGTACGGCGAGCAGAAGAAGATAGCTGAGTGCGGCGCGGTCATAGAGTCCTTCGGTTTACCTAAGTTCGTCCACGGGAAACCTGAACCGGACGACATAGAGGCGGCGAAGAAGGCCCTGGAGCGCGCGAAGGAGGTCGTCTCAAGCGGCGAATGGGATTTAGTAGTTCTCGACGAAATCTGCGTCGCCCTCGGTTTCGGAATGCTCGACGTCAAGGAGGTTGAGGAGCTCATCAGGAACAGAGCGCCCCACACCGAACTGGTCTTAACCGGCCGCTACTGCCCAGAGGAGCTGTTCAAATTAGCGGACTACGTCACCGAGATGAGGGAGATAAAGCACCCCTACCAGAGGGGTATCCTCGCCAGGAGGGGCGTGGAGTTCTGACTCCACGCTCTATTTCTCGCCAGGTTTCGACGTTGACCGAAAAGTTTTTTAGTTAGGAAAGCTTAAGATAACCCGAGGAGATTTTAGTAACAATTCTTTAGAAAAGGGGGTGATAGAATGAGCGAGCTCATCGGCCAGATCGTGCAGGTTCTCAAGGAGCAGGTCGTCCAGGACACCGTTGTCCCCAGGAACATAAGGCGCGCCGCCGAGCAGGCCATAGAGGCCCTCCTCGACGAGAGCAAGGAGCCGGCCGTCAGGGCCGCCGATGCGATAGCCATCCTTGAGGAGATAAGCGAGGACCCGAACATGCCGATGCACACGAGGACGATCATCTGGGAGGTCCTCGGTGCCCTTGAGCAGGTCAAGTGAGCGTTTTCTTTTTACGCTCATTTCCTGCGCTTTCGGGTGGATAAAAAAAGGGCTATTTTCTGCCCAGATGCCAGAGCTTCGCGCTCTCCTCCACCAGTTCGGCCTTGTAGAACGCCTCCCGCAAGGTTCTTCCGACGGTCACTATGCCGTGCCGCTCCATTATTACAGCGTCCGACTGGAGTATGGCATCCGCCACGACATCGGCCAGCTCCTGGGTTCCTGCAGGTCGGAACGGGGCTATCGGGATTCTCTTCAGGTATATCTCCGCTTCGGGGGTCATTATCGGCAGCTCCCAGTCGATTAGGGATGTTGCGGCTATTGCATAGGGGGGATGGAGGTGCGCTATGGCTTTGACGTCCGGCCGGCTCCTGTACACGGCCAGGTGAAGCCTGTACTCGGAGGAAGGCCTGACGCCCGAAATCTGTCTCCCGTTCATGTCTATAACGGCCACCTGCTCCCGAGTCATGTCGTCCATCACAGCCCCCGTGGCCTTGATGAAGACGAGGTTTCCCTTCCTGATGCTCAGGTTTCCGCCAAAGGCGGCGGTAAGTCCCCTCTCGTGGGCCAGTCTGGAGTATTTAACAAGCTGGGTTTTGATTGTCCTGCTCATGGTTTCACCTCAAAGCTTTTTGAGAATCTCAATCAATTCCTCACGGGGAATCCCGTTCCAGAGGGATACTTTGTTAAGGATGTCTTTGAGGGTTCCTTTGGCTATCTCGTCATGATACGGAATCGTTATCTTATGCGTTCCCAGCGGGGTTCTTTTCTCAAGTCTGACGTGGCTTCCGCGCTGTCTTACAACGGTGTATCCAAGCCTTTTGAGGAGTTTTATCAACTTCTCGCCGCTAACTACTGGCAGTTTGCTCAACTCTGGACACCTCAAACTCCGAGAGCGTCATGACAATTATTTTCTCTCCTCTCTCGATCTCCTCCTCGAAATGAAGCTCCACAGCCTCCTGGAGGTTTTCCATCAACTCATCTAGGGTTTTTCCCTGAGTGAAAATGTCCTCGTTAATTCCTCTGGCACACCAGTACTCCCCATCGAAATACACGTCAAACTTTACTATCATCACACTCCCCTGGGAATGGTTCTTTCTCTTGGTACTTAACCTTTTACCCTCACACCGTAGCCGCAGTCCTGACAGCGGGCCTTCTCCCCCTTCCAGGCGAGCTCCCCGCCGCAGACGGGGCAGGTGTGAACGTCACCCTCGCCCCTCCACCGCTCGTACGTCTCGCGGGCTATGACGAGGAAGAGCCCATCTTCATCCTCCTCGAAGTGCCCTAAGACCGGGTTGCTCTCCAGTTCAAGGGTTTTCCCGTCTATGATTATCGGTTCGATGCCTATGTTTCCCTCGTATTCGAGGTCGTTGGTCGGGAGGATCTCCACGACGAACGCCCCGAGCTTTTTGTCGTTGTAGGCTATGACCTCCAGCGCATCGCTGAGCTCGCCGCTGGAGGAGATGACGTCAACCACCAGCGTCTCCCCCCGTGGGAAAGCGAGGGCTATGAGGAACCTGCTCCTGTAGAGGGCCAACCCCCGGTCGAGACAGCTCTCCTCCATTCCGAGACTTTTCAGCATCCCGCGGAGCTCGTCACCGTCCGGCAACCTGCCCTCGCGCATTATGAACTCCCCTATTCCCTTCGCGAGCGGCATGGCGAGTGTAACAGGTTCGTAGAGCCTCATGTTCCCACCCCAATTACCTCGGGAGAAAAATTTATAAACCTACCCGGGGGATTATGGAACGGGCTGCCTGTAGGGTCCCGCGGTAGCCTAGCCTGGGAGCGGCGGCGGACTGTAGATCCGCAGGTCCCCGGTTCAAATCCGGGCCGCGGGACCACCAGAATTTTACGGACTTTTCTGAGAGCTTTGAACCTGTGGTTCTTTCTCGTTCGAGGGCTCTATCTCGGTGTACGGGCTCTTCTGGTGATTCGACGGTTTCTGCCCGGCTTTTTGAGAAAAACTTTTTAATCTTCAGCACCGTGTTAAACTTTGGTGTTTAAAATGCCCTCGAAGAGCTTCCTCACCGAGCAGCAGATTAGGATACTCCGTCTGCGGGCCAGGGGCCTGAAGCAGAGCGAGATAGCCGAGATGCTGGGGACGAGCAGGGCCAACATAAGCATCCTTGAGAGACGGGCCCTTGAAAAGGTCGAGAAGGCCAGGAACACGCTCCTCATATGGGAGCAGATAAACTCGAAGATAAGCGTTGAGGTGCGGAAGGGGGAGGACATATTCACCGTGCCGGTGAAACTTTTCAGAAAGGCCGACGAGCTGAAGATCAAGGTCCCCTACAGCACGGCGGAGATAATAGCCTTTCTCGTGGAGCACGCGCCTGTCGAAGACAGGCTGGCAAAGAGAGACTTCACACTCTTCCTTGACGCCAGGGACAGGCTCAGGATAAGCGAGTGCCTACTTGAGGAGTTCGATGAGGTGGGGAAGCAGTAGGGACGTGAAGACACCGTTCAGGGCCATGGCCAGACCGCTGACAGCCCCGGCGAGCTCGTCCTCCAGTATTATCCTCGCGGTTCCGAGGCCGTGGGAGCTGACGCCAGTTGCGAGGCCCCTCGCTATTCTGTCCCTGACCCGGATGAGGCCGAGCAGCTCCGGGGCGAAGGCGTTGCCGAGGAGCCCCGTGAGTATCACGAGAACCGCGGTTAGGGCTGGAATGCCCCCTATCTTTTCGCTTATGCCGATCGCAATGGCGGTGGTAACGCTCTTCGGGGCTATGCTGAGGAGGACTTCCTCGCTCCCGCCAAGGAGTCTGGCAATGTAGAACGCGCTCAGGATTGCGACCGTCCCGCCGGTGGCTATTCCGAGCCCTATCTCCCTTGCGTAGGCCTTTATTGTTGCTCTGCCCTTGTAGACCGGGACGGCCAGGCTCACCACCGCCGGCCCGAGCAGGAACTTGAGTATAACCGCACTGCCCATATAGCTCCCGTAGGGGATTCCGAACCCCCTGAGGATAACCGCTATCGTGATTATGGACAGGAGAACCGGGTTCGTGTAGAAGGCTCTCCTTCTGGAGTGGAGCTCCGAGAACAGGTAGAAAACCACCAGCGTGAGCGTTATCCCGAGCGGGTTCATTTCTCCCCCCTCCTGAGGAACTCGACGGTCTTCGCCGTTACGACGAGCGTAATCAGAAAGCTCAGAACCAGGGCGACGAATATCGGAACGGCCTGGCTCCTTATGAGGCCGAGATAGGCCACTATCCCCACGCCGGGAGGAACGAACATGACGCTCATGTTCCTGACGAATAGCTCCGCCTCCCCCTCCACCCACTCCAGTTTGATGAGGCCCGCGAGCAGAGAACCCAGGAGAAAGAGCATCCCCATAACGCTTCCGGGAACCGTCAGGTTGAGGATGTATGTTACCAACTCGCCCAGTGCGTAGAAGCCGAATATTATCGCCAGTCCGCGGTAGGCCTTCATGTCTCAACCTACGGCAAGGGCATATAAAAGCGTCCCGGCCCATGCGAAAGACCAATAAGCCATCACCGCGTAACACCCCTGGTGATACCATGCTCCTCAGGGACTATAGATTTCCCCCAAGGTACGGCCCGGAGTGGGGTAGCGGCGGCATATTCGGGCTGAAATACCACAATGGGACGCTTTACTTCACGCTGGCCTTCGAGGCCGAGGCGCACTTCATAGACGTGAAGAGCGGCGAGGAAAAGACCTACGACTTCACCCTTCTCGGCGATGCCCCGACGAGCGGTGGAGATACCTACAACGCGGTCGAGACCGTTGACGAGTTCATATACTTCGGCGGCTGGGTTCACGCCCCGGCCGTTTACAGAGAGGACCGAAGGATACTCTTCCACAACAAGTACTCCCACGTCCACGTCTACGACACCGAAGAGGGGACTGTAAAGCTCCTCTGGAAGGATTCCATCCACCACGAGACCGACTGGGCAGGGGAGGTAAGCGATATACTCTACGACCCCTACAACGACAGGCTCCTGCTCGCGAGGGAAGACGGGCACGCGAACCTCGGTGTCTATGCCCTCGATAGGAGAACCGGGAAGGCGGAAGCCCTGATTCACGAGCCCTCCCTCAAGGGGACCCTGGTTCACGATGCAGCCTTCTTTGGGGTCGGGAGCAACTTCACCGCAGGGCTGAGGGAGATAAGGGCCCTCGACCTGATAACCGGAAAATGGGAAGCGTTTAAACCCGGGGACAGCGTCGATGGAAGGCCTTACATAAGGCCGGAATACGGACCACTGGCGAGTGCCTACAACAGGGCCTTTGCCTTCGTCCGTGGGGGGATAATAGCAGGCAACCCCCTCATGGGTGAGGACTTCGGGTTCTTCCGTCTCTTCGAGTTCTACACCTTCTACGCCCCCTTCAGGGTGAACGCGATAAACGTCGGCGGTGGAATACTGACGGCCTACAACGCCCACCACGACGTCCTCTACCGGCCGGACGGGAGTCTGACGTGGGCGACGACCAACACGATAGCCGGGCCCAGCGTTCTCCTCTACATCGCACCGCCGATGGTAAAGATAGTGGGAACCTTCGGGGCGAGGGTTACGGGCATCGAAAAGGTGGACGGAAAGCTCCTTATTGCCACCAACACCACCCCGAACACGGGCTCAACCGAGGCGACGCCCTTTGACACGGGGAGCAGGGATGTGGTGGTTCTCGACGAGAAGATAATTCAGGAGAGGCCGCCGGCGGTGAGCTTCTCAGTGCCCCTGTCACTGCCTAGCATGGCGAGGAAGCTGGGCGGTGGGACCTTCGGAGGAGTCCCCCTCGACGGCTACCGCGAGCCCAGGATGGTTCTCTACCTGAGCAACGACAACAGGCTGACCGTCTACGAATACGACCTTTCGCTTCCAGCGGGGGAGGCCGTTGCGGAAACCTTCGATGTCAAGGCGGGCAAGAACATCCTTGAGCTGGACTCCTTCAGCGGAATCGTGGGCTTCGAGCTGGAGAAAGAGGACATGAAAGGAAAAGTAAGAATAGAGCTCCGCTGAGCCTTTTCCTTTTATGATTCCATGCTTCCCAGGATGTTGTTCCAGGAGTAGCTGGATTCCACGAGCTCCCTTACGGCTATGCGCTCCTCTCCGATTATCTCCGGTTCCAGCTCTTTCAGCTTCTCTAGAAGCTCCTCCCTGGGTAGTGCATCCTCATCGAATACCACGAAGCCGTTTTTGGCGTAGCCGTTGAGGAACGCCCTCCATATCCTTTCGTCCTTCAGGAGCTCGTACTGCTTTGCAGTGGCCTTCTCCCAGTCTATGTTCCCGAACCTGAAGCTGAGCACCGTGAGCATCTTGTCCGGGCTGACGCTCATCTCGACCACCTCACGCCTTTTCCATGACTCCGAGGTAGTCCTCGATGTCGACGTAGGTCTTCCTGTAGAGCTCGCTGTTCTTCATCCGCTCAACGAACTCCTTCGTTCTGATGTACTTGTCCTTCCGGTACTCCCAGTCAGGATGGAGCGCCTTCCACTCCTCCCAGGTGTAGCTGAACTGGGCCTGCACCTTGTCCCTGTAGAGCTCCGGGATCACGTTGAAGGTACAGAAGGGCACTATCCTTCCGTCCGGCATGGCGTAGTGGATGACGCAGCGCTCAACCCTCTCGACGTCGTAGTTGTACTCGTCCATGAAGTGCATCATTCCCAGGAAGAGTGCGTTGAGGTGGAACTTTCCGAGGGCGTCGTAGTTGCCGTGGACAAAGGCGTTCTTTATGAGGTCGAGGACACCGAGCCCTTCGGGGGCGTACTTCTCGTCGTAGAAGCTCTTGAACTTCATGAATATCTCGGCGCCGAGCTTGAGTTTGTGGAGCCTGCCCATGCTCTTCCAGCCCTCTATCTCCTCCGCCTTGCTCTCCAGGTACTCAACGAAGCCTTCCACATCAAGGAACCTTCCAATCGGGACGACCCTCTTCTTCTCCCTGTCCAGGAAGACGTAGGTGGCGGCACCGCAGCCGTAGTGGCTGGTCATGTAGTACTTACTGCCCGAGAACGCCTCAAAGAACCTGGCTATATGCCCCGCTATCGGAATCGGATACCAGTCCTCCCTGGCTATGGCACCGTGGGTCTGCTCCTCTATCCTCTTTATCGCGCCCGGTATGGTTATTCTAAAGCGCTGGCGCTCCTTCTTCGGAACCCTCCCTACGAGGGAAATCGGCTGGAAGTTTACACCGCGGACGATGTCGAGGTGGTTGAGGCCGAAGTTGATTATCGCCCCGAGCTCGTGATCGTTGACGTTCCTTATGGTGGTCGGCACGAGGACTATTCCTGGCCCGCTGGCCTTCCTCACGTTCTCAAAGATGAGCGGTATCTCCCAGTGGTTCTTCCAGTTGGTCTGGGGGGTCATTCCGTCGTAGCTGAGGTACAGCACGTTGACCCCTGCCTTGCGTATCTCTTTGACCAGCTCCGGCTCGAAGGCGAGCTTTATTCCGTCCGTGTTGAGCTGGACGTGGTCGTAGCCTTCCTCCTTGGCGATCCTGATTATCTCTATGAGGTCCTCGCGGAGGGTCGGCTCGCCTCCGGTGAGCTGAACGGCGTTTGCCCCGATGGGGTGCTCCTTCTTTGCATTGCGGAGCATCATCCTTATCTGCTCAAGGGTTGGCTCGTATATCGGCTGGCCCTCCTTGGCATAGAAGAAGCAGTACCAGCAGCTCAGATTGCAGCGGTTGGTGAGAACTATGTTGAGCAGGCTGGTGTGGGAGCGATGCCTAGCGCAGAGACCGCAGTCGAGGGGGCAGTTGACGCCCGAGGCGTCAACGTTGGCACTCATAAGCTTGAAGTCAAACTTCCACCGCTGGAACCGGTAGTACTGTTCAACATCCTCATAGTAGAGGTCGGTTATCATACCTTCCGGACAGCGCTTCGTTATCCACACCATACCGTCCTTCTCCCAGACGACTGCCGGAACGACCCTTCTGGTTTCCGGGCAGAGGGAGTACGTCCTGTGGGGCAGATGTCCACCGTAAGCCCTGCTGGCCTTCCTAAGCATCTCCTCGAACTCCTCCTCGCTGATCTCCGGAAACTCGACTATATCCCTGATCCTCCTCGTCAGCTGGTCGAATTCCTTTTCGCCGCTGGGCACTTCACCAACGCTCTCTGCCATATCCATTCACCCCTCATTTCCACTCCTTTTGCTGGGTTTTATTTCGCTTCAGGATATAAAAACTTTTGCGTAAATATGAAGATTTTCCTGCATATCTATGCCCCATACTTGGGTAGAGAGCTGACCTGTCATGGATGGTGGGGTTTTCGAGAGGAAAAAAGGTAAGGTTAAAAACAGACCCTCAAACTTAGTCCGGTGGTGAGATGCCTGCGAGAGAGATGAGGATGGAAATGTTCCTCCGCGCCCTGCTGAGGAGGGACTTCACAAAGGCAAAGGCGCACCTGGAAAAGCTCCAGAAGATGGCCGGCTCCGATGAGTGGGGCAGGGGCTACGGGAAGGCAATAAACGGGTTCATGAGCGCCCTGAAAGACAACGACACAGATGCACTCATAGTCCAGCTGATAAACGAGCACGACAGGGAAAAGGCCGAGAAGCTCCTTGGGCACTTTGAATCCATTCTTGAACACGAGTTCAGGGACGAGTACGAGAAGGGCTACTATACGGCATGGGTCGAGTTCCTCAAAGCCTACCTGAGCCAGAAGACCCTCGCACTCAAGAGATGAGGTGTTTTCATGGGCAGGGAAGAGGCAATGAGAAAGCTTGAGGAGCGGATTAGGGCGTGCCAGAAGTGCCCGCTCGGCCAGCTCAGAACGAACGCCGTGCCCGGTTCGGGAAGCTACGATGCAAAAATCATGTTCGTCGGGGAAGCACCGGGGTACTGGGAAGATCAAAAGGGCCTCCCCTTCGTTGGGAGAGCCGGTAAAGTTCTCGATGAGCTTTTGGCTGAGATAGGCCTCACCAGGGAAGAGGTCTACATCACCAACATCGTGAAGTGCCGTCCCCCAGAAAACCGCGACCCCACCGATGAGGAGATCAGGGCCTGCTCCTCCTACCTCGACAGGCAGATTGACATCATCAGGCCGAAGGTCATAGTCCCGCTCGGCAGGCACTCGATGCGCTATATCCTTGAGAAGTTTGGCTTCGAAGCCGAGCCGATAAGCAAAATCCACGGAAAAACTTTCGAGGCAAACACCCTTTTCGGGAGATTCGTCATAATGCCGATGTATCATCCGGCAGTGGCCCTATACCGTCCCCCGCTGAAGGAAGAGCTGAGGAAGGATTTTCAGAGGTTGAAAGAGCTTATCAAGGGCTCTCCATGAGGCTGTTCCACTTTCAATTACTCTTCCGAGTGAGTCTTCCCTACTTGGCGTTTTTTAAGCCCGAGACGCTGTCTCCTGAAGCTTTTTCTGGGAAAGATTTTTATGGAATTGGTGAGCATTATTGTACTTGAGAGTATGCATTAATGCAGAGGTACACTAATATTCACTGAGATGCAGGAAATACGGTTCAAATGCATGGAAGGGGACCACGAAATTTTCGAAAATATGTCATTATGTCAAAAAGTATTCAGGAAAGCTTATATTCCACCCAAGATTTCAAGGCATGATATTTAATGGGGGTGAAACCATGTCGGACTTCGGTATACTATCTCTGCTGCCACCTCTGGTGGCTATTATACTGGCGATATGGACGAAGAGGGTTATCCTAGCGCTGTTCGCCGGTGTCTGGATTGGCGGCGTTATGGTATCGGGCTGGAACCCAGTGACTGGAACCACCCAGACCCTCGACTGGATAGTGGCGAACGCCACCGACGACTGGAACGTCAAGATACTGCTGTTCGACTTCCTCATTGGAGCCGGCGTCGGGCTGATCTATAAGTCCGGCGGTGCATACGCGATAGGCCGCGCCCTCGCGAGCAAGGTTAAAAGCAGCCGCGGCGCCTCGCTGATGGGATGGCTCCTCGGCGTGCTCATCTTCTTCGACGACTACACCAACACCATCATCGTCGGAAACACCATGAGGCCCATCACCGACAGGACAAGGGTTTCGAGGGAGATGCTCGCCTACATAGACGACTCAACGGCCGCACCGGTCGCCGGTCTGGCTATAGTCTCGACCTGGATAGGCTACGAGGTGGGTCTCATCGGCGACGCCTTCAGCAAGCTGAACGTTGACCTGACGTCCGTTGGGGGCGCCTATGGTGCGTGGGCCCACAGCGTTCCCTTCAGGTTCTACTCGATACTCGCGATAATACTCGTCTTCATCGTGGCGCTCACCCACAGGCACTACGGGGCCATGCTCCAGGCCGAGATGCGCGCAAGGAAGGAGGGCAAAGTCCTCCGCGACGGCGCCAGGCCCCTCATGACAACGGAAGTCGACCTGGGGATGCCCAAGGAAGGAGGAAGCGTTCACATCTTCATATGGCCCATACTGACGCTGATCTTCGTCACGCTCTACGGCATGTGGTACACCGGTGGTGGGGGCGAGGTCTACGCCACCGACGGACTGATGGGGGTCCTCGGGAACTCCGACTCTGCACTGGCGCTCCTCTGGGGAAGCTTCGCGATGGTCGTTGTTGCCCTCTTCCTCGTGCTCGTCACCAGGCAGATGACGGTTGAGGAGGCCGAGGACGCGATAGTCCGCGGCATGAAGCAGATGGTTATTGCCAACACCATACTCCTCCTGGCATGGAGCATCAAGAGCGCCACCGACGCCGTTGGAACCGCACCCTACATCGTCGACCTCGCCAAGAGCGCCGGCGTTACAGGAAGCTGGGTGCCCCTGATAGTGTTCCTCATCTCGATGTTCATCTCATTCACGACCGGAACGAGCTGGGGAACCTTCAGCATCATGCTGCCGATAGCGATACCCCTCGCCTACGGCGTTACCGGCTACCTCGGTCCGGAGGTCTTCGCGGCAATCGGTGCCGTCTTCGCAGGAGGAATATTCGGCGACCACTGCTCCCCGATCAGCGATACGACAATCATGAGCTCTATGTTCAGCGGTTCCGACCACATAGACCACGTCACGACCCAGGTTCCCTACGCGATGACCGCCTCGGGCGTCGGCATAATACTCTACCTCCTCTTCGGACTCGGAGTCCACACCTGGTGGATCCTCCTGCCACTTGGTCTGGTGCTCCTCGTCGGAGCCTGGTACTTCCTCAGCGAGTGGTACGGCAGGAAGTACGGCATACCCCACGGCAAGGTGCCGGTCTACGTGGCCGAGGAGTGAGCTTTCCCTTTCCTTTTCTCGCCACTTTTAAAAGGCAAAGGTTCAACCCTCTTCTCGGAGGTGAGAGAGTGCTCGTCAGGGCTTTCGTTCCGGCTCACATAACGGCTTTCTTCGTCCCGGTGTTTCACGATGACCCTCTAAAAGCAGGCTCCCTTGGTGCGGGCGTGAACCTCGACAAGGGTGTCAACGTCTTCGCGAGCGTCGAGGAGGGCTCCCTTGAGAGGCACGTACACATAGCCTTCAACGGCGAGCCGGTTGGGAAGAAGAGGGCAGTCATAAGCTACTCCGTCGCGGATGAACTCGTTCCAGAGGATTTCCGCGGAGAGGTTGAAATCTGGCAGTACTTCGATTTTCCGAACGGGTACGGCTTCGGCAACAGCGCCGGCGGCGCTCTGGGAACGGCCTTAGCGTTAAGCTACACCTTCGGCGGGACGTGGCTTAGGGCCGCTCAGACAGCGCACAAGTATGAGGTCCTCAACAGGGGCGGCCTTGGGGATGTGATAGCCCAGCTCGCCGGTGGGATAGAGGTTCGCGTTAAGGCAGGTGGCCCGGGAATCGGGGTTGTTGACAACCTGTTCTTCGAGGGATACAAAGTCCTCGTCGTCCCCCTTGGAAGGCTATCAACGAGAGAAGTTCTGGACGGCGATGTCGTGAGAACCATAGAGCGCGAGGGGAAGGAGGCCCTTGAGAAGCTCCTCCTGGAACCGAGGCCTGAGAGAATGATGACCCTCGCGAGAGGGTTCGCGGAGAGAACCGGCCTCCTGAGCGGTGAGCTCCTTGAGCTGGCGGGGGAGATTGATAGGGTACTCAGGAATCCCAGCTCCATGATAATGCTGGGCAGGGGTCTCTTTGCCCTTCTCCGGGAGGACGAGGTGGAGAAGGCCATAAGCTTGGTCTCCGACCTCGACCTGCCCTACGATGTGACCGGAATCCATGAGGGCAGGCCCGTGGTGGGAAGGTGGGTCGGCTAAACCCTTTTATCTCCCTTCCCCCTAACCTATCCCAGGTGGTGGGGATGAAATACGCCGAACTGGCCGACCTTTACAGACGCCTTGAAAAAACGACACTCAAGACCCTCAAGACGAGGTTCGTCTCCGATTTTCTGAAGAGAACCCCCGATGAGCTCCTTGAGATAATACCGTACCTCATTCTCGGAAAGGTATTTCCCGACTGGGATGAGAGAGAACTCGGCGTTGGTGAGAAGCTCCTCATAAAGGCCGTCTCCATGGCAACCGGCGTTCCCGAGAGGGAGATAGAGAACTCGGTGAGGGACACCGGCGATTTGGGAGAGAGCGTCGCCCTTGCCCTGAAGAAGAAAAAGCAGAAGAGCTTCTTCTCCCAGCCCCTCACGATAAAGCGCGTTTACGGCACGTTCATTAAGATAGCAGAGGCGAGCGGGCAGGGCAGTCAGGACAGAAAGCTGAAGTACCTGGCCAACCTCTTCATGGATGCTCAACCCGAGGAGGGCAAGTACCTCGCCAGAACGGTTCTGGGAACGATGAGAACCGGCGTTGCCGAGGGACTCATGAGGGACGCCATAGCGAGCGCCTTTGGAGTCAAGGCAGAGCTCGTCGAGAGGGCCTACATGCTCACCAGCGACTTCGGATACGTGGCGAAGGTGGCCAAACTTGAGGGCAATGATGGCCTCTCAAAGGTCAGAATTCAGGTGGGCAAGCCTATAAGACCGATGCTCGCCCAGAACGCGGCCAGTGTGAAGGAAGCCCTGGCGGAGATGGGTGGGAAGGCGGTATTCGAGATAAAGTACGACGGCGCGCGCGTCCAGGTTCACAAGGATGGTAGCAGGGTTGTTATCTACTCCCGCCGGCTGGAGAACGTGACGAAGTCCATCCCCGAGGTTGTTGACGCTGTTTTGGAGAGCGTAAAAGCTGAAAAGGCCATCGTGGAGGGCGAGCTCGTTGCCGTGGGCGAGGGCGGGAAGCCCCGGCCCTTCCAGTACGTGCTGAGGCGCTTCAGGAGAAAGTACAACATCGAGGAGATGGTGGAAAAAATCCCGCTGGAGCTGAACCTCTTCGACGTCCTCTACGTTGACGGTGAGGGTCTGATAGACACGCCCTTCTCCGAGCGCAGAAAGAGGCTGGAGGGGATAATCTCTCCGGGGGAGCGGATAAGGCTGGCTGAGCAGCTGGTAACCACCAGCGTCGAGGAGGCCGAGGCGTTCTATAAGAAAGCCCTTGAGATCGGCCACGAGGGACTGATGGCGAAGCGCCTGGATTCGGTTTATGAGCCGGGAAACAGGGGCAAGAAGTGGCTCAAGATAAAGCCCACGATGGAGGACCTCGACCTCGTTATAATCGGCGCCGAATGGGGTGAAGGAAGGCGCGCACACCTCCTCGGCTCCTTCCTGGTTGCGGCCTTTGACCCCCACAGCGGAGAGTTCGTCCCGGTCGGAAAGGTCGGGAGCGGCTTCACCGACGAGGACTTGGCAGAGTTCACCAGGATGCTCAAGCCGCTCATAGTTCGCGAGGAAGGCAAGTACGTCGAGATAGAGCCGAAGGTCGTTATCCAGGTCACCTACCAGGAGATACAGAAGAGCCCGAAGTACGAGAGCGGCTTTGCCCTCCGCTTCCCGCGCTACGTCGCTTTGAGGGAGGACAAGAGTCCGGAGGAAGCGGACACTATCGAGCGCATAGCCCAGCTTTACGAGTTCCAGGAACGGTTTAAGGCGAAGCGCTGATTTCCTCCGTCTCTTCAATATTCTCCGGCACTTCGCCCGTTCCTTCATCCTTCTCTGGAACAAGTCTCCCCGCCAGCTCGGCGGCCTTTTTTGCCATTAGCGGTGTCACGATGAGGAAACCTGTCGACAGTCCGGCAAGATAAGCCACAACGGTTCCGGGGTAGCCGTCGGCAACTGCCAGTGGTGGGAGATCATAGAGGGCATGGGCGATCATCGAGAAGGCCAGACCAGTGAAGCGCTTCCATCCGGTCTCGCCTAGCAGAAAGCCTATCGTGATGGCCGCCCACACAGTGTGCAGTCCAACGAGAACTAGTCTGACACCCACGAGATAAGCCGGTTGGTTAAGGGCGAAGATTCCAGCGGTGTACATTATTCCTTCCACGACTCCCAGGAACAGTCCGGTACCAATGACGAGCTTCCATTTCTCCCACTCCTGAGAGCGCTCGAAGAACTTCAGGGGCAGGAGCTTCACCGACTCTTCGACTATCCCCGCCGCGAAGGCCAGTGCAACCCACGTCTTGAGGAACAGAAGGGGTGCCTCAAGGATCGAGGCTATAATGAGGCCGAGCACTCCGATGGCGAAGGATTGAACCTTCCAGCCGCTCTCGGGGAAGGAGCGCCATCTCCGGAGGGTGTATCTAACTGCCAGCAGAACGGAGAGGCCGCCAGCTATGGTTATGACCCCGAAGTAGTATCCGATGACCCTTTCCGGTGTGAGCATGGTATTCTCTCCACCATCACTCTTTATTAAAGTTGGCCCCAACTTTTTTAAATTCGGTGTATATCTCACCCGTGACCCGCAGGAAAATTTACATTAGGGTGTTCAAAATGGGGGACATGAAGGATCAGCTCATTGATATGTTCTTCTCCGAGGGGGCCATACTCTTCGGGCATTTTGTGCTCACTTCGGGGAAGGAGAGTGACTATTACATAAACGTCAAGAGGCTCAGCACGAACCCTAATGCACTCAAACTTATCGCGAGGCTGATGGCGGAAGAAGTCCAAAAGGCCGGGATAAACTTCGACCGCGTTGCCGGTCCCGAGCTTGGGGCCGTGCTGATAGCGACGGCCCTATCGCTGGAAACCGGAAAGCCCCTCGTCATAGTCCGCAAGAAGCCCAAAGGGCACGGTACGGGGAGCCAGATAGAGGGCGAGGTCATGCCCGGCGATAGGATCCTCCTCGTCGAGGATGTCACAACAACCGGCGGAAGTGTTCTGAAAGCCGCTGAGGTTCTGGAGAAGGCCGGAGCTGAGATAGTCACCATAAGCGTGGTCGTTGACAGGGAAGAGGGGGCAGGCGAGAGAATAGGAAAGAGGTACAGATTCATACCCCTTGTCACGGTCTCAGAGCTTTTTGCCCGCAGGGACTCTGCCGGAGTGGAGGAATGAGCTTATTGCCTCATATAGCCTGTGGAGCAGGCCCTCCCTCCTCTTTCCGAATATCCACTCGTTCAGGATGTCGCCGGCCTCCCTAATGGCCTTTGACGCCGGAGCGTGGGGTGCGTAGTCGAGAACAGGTCTCCCTATGTTTGTTGCTTCAGGAACCTTATGGTCGTAGGGGATGATCCCGACAACGGGGATATCGACGCTGTACTCAAGGAAGTCCACAACGTCATCGATGTTGTGGGACGATTCCCTGACCTTGTTTATTATTACCCCTACCCTCAGCCCGTAGGCCTCGCCCAGGGCCTTGAGCTTGATGACTTCGTTCTCGATCATTCTGTGGATCGAGCGTATCGGGGAGCGCTCTATTTCGAGCACGATGAGCTGATACTGAGCGAGCCGGAAGGTCGATATAGTGTCGAAGGGTATGCCAACTGGGGAGTCTATTATCGTCAGCTGGTACCTCGTTGAAATCTCCCTCACGATGTTCCTGAGTCGTTTGTTGTCGAGGTCGATGACATCGTACAGCCTTGAGCTACCCGGAAGCACATCGACACCTGTGTTGATGTCGTGGTAGACGGCATCCAGAGCGCGCATTTTGGGATTTTTCAGGAGGGTGTGCAGGTTGTATATCGGGTTGTATATCCCGAAATGAAATGAAAGTTTGGGCAGGTACAGGTCACCGTCTATGACGAGTGTCCTGTATCCGTTCTTGGAAAAGTACGTGCCTAGGTTGGCGGTCATTGTGGTTTTTCCAGCGCCACCCCTGCCGGTTATCACCACTGATACCACTGTCCGGGCCTCCATCATCGCATTATTTAAAAATAATTTGGGAGTCAGATGAAATCCTCTATGGTCTTTGCCCTGACCATTATTGAAGCCTTGTTCTGGCCGTAGAAGACCTCCACCAGACCGTCGGATTCAAGCTGTTTGACGGTTTTGAGAACCGCGGGCATTGGTGTTTCAAGCTCGGCACTCAGGGCCTGGAGCGCCACGGCCCTCTTTTTGGTGGCAAGAACCTTATAAACAACGTCCTTACGCCTGCCGAACATCAGGGGCACCAATATTCAGTTACTCATACCACCTAAATAAACCTTCTGTGGACAGGATTGGCACATGTACAAGGGCAGGTTTATAAAGCGACTGCTGAAGAGGGAATCATGCGCGGGATCGTTGAGAGGCTTGACAACGAGGGACTGGGAGTTGTGAGGCTTGGAAAGAGGGATGTCCATGTTCCCTTCACGGCACCTGGCGACGAGGTGGAGGTAAGGAGATGGCGAAAGAGGAAGAGAACCCTCGTGGCGACCGATTTTGAAGTGACAAAGCCTTCTCCGATGCGGATTGAGCCGAGGTGCCCCCACTTCGGGACATGCGGCGGGTGCCTGCTCCAGCATATTCCCTACGACGAACAGGTCAGGTTCAAATCTGACAAGTTGTCCCAAATTCTGGGTTTTGATGTCAATGTTATCCCGTCATCAGTGATATATGGTCACAGAAATCGTATTGATGTTGTTATTTCGACAAACGGTATCGGCTTCAGGCGGCGCGGTACGTGGTGGGACGCTGTCGATATTGAGGGGTGTCCCGTCTTCGGCGACTCCAGCCGGAAGGTTCTCCGCTCCCTGAGGGACTTCATAGAGGACTTTAAACCGAGCCTGTATGAGATCCGCAGGAACGAGGGGTTTTTGAGATACATAGTTATCCGGGAGGGCAAGTTCACGGGAGAGCTTATGGTGAACCTCGTCACCTCGGAGGGTGAGCTTCCAGCGGAGTTCCCTGAATACTTCGACTACGCCACCTCGGTCTACTGGAGCGTTAACAGGACCAAGAGCGATGTCTCCTACGGCGATGTGGAAAGGTTCTGGGGCTCCGAGTTTATACGAGAAAGGCTCGACGACGTTACCTACCTCATACATCCCAACAGCTTTTTCCAGACCAACAGCTATGGGGCGGTCAACCTCCTCAGGGAGGTGGCCAAACTAATTGACGGCGAGCGGGTGCTCGACCTGTACTCTGGCGTTGGGACCTTTGGAATATACCTCGCCAAGCGGGGCTTTAGCGTGGAGGGGGTGGAGGTCAATCCCTTCGCCGTGGAGATGGCCAATAAAAACGCCCAGCTGAACGGCGTTGAGGCAACCTTCAGGATTGGAGAGGACAAAGATGTCGAAAATCTTTCGAAATACGACACGGTAATCGTGGATCCGCCGAGGGCAGGGCTGCATCCGAGATTGGTAAGAAAATTCTTAAAAGAGGGACCGCAAACCATCGTTTACGTCTCCTGCAATCCAAAGACACTCAGAGACAACCTGAATGTCCTCTCCGAGAAATACTCCGTTGAGAGTGCAGTTGGCCTCGACATGTTCCCGCATACACCCCACGTGGAGACGGTTGTCAAACTTAAACTCAAGGTTTAACTTTAGAACCAATAGGTTCAAAAACTTAATATACTTAGTCTGCATAACATTGAACAGAGGTGATGAAAAATGCTTGATGAAAGGGACAGGATCATAATAGAGATGCTCACCAGGGATGCCCGTACTCCTTTCACGGAGATAGCCAAGGTTCTGGGCATCAGCGAGACAGCCGTCAGGAAGAGGGTTAAGGCCCTTGAGGAGGCGGGGGTGATAAGGCAGTACACCGTTGTCGTTGACCCGTCGAAGCTCGGCTACAACCTGGTCAGCCTGACCGGGGTCGATACCCTCCCCGAGAAGATATTTGAAGTGGCCAACAAACTAAAGGAACTGGAATTTGTGCGTACCGTCTACCTCACCAGCGGTGACCACATGATAATGGCCGAGGTATGGGCCAAGGACGGGGAGGATCTCTCCGACATAATCTCCAACAGGATAGGCAAAATCGAGGGCGTTACAAAGGTCTGCCCCGCCATAATTCTCGAAAAGCTGAAGTGAGCTTTTCTCTTTTTGGATTTTCTCGGTTTTTATCCTTCATGGGTGATATTTCCATAGATTGTTTTTGGAGAAGACGTCGTCCCAAAAACTGTTGAGTCTAGAAAAGATGCGTTCACCAGAATATTCTGGTGCGGTGGCCGGGATTTGAACCCGGGTTACCGGCTTGGGAGGCCGGTGTCCTAGACCAGGCTAGACTACCACCGCGCTGTCCAGCCCGTAATATAAGGCATCCTCGGACTTTAAAAGTTTTATCCCTCCTTTCTCCCCACAATAAGCCTTACAATCCCGTGGTAGCGGCTCTCCTCGTGCTCGACCTTGAAGTACTCTCCCACCAGTCTGTGGGTTTCCCGGAGGGTGTTGTCCTCTATTAGCCACCCGAGGAGAATGTCAAGGGGCTTGAGGAAGAGCCAGTTGATCAGCTTGCAGTCGCTTTTTGTGTGTTCGAGGAATACCACCCTCCCGCCCGGCCTCAGGACGCGATGGATTTCTTTCATCGCCTTCTCCGGGTTCGGCACAGTACAGAACACGAAGGCGCTCACGACCGTGTCGAAGCTCCCGTTCGGGAATTCAAGGTTCTCGGCGTCCATGACGTAGAAGTGGGCGTTCAGGCCGAGTTTCTTGGCCTTTTTCCTGGCGGCTTCCACCATCTCTGGGACTGCATCAACCGCGTGAAGTTCAATGGTCTTTGGATAGTAGGGAAGCATCAAGCCCGTCCCCACACCGACCTCCAAAACCTTTCCGGAAACAAAGGCGGCCGCCTTCCTCCTCAGGGGGTCAAAGAACCTCTCAAGCGGCCCGTCTATGCGCTCGTACTTCTCGCCCAGTCTTGAATACTTTTCCCTAAAGCTCATACCATGGAGTCCGCCTTCGGGATTAAAAACTCTAACTGGGCAGTTCCGGGAAGTCGGCAGACTTTTAAGGCCTAACCCTAAAGCTCCCCCGGTGATGCTCATGCCGTACCTGATAATCGAGCACCTTGAGGAGCTGAGGGAGTGGGTTCTGCTGGAGTACCGGCACGCGAGCGAGTGGTGGGGTGAAAAGCTGATATTCACCAACGTTCTCCCAGAGGAGGGGGAAGAGCTGGCGAAGCTGGGGAGTGTGATAACGGCCAGTGTTACCGAGTTTCCCTTCGACCGCTCGAAGCTGATAATCCTCGATCCCTTCGCAGAGGAGGAGCTGAAGCCGGAGGACATCGACGAGGACAGCATAATCGTCGTCGGCGGAATACTCGGCGACTTCGAGTTCACGGGGAAGACCAAGAAGTTCATAACCGAGAAGATCGAGGGCGCGAAGGCCAGGCACATCGGGAGCGTGCAGTTCTCCATAGACGGCTCGGCGATAGTGGCGAAACTGATAGCAGAGGGAAAGAGGCTGGAGGAGATCGAATACGAGCTGAACCCCACGATAAAGCTCGACGAGTTCAGCGAGATAACGCTCCACTACGCTGTTCCAAAGCTCGATGGAAAGCTCCTCCTCACGCCGGGACTGATAGAACTTCAGAAGAGGGAGCTCGGATACACTGAGGCTGACGATGAGGTAAGCGACGAGGAGCTTGAGGCGTTCTTTGAGGGAAGGGGAGAGATTTAAGTCACTCTCCACTTTAACATTTTAGGTTCATTGAGGGTTCGATCCGAGACTTTTTGGAAATCAAATACGTTGGTTACTTAATTCTGGTTTGTTACTGTACAACCGGCACTAGCTGTTTTTGCATTCACTAACTCAGGTGTATTTAACATAACTTTAAAACGTAAGACTTATAAGGTCCGGCACGTCATTACTAATGCCCTCAAAGGGGGTGCTACCATGAAGCGTAGGATACTGCTCGGAGTCCTCCTGGTTGGAGGACTGTTGATTGGCCTCGTGAACGCCGCAGGCAGCAACGCCTCCACCCAAAGCTGCTGGACGCCATGGGACCACAACAGCGACGTTAGGCAGTGGAGCGACAACGAATGGGTCTGGGCCGGCATACACGGGCAAGTACTCGTATGCAACGGCCAGTTCAAGATGGTCCTCACAGACACCGTCTACGGAACAGCCACAGCAAAGGGAATGGAATGGTATCAGCCAGAGCATAGAGTTACTTCTTCTTTTGCATATTACAAGGTAGTTTACAAGAGGTACTCTGAGCCATACAAAGACACTGCAATAGCATACCTACCTAATTACTGGAGGTGAATTGATGAAAAATATCTCTCTTTTATCTCTTTTTTTTATTATCCTCGAGCTTGCTGTATTATTGATTTCTCCAGTGTCGTCTGTTCATACCCTGTCCTTAGAGGGGGTTTATTTAAAATATGCCCTGCTAACTCCCGACAATCCCCAAGAATATGATGTTAATATCTTTGAGGTTTACCTATCCCAAATACCAAATCAATCCCGGGATTTAATTTTAAAACGTCTAACTGGTACAGGTGCAGATGAGCTTGTATCCTTAGTGGTTCGGGGAAACGTATTTCTGACGTTCAGGATATTGGATGTGCAAAATGAGACTGCACTTGTAAACACCACTCTCGAACTTAACGATGTCTGGATTTACAACAGATATTATCTAAAGAAGATTGTCATGTCCACGACCCTCACATTAGATCTTAGACGCATGGAGTACATAGATAACAACGGTTCAGTACTCGGAAGGCCAACTTTTCTTGTCTTTCCAGAGAATCTGCCCCTCAAAGGAAGTCTACTGGTAAATATGAGCCGTGTCGGGAAATTGGGTGCTGCAACCCAAGACATTCTCGTGGACAATGTATCTTATTCTTTGTGGGAGCATACAAAGTTAAACACATACTATCGCACTTTTGAACCCCCATATATCCACATATCCAGCTCACAGGTTCCTTTCTACTGGAAACTCAGTGACGGTTATTACTCAGCTACAATTTGGAGTAACTACATCTATGATTTTGATACTGGGGTCTTGATAACAGGATCTTTTGATGTAACTCCAGAGTTGCTGGCCCTCGGAGTAATAAACGGCGATAGTTATGATTATTCAGCCGCCGAAAGGAATGAGAGGCTTAAGGATCGGGGCGGAACCCCCCATGGGCTCTGGAATCCTGGCTTCAACCTCTACGATACTAACATTAAATTCCCTGAAACTTCTTCCACAGCAACCCCAAGAACAGGAATGAAGTACTTCTTCGCGGCTTCACTAGCGCTCTTGGTCATCGCTGCAGTCCTTAACTGGAGGTGGAGAAGGGAATGAAGAAAACCACCATTGTTATCCTAGCACTCTTGGCAGTCTCAGCAACCACATCCCCAGTTTACTCGCTCCCATATTGGTTCAAAGAAGGAACCTACATCAAATACGCAATGAAAATGCCTGAAAACCCTGAGAAAAATGAGGTAAACATCTTCATGATCTGGCCAAGACTCCTCCCGAAGGACACCTACAACAGAATTAAAAAGACCTCTAAAGAAGATGGCAGTCCTTTGGAGATTGACAACCGCACCCTGATATCTCTCTTCGTTACGGGCGATTCGTACCTGACTTTTGAAATCCTCAACGTCACCAACGAAACGGCTCTCGTGAGGGTTACGCTTGAAATGAACAACGTGAGTGTGAGGCCGGGTGAAATCATTCCCCGCTTGGTTCTTTCGAGAGTCCTCCGCTTAAACCTGAGCGATATGGTGTATTATGAGGAGGATGGTACCCCAATCGGGCCACCTACGTTCTTCATAAATCCTGCCAGCCCGCCGAAAAAGGGTGATTATCTCCTCACCCCGGCTTTTATGAAGAAGTATGACCTTAAGGGGGATGATATCGTCATAACTAACGTCTCGTTCACGTGGATGGAGGACAAAATCCTTCACACCCACTACAGGGACTTTATCCCACCCTACCTGTTTGTTGAGAGCAGGGGGGCATACGTTATTGATGATCTAACAAGAGGTGAGGGCCATACCATAATAACTGAGCTGATTTACGAACCGGACACGGGTGTTCTTATAGCAACGATTTTCACGGACATGACATCAGAACTAACAAGTTTGGGGGTTATAGGAGCGATTGCTCTTGACAGGGTGAACTCACGGAAGCTTCACAAGCTCATCGATGAGGGCAAGGTGGATAAGGAGTGGTATGCTCAAGGTTTCAACCTCTACGACACCAACGTCAAGCTCCCTGACTATGGAAGCGGACGTTCACCTTCGACGCCGGTTAAGTACTTCTTCGTCCTCTCGCTCGTCGTTCTCGCTATGATAGCTTTGTGGACGGAAAGGAGGTGGAAGCGGTGAGGTGGAAGCTCATTTTCCTGGCGTTTTTGGTGGCCGGTCTGCTCGTTCCCCCGGCGTATTCAGCCGAGGAAAGCACGATGGAGAGGCCAGGCTACCTGTCCGTTGAGGCGCCCGGAACCGTGGCTGAGATAGTTGGGGTGGGCTCTTATGCCACTCCCGTTGGCCTGGTGCTCAAGCCGGGAAACTACACCGTCAGGATAACCGGAAACGTCACGGTGGTTGCCAGGGTTTCGGTGGTGGCCGAAAAGGCCACAATAATTCGCGTGAACCCCGCGGGGATTGCGGGGGCAGTTTCGGGGGAAGGGATAGTGTTGATAAGGGCAATCTTCAATGAGAGTGCCAACTACAGCCGGGAGAAGCTCAACCCGCCTTTCAATCCGTTTGCATTCCCGGGTGGGTGTGGAAGCAACTCCGGGTATCTCAACATATCGAACCCCTACCCGATGGGCCTCGCAGTGCGGGGAAGGGACGAGGTGTACATAACCCTCAACGGAACCTTCATGCACATTGGAGACGATGACGGGAAACCCTGTATTTTCTACGTCGAAGTGTACTCAGGAGGAAGCGAACGGCAGGAGAGCGTCAGGAACGCCACCTATCTCGTCCCCTGGGCGCGGCTGGAGATAACCTCGGTTCCCGAGGGCCTAACGTTCTACATCAACGGAGGCCACAATAGATACATCTTCTACACCCCCATGGGCCTCTACGTTCCAGCGATCCCCCACGATGTCCACAACGCCACCGCCGTCGGTTACTATGGGACGATACGGATTCCGGTAATTCACAGGCTCGACACCCACGTCGTTGGAATCGCGGAGAACCACTACTTAATCGAAAGCGTCGTGAAGGTTGCTCCCAACGAAACCCGCCACATCAACGTGGACATGGAAAAGGTGAAGTCCGCGCTGACTGTGGAGAGGGAAGATTTGAGAGCGGTTTCCCTTAAAGTCGATTCAGAGCCGGGCAACGCTTCCATAGTGGTTACCGACGGGGTTCTAAGGGCCTTTGCCGTCACACCCACCACGATGTTCCTTCCTCCCGGGAACTACACGGTCATAGCTTCGAGGGGCAACCTCTCGGCTAAAGAATCAGTGGTTCTTACGGGGAGCGCGAGTGTTTTCCTGAAGCTCTCCCCTGCCAGCGCGACACTCAACCTCGTGACGTATCCGGGCAACGCGACGGTGCTCTTGAACGGCAAGGAGGTCAATGTCAAAAACCTCACCCTCAGCCCCGGGCGATACAACATCACCGTGAAGGCTCCCGGTTATCTCACGAAGAGCCTGGAGGTAATCCTGGCCCCTAACGAGTCAAAGGCAGTTGAAGTAAACCTGGAGAAGAAGCCCGCGGTGGAGGATCAGGAAATCGTCATCTCGCCCCCTTCGAGCGGAGCGGAGGACATGAAATCTGGGGAAATGGCTGAGACCGACGAGAAAGACACTTCCGACGACACTCAAACCCTCCCAGCGCCTTCCGTCGATGATGTTCCCAGTACATCGAGAAGGGACAGCGGCTCTCTGTGGATCAAGCTAGCCCTTTTGACTGGAGTTGTCGCGGCCGTTTACCTGGCCCTGAGGGTGAGGAGGTGAGGCAATGCGGGCACAGATAATGTGGGAGCTTGAGGATCCCTACAACCTCATCGTCTTCATCTTTGGCTTCATCATGCTCGGCATCACCTTCTTTTCCGGCCTGACGAGCAACGATACCGTGTTCATGGTGGCCGGGCCGGAGGGCGTAATAGTTTCCGAATCGGCCAAGAACATTGGCCTCACCCTGCCAAGGCTGGGAGTCGAGGAGTACACGATCTTCGCGCTCACCGGAGCGTTGCTGGTCTCGCTGATGCTCAGGTACGATAGGGACACAAGGGTTGCCAGGAGCGTCTACAGCTTGCCCATCAGGAACCACTCGGTGGTCCTTTCGAAGGCACTCTCCGCGATGATACTGCTATTCCTCGCCTCAATCCTACCGGCGTTCCTTGCTTTCATCTACATTCACGGGGACGTTCCCGAGCTGATCAGAAGGGCGCTCTTTGGAGAGGGCTTTTTAGCGGGCTATCTCCTGTACTGGGCTATGATGGTGCTCTACGTGGTGTCCATCTCGGCCCTGGTGGCTATGCTCTCCCCCAACACCTTCGCCTCCCTCCTCGGGAGCATCACACTCCTCTACGTGCCCATCGTGCTTAAACTGAGGAGCCTTCCTCCGGCGGTGATCGACAACGCGTTCTTCAAGGCATATACAGCTCAGTTTTACCCCTCCGACAGGATAGCGGCGTTTCTTGATGGTTCCTTCTACGTGGGGCTTCTCCTTCCGGTGGTGATGCTTGGAATGGCTCTCATAGTCAGCGAGTGGAGGGACGTCTCATGAGGCTCCTGAAGGCGGTGCTGCTTTCCATAGTCATCATGACCGTTCTGGTGTTCCCGATAGAGAAGAACGCGCTGACCCAGCCGATTTCCGAGGTCGTTCTCATGGGGCAGGGAATCATCGTGCCCTCCTCGGGAATGGTCATGCTCAGCTCCAGCGCCGACGAGGGAACCGAATACGCCATCAGGGTCTTTGATCCGGAAAGCGGAAGGGCGGTCCTTGAGAGAAACGTGAGCGGAAGCTTCAGGGGCAGGGTTATGCTGGAGCATTCCGGCCCCTACTACTTCTCGGTTCAGACCATGACACCAGTAACAATGGCGGTGAGGGTCATAAACAGATACCCATCGGTAATGGTGCTCAACATCAGGTACGGCCTTGGTGGAGTGAGCGCCCTTATTCTGGCGGCGATCCTGCTCGTGGAGGGGAGGAAAAGATGATAACCGCGAGAAACCTCACCAAGCGCTTCGGCAGGCTGGTGGCGCTGGATTCAATAAACTTAGATATTGACGAAGGACTAACGCTGATACTAGGCCCCAATGGCGGTGGAAAGAGCACCTTCCTGAACCTCTGCTCCGGCCTCTACAGGCCGAGCGAGGGAGAGATCAGGGTCCTGGGGGAGAACCCCTGGAGCAACGACGAACTGAGGAAAAGGATAGGCGTCTCCTTCGACCCACCGGCCCTTCCGAAGCACAGGACGGCCAGGGAATGGCTCAACTACCTGGCCCAGGTCAAGGGACTGGGAGAGAGCGAGGTAAGGGAAGCCGCGGAGCTTTTCTCCGCGGTGAATTACCTCGACAGGAAGATGGGGGAGTACTCTGCTGGAATGCTCAAGAGGATCAGCCTCACCCAGGCGTTCCTCGGGAGGCCTGAGCTGGTGCTCCTCGACGAGCCCCTGGCTAACCTGGATCTTGAGGGCATAAAGGAAGTGGCGAAAGTAATCGGGGAGCAGGCCAAGGAAGGAACCAACATGGTCGTGGTGTCCCACATCTGGCGCCCCCTGGTGGAGTTCGCGGATAGAATAGTTGTGATAGCAGCGGGAAAGGTTGCGCTGACGGGAATCCCGGAGGAGGTGGTGCCAAAAATCGAGGAGATTTAACCCTTCCACTCCCCCACGAGCCTCTCTATCTCCCTCCACACCCTCTCTCTGTCGGCTTTGTCAACCACAAGAAACACGTCTTGGACTGAGCCGTCGCTCTTGGCTATCAGCTTCAAACCGGTTGCCGTTTCCCTTGAGACCTTTATCTCAAAGCCCCTAGAATCGCTGGCGTAGATCCTGCCGGGGATTACCTTCTTAACCCCGGGTATGGCTGCTATCCTCTCCAAGGGCTTTTCAAGACCCTTCAGGAAGTGGTGCTCCCTCTTGACGCCTTTCTTGAAGTGCTTTGGCATGTGTGGAGAATTGAAGGGAGGTTTTTAGGCCTTACGCCCTCTTCCTCACCTTAACGGCGACTCCCTTCTTTGAGCGAACCATCTCCTCTCCGGCCAGAACGGCCTTCCCGACGCCGACAACTTTCTCATCCCGGACTATGCCGACTATGTCGTCCGGCCTTATCGCCGGGTCCGCCTCGTCAACACCGATTGCGAAGACGTCACCGCGAAGCTCGAAGTCTATCCTCACCCAGTAGCTTCCAACGGCGTCATATATCCTCTGCATTCCATAGGGAGTGACGCTTATCACTCCGTCCCTGAAGGTTCCCGTCTGCTGGTTGTCCACGAAGAGGCGGAGCATCTTGGAGCCCTTGACTTTCCCGCCGTCCGGCAGAACGGCCTCTCCGGCACCAACTCCGAAGTAGAAATCAAAGACCTTCCTTATGCCCTCGAAGTAGCGGTACGTCCTGTCCTCTTTGGTACCCTCAAGTTCAAACTCCCTCAGCGTTTCTGTGAGGGATTTTAAGCTTTCCCTGCCCGTCGTGCCGTTCCTAGCTTCCGTAAAGGTTATCTCCCTTCCGGAGAGCTCGGAGGCGAGCTTTGCAATCTCGACGTAGGCTTCATCCAGGTGCGCTATTATCGGAACGTCCTTCGGGTACTTCTCAAGGGTTTTTGCGAGGAGTTCGGCGGCGGGCTTAATCTCCTCCTCGCCCCAATGGCCGGTAACTACTATGTCGTACTTTGCCAGCCATTCCCATTCTCTTGGAACCACACCGAAGGGCGAAGTCAGAATCAGCTCGTGGACTCTGGCTATTCCTGAGCCGAGGGCTTCCTTAACCGCCTTCCGGTAGAGGGTGTGAGAGCGGGAGAAGGAGTATGGCTTCTTGGCCGAGCATGGGAAGAGGAGAACCAGTTCAGTGTTCTTCGGCGGGACGAAGCGCTCGGCAACTCTCGAATGCCACCTCTTAACTTCCGGTCTCCTTATCGAGGCGTCGCTTATGAAGTAAACCGTCTCCTTCTGGAGTGGAGTGTACTTCTCAAGGTAATCCGGATGCTCTAAATCCGCTATGCGGAGTATCCCGGCGTGGTACTGGGTGTTGAAGAAGTTCTCAACGAGGTAGCGGAGCTTTCCCTCCTCCAGGGCTTTCCTCACAAGGAGTATAGTCTCCCTGGCGAAGTCGAGGGAATTGGGCTCCTTCCCCCACAGGAAGGGGCTGTACCCGGTGAAACCTTTGCCCTCGAAGTCGTAGAGCTTGAGCGAGCGGGTGTCGAAGGCATCAACTCCGAGGTAAACGGCGAGCGGATAGAAGAACGGCTCCAGGTCGGCTATTATCATGGCGTTGGGGAACCTCTCGCGGAGCTCCCGAAGGATTCTCACGAAGTAGCGGTACTCCCTCACTAGAATCTTTGAGTTTCCGAGGTAGACGGCATCGAAGTTATGGCGTTCAATTATCTTGAAGAACTCACCTAAATACTCCGTTCTCCTCAAAGCTGGTAGGTAAAATGCGTTGAAGCCCTCGTAGTTTACGCTCCAGAGCCTTCCTATGGCCTTCTCTATTACATCGTCCGGCGTGTAGAAGCCGAGGGGTATAGAGGGAGCCAGATTGAAGTCGTACTCCCCCGGTTCAGAGGGGTGGAAGAAGGAGTTGAACGGGGATAGTGTGAAGTCTACCCCCACTAGGGCTGGAGTTCTGAAGGTGTGCTCCCCGAGCCTTACGAGGCCCAGCCTTCCAGGCCCTTCGTGCCGGATGACTTCCATAGCCAGGCCTCAGACGAGGTTGTACCTCTGGAGGAGGAGCAGTTCGTCGAGCGTTAGCTTTTCCCCGCGCTTGAACTTCTCAAGGGCCTCAACGGCCTTCTCGAAGCTGGCGTCCTTCTTCGAGCGCATCCTGGCGACGAGCCTGTAGGCTATGAGTTCCTTGTGCCTCTCGTCGTACTCTCTTATCTTCTTCTCGATCTCGCGGAGCTCCTTCCTGACTTCCTTGATCTTCTCCCTGAGCTCGACGACCTTGGCGTGGTACTCGTCGGCTTCCTTTTTGACCTCGTCGGCCTGGTTGAAGGCCTTTATCATCTGCTCGTGGAACTGCTGGCTCTGGTTGGCGAGCTTCTGTATCTCCATGCTTATGCCCCTCCTGGCCTTCTTGAGCTGGTCCACCTTCTTTCTCGTTTCGACGAGCTTGTTGTGGAATCTCTGGGCCTGCTGGATTATCTCAAGTTCAGTTGCGAGAACCTGGATCTGGTCGACTATCTGCTTCTCCCTGTCTGGGGTTATGTTCGGGTTGGTCTGGAGCTCCCACTCCAGCTTCTCTATACGCTCCTGTATTTTCTCCGGCGGCATCTTAAGTCTGCGAAGCTGGTTGTACTCGTCCCTCTTCGTCCTGTACTCGAGTATCTCCTGGTAGAGGAGGTCGAGCTTGGCGTTTATCTCCTCGCGGTTCTTCTTGAGCTCCTGTATCTGCTGGTTGATTTCATCCCTCTTGGCTTTATACTCGCGCCCCTTCTGACGCAGTTGCTTGACCTCGTTGTTCTTTTCATCCCTCTTCTGAACCCAGATTTGAAGCTCCTTCTCCAGCTCATCTAGTTTGGCCCTTATCTCATTTCTCTCCTTTTCAAGGGCCTCTATCTCCCTCTTGATCCTCTTAATTTCCTCTGGATCCACTTTCACTTGCATCTCTCTTCCCCTTCCCTATTTTTAGAACAGCCCGTGAGCTTACTCCAAACATCTGGACTGAAAACGGTGAGAGTAAATAAAAACTTTTTGGCTGAAATTTTGCGAACAATTCGAAAAAGGTTAAAGTAATAGAAAACCCGGCACTTCAGGAGCTCTCGCCCTTCTGGGTGTAGGGCATGAACTCCACCGTGCCCCTCTGCTTTGTTGGCTGCCTGTAGAGCTCCATGAGAGCATAAACTTCATCCGGAACATCTGTTTCAACGTGAAGGCCGAGCTCCTTGGCGTGCTCGTATGTAATAGGGTAGTCGTGGGTCCACCGGCCCTCGGTGAGTATCTGGGCCAGTTCTCTGGCTTTCTCCTCGCCGTATCTGTCCTTCAGGAGGCTGTAAACGAAGTCCCGAACCTGTTTGATGGCCTTTTCTGCCACGTCGGCCAGGATGAGTGTCTGGTCGTCCACCTTGTCAACGCCCTTTCTCTCGACGGCCCTCACTATGCTCGGCCCGGGGTACTGGCCGAGCTGGGGGTCAACCGGCCCCAAAACCGCGTGCGGATCCATTATTATCCTGTCCGCGGCGAGGGCGATGAGCGTTCCGCCGCTCATGGCGTAATGGGGAACTATGACACGCGTTTCAGCCGGGTGGTCGTGCAGTGCCTTTGCTATCTGCGTTGCCGCGAGAACCAACCCTCCGGGGGTGTGTATTATGAGGTCTATCGGCTTGTCCTTGGGAGCGGCTCTAATAGCTCTGAGCACCTCCTCGCTGTCCTCGATGCTTATGAACTTGTAGAAGGGTATTCCGAAGAGCCCGACGCTCTCCTGCCTGTGGATCATCGTTATCACGGTTGAGCCCCGCTTTTCCGAGAGCCTCTTCAGTATCTTGGCCCTGGCTAGCTGCAGGCTCCTGTACTGCATCTGGGGCCACAGGAGGATGTACATGAAGAACAGCCACCACAGCAGGGAGCCAAAGAACCCGGTCGTCGCGTCCGCCATGTCATCACCGGATAAAATTTGGGAAGAGAAGTATTTATAG
Source organism: Thermococcus thermotolerans (assembly GCF_024707485.1). Classification (NCBI taxonomy): domain Archaea; kingdom Methanobacteriati; phylum Methanobacteriota; class Thermococci; order Thermococcales; family Thermococcaceae; genus Thermococcus; species Thermococcus thermotolerans. The sequence continues at coordinate 1,761,587 of NZ_CP102602.1, forward strand.
GATTTGGTTCAGCCTTTTATGACCTGCGTCCCGGTCTTTCCTTCCAGTGCATCAACTGCCTTTTCCAGGTGGGCTATGACGGCCCTCTCGCCGCCCCACTCCACGAATCTTATGGCGGCCAAAACCTTCGGACCCATGCTGCCCTTCTTGAAGTGCCCCTCCTCGTAGTACCTTCTGAGCTCCTCGACGGTGACCTTTCCGAGCCACCTCTCGTCGGGTTTTCCGAAGTTTATAGCTGCCCCGTTCACGTCCGTGAGGATCATGAAGATGTCCGCGTTTACCTCCTCGGCGAGCCTCTCGCCCGCCAGATCCTTGTCTATAACCGCCTCGACGCCCTTGAGCTGGCCGTCCTCCTCGATGACCGGAACGCCACCGCCTCCACTGGCTATGACTATGAAGCCCTTTTCCACCAGGTCAACTATGACCGGCGCCTCGACGTGGCCCTTTGGATCCGGGCTCGGCACGACGCGCCTCCAGCCCCTGCCGGAGTCCTCTATGACGACCCAGCCCTTCTCCTTTGCAAGCCTTTTTGCCGTCTCCTCGTCGTAGAAGGGTCCAACCGGCTTGCTCGGGTGCTGGAATGCTGGGTCGTTCTTGTCAACGATGGTTTGAGTGACTATCGTCGCCACGGGCTTGTCTATCCCGCGTCTCTTCAGCTCGTTCCTTATCGCCTGCTGTATCATGTACCCTATCTGCCCCTGGGTCATCGCGCCGGCAACGTCCATGGGCTGGGCCGGGATGCCGTGGGTGGCCTGACCCGCGTCCATGTGGAGGAGGAGCGCCCCGACCTGCGGACCGTTTCCGTGGGTGATTACAACCTCGTAGTCACCGTCAAGGATTATGTCAACTATCTGCTTGGCCGTTTTCATGACGTTGGCCATCTGCTCTTCGTAGGTCCCCTTCTGGCCTCGCTGGAGAATAGCGTTCCCGCCAAGAGCGATGACAACCCTCTTCATGAGCATCACCTCCGGGATGGATAACTCAGCGCAGGAGAATAAAAACGTTCGTTAGAAGCCAGGACTGTTCACCGAAAAAAGGTTCGAGAGGAGGAAAAATAAGTTGGCAAAGGTAAAGAAAGGATAGGCAAGAACTGCCTCAGAGATACCATTCCCGGAAGTCCCCAAGGCCGAGCCTCTCAAGTGTCCTCATGACGCCGAGAGCTATGCCCTCAACCTCGATTCCTCCGGGTGGCTTGTAGGCGTCGCCGACGATGTAAACATCGCTTATCGGGAAGTCCTCGACGGTCTGGCCGCTGGCGACCCTGTTGACGGGATTCCCGTCGAGGTAGGTCTGGATGAGCAGAATCTCCCCTTCCTCGTCGAGGTTCGGGAAGATGCGGTAGATGTCCTCGATGCCCTTCCTCTGCTCGGCCTTGACGTTTCTGCTCTGTAAAGCGTGGTGGAGCATTACCAGAGTATATCCCTCCCTCGCTAGCTCAGGGCTCAGAGATGACGGCTCGTTGTAGCCGTTTATCCTCTCCGTGTCAAGGGTGAAGACGACGGTGTTCCCTATCCTTGACCCGCCCTTCAGGGCAACGTTATACTTGATGCCCTCGCTCGGTTTGAGGGAATCAACGCGCCTGAGGTAGTCCCGGTCGAAGTTCTCCCTGCCGATCAGCTCGACGGTTTCCTTTATCCCGACGTTGGAGATGAGGACGTCGTAGGCGAACTCCTCCCCGTCGGAAGTAAAGACTCTCTTCGCCTCGGGGTCGATTTCGACGGCCCTCTTCTTCATGAGGATTTTTCCGCCGTTTTCTACCACTATCCTTGCCAGCTCTCCGGTTATCGCCCTACACCCTCCATTGACCAGTCCGGGCCCTCCCCATCTCAGCGCCGCCTTTATCTCCCTCGCCAGCTCTCCCGCCGGAACGTCCAGGACGCTGTCGGCCCAGCCGAGGAAGCTCTTGATGAAGAGGTCAACGAACTCGTTGTCGCCTATCCTTTCCCTTATCCACTCGCGGCCTCTCATCTCAGCCTCTTCTCCGGCCGGTAGTTTGTTCCTCTTTATGTCAAGGAGGAGCTTTGTCGCTTTCGCCTTCTCGGTAAAGCTCAGGTACTTCCAGCCATCACGGTAGTGGAAGGTCTTTCCGCCGTAGAGAATCATGCCCTTCGGCTTCGAGTTGACGATTTGGACGTCCGCGTTGAGGAGCCTGAGAAGGTGAGCCAAAGGCCCGTCCTCGCCGTGGGGGAGCATGTGGAACGCTCCTGTGGAGAGGCCGAAGCCCCTGTAGTTTAAATTTGTAAAGCGGCCGCCGATGTGGGGTGACTTTTCGATGACGGTGACATCGTAACCGTTTTTAGCCAGGAAGGAAGCCGTTAGAAGACCGCCGATTCCGGAGCCTATTACAACTGCCCTCATTTTTCTCACCTGAAAACCTGAGGAAAGAGAAGAATATAAGGGTTTAGCTATTGCATGGCTATGCAACTCTTTTACTCTGGCTTCTTTTCGTTCATTCTAAGAGCAAAACTCAACTCTAAAAAAATTCGTACTCGGATAAAAAATGAAGAAAATTTACTTGTGGTAAAAGGAAAAATTTATAAAGGCAAGTTGCTCACGTGGTGATGCAAAAACTCAGAGGAGGTAAACTGGGTGAAGTGGAAACCACTATTGGCAGTCCTCGTTGGACTGCTAATGGTTGGAACCTTAGGAAGGGCAGTATACGCAGAGCAGTATCCAACGACAGATGCTTTAGAAAAGATTAGTACCAACGAGAAAATTACGGTTGATGGAGTGAATGTTCCACTGAGAAAGATGAACAACGGAATGATAATTATAGGGCAAACTTCGAAGGTGGGCAGGGGTGATATATTAGAGAGGGTTAATCAGCTAATGGTAAGGCGTGTTTTAAACAAATGGACGGAGGATATAAGATTACAAAGCAACTATGAAAATACAATAATCAAATCTGACAGCAACTACAGAATCACCACTTTTAAACTGAATGAGCGGGACAACAAGAAGATAAAATTATCAGTAGGAGCCGCTCTTTCTGCAAGGTTCAGAATGGACCAGTATGATCCAGTAGAAACAATAGACCTCAGTGTTTACCACTACGCATATAGCACGGCCATCACGGAATATCCCCCTTATATCACATATCAGTACAACTGTAAGAGCATCAAGTTGAGCAACAAACTCTCTTTTGGAGGAGAAACATACGCCAGCGGTTGGAGCATAGGAGGTACTATTTCAATACCTCCGGGATTATCAATCCAAGTATCTGGTGGTAGTTCATGGATTTCAATTGACGGTTCATTTGGAGAGGACAGCATTAACAATTACGACTCGATATCTCATTCATACGAGGGTGCACTAACGGTTAGGGACTACACCAAAGTAAGAATATACAGTGTAAGTTCCATGCCCTTGGCAACGTTTGAGGTTACAACGGGCAACTTTAAGAGTCTTTCTACGAGCACATATGTGGCGATAGACTCATCAGCATTTTGAGGTGGGACAATGAGAAACAAAATCCTAGCCACTATTTTGATTTTTTTATTGGGGATTGCTCTCATCATCTCGGCAACAAAGACACGGCCTATTTCACCCGAGGTAGTATCCTCTTCATGGGTAAACTGGACGGTAAAACGCCTTTACCTCGCTCAGGATCCGGTTACAGGTGGCTGGAACGGCGACGTTTCATTTACGATACTTCCAAGCCTGTATCACACATATCACGGTATCATGACGCTGAGCCTTCTGAACCTTAGTCCAACACATCTCGAAAAAACCATAGAGTTCCTGAGGGAAGAAGAGGAGAATTTTTACAACGGTCGGAATTACCCTTCGGTTCTTGATGCCTATTATCTGCTAACACTCTTTAAAGAGTTCAATATGAGCCTCAGAAACAGGGAGGCCTTCGAAAACTTCATCATTGAGGACATGAGGAAGTCAAACGAGACCTTCCTGCATGCGAAAACCCTCATTCTGCTTAATTCTACCTTGGCGAAGAACGTTTCCATGTCTCTCTGGCTCAAGCTGAGGCCGGAACACTCACTGGATTTTTTGTGGGACTTCCTTCAGTTCAGGGGGCTTCTCATGGAGTCAGGATACTCCCCCGATGAAATACCCAACTACACCGTGATGTATGAGACCGCGAGGGCCGTGTTTGATGAGGCGTCCGACAGAATAGAGAGACTCGGTTTCTTTGATCTCAAAACCATGGCGAGATTCATAAGGGAGGAACACATCAAAAACGAAACGCTAAGAAGAAAAATACTAACGAGTATTCAGAAATACAAGTGCCTTGACGGCGCATACTCTGACACGAGAGGCGCTAAAAAGGGACACCTTGACACCACGCACTGGGCGGTGGAGACGATAACCTATGCAGGAGGAGACGTTGGGGCGGATACTGTAAGCTACCTGCGGTCCCTTGAAGGGCCACTCGGAGGTTTCGTAGGCATTCCAAACTACATAGTGCCTAATCCGGTGGGCACCGCCTTCTCCGTAATAACTCTCAAGCTTTTGAATTCAACGGTGCCCAATGAGACGAGTGTCAGAGACTACCTACTCACTGAAATCTCAAGGGAGAGTAAACCGAGCCTGATATGGGTGGAATACGAGGCACTAAAGGAGCTTGGTGTGCCTCCCAGTAAGCTTAAGGAGACAGTAGAACCCCTTCTGAAAAGCTTCCTCGACAACCTGAACCTCTCGGATGTCTATCAAAACCACTACCTGCTAAAGGATATATACTACCTGCTTGTAACGAGTAGGGAACTGGGCATTGAAATCGACGAAAGATGGAAAGAAAACGTGACCTCCTTTGTTTTGGGACTAAAGGATAGTGATGGAGGGTTTGGTAGCAAAATATCAAAGATAAAAATTAACCGGCTCGAAATAACTCTTTACTCAGTCCTGATCCTCAACGAGCTTGGGTACGGGTATGGGGATAAAAAGACGGTTAAGTTCATTAAATCCAGCAGACAAGGCGCCCTGTGGTGGTCTTTACCAATAACCAGGTACACTTTGCTGGCTCTAAACTCAATGGGGGCCAAGGTTGACGGGAAAGAGGAGATAGCAAAGGCACTTGAGCTGAGAAAGTGCCCCTATGGCTTTTTCTCTTACGCCCCATGCGAACATCATGAGCAGGGGGGACCAATACCAACGTTTTTAGCGCTCGATATCCTCAGGCTTCTTGATTATCATTAGCCAGCCACATTTTTTACATTTTTAGATTTGAGCCATTTATAGGATAGAAAACCGACAATCGTTCTTTTCGCAAATAGATAGGAAAATGAAAACTAAAATGAAAACTCAAAACCTCCACTCCACTCCCAGAATCTCGCTGTATGCACTGAGCACCCTCTCGAGGTACTCCTTGGCGGTGCCGACCTTGTCGATTCTGAACCTTTCGGCCCAGCGCTCGTTGCCGAACTCCTCGCTTCCGGCGGCGACGAGGTCTATCACGCGCATGCTGTCCCAGAATGCCGGGGTGTAGCCGGCTTTCCTCGCGTACTCTATGAGCCTCTTTATCTGCTTCTTCGCGTGCTCCTCCATGTCGACGTTCTCTCCGTAGGCGTCCATGAACAGTGCCTTAAGGACGGGCTTCATCCATCCCCTGTGGAAGCGGCACCAGCCGACGTTGTCGTACCAGAACTCCCAGAGAGCCGAGGCGATTATCTTCTGGGCGAGCTCCTCCGGCTCAAGAAAGACGCCGAACTGGTAGAAGGTCCAGTACCTACCCTGAATCGGGAGCGGTATGTAGTTGCCTATCGCCCAGTACATCGTCGGCGTCATCTCACCGTCCTCGCCGAGAGGGACAAAGACGCCGTAGTCCTTGAAGCTCTCGCCGTACTTCAGCCTGTCCTTGAACCTCTCGTCGAAGATTACGCTGGCCTTCCTCTTTCCGAGGCCGATTATCCTCGCTATCTCGTTCTCGGCGAAGGCCACCCTGTGGGCCAGCTCGGCGACGAGCTTGGCGTTGACCTCGCTCGCCTCCACCGGTCTCTCAAGAAGGGCCTCTTTGGTGAACTCCGGCTTTCCGCTTATGCCAACCTCCTCCGGCTTGAGCAGACCGCGGTGGATTAATTCCAAAACCCACGCTGCGGTTCCACCGAACTCTATCGCGTCGAAGCCCATTGCATCGGCGGCGTGGACGCTTATGTCGCTGGCTCTCAGGCTTATGCTTCCGCTCAGCGGACCGTTGGCCTCGTAGGGCTCGTACTCTACGTGGTGTCCCCTCCGGTGCTTCTTACACACGACAGGACAGGGCTCGCCGCAGGTCGTCCAGTTCTTGGGCTTTATGGCCTCTTCGTTGAAGGGCTCCCAGTAGTGCTTCATGATGTTTTCGTGGATTTTTATGCGCTCCTCCTTTGGAATGTAGGGCATCTGCCAGTTTAGTATCGGAACGAAGTCGCCCTCGGCCGGGTAGTTGCCACCGAAGGTTCCGCCGGTGTTGAGCTTGGGGTTGAAGCGGTACTTGGTCGTCTTCTCGGCTATTATCTCGTTGTACGGCTTTTTGTGCACGCCCTCGACGATACTCTTGGAGGTCTTGAAGCTGCCGATGTCCTCGCCCGGGAAGCTTCTCCTCCTCGGCTTTCCGCCGAATATTATTCCGACGACGTTGTGAGCCCTGAGAAGAACCGAACCCGGGCCTCCCCTTGCCGCCCAGTCCTCGCTTCCAACAAGCCTTTCTCCCTTCCTGAGTGCCTGGGAGAATATCGCTCCGTAGTTGGTGTTTAGAGCGGCGGGCCCAACGACCGCTATTCTGTACTCGAAGTCAAAGCGTTCTCCAAAGGTATCGATGAGATACTGGGTGAGGGCATAGACTCCCTCCTCTCCCTTGTAGCCCCTCCATATTTCGATGACCTTCTCAAGCTCTATCGCGTGGAGCTCCACCCTTACGTTTTCGCCGTCGTTGTAAAGTAAAACAACGACGGGCTTCTCGGCCTTGCCCTCGAAGGCCACGAAGTCTATGCCAACGTTTTTGAAGGCGTAAGCAGCGCCTCCCATTGCAGATGGAAAGAGAGTCCCGTATAGGGGGGAACGGAAGAAGAACATGAGCCTGTGAGCCCCGGGCAGGGTTGAGCCTGAAAACGGCCCCATGCCCATTACCATGACGTTCTGGGGATCGTATGGTTCAAGGCTGTGGGTTTCCAGGCTCTCGTGAACCTCTATCCCGTAGTCTATAACCCCGTATACCCCATCCCTCTCCAGCTCCTCGCTTTCGACCTTTCCTTTGTTCAGGTTGATCCTGAGAACCGTGAACCTCATATTCCTCACCCCGTATCACTCCCAGTGTTATTTACAATTAATGTATTTAAGAGTTTTGAGAGGTTGTGCTATGTCCTGCCGCCGGAGGAAATAAAATGGCGAATTGAGCGGAGGCTTTGCCGTACTACACCTCCCTCGTGGCAACTATGTTCGCCCCGGTTCCCAGTACGTTCTCAACGATGACCTGCCCCACGCTGACCGGCGCTTCGACCTCAACTTCCGCGAGCTTTTTCATTATCTCGGGTATGAGCTCCTTGGGAACGGGCCTGTCGCTCTTAACTGCCACCGTCGGAAACCTTCCTCCCCTCACCTTCACAACGCTCATGACGATGCGCTTCGGCTCCCTGATTTCCTGTATCGCGTAGTCCTTCCCCCGGGGGCATGTGAAGCCCTCAACTCCGGTTATCCTGTCGCCTTCCATGGTCACCTCAACCGTACAGCCAAGGGGGCAGACGATGCAGGTCAGCCTGAACTTCTTGACCTCACTCATCCCGGACGACCTCCATGGTGATTCTGTCTTTGGCCCGGGCTATCTCCTCCCTCTTCAGCTTCACCCTTATCATCTCGGAGGGCTTCACGAATGGGAGTCTTATCTCCTTTCCAATCTCCGGGAAGCGGAGCCTGACGTTCTCCTCCGGCTCCCCAACCCTCGCATAGATTGTGACGTCCTTGGTGTCGGCTAAGTAGTGCGGCACGGCGAGCCTGATGTTCCTCCCCTTCACGAGCTTTCTCCATTTGAGAGCCGGCAGGCCGCCGTTTTTGACGAACTCGTACGCTCCCATGGCGGCCTCCTCGCCCTGCTCGACGACGTAGTCAACGAGGTCGTTGATGACTAGGGCGTTTCCGGCCACAAATATCCCTGGAACGCTGGTTTCGAGGTAGCTGTTGACGACCGGTCCTCTGGTGACGGGGTCTATCTCCACCCCTGCCTTCTCTATGACTTTGAGGTACGGGACAAGACCGGCCGCCAGAACGACGGTGTCGCACTCTATGCTCTCCTCTGTTCCCGGAATGGGCCTAAGCTTCTCGTCCACCTTCGTCACGATGACCCTCTCTACCCTCCTCTTCCCTTCAACCCTCGTTACTGCATGGCTCAGGTAGAGGGGGATTCCGAAGTCCTCAAGGCACTGGACGACGTTTCTTGTTAGTCCGCCTGGATAGGGCATCAGCTCTATGACGGCCTTTACCTTTGCCCCCTCAAGGGTGAACCTTCTCGCCATTATGAGTCCGACGTCGCCCGAACCCACTATCACTATCTCCTTTCCGGGCATCACCCCGTAGATGTCCATCATGGTCTGGGCTTCCCCGGCGGTGTAAATCCCTGCAACCCTGTGGCCGGTTATTCCTATCTCGAACATGTGCCTCTCCCTTGCTCCGGCGGCGTAGATAACCGTCTTTGCCGCCACCTCAAAGAGCCCCTCCTCCGTCACAATCCTGAGAATCTTGTGCCTGTAGGAGTACGGCGCCACCTCAAGGACGTGGGCGTTCGTGTAGTATTCGATGTCCAGCTCCCTGAACCGTTCGATTATGCGGTGTATGAACTCCGTCCCTGTCAGGTCCTCCTTGAAGTAGTGGATACCGAAGCCCGGGTGCACGCACTGCATCGGAATGCCGCCGAGGAACTCCCTGCTCTCGATGAGGAGGACGTTAAGACCGAGCTCCTTCGCCTTTATTGCGGCGGCAAGGCCAGCCGGCCCTCCTCCGATGACAACGACGTCGTACTCACTCCTCATTCTTCCTCACCCCTCAGGAGAACCTTTATGTCGCCGATGCCGTATTCGGTGCCCTCTCCCTTGATGCTGACCTTCCAGAGCGGGACTCCGGTTTCCCTGGCGATGATGTTGGCTATCCTCACCCTGCAGAATGAACCCTGGCAGGTTCCGCCCGTGACGCCTGTCCTGAGCTTAACGCCGTCGAGGGTTATTGTTCTGACGCCCATCTTCTTCATCCTGGCTATTGCGTCGAGTATATCCCCCTCCGTTATCGTGCGGCACATGCAGATTACCCTGCCGTGGGAGGGGTTCTCCTTCACGAGCTCTGCCTGCTTCTCCCTTGGGAGGGCCTTGAACCAGAAGGCGTTCCGGTAGGGGTTCCAGCGGGACTTTTTGGTCAGTTTTACGTCCAGCTTGCCCTTAATCAGCTCCTCAGCAACGTAGTGCGCTATCGCTGGAGCGGCTGTTAGTCCGGGCGACCTTATCCCTGCAACGTTTATGAAGCCCCAGGGGTCGTCGTAGGCCTCTATTATCCACCTGCCGTCCGGGGGCTCTGGCCTCAGGCCCGCGAAGGTCCTTATCACCCTGCTCCTGGGAGGCAGCCCCTTGACGAGCTTCTTCGCCATCTCCCAGACGAACTCCAGCCCCTCCCTGGTTGTGGAGGTGTCGTCCTTGGCTTCCTCGGGCAGATCCTCGGCGGTGGGTCCTATCATCACCCCGTCGTTCATCTCGGTGATGACGTAGACCCCCTTTGTGGTCGGGGTCGGCGTCTGGTGCACTATCCTCCTGACCTTTGGCCCGGCGTCGTCGTCGAAGATGTAGTACTCGCCCTTCCTGGGACGTATTGTGAAGTGGTCTATGCCGGCCATGGCCGAGATTCTGTCCGCGTATAGGCCGGCCGCGTTTATGACGATGTCGGCCTCGATGAATCCCCGGTTCGTTTCAACGCCCTTTACCTCCCCGTTTTCCACCTTTATTCCCCGCACTTCGGTCTCCGGGTGGAACTTGACACCGTTGTCGACGGCGTTCTCTGTGAGTGCCACGGCCGCCATCGGGGAGGACATTACTCCAGCTGTCGGTGCCCACAGCGCTCCCGCGGCGTTTGGGTTGACGTTGGGCTCAAGCCTCAGAAGCTCCTCCCTGTCAACGAGCCTGACGCCCGGAACGCCGTTTTTCTGTGCAAGCTCCAGGTAGTACTCGGCGACCTTTATGTCCTCCTCTTCGAGTGCGACCATGAGCTCGCCCGGCCACTTCGCTGGAATTCTCAGCTCTTTCGTCCACTGGTACCAGAGCCTGTTTCCCTCGACGCAGAGCTTTGCCCTCAGAGGGTGCTTTTCGGGGTCATCCTCGTGTCCGGGATGGATTATGCCTGTATTGGCCTTGCTGACGCCCATCCCGGCGTCGACGTTCCTCTCGATTAGATGAACCTCAAGTCCCTCATACTGGCTGAGAACGCGCGCTATCGACGCCCCGACGACGCCGGCACCGATTATTGCTATCCGCGTTTTCATCTCTTTTCCCTCCTAATTAACTTAAAAAAGGGTCTTTCTTGTTTTAAAGCTTTCTTAAACTTTAAGTTCCGGACAGAAGGGCGTAGAGAACATATCTAGGCATACGAAGGCGGCACATTGGTGAACATTGGAAGGATGGACTGAAGTGTCCTTCCCGTTTTCATGGGAAACGGCAAAAGTGAATGGGAGGGCTGTCCCCTCAGGTGCCGGTGACCTTTGCCCACTCCAATGCCCTCTTCACGGCCTCCTTCCAGCCGCGGTAGAGCCTCTCTCTGGTCTCCACGTCCATCTTCGGTTCAAAGACCCTCTCGGCCTTCCAGAGCTCTTTGATCTCGTCCAGGCCATCCCAGTAGTCCACGGCTAGGCCTGCTAAATAGGCCGCTCCGAGGGCAGTCGTCTCTTTAACGACGGGCCTTACGACGGGCTTTCCGAGTATGTCCGCCTGGAACTCCATCAGGAAGTCGTTGGCGGTGGCCCCACCGTCGACGCGGAGCTCTTTGATTCCGACCAGCCTCTGCATCTCTTCGATCACGTCCCGGGTCAGGTAAGCTATCGCCTCCAGCGTCGCCCTTGCCAGGTGCTCCCTCCCGGTTCCGCGCGTTATCCCGATTATCAGACCCCTGGCGAACTGATCCCAGTAGGGCGCACCGAGGCCAACAAAGGCCGGGACGAAGTAAACACCCTCGTTGCTTTCGAGCTTCCTTGCGAGTTCCTCTGTCTCCCCGGCGCTCTTTATGATCCTTATCCCATCGCGGAGCCACTGGACGGCGGCTCCGGTTACGAAGACGCTCCCCTCAAGGGCGTATGTGACCTTTCCGTTGAGCCCCCATGCTATCGTTGTGAGGAGGTTGTCGGAATAGCGGACGGTTTTGCCGGTGTTTGCCAGAATGAAGTTCCCGGTTCCGTAGGTGGCCTTCACCATTCCCGCCTCAAATGCCGCCTGCCCGAACAGGGCCGCCTGCTGGTCGCCGGCGTCTCCACTCACCGGTATCTCTGCACCGAGAAGTTCCCTTTTCGTGTAGCCGTACACCTCGCTTGACTCCCTGACCTCCGGGAGAATCCCTTCAGGAATCCCGAAGATTTCGAGGAGCTCGTCGTCCCAGTCGAGTTTCTTTATGTTGAAGAGCATCGTTCTGGAGGCGTTGGAGTAGTCGGTTATGTGCTCCCCCGTGAGGCGGTAGATGAGGAAGGTGTCCACCGTCCCGAAGAGCACCTCGTCCCTTTCGGCCTTTTCCCTTAGGCCAGGAACGTTGTCGAGGAGCCATTTGAGCTTGCTGGCTGAAAAGTATGCATCCGGAACCAGGCCGGTCTTCTCCTTGATTACGTTTCCGTATTCCCTCTTTATCTCCTCCACCATCTTGGCGGTTCTCCTGCACTGCCAGACGATAGCGTTGTATAGTGGCTTTCCGCTTCTGTCCCACACTATCGTCGTCTCCCTCTGGTTGGTTACGCCTATTGCCGCTATCTGCTCCGGCCCTATCTTGGCCCTCTCAAGGGCCGTCTTTATCGCCCTGAACTGGGCGTCCCATATTTCGTCCGGCCTGTGCTCGACCCAGCCGGGCCTCGGGTAGTGCTGTGGAAACTCGTACTGCCCTATTCCTCTGACGTTGCCCTCCCTGTCAAAAACTATTGCCCTTGCCGAGGTCGTTCCCTCGTCGAGGGAGAGAATGAACCTGTTCCCGTCCATTTCAACCACCAGTGTACATTCCTATTCTCCCTGCATTGATGGTGTATATTGATGGCTATGGTGCTCCAGAGTTATAAGATTTTACGGGCAGAAAAGGGGAACGGTATGGAAAGGAAAAAGGAGATCACTCGACGGGCTCGAACCTGTCCTTGAGCTTCTCCAGGACTCCCGGAAGGGTGGTGTACTCCATGTCCTCCATCGGGAGCCTGTGGGGCTCGAACGGGCCGTGTCTGCGCATGTACTCGGCGATCTCAACGGCCTTCTGCCTGGCCCCGTCGAAGGCCGGGTCGTCAAAGAGGTCAACCGGGCCGACGAGCTTTCCTTCGGGGCTTATCTGCCAGCCGAGGGCAACGACCCTTGGCGGGCCGTCGAACCTGGTCGGGTTGGCCATGTGCATCGGAACAGGCATCACCGGGCCGTTGTGTGAACCCCTCATCCAGCCGCTGACAAGGTGCGGGAATGCGAAGGGCTCAAGAACCTCTCCGAGGGCCGGGAGGCCGCTCTGAGCCCTGACGATGGCCACCGGGTCGTCCTTTCCAACGTACTCGCCGGCTATCTCGTAGAGCTTTTCGGTGCTTATGACGGCGACCGGCTCGTCCTTCGGGATTTTGTGTCCCTCCTTGGGGAAGACCCTCTTGATGACGTAGCGGCTCTTGGCTCCGATGAGGGCGAGGAGGTCGTAGAGCTCCTCGGGAGTGCTGAGGATAACACGCTTGTGCTCCTTTATGTTCCATACCTCAAAGCGGAAGCCCATGTGCATGTTGGGGTCTATGACCAGTCCGGCTGTGTTGAAGGGATCAGCGAACATCCTGAATATCGGGAGGTTAAAAGCGCCGGGCTCGGTCTTGTCCATGTGGAAGGTAACTATCGGCTCGCTCTTTCTCACGGTGATCTCCATCTCGGCTATCCCCGGGCCCATTCCCCTTATGTTGCCGCTGAACGCGTCTTTCAGAAGGTCTTGGCCAGCTCCATAAAGCCCGAGCCCCTTGGCGACCTTCGTGGCCTCCTCAAAGGCCTTCCAGGCGAGACCGTGTATCTCGGGGCTGTCAACGCCCTTCCTGTGGGTCATGATGAGCTGAAGGTCATCGCCACAGGTGGCAACGTAGAAGTCGATTATCGTGCCCTCCTCCTGAGCCTTCGCAAGAACCTCCTCCGCAGTCTCAACGAGCTGGGGATGAACCCTTGAATGTCCCGGCCAGCCGCCGATGTCGGCCTTTATAACGCTGATCGTTATCTTCTCTCCAACTGCCATGGCAATCACCTCGATGGCTTTTAAGCACTTTTATGCTTATAAAACGTTAATATCACCGCCGATGATACCCATAAAGGCAGCAAAGCCGAAATTCGGCGGAAAAAGGAGAGGTTCACTCGCAGATGTCGGTCCATCCGAACTCCTCTTTGACAACCTTGATCAGGTTCTTGAGTTCTTCCCTCTTTATGTTGACGCTTGAGCTTGCGCCGACGAGGGCTATGATGCCGTGGACCTCTTCCTGCACCTGTATCACGTCGTCGCTGACCTTAACCACGCGGAGCTCCCTTCTGGCCGTTTCTCCCTCGCCGATATAGAGCTTGTCGTGGCCTATCTTTATGGGCTCCTCCATGATACCACCTCGTAAACTTTTTATGAGTCAAAGTTAATAAAACTTCCGCTTACACTTAAACTTTGCAAAGGTGAGCAGTCATTTTTCTGAAGTTTGACGGGCAACCTCTGGCGGGGGCTGGGGAGCTTTTGGGAAAGCTTCACCAAAAGTTTGTAGCTCATCACCAAAGGAGTAAAATGAGCAGGTTTCGAATTCCGAGCATTTCCTTCAAGAGAGAACACTCAACAATAATCTCTCAAAAAAGGGTTTACTTCCTCTGACGTCCTTCGGGCGTCTTTTTAAGATTAAACCCCCCACAATAGGCTCCTAAAGATGTTCTCACTTATGATAGCTGATTCCAACCAGAAAATCCTCAAAACTCACACTTTAGAAGGAGCTACGAACTTTGATGAAACTTTGCCCAGTGAAGTTTCTTTGATCAAACTTTTCGCCAGAAAAGTTTGGTGTAATGGTGGGGGCGCGGGGATTTGAACCCCGGTCCGCGGGTTTCTCCGGGTCAGAGCTCCAAAGGCTCATCCCCAAATCAGCAAACCCGCAAGTCCTCATACCTCTGGAGCCCGCGATGATGGACCAGGCTACACCACGCCCCCATCCGGCTTAACCTACCCAAGCCGAGTTTATAAGTTTTGCTATCTCTTCCCGATGATTATACCGGTCACTATCATCGCCAGCCCCACCACCGTTGCCGGGGCGATGCTCTCCCCGACGACGAGGGAGATGAAGAACAGGCTCATGAAGGGCACCAGGTAGGCAAGGCTTGATGCAAACGCCATATCGCCCTCAACGGCCCGGTACCAGAGAAGGAAGGTAACTCCCATCTCGAACAGGCCGACGTAGATCGCTCCGGCGAGCCCTTCAGCGGGAGGAACGGCGAGCCCACCCGTTGCGGCCATCGCTGCGGAGATATAGATAAAGCCGAAGAGGAAGTTCCAGAACATCTTTTCGACGAGTGGTCGCTTATCGCGCAGATTGAGAAGCCAGTAGCTCGCCCAGATGAGTGCGCTTCCCAGGCCGAGGGCAACGCCCACTGGGTCGGTGAAGTTCAAACCAGCAACGTCCCCTTTCGTGGCAACAACAATCGCTCCGAAGAATCCGAGGAACAAGCCAAGCACAGTTCTCGCACTGGGTCTCTTTCCAAGGAGGGGAATAGAGAGGAGGACGAGCATCAGCGGCCAGGTGTAGTTGAGCGCCTGCGCCTCCTGGGCAGGCAGTCTGTCGTAGGCCGAGAAGAGGACGGTGTAGTAGAGGAGGGGGTTTATAAGGCCGAGGTAGGCCGAGCGGAGGTTTTCCTTTCTGGGGGTGAATTCTCTCGCGTAGAGGACTCCAAAGAGCACGAGCGAGGTTAGGGACGCGTAGAAAAGGAGCTGGAGAGGACTCATGTAGCGGAGCGAGAGTTTGAAGGCACTTGCAACCGTTGACCACAGGAGAACTGCACCGACGGCGTGCTTGCGGGACATGGCTTCAACTCATTTTTGGGGCATATAAATTCAATGATTTTGATCTCCCTAATAAAATTTGGTTCCGCCCCCGTTACCTAAAAGGTTTTTGGAAAAAGAGGAGGAAAAGTTAGTCCTCCCTGAAGGCCCCGTACTTCTTCGGGTCATAGAAGGGCGGAGCAACGGTTACGGCCTTCTTGGGTTTGCCCCTTATCTCTATCTCCAGCTCAACGCCCGGCTTGGCGTACTCCTCCTTGACGAAAGCGATGCCTATCCCTATGCCGAGGAGTGGGGAGCTGGTTCCGCTGGTGACCTCACCTATGACCTCTCCGTTGGCCAGGACCCTGTAGCCCTCCCTCGGGATGCCCCTGTCCACCATTTTGAAGTGCACCATCTTCCTTCCCAGACCGCGCTCCTTCTGCTTGAGGAGCGCCTCCTTGCCAATGAACTCCTTGTCCCAGAAGATGGCGAAGTCGAGGTTGGCCTGGAGGGGGGTAACCTCGTCGATGTCCGTGCTGAGGAGCTGGAGCTCCTTGGTCTCGTTGCCGTAGAGGGTGTAGCCGGCTTCAAGCCTGAGAGTATCCCTCGCCCCCAGTCCGGCCGGCTTTATGCCGTACTTCTCACCGGCCTCAAGGATGGTCTTCCAGACGTGTAAAGCCTTCTCCGGCTTTCCGCGCTTGCTCTCGTCAGGGTGGTATGGGTTGGCGTCCTCGAAGTAGACCTCAAAACCGTTCTCGCCGGTGTAGCCGCTCCTTGAGAGGAGCATCTTTATCCCGTCGAGCTCGACCTCCTTTGCCTGGAACCACCAGAGCTCGTTGATGTCAATGCCGAAGAGGTCTTTCGCCAGATCCCTCGCCCTCGGGCCCTGGATTGAGAACATGGCCATGTCATAGGTCTTGTTCTCGATTTCGAGGTCGAGCTGGCCGAATTTCTCGATTCCTCTCTTTATGGTGTTAAACCAGGCGTCAAGCTTCTCGAAGGCATCTGAATCACAGACCATCATGTATGTGTCGTTCCCCATGTTGAAGACGAGGGTCTCGTCCTTTACCGCTCCGCGCTCGTTGAGGACGAGGGTGTAAGTTCCGCTTATCGCAGGGGGTCTGCTTATGTCGTTGGTGGTCACATACTGAAGGAACTCCAGGGCATCTTTACCGCGGAAAATGAACTCTCCCATGTGGGAGACGTCGAAGATTGCCACGCCGTTCCTTACGGCTAAGTGCTCCTCCTTTATGCTGGAGTACCAGATGGGCATCTCCCAGCCGGCAAAAACTTCAACCTTCTTCGCGTTTTCCTTGTGCCAGTCAAAGATGTGAACCCTCTTGACCATAGCTATCACCGTTGAGAGTTCGCTCTGAGCGTTATAACCCTTTCCAATTGAATGGATAACGATAATAAGCACCAACGTCCAAATTAATACTGAGGTGTCCAAGATGTTTGAGAAGGTTTTGTACCCGACCGACTTTTCGGACGTTTCCCTGCACGCCCTGCGCACCTGCATCCCGAGGCTCATCTCCATGGGGGTTAAGGAGCTCTACCTCATCCACGTCATTGACATAACCATAGCGGAGTTCGAGGCCTTTGAGCTTGAGGATATCTACCGCGAGAAGCTTGAGGATCTCGCGGAGGAGCTCCGGGCTGAGGGGGTAAATGTGAACGCGGTAGTCAGGATAGGTATTCCGTCGATAGAGATAGCCGAGGTGGCGGAGGAGAAAAGCATAGACCTCGTGGTTATCCCAAGCGTCGGTGAGAACATCTGGAGGACCATGTTCATGGGTAGCACCGCCTCCAACCTGGCCAGGGCGACAAAGCGGCCGGTTCTTCTCCTCAAGTATCAGAAGAAGGACGACGGCTTTGAGCCCTCAGTGGACTGTTCGACCATATTCAAGCGTCCCCTGGTAGCGCTGGACTTCTCGAAGTGCTCGATAAAGATAGTCAAGACCGTCAGGGAGTTTGAGGAGCTCATAGAGCGTGGAATCCTGCTTCACTCTGTGGACTACGGCAGGATTGACGAGCTTGAGCACAACATAGAGGTGGCGAAGATAAACCTCAGAAAGTCCGCCAAGGGCGTAAAGGCCCAGTTTGACGTTGAGGTTCTCGTGGGCAGTGCAAGTCAGGCGATAATAGGGACTGCCCTGGCAAAGAACGCCACACTGATAGTCATAGGCAAGAAGGGCAGAAACTTCCTGAAGGACCTGCTCCTCGGAAGCACCGCGGAAAGGGTCATGAGGGACTCAAAAGCCCCTGTGTTACTGGTGCCGTGCGATTAGCCTCAGACTGGAACGGCTTCCACATCAAGATTCGGTAGCTACCCTGTTGCCATCATCGGCCGTTTCTTTTTTTTTTCGGCCCCTCTTATAAACCTACTCCCGTGTGCTTTCTCCCATCATGACAGCGCTCGCTATCATGTGTGCCAGTCTGAGGGGCTCCGGGAGGAGTCCAGTTCGGGTCGTGACCCTGATAACCTCGGAAGCCTTGTCCCCGTCGATCCCCACGGCCTGGATGTAGAGCTTCTCCGGGATGAGCTCCAGAAGGGGAGGCGCTTTCCTCAGGAGGTCTATCCTCTCCTCGGCATCTCTGAAGTGCTTCCTCAGCGCCTTCTCCATCGCCTCCATATCCGGCCGTTTTCTGATGACAACTATCGCCGGCAGGCCGGTCTCCGAGTGAAGCCTCTCCAGGTCAACGACGTTGAAGCCCGCGTAGGTTATGCCCTTCAGGAGAATCAGCCTCAAATCTTTGAACCTGGAGGAGTTGATAGCATCTATCATCGCATCGGTTGCATCGCTCCCATCAACGGTTATCCAGCGCGAGAGAACGCCAACGACCTCCTGGGAACCTTTCATGACGACTCCCACTAGGATGGTCTTCTCTCCTTTGAGTTTGGAAGAAAAGGAGAACGTCCCGTCGTCAAAACCCACAACCCTGATCTGGGGCTTGACCTTTCTTATCATGACAGCACCTTCTCAAGCCACTCCGCGTACTCACCGTTCACCCTGTCGACCTCGATGCGGGCTATTATCGGAACGGTGTAGGGGTGCATCTCCTTTATGGCCTCCCTCAGTTCCTTCCACTTATCGACGCTCGTCTTGAGTATGGCGCCGACTTCGGTGTCCTCCTCGATCTTTCCCTGCCACCAGTAGAACGCCTTGTGCTCCCTGAGGTTGGCGCAGGCGATGAGCTTTTTCTCAAGGAGAGTCTTTACTATCTTCTCGGCGCTCTCCCAGTCCGGGAAGGTCGTGTAGACGAATATCATCTCCATGCCCCTCACCCGGTTCTGGAGTCGACGGATAAGCTTAAATCGGTTGTGGAACTACATCCAACGGGATGAGGTATGGAGCGGGTGAGGGCTCACCTTAGAATCTACGGACGCGTTCAGGGTGTTGGCTTCAGGTGGAGCATGCAGAGAGAAGCGAGAAAGCTCGGCCTCAGCGGATGGGTGAGGAACCTTCCGGACGGAACGGTTGAGGCCGTTGTCGAGGGCGACCCGGAAAGGGTTGAGACGCTCATTGGCTGGGCCCACCAGGGGCCGCCGCTGGCGCGGGTAACGCGCGTCGAGGTAAAATGGGAAGAACCGGAGGGACTGGAGGGTTTTAGGGTCACGGGATAGCCTCAAACCTCTCTATTAAAACCCGTCTCGGGCAGTATTTAACCTCGCAGTAGTTGCAGACGAACCGCTCCTTGTCCTTCTCCGGCGTGTGGAGGATTAGCTTCCTGAATCCTTCCATCTCCTTGACTCTCATGAAGACTTCAACCGGCAGGGTTCCGTCTATAACTATGTAGAGCTTTGTGGGCTCCTCCCTGAGGTTTCTGCTGAAAACCTCCATTACCGAAACGCCGTTGTCCGAGAGCAGGGCGAGAACCTCGGAAAAGCCCCGAAGATATCCTCCTTTGTCCAGCTCTATCTCCAGAACCTCCCACCCCATCAGAGGAGCGACCTCTATCAGGCTCGGAAGAGGGTTGAGGCGCTCGAATATCAGCTTGAGGGGATAGGTCTTCTCGATGTACTCTATGGTGTGATAGACTATCTTCCTGTTAACGCCTATGACCCTGGCGAGCTCGCTTATGGGAACCTCCACGTTCCGGAGGTATATCTTGCCGTTCTTTACGCTGAGGCCGTTTTCAAAGAGAAACTCGGCTACCTTCCTTCTGGCGGGGTAGTTCTTGAAGTAGGCCTCCAGTACAAGCATCATTTTTGTTCACCTCTTACTCATATGTGGGTAGGAATGGATATTTAAATCTTTCCCTTTCGGCTTTCCGCAAGATTATTAACGAAATCCCACATATCACATCACTCAGGGGGTGATGTCTGTGGTCAGATTCGATGTGGTGGGAATTGGAAACCTCAACTACGACATCATAATGCTGATGGATCGTTTCCCGGAGTTTCACGAGAAGGTCAATGCCAGGGAGGCCTTTTTCGGCCTGGGCGGTGCCGCGGCAAACACAATAAGCTGGCTGGCCACCTTTGGATTGAAGACGGGCTACATAGGGGCCGTTGGAAGGGACGAGATTGGCGAGGCTCATCTGGCATACTTCGAAAAGCTCGGCGTGGACACCGGTGGCATAAAGGTTGTCGATGTTCCCTCGGGTGTTGCAGTGGCTATGATACGCGGCGAGGACAAGAGGATAGTGAAATATCCGGGTGCGAACCTGATGAAGGAGGTGAATTTCGAGTACCTCTCGATGACTAGACACGTTCACCTCTCCTCGAACCCTCCGGAGACCATAGTTGAGGTCGTGAACTTCGCAAGCGAAAGCGGGATAACGGTCTCCCTCGACATAGGGGAGGCGGAACTCTCTCCGGAGATAGAGGAGAAGGTGGACTACCTCATGATGAACGAGGACGAGTACAGGCGGAAGTTTGGTTCCCTCGACCTCTCGCTCTGCTCAGCTAAAAACCTCGTGGTGACCCTCAACGGTGGAGGGGCTCTGGTGAGGGACGAGAACGGAAACGTGCACGAGGTCCGAGGGCTGAGTGCGGAGGTCGTTGACTCGACCGGTGCTGGGGACGCTTTCGATGCGGGGGTTATATACGGCGTTCTCAGCGGCTGGACGCTTGAGGAAGCCGCAAGGCTCGGCATGGTACTGGCGTACCTAACCGTTCAGAAGGTCGGTGCGAGGAGCGCCGTGGTGCCGCTGGAGAGGGTCATAGAAGTCGCGAAAGAGACGGGCATCGAGCTTCCCTTCAGTAGGCCTTGAGACCGACGGTTTTTGCCTGTTTTTCACTCCATTTATATGCCAGGTAGCCGAGAAGGCCGTATGCTGTTGAGAGAACCAGAAGATACGCTATCTCCCCTGCCGCCGCCCCGTAACCGTAGGCAACGACTCTTCTTACTGCCTCAGTTGTGGGTGCGTAGGGCAGTATTCTGGCCAGGAACTGAAGTCCGCCGGGGAGTACCGAGATGGGGTACATCGCACCGCTCAGCGCGAACACCAGCATCTCCAGTATGCTTATGAACGGCCCCGGATCCCGCAGATAGAGCACTATCCCCGCGGCGGTCATACCCATGCCCACCATTCCGATGGCACCGATCAGGAGCACCGGGATGGCCCTTGAGAACGCCACTATGTCGAAGTTCAGCCCGAACAGGAGTACGAACAGGGGGACGTAAACCGCCATGTACGCGAATGAAAGGAGCAGTCTCGTGAGGACGTTGCCGAGGAAGAAGGTTATCCTCCTCATCGGGGCGGCGAAGGAGTACTCAAGGGTTCCGGCGTAGAGTTCATCCACAACGCTCCAGACGAAACCGCTGAGAAACGTCAGCCCGAATCCCAGAACCATGAAGCCGAGGACGGCGAATGTTACGTAGTCTGAGTAGCCGGTCAGCTCGCGGAGGGCCTCGGAGTTTCTCTCTCCGGTGAGGCCTATCCCTATGAGGAGCGCCTGTCCAACGAAGAAGAAGCCGAGGGCTATATCGCTGATGAACCAGAGCTTGTAACTCAGGAAAATGCGCCAGCTTTTAACGGCCACCCCCCAGAGGGCTCTGAGCTCAGTAGCCGCCATACCCTATCACCCTCGTCGTTCTCTCCGCCCACCGGAAGAGCAGGTAGCCGATGGCCCAGTAAGCGGGTATCAGGAGCAACAGCCACGCCACGGAGCCTGAGACTGCGGAATACCCCTCGCCTGCAAAGAGTGCCCTGACGATTCGTGCCGAATGGGTCAGCGGGAACAGATGGGATAGAGTCCGGATGGGCGCTGGCATTACAGTGAGGGGGAAGAAGACGCCGGACAGGAACAGCATTGCGAACTCAAATATCTGGGCGAACGGCCCGATGTTCTTCAGGAGCATAACCAAGCCGGCAAATACAAAGCCGAAGCCCAAAAACGCCAGAAGCGACGCCGCTATAGCCGGCATGGACTTCAGAACGATGACCGCGGTTATGGGGATTTTGAAGATTATCGCCCCCATGACAAAGACTATCGCCATGAGGATGGAATCCATGAGGAGCCAGCTCAGCGAGAGCCCGAAGAGCAGGCTGATAAGCCCTGCCGGGGACAGGACGTTGGTTTCAAATGTCCCCCTCTGGAGCTCCCTCCTGACGCCCCAGACGTAGGCTTCTATCGGTGAAACCGAGACCCACCAGAGGACGTAGCCTATGAGTGCATAGGTTGGATAGTCTCCCATCCCCGTGGAGGCCTCAAGCAGGGCCGAGTATCTGCCCCCCAGAACCGCCTGTCCGAAGTAGACGAACTGGAGGAGGAAGACTATCCCCACGAGGATCGAGCTTATGACCCTTAGGGGGTAGCGGAAGAACATCCGGAATTCCTTCTCCACAACGGCCAGTATCAATCCCTCAGCCCCCTCCCGGTGAGCTTGATGAAGACGTCCTCAAGGGTCGGCTCCATTTTCTCGACCGACAGCACCTTGGCGTCACGTTTTACGAGCCATTCCACGAGCCGGGGCAGGTCTTCCTCATCAACCTGGGCCCTGAGCCTTACGGTTCCGGTCGAGGCGTCCTCCTCAATCACCGCCATACTGAAGGGGCTCTCTTTGAGACTTTTGGGGTTTAGCTCCCTTACCCTGATCTCGACGGTCTCTTCGTCCTTAACGAGCCTCTTCAGACTCCCAGGAGTGTCCATGGCTATTATCCTCCCGTGGTCGATGATCGCTATCCTGTCGCACAGCTCCTCTGCCTCGGCCATGTAGTGGGTCGTTAGAAGAACAGTCTTGCCTTCCTCCTTCACGAGCCTCTTCACGAACTCCCTCACGAATATCGCACTCTGCACGTCGAGGCCCAGTGTGGGCTCGTCCAGAAAGAGAACCTCGGGGTCGTTTATGAGAGCCTTGGCTATGGCCAGGCGCTGTTTCATGCCGCGGGAAAAGTTCATCACCAGGTCGTTCCGTCTCTCCCAGAGGCCTACAAGCTTGAGGAGGCTTTCTATTCTCTCCTTCTCCTCTCCTTTGGGGACGTAGTATATCCTGGCGAAGTACTTGAGGTTTTCGTAGGCGGACAGGCGCCAGTAGAGGGTTCTCTCGCCCTCCGCCACAAGGTTTATCTTCCTCCTGATCTCCCTGGCGTCCTTCCGTATATCCAGTCCTAGAACCCTTGCAGTCCCTCCACTGGGCTCCAAAAGGGTCGTCAACATCTTTATCGTGGTAGTTTTCCCTGCACCGTTGGGCCCGAGGAGTCCGAAGAGCTCCCCCTTCCTAACTTTGAAGCTTACTCCCTTTACGGCCTCCACCCACTCTACCTTCCTGAAAGGGAGGGGGATCTTCTTGGGATAGCTTTTTTTGAGCCCCTCTACTTCTATGGCCCACATAACCCGTCCCTATCGAGTTTGTGAACTTCAATAAAAATATTGTCTCATAACGTTTAAATAATAGCTGACATCATTTAATCTAAGGGTCCTCTAGGAAACCCTTAAAAATCTGCACCCTAAAAGCCTTAGGGAGACCAAAAAGTCTTTGGGCTGGAGGTGGAGCACTTGGAAATCATAATCGACAACTTTAAGCCGAAAATCACCCGTCCCTTCAAAAGAAAGAACGAGTACTGGGTCAAGCTTATTCTGTCGGAGGGTGAGGAGTATATAATGAAGTTTAAGACACCTCTTGAGGCTGAGGACGCGATATACGGCATGCTTGATGACCTCCAAGTCTACGGTGGGAAGGTGAAGCTCCGTCTAAGGGAGGGCAACGTCATTGAGGACATCGAAGTTTTAGAACTCTACAAGCCATCCGCAAAGGAGCTTCTCAATGAGTACTTCACCGATTAGTCCATTCAACGTTCTTTTCTGTTCACTGGCGTTGGAAATATGACAAAAACCTATATATACTCCAGGCCACATAGTTTGCTATTGGACAGTATTTATGCGCTAAAAGTCAGTCCGGTTAAATATTCTACGGAGGTCGTTATTGTGGCAAGGAGGAGGAACAAGGAGCTCCTTGAGCTTGCAATGGACATGGGCGGTGAAGAGGCCGTTGAGGTAATCAAGGCTCTTGAAAAGAAGAAGGAATCCACCGACGAGGAGCTCGCCGAGATAACCGGTATCAGGGTCAACACGGTCAGAAAGGTTCTGTACATGCTCTACGACCAGGGATTGGCTGAGTTCAAGCGCATTCGCGACAAGGAAACCGGCTGGTATTACTACTACTGGCGTCTTGAGACGAAAAGATTGCCGGAGATTATCCGGGCAAAGAAAATGGCCGAGCTGAAGAAGCTGAAGGAGATGCTTGACGAGGAGACCAGCGAAATTTACTACCACTGCGGCACACCGGGGCATCCAAAGCTGACCTTCGACGAGGCCATGGACTATCAGTTCCAGTGCCCGATATGCGGGGCCATGCTCATGCAGTACGACAACACAGCTGTCGTTGAGGAGCTTCAGAAGCGCATAGAGGAGCTTGAGATAGAACTCGGCCTCAGGAAGAAGCCCAGAAAGAAGAAGTGAGAATGTTTGAATGGTCAATTGGATGAACGTCGGGGATGGTGAGGATGCAGGAAGTAGTTATTCTTGAGAAGGTTTACGGAGACAGGAGCGGTTTTCTTAAGCTCGATAAGAAGCTCAAAGCCCTGCTTGGTGATCTGGAAGTTGAATGGAAGCTCTCAGCTGTGAAAAAGAACTGGGTCAAGGTAAGCCTCAACGGTGAGGACGAGGAAATAAGCGCGAATCTCGTCCGTGAGGAGTTCGGGGAGGTCCCCTACAGGCTCAAGGCCGTTGTAGAGGGCAAGACCTACCGGGGGCGCTTTATAGACCTCGGAAAGGTTGGCTACGGCGCCTACGTGGACATTGGAATCTTCACGCCCAGGCCAAAGGATGCCCTTCTCCCCCTCTACTACCTGAAGGAGACCTTTGGCGAAATGCCTGTCAGGCAGATGATACGGGAGTTCGGCTGGGTGGACAACCTGCCAGTCGAGGTCGTTGTGACTGGCGTTGAATTCGGGGCCAGAGAGGTCGAGCTGGCCTTCAGTGACGCCCAGTTAAAACGCATAAAGACTTGGCTCAGCGATGGCCACGACAAGCTCTTCATCGCTGGGACGATAAGCGAGAACGTTGAGAAGGCCCTCATAAAGACGGGCCACGGAAGGGATGTCAAGCGGATTGAGGAGCTCGGCCTCATGGAGACCCTCCTCATACTCAAGAAGGGTACCCAGGCGCCGGGCATAATCAAGGAGATAGGCCCCCACCTCCGGGGCACCGTGATAGGGGCGATCAAGTTCCGGGAGTGAAGCCGTGGATCATCCTGATGGTGAGCGCCGCCAGCAGGATGAAGCAGTACGGGAACAGCGGGGGCACGAAGAGGGCTATTGGCAGGTACACCATCGTCATCAGTAACAGAAAGGCAGTCTGCCCCTTCATCTTTATTCTTCTCCGACCCTTTAGGGCCGTATAGGTCATTGCAGTTAGTGCAAGGGAGCTGTTAAAGAGGAACCTTTCGAGGTATCTCCATCCGTTGGGGTCTATGCTCTTAGGTATTCCGGGGGGCATGCCGAACTGTGTGTACATCAGAAATACTCCGATGCCGGTTATCATCAGGTAGGCGTAGTTCCGTAGGTGCCTCTTGGGGAACGTCAGGACGAAGATTATAGGGATGAGTACCAGATACGGGTTTATTGCTATCGCCAGGAGCGTGAAGATAGAGAGAATAAAAGTCTGAAGCAGTGCCTTCCTTTTCTCCGGAGAGAACGCCACGTTGCTTATTATTGCAAGGACTATTGCAAGGGCCGCCAGGCCGAGGGTGCTGCCGTTGATGTGGTACAGGTTCTCTCTGAACATTGGAGATACAAAAATGAGCCCAAATATCATGAATCCGAGCTCACGCGCCCGCTTTGGGGCCAAATAGAATGAGAATGATAGTATTAGCAGAATGAGGGTCCAGTGGATGAACACTATGTTCTCCTCTATGGGTGGCACGACCCTGAACGTTGCACCAATTATCGCGCCCAGTGGCGAGTCCGGGGGCCCTCCGGCGGCGAACTTCAATCCCTGGAGGAGATAGCGCAGGAATCCCTCGGTCAGAACAGGCCTTTCAGCGGTGAGGTACCAGAGGCCGAGGAGGGAGGATGCGAGGAGATAAAAGCTCCCGGCGTGGCTGTTATCGCGGCTCAGACAGACGAGAAATATCATGAATATCAGGAAGGAGATTGAAGAGAACGCCACCACCGAGCTCCTTGGAGGGTTCCAGAGCCCTTCAAATGCCCGCTCTGTCATGTAGATGTTGTCCTCGGAGCCGGTTATGAGGATGGTGTCGTTGAGGACGACGATAGAGGGGAGAAGAGAAGCGTTGGCGGGAAGCCCCGTGAGGTTCCAAATCCTTGCCATCGCGGGGTTGTTGTAGACGTTTCCCACCAGAACGAGCGTTCCGTTGCCGTGGGGCTTTATCGTGTGGAGCCTCTCGTCGATGTAATACGCCCAGCCCCCTGCCCAGCTCTCGTTGCCGGCAACGACGGTGTACGATGAGTTTGAGTCGAGAAACGCCTGAAAATCACTCTGGTTGGGGTAATAGCCTAGTGTTTCAGCGGAAACCAGGGGAAGGGCCACGGTGAGGATGAACGCGATGAGAATGAGGGCCCGTTTCATGCTCTCCCTCCCGATGAGATACCCAGAACTGGTTAAAAAGTTAATGTAGCCCGGCCCAGCGCGGCCCCATCGCTTCGGCCCCAGCCGGTCTGAGCCGCGCTGGCTGTGGATAATACCACAGGCTTAAAAGCTTCACTCCGATTCGGGGCTCTCCTTCTCTTCTCCCTTCATCTCCTCAAGCCTTTTCACGAGCTTCTCCACTATCTCCATGAATGCCTTCGCCGCTACGGTGTCCTCATAGAGGACTATGGGTATACCAGCGTCGCTCGCTTCTCTAGCCTTGAGGTCTATCGGAATCTCTCCGAGGAAGTCAACTCCCTCCTTCTCGGCGAGCTTTCTACCGCCCCCCTTGCCAAAGAGGTCTATCTCGTTGCCACAGTGCGGGCAGATGAGGTAGCTCATGTTCTCAACGACCGCTATGTAGGGGACCTCCATCTTCTTCATCATGTTAACGGCCTTGCCCGTATCGAGCAAAGCCACCTCCTGCGGGGTCGTAACTATTATCGCCGCATCAAGCTTTACCGTCTGGGTGACGGTGAGTATCTGGTCACCTGTCCCGGGCGGGAAGTCTATTATCATGAAGTCGAGCTCGCCCCACTTGACGTCGCCGAGGAGCTGTTTTATCGCCTTTGTGACGAGTGAGCCGCGCCAGATTATCGGCTGGTCTTCTGGAACCAGAAAGCCCATGCTCATGACCTTTATCGGTGTCGTCTGTCCGAGGAAGTCGTTCATCGGTGGTATCATTTCAAACCTGCCGTCTTCCATTTTTTCCGCCAAGACATCCGCCTTGTCAACGCCGAGCATCTTAGCTACGTTTGGTCCGTGTATGTCCGCGTCGAGGATTCCTACAAAGTAGCCCTTCTTGGCCAGTGCCGTCGCCAGATTGACAGCGACGGTGCTCTTCCCGACGCCGCCCTTGCCGCTCAGCACGGCTATCTTGTACCTCCACTTCCTCTGCTTCTCGTTTATTCTCTGGGTGAGCGGATCTGCGCCGAGTCCGGCTATGTTGAGTGTTGGGGGAGTCTTTATCGTCATTTTTAACCACCTCTGGGTTAGGTTCCCCTAAGGGCTTAAAAGCTTTGCCTCAAAATATAGCACTCCTGGACAAATCTGTGTAAGAACTTTCATGGGGAAAACACAAGAGAAAAGGGAGAAATCACTCCTCCGGCTTCGGGAGGGTGACTTCGACGCCGAGGGTCTTCCACATGGCTTTGATCTGCTCGCGGAGCTGGTCGATTGCCTCCGGCTGCTTGAAGAGGTGCTTGAACCTGCCCTGGAGCTTGAGGTACTCCTCGATGGGCTTCTTGAACTCGATGGCGACGACCCTTCCTCCCTCGCGCTTGACCTTTGCGCCTCCGCCCGGTGCCTGTATCTTGATGTTGTGGAAGTCGCCGTTCTCGATCTCGAAGAGCGGCCAGACACCGGTCTCGATGGCGAGCCTGGTGATCTCAATGCTCTTCTCGGGCGGGGCGCGCCAGCCCGGAACACAGGTACACTGAACCTGGATGAATGCGGGGCCGTCGATCTTGGCGGCCTTTTTCATCTTCCTGATGTAGTCGTAGGGGTTGGCGACGCTGGCGGTGGCAACGTAGGGTATCTGGTGGGCCGCAGCTATAAGGGCGACCCACTTCTTGGGCTTGTCCTCACCGATGGAGTACTTGCCCGGCGGTGAAGTGGTCGTCCAGGCTCCGTATGGGGTGGAGCTTGACCTCTGGATTCCGGTGTTCATGTATGCCTCGTTGTCGTACATGAGGTATACGACGTTGTGCCAGCGCTCCAGCATACCCGAGAGGGCCTGCATACCGATGTCTGCCGTACCGCCGTCGCCACCGATGGCGAGTATCTTGCCCTTCCTGCCCACCTTCTTCCAGGCGGCCTCAACACCGCTGGCAACGGCAGCCGCGTTCTCAAAGGCCACGTGAACCCACGGGGCCTTCCAGGCGGTGTACGGGAAAACAGCGCTGACGACCTCCATACATCCGGTGGCCTGGGCTATTGCAAAGGCGTTCGGATCTCCGTACTTCTCCTCCATAGCCTCGCTAAACGCTTTGGTGGCGAGCCTCAGGGCAGCGGCACAGCCGCAGCCGGCACAGGCGGCGTGTCCTGGGGCCCAGTACTCGCGAGTAGTGATCGGGGGCTTCCTAACGGCCATCTTCCTCACCTCACAGTATCTCCTTCCTCAGTCCTATCCAGTTGACTTCATCAAACTCCTCTCCAGCGAGGGCCTTCTGGGCTATGCCGAGGGCCTCGTCGAGGTCCTTGAAGGTGACGTCCCTGCCTCCGAGACCGAGGATGAAGTCAACTATGACGGGCTTCTCCTTCTCGTTGATAAGCGCCCTGCTGAAGTCCTGGAAGAGTGCCCCGCCAATGCTGAAGGTGACGTTCTTCTCAAGCAGAGCTAAGACCTTGGCCTTCTTCGCCAGCTCCCTGACCTCTTCGGTCGGGAAGGGCCTGTAGACGGTGATCTTGGCGACTCCAACCTTGACGCCCTTCTCGCGGAGCATGTCAACGTACTCCTTGACGGTTCCGGCGAGTGAACCCATGGTGACGAAGATTATCTCGGCGTCATCTGTGCGGTACTCCTCAATCTTCTGGTACTTTCTACCAAAGCGCTTCTCGAACTCGGCAAAGACTTCATCGATGACCTTCTTGGCGTTCTCGTTTGCCTCCCAGACGGTGTATCTCGCCTCCATGTAGTGAGCCGGGAAGGCGAGGGTACCCTGGGTTATCGGCTTGCTCGGGTCGAGGTAGGCGTGCTTTGGCACGTACTCGCCGAGGAACTCGTCGACGAGCTCCTGGTCTGGGATCTCAACCGGCTCGACGGTGTGGGTCAGGATGAACGCGTCGAAGCCGACCATGGCTGGGAGGAGAACCCTCTCGTCCTCGGCGACCTTGAATGCTATCAGGATGAGGTCTAAAGCTTCCTGGTTGTTCTCGGCGTAGAACTGGAGCCACCCGGTGTCGCGCTCGCTGATGGTGTCCTGCCAGTCGTTCCAGATGTTGATCGGAGCAGAGAGGGCACGGTTTCCAACTGCAATGACTATCGGGAGGCGCATTCCTGCTGCAATGAAGAGTATCTCGTGCATGAGGGCGAGACCCTGGGAAGCTGTGGCCGTGAAGGTCCTGACTCCAGCGGCTGAGGCACCCACACAGGCTGAAATCGCTGAGTGCTCGCTCTCGACCTTGATGAACTCGGCGTCGAGCTCTCCATCCGCGACAAACTCGCTGATCTTCTCCGGAACCAGGGTGGACGGCGTAATTGGGAATGCGGCTATAACCTTCGGCTTGGCCAGCTTGGCCGCCCAGGCAGCCGCTTCGTTGGCCTTCATAACCTTCCTAATCGGCATTTTTCACCACCTCACTTGACTTCCCTAACCATTGTTATGGCATCAACAGGGCACTCGTTCGCACAGATGCCGCAGCCCTTACAGTAGTCGTAGTCAAAAACCGGATAGTTCTCCTCGTCCAGATAGATAGCCGGCTCCGGACAGTAGATGTAGCAGAGGTAACAGCGGACGCACTTGTCCCTGTTGAACTCCGGCATGAAGACTCTCCACGAGCCGGTCTTGTTGACGACGCTGCTTCCCGGAATTACGGCTATGGCTCCGGGGGTCATCTTTTCGCTATACTCCTTCTGAACCCTCTCAATCTCGGCCTTAAACGGACTCTCGGCCATGCGTATCACCTCGGGTGAGTTATCAGATTGGAACTTAAACCTTGCGAGGAATTAAAGATGGAAAGCTCAGCCGAATACCTCGGCGAGCTTCTTGAGCTTCTCCCATTCATGGAGAACCCACTGCTGGAGCACCTCAATGTCCTCCTTGGTCATGTACTTGAACCTGCCCTGGTACTTGAGGAACTCCTCGATAGGCTTCGGTTCCTTCTTCGTTGAGGGCATGTTGATCTTGTACTTTCCGTTCTCGTACTCGAAGAGCGGGAAGTAGGCAGTCTGGACAGCTAAGCGGGCAAGCTCGATGCTCTTGTCTGTGGGTGAGCGCCAGCCGGTCGGGCACGGCGCGAAGAGCTGTATGAAGCTCGGCCCCGGAATCTTCTGGGCCTTCTTGAGCTTCCTTATGAAGTCTTCGGGGTAAGCAATGCTGGCGGTTGCCGCGTAGGGCACCTCGTGGGCGATGACGATGTCAATGACCTTCTTCTTGTGCCGCTTTTCCAGGAAGTGCCTCTTTCCGCCTGGAGTGTTGGTGGTCCAGGCTCCATAGGGGGTTGAACCCGACCTCTGGATTCCAGTGTTCATGTATGCCTCGTTGTCGTACATGATGTAGACCGCGTCGTGGCCCCTCTCAAGGAAGCCCGAAAGGGCCTGGAGGCCTATGTCGGCTGTACCGCCGTCGCCGGCCCAGCCGACTACCATTATGCCGTCCTCGCCCTTGACCTTAAAGCCCCTCGCCTTTAAGGCAGCTTCGATACCGCCTATAACCGCTCCGGTGGTCTCAAAGGCGGTGTGGAACAGGTTGGCATCGAGGGCGCTGTAGGGCCACGGGCCGGCTATGATGGTCGAACAGCACGCCGGAATGGCGAAGATGGTCTTTCTTCCGTAAGCCTTAAGGACGTAGCGAAGTCCCAGGGAGGCACCACAGCCCTGACAGGCGGTGTGGCCCGCATAGAAGTGCTCCTCTCCGGGGATGCTCAGCCTCTTTTTAACGTTCTCGGGAATCTCCATCGTTCTCACCTCTTAAGGTGGTACCAGTCCACCTCTACGTCAAGCTCTCCCTTCTCGATTATGGCCCTCATGTTCTCGGCTATCTTCCTGACGTCGCTGACGGTGAAGTCCCTTCCGCCAAGGCCGACGATGTAGTTCTTCATGATGGGCTTTGCATTGGTGTTGTAGAGCGCGCCCTTGGCCTCGGTGAAGAGTATTCCCTCCATGCCGAAGGAGTAGTTCCTGTCGAGAACGGCTATGCCCTCAACGTTCTTGGCGAGCTCGTAGAGCTCCTCCTTCGGGAAGGGCCTGAACCAGCGGACCTTGGCTGCTCCTACCTTGTAGCCCTCATCGCGGAGAACGTCAACGGCCTGCTTGACGGTTCCCATAAGGGAGCCCATCCCCATGAAGACGAAGTCTGCATCCTCCGTCCTGTAAAGCTCGATCATCTGGCTGTAGTCCCTTCCAAAGCGCTCCCCGAACTCCTTGCCGACCTCGTGGATGACCTCCTTGGCCTTCTCCATGGCCCTCTGTATCTTATAGCGGAACTCGTAGTAGTCGGCAGGAGTTCCGAGGGCTCCTATTGAGAAGGGCTTCTCGAAGTTGGTGAGGTCGTAGAGCGGCTTCCTCGGCGGGAGGAACTCATCCACAAGCTCCTGCGGTATCATCTCGACGACGTCATAGGTATGGCTCAGAATGAACGCGCTCTCAACGACCATGGCCGGCAGATTGACGGTCTCGGCTATCTTGAACGCCATCAGCACGCCGTCGTAGACCTCCTGGTTGTTCTCGGCGTAGAACTGCATCCACCCGGTGTCTCTCTGGGCAAGGCTGTCGGTCTGGTCGTCCCAGACGCTCCACGGTGGGGCCATGGCACGGTTGACGTCGACCATCACAACAGGAAGCCTCGCGCCGCTGGCCCAGTGGAGCATCTCGTGCATGAGCGCGAGACCCTGCGCGGAGGTGGCAGTGAAGACCCTTGCTCCTGCCGCGCTCGCTCCTATACATGCCGCCATGGCAGAGTGCTCGCTCTCAACTGGAACGTACTCAAGGTTCTCGACTTCACCGTTGGCTATGAACTCGGCTATCTTCTCGATGATGCTCGTCTGGGGAGTGATCGGGTAAGCGGCCACAACCTCAACGCGGGCGTGCTTGACGGCGTAAGCGGCCGCATAATTGCCGCTCACAACCTTTCTAATCGGCTTGTACTCCGCCATCTCACTTCTCCTCCTTCTCCATTGTTATGGCATTGGTCGGGCACTCGTTGGCGCAGATTCCGCACCCCTTACAGTAGTCGTAGTCCACCCCAACGTAGCCGTCCTCGCGGATGAATATGGCCGGCTCCGGGCAGAACTTCCAGCAGATGTAGCACTTGACACACTTGCTGTCATCAATGACTGGTATGAACGTCCTCCAGTCACCGGTGAAGTTGGTGAGGGTCGTCCCCAGAGTAACTGGTGCCTCAGGATACTCGTCCACCGACTTGAGGACGATTTTGGTCGCTCCCTCTTTTCTTTCACCAAACAACGTGTTCACGCTTTTCACCCCTTGCAAGGATTATGAAGGAAAGAGAATCAGAGCTCGTAGACTGTGGTCTTGTTGAAGGCTTCCTCTGCGGCCTTGGCATTCTTCTCGCCAAGTGTTCCTGAGAAGACGTCCTGGATGGCCTTCTGGACGTGCTCAAGGGTGACGACGCCGGTGGCCTTGGCGACGGCACCGAGGATTGCCGTGTTGGTGATGGGCAGGCCGAGGACATCAAGAGCTATGGTGGTAGCATCGACCAGGGCCAGCTTGGCAGGCTTCTTCTTGAGCTTGGCAAGAACCTCGTCCTTGCTCTTCTCGGTGTTGACGATGACGATTCCGTCCTCTTTCAGTCCGGCGGTAACATCGACGGTGTCGAGAAGGCTCGGGTCGAGAACGACGACGATGTCTGGCTCGTAGATCTGGGTCTTTATCCTTATCGGCTTCTCGTCAATCCTGGTAAACGCTGTAACCGGCGCTCCACGCCTCTCGACGCCGAAGAACGGGAACGCCTGGACGTACTTGCCCTCAAGGAAAGCGGCTGATGCCAGTATGTTGGCCGCGGTAACTGCGCCCTGTCCACCCCTACCGTGAAAACGGATCTCTATCATCATTCCTGCCTCCTTAAATTTGTCAAAACTTATTCATCCATTGCATTTATTTAAGTTTCGGTATTGGCTTAAGCTCCCTTCGTCAGCTGTCTTTGGGTAGGCGTGAACTTTGTCAGTCGTCAATGGTAAAAAGAGCGCATTGTTTCTCGAAAAAAGTTCGTCCGCTAAATTTTTAAGC
The DNA here is from genome assembly GCF_024707485.1 of Thermococcus thermotolerans. Lineage (NCBI taxonomy): Archaea > Methanobacteriati > Methanobacteriota > Thermococci > Thermococcales > Thermococcaceae > Thermococcus > Thermococcus thermotolerans. Next base: position 1,794,733 of record NZ_CP102602.1, read on the forward strand.
CTATAAACTACATGCCAGTATATAGACTATATAGGTGGTGCTCATGGACGGCATTGCCCTCGCAGCGATAGCAGTGGCATTCTACATCGCCTGGAACATAGGCTCCAACGATTCCGCCAACGCTATGGGTACAGCTGTCGGCGCGGGCATACTCAGCTTCCGCCAGGCGACGCTGACGATAACTATCTTTGTCCTCATGGGGGCGTACCTCAAGGGCTACAAGGTCATGAAGACCGTCGGGAAAGGCATAGTTCCGGAAGGATACCTCACGATGGAGATGGCTGTCATAGCGCTTCTGGCGGCGGGAGTGTGGGTCACGATAGCTACCGTGAAAGGCCTTCCCGTCTCGACAACTCAGGCTATAGTTGGGGGTGTCATCGGAGTGGGCCTGGCCACCCACGCACCCGTCAACTGGTACACCCTAGGGAAGATAGCCGCGGCGTGGGTCGTTTCACCTGTTCTCTCTGGGATACTTGCGATGTTCCTTTACAGGTTTTACTCGTGGGTTGTCTCTAGAATTGGAAGCATGTCAACGATCGAGGCCCTTTATAAAGCTCTGGCAATACTGGGAGGCTCCTACATGGCCTTCAACTTTGGAACCAATGAGGTGGCAAACGCCTCCGGGCCAATAGTGGGGGCGGGCTTCATGGAGCCCAAAACGGCCGGAATAGTGGTGGCTCTCAGCTTGGCCGTTGGGTCCCTGACCTTCAGCTACGCTGTTATGCACACGGTCGGAAAGAAGATAACCGCCCTCGGCCCGGTTTCGGCCTTCGCGGCCCAGTTCGGCTCGGCCATGGCGGTGAGCCTGGCGAACTTCTTCGGACTGCCGGTCAGCTCAAGCCAGTCCATAGTTGGGGGCGTCGTTGGCGTTGGCCTTCTCGCCGGAGAGGGGGTAGAGAAGTCTGTGATAAGGGACATAATCTTTGGCTGGGTCGCCACGCCGCTGACGGCGATATTCATCTCACTGGCCATCTTCAGGGTCTTTGCGCTGGTGGGACTGGTTTAACCTGTGCACTCCACAACCGACAGGTCGTCCCTTCTGAAAACGCAGTGCCCGAAAACATCCGCTTCCCCCGTCCATCCGGAAAGACCGTATGTCACCCTTATGTATTCGCCGCTCACTCTGAGGCGCACTCTGACGCCCAGAAGATGTTCCCCGGCGCTCGCCACGAAGACTTTTTTCGTCTCGTTTCCCCTTAAGGCGTAGATGAAGGCATCGCCGCTGAACAGACTCGCCCCGGCGATGTAAACCTCTTCCCCCACAACCTTGACGTCCGTGATGTAGAACTTGTACTCGTCGGGGCAGAACTGAAACGTCTCTTCCCCACTCAGGGGATCCAGAAAATAGACGCAGCCCTGGGGGATGTACTCATCGGAGAGTACAAGAACGATGCTGCCGTTCTGGTAGCCCGAGGGAATGGCCGGAAGTTCCCGCTCCCACAGGATGCTCAGGTTGTGGTCAAAAAACACTCCTTCCCCTCCTGTTGATTCGCCCGGATAGTACGTGTACACCAGAACGCCCTCTGGGGTGCACATGCGCTTTCCGTCGGGCCCTTTAAGGGTCACGTTAACCGTTCTGTTCCCCGTTTGGAGGGTGAAGTGGGTGTAGTATTCGGTGTCTTCTGTGGTTCTCTTCAAGATCCGCAGCGACGGGGGACAGGCAAACATCGTGGTACCTCCAGTGGGGGATCTTTGGTTGTCCCCCTGCCCCGTGTCCGTGAGGGCCTCTATCGGATACGGAACACTTCCCGTGGGACTGATTACGTAAACGGTATTCCCCTCGATCTTAACCCCACTGGGTCTCTTCTCCAGCTCCCTGCACGCGAGCCTCTCCAGTTCGGGGGTAAAGAGACAGAGGCCCTTCCTCTCGCCGCTACCGTTGGTGAAGCGATACGCGACGGCCACGTACTCCTCTGTGGCGGCCAAGTGGAGCTCGGCACTCACTTGAGCCCCGCTCAGGGAGTCAAAGTAGACGAGTCTGAGCTTGTCATCCTCCACCATGTGAACGTATCCCGTGGACGTCGCCAGGTAAATCGCCCCGTCCCTGAGCACGATGTCGCCCACCCTTCCCCCACCCGGAAGTTCACGGGAAAGAACGATCCTCCCGGTTTCCATGTCTACCAGGTAGAGAACCGGGTTGATCCTTGGGTTCCGGCTTCCCTGCTTTACAAATATTCCCTTACCCTCCGTTGAGGCCCAGAACTCTGTGAAGCCTGGGAACCTCTTCCTCCACACGACCCGACCGGACTTCTCCACCAGCAGGAACTCCGTGGGTTTGGAGGTCTCGTTGGGATAGCCGGCGTACAGAAGAATGCCCTCTTTGAGCGGCACGTCTCCACCGACCTTACCCTCTAATGTGTAGGGGCCAAAGGTGGTGCCGTTGAGCGTAACCGTGAAGTTGACGAAGTGGGTGCCGTTAACTTCGTAGGGATGGATGCCAACTGAGAATGAGCTGCCTATGGTCTCTGTGGGCGTTTCCTCGCTGGTCTGGGATACGCATGCCGCGATAACGACCACTGCGGCAATTCCTAGTGCTAAAAGGGGATGGCCGAATTTCACGGGCATCCCCGGTATTACTATCGAACGTTTTTCCTAAAAACCTTTCTCAATCGTTTTCAACTGACAGCCTCTTTATCCCAACCCCAAGCCTCGTGAGTTCCTTTATCATCCCCATCTGGATGTAGGCCTCTATCCGCGTCTCCTCTCCGTACTCCACATTCAGAACCTCACCTATGGCGTTTATCAGAGCCATGACCTGCGGAACCTTCTCTGGTTCGCCTACAGTTATCTCGAAGGCACCGTACTTGGGCAGTGTGAGTATGACCTCTTCGAGGGCGCTGTACAGCTCCTCCAGCTGGCCGAGCTTTGCCGATATCGCCACCACGCGGGAGACGTTTACACCGCGCTCCTCGATTATTTCCCCTATCCTCCTTGCCTTGTCCCTCACGTCCTCCTCAGTGGTCAGGTCCCTCTTATTGAGTACCACTATCATTGGCTTATCGAGTGTTTTAAGCTCTCTTAGGACGTTAATGGACGCCAGGAACTTCCTCCTTATCTCGCCCCACGGTTCGCTTACGTCCAGAACGAGGAGTATTATGTCCGCCTTCACTATCTCCTCCAGCGTCGAGTGAAAGGCCTCGACTATGAAGGGCGGCAGGCCGTCTATGAACCCGACAGTATCGGTAACGAGAACCCTCTTCCCGCCGAGTTTAAACCGCCTGGTGGTCGTATCCAGGGTCGTGAACATCTGATTCTTGGCTTCGATCCCTTCCCTTGCGAGCGCGTTCAGGAGCGTGGACTTGCCCGCGTTGGTGTAGCCCGCGAGGGCCAAGAGTATGAACCCGACCTCTTCGCGCCTTTTCCTCTTGACCTCCCTGTCCGCTTTGACCTTCTCAAGCTCCTTTCTGATTCTGCCCATCCGGTACCTGATGTGCTTGAGGTATTGTTGCGTCTGGTACTCGCCCATACCCTTGAATCCCGCCCTATCACCGAGTTTTATCCTCCGTATAGCCTCCTTCACGAGCGGAACCTCGTACTGGAGGGAGGCGAGTTCAACCTGGAGCTTGGCCTCCTTTGAGTGGGCCCTCTTTTCGAATATCTCAAGGACGAGCTGCCACTTATCGATGATTTCAACCCTCAGCTCCTTCCAGAGATTGTAGGCCTGGCTCGGCGTGAGCTTATTGGCGAATACGACCTTATCCGGTCCGAGCTCCCTTACAAGCTCCTTCAGCTCCTCCAGTTTGCCCTTTCCGATGTTGTACTTGGGGTGCTCCTCTCTGTTCTGCTCCAGAACTGCCACTACCTCGTAGCCGGCACTCCTGAGGAGCTCTTCAAACTCCTCTCGGCTTATCCTTTCCCGCCGTGATTTCCTTATGACGCCTATCGCCCTCATCACAACCGCCTACACTGTGGCCTTTATATCCTTTTGGCATAGTTTCCAACCTAAAGTTGGGGATATGCCTTTAAACCTAAAATGCAAGTTATTCACGGTGGTTCCCGTGGACTGCGAAGAGGTTAACGTCAAACTTAGGGAAATAGAAGAACTTCTAGATATTCTTGGAAAAAAACATCCCAAGGAAATGGGAGCTTTTTCGAGGTTCCTGAAGGAGGTCATTGACAATAAAACCCTCACAACGCGGGAAAAGGAGCTTATAGCGGTGGCTCTCGGAATAGCCCAAGGATGTGAGTGGTGTATAGCACTCCACACTCACAAGGCCCTCGAAGCCGGCGCAAAGCCTGAGGAGCTTATAGAGGCAGGACTTGTCGCGGTTCTCATGGCCGGCGGGCCCGCTCTAATGCACCTGATCCCGCTTATGAAGGCAATAGAAAACTTCCAGAAGGGAGCTGAAAAGGATTGAGGGATTTTCTTTTTCATTCCTCTGTGAGTTTGAGTATCGCCTCTGCCAGGTCCCCCTTGGCCTCTTCCAGGGCTTTCTTTGCAGTATCGTAGTCGACGCCGGCCTGCTCCATGACGAGCTTTATGTCCTCCTCCGGGATGCTGATCACTGTCCTTACTTCTTCACTGCCCGGGACTATCTGGTAGCTCTTTTCCCCCTGAGCGGTGATTATTGTGATCAGGGGGTCTTTAAGGATTATCTCCTTGTTTTCGAGCCTGATTATTACCTCCTTAACGCCCTCAAGCTCCTCCATCTTGATGCCCATCTGGCGCATGAGCTTCTTCATCTGCCTGGGGTTCATTCCCATCATCCCTACCACCTGAGGAGAGTTCCACCCAGATTTTAAAAAGGTTGGCAAAGTTTTTTAGGTGCCCCGCGGAATCCTCTCCGGGGGGAGAATGTCGTACATCCCTCGAAGTATCCCCACTGACTTCCAGATAGTATTCGGCTTCTTTGCCATAGCCCTGCTCCTCCTGGCGATCTGGTTCTTCTTCGACTGGATGGAGCGCTATGCTGAGAAAAGGGCGAGGGAAATCGAGGAGGAACTGGAGGAGCTGGAGGAAATGGGAGAGGTGTATTAAGAATTGCGTTTGCCAAAAACTATTTATTTTCCAAAAACCCAATCTTTACCATGGCAGTGGAAGTTGTGAGACTTGATGACAACGGGAGGGTTTACCTACCCGCCAGCATCCGGAGGAGGCTCCGCTCCAGAGAGTTCTACATTGAGGAAAAGGACGGCAGGATAATTCTGATCCCCGTCAGGGAGAAGCTGATGAAATACCGGGGAATTTTCCGGGGGGAAAACCTCACCGGTGAAGAAATCGACGAAATAACCGAGAAAGAAACTGAAAAGCTCCTGAGGGGAGAGCTGTGAGGGTTTACATTGACGTTAACGTGATCTACTACCATCTCACCGACAACCCGGAGTTCGCGGACAGAGCAACAGAACTGCTGGAAGAACATTATGGGTCAATGATAACCTCATCGCTGACCGTCTGGCAGCTTTACGTGCTCCTCAGAAGGCTGAACAAGAAGAGAAGTTTCAACCTCATGGAAATACTTCCGGAACTGGGGATTCGAGTCGTGTCCCTAACGCCGGAAATTCTCGTGGAAGCGGAGAGGGTTGAGAATCTGGACTTTGACGACGCGATTCACTACGCTACGATGAAAAACCACGGAATAAGGGTTATCCTCTCAAACGACAGGGATTTTGACAAAATTGAGGAAATAGAGAGGGTCTTTTAGCTCTGGCTCTCCTTCTCCTCCGGGAACTTCGAGGTCTCCTCGTTGGCCCTCATTATCTTGGCCCTGTACTCTTCGTACTTTTTCCTTGCCTCTTCTGCCTTCTCCTTTTCCCCAAGGTAATCGTAGGCCTCGGCGACATGCTTCCACCACATCGGGTCAGCCTCTGCCTCCTTCAGGCAGTATTCCAGGAACTTCTGGTAAGCCTCGCGAGCCAGCTCCTCCTTTCCGAGCTTTCTCGCTATGTTGCCGACGTCCTCCCAGAATACACCCTCTTCCTGGGCTTCCTTCTGGTAGTACTCCAAAGCCCTCTCCCATGCTTCCCTGGCCTTCTCCTCATTTCCTAGCTCCTCGTAGAGCTTCGCCACGTCCTCCCAGAACCACGGTTCCTCCTCGGCGTACCTCTCAAGAGCCTTGGCTGCGCGCTCCATGTTGCCTGCCTTTTTCCAGTACTCGTGGGCCTCCTTGAGGTAGTAGGTGTCCTTCTCCTTCTCGTACAGCCCTTCGTATATCTCGGCAGCCCTCTCGTACTTCTCGGCCTTCTCGTAGGCCCAGGCGGCACTCTCCATCCAGCCGAGCTTCTCGTACATCTCCGCCGCCTTCAGGTAGTTGCCGGCCTTCTCGTACTTTCTGGCGGCCTGCTTGTACTTTCCGGCCCTTTCGAGGCTTTCTGGACTCTTGAAGCGGTCGACCAGTCCAAGGTCGGGCTCGCTGATGTACCAGATGCCGAAGGCTACTATTGCGATGAAGAATACTATTATCCCAGTAACGACGTTTAACCTCTGCCACGTGGCGCTCAGGTACAGGCCGTAGCCGCTTATCGCGGTGAATATCGCGAGTATTGCCCCGTACTTCCAGCTCTCCGCGTAGAGAGTAAGCCCCGTGAAGAAGAGCAGCATTAGCGTGACTCCAAGGAAGCCGAGGGTGAGTATCACCTGGAGCAACAGCTTCCAGCCGCCGTACCAGACTATCCCGGCCGCTATTCCCAGAACGATGAGAACGAACGCTATCAGGTATGCTTTGAGCCTGTCCATCCTTTCACCCCCTCAATTTCGAGCAGGAAGACCTTCTCCTCAAGCCGTGGAGTGTAGTAACCGATGCCATCGCGAGCCACAACCCTGTGGCAGGGGACGACTATCGGGTACGGATTTCTCCTCATGGCACCGCCGATGGCCCTTGGTGAGGTCTTGAGAGCCTCGGCAAGGCTACCGTAGGTTATAACGCTCCCTCTTTTAACGTTTTTCGTGAGCCATTCGTAAACCCGTCTCTCAAAAGGTGTAACACCCTCGAAGGACAGCATCGGAAGGAGCTCCCCGTTGTCGAGCTCTCCGGTGATCACCTCCATCACAAGCGAGGGGTACTCGCTCTGTTTTCTTGCTGTATCAACGCTAACGCCTCTCCTCCTCAGAAAGCCCGTGAGGCGCTCGATGTTCCTCTCAAACTGCTCCTTCTCCAGGGAGAACGTTATCCCCTGGATTTTCTCGTCGGAGAAGACCCCAATCCACACCGTCCTACCGGCTATCTTAAACCTCTCGACGCTCAGCATTACGGCATTCCTCCAGCTCCATAGAGGCTTTCCTCAGGGGCCCGATGAGGGTGTGAACCTCCCTCCCGTACAGGACTGCCCTGCCAACGAAACGCCTGAAAATCTTGACGAAGACCTCCCTTCTCTCGGCGTCTTTGGGATAGTTGAGAACCCCTAACAGTTTCTCCCAGGCCTTCACCAGCTCTTCTTTTTCCCTACTCGTGGCGGGCTCAAGGGAGTGGACTTTCGCTTCTGGCTTCCTCTTTGCCAGCTCGTAGAGGATAACCGCCACCGCCTGTGAGAGGTTCATGACTGGGTACGCCTCGCTGGTTGGAATCGTTACGGTGAAGTCGAGTCTCTCCAGCTCCTCGTTTTTCAGGCCGATGCTCTCCCTGCCGAAGAACAGGCCGACCCTCCCCGGGTAGCCCCTCAGGGTTTCGGTCAGCTCCCACGGATAGAGCGGGGTTCGGTGCGGAATGAATGTCCTTCCGGGCTTTCCCGTCGTTCCGACGGTGAGGTCAAAGAGTTCCAGCGCCTCCTCAAAGCTCTCCAATATCAGCGCGTCTTCAAGAACATCCACCGCGTGGACGGCGTAGCCGTAGCTCTCCTTGGTTATGTTCGGATTGACGAGGACTAACCTTGAGAACCCGAAGTTTTTCATGGTTCTCGCTACCATACCTATGTTCGCCGGCCCCTCCGGCTCAACGAGAACAACGCTTATCATCGATAGGGCTTTAAGGGTGGGGCTTTAAACGCTTGCGGTGGTGGGATGAAGGTTTACGTACTCGGTGCGGGAAGCATAGGTTCCCTCTTCGGGGCCTTGCTCGCGAGGGCCGGCAACGACGTAACGCTCATCGGGCGGGAGGAGCAGGTGAGGGCCGTAAACGAGAACGGGCTTCACGTCTCGGGCTTCGAGGAGTTCACGGTTTACCCTGAGGCAAGCCTCTACGCGCCTGACGAGCCTCCCCAGCTTCTGATCCTGGCCACAAAGTCATATTCGACGAAAACCGCCCTCGAATGTGCCCGCAACTGCATCGGGCCCGACACATGGATCCTCAGCATCCAGAACGGTCTGGGCAATGAGGAACTGGCTTTGAAGGTCACCCCCAACGTTATGGGTGGGATAACCACGAACGGGGCAATGCTGGTCGAGTGGGGGCACGTGAGGTGGACAGGAAAGGGAATTACCGTAATCGGCAGGTATCCGAGCGGAAACGACCCCTTCGTCGGGAAGGTCGCCGAGGTTTTCAATGTCTCCGGCCTGGAAACCCACGTCACGGAAAACGTGAACGGCTGGAAGTGGGCGAAAGCTATAGTGAATTCTGTCATCAACGGCCTGGGGACGGTTCTTGAAGTCAAAAACGGGGCTTTGAAGGATGACCCCCACCTTGAGGCTATATCTATAGAAATAGCGAGGGAGGGCTGCATCGTCGCCCAGCAGCTCGGCGTCCAGTTTGAGATGCACCCCCTTGAGCTCCTCTGGGACACCATCGAACGCACGCGGGAGAACTACAACTCGACGCTCCAGGACATAAGGAGGGGGAAGAGGACGGAGGTCGACTACATACACGGAAAGATAGTCGAGTACGCCCACTCGATAGGCCTTGAGGCTCCGAGGAACGAACTACTCTGGGCACTCATCAAGGCGAAGGAAAATCTAAATAAACCGGGCGGTTGAACTTAAACCCGGGGGATTGAAGATGCCCATATTTGGTGGTAAGGAGAGCAACGTCTTTGAGGCTATTGAAAACCACCTTGCGGTCGTGGACGAGACCCTTGTGGCGTTCAGGGAGCTCATGAGGGTGTACCTTGAGGGCGACCTTGAGAAGGCAAAGGCCTTTGAGCGGGAGGTTGACCAGCTCGAAAGCAAGGCCGACAGGCTGAGGAGGGACATAGAGACCATGCTGTACGAGGGCGCTTTTCTGCCCGCAAACAGGGGTGACTACGTAAGGCTCAGCGAGCTCATAGACCAGGTCGCCGATGCGGCTGAGAGTGCGGCACACACCCTGATCCTTGCAAAGCCAAAGGTGCCTGTGGAGCTCAAAGACGAGATTATGGAGCTTGTGGACTCATCGATCAGGAGCTATACGGTTCTGGTTGAGGCGGTGAAGGCATTAAACCGCGACGTTGACAGGGCCATAGAGCTGGCAAAGGCTGTTGAGGACTCTGAAGAAGAAGCAGATGACGTTGAGTATGACGTGAAGGGGAAGGTTTTTGAGAGCGAGACCGTCACAACCTATGCCAAGATTATCTGGAACCAGATACTGACCAAGATAGGCGACATAGCAGACCGTGCGGAGGACGCTTCCGACCAGGTCATGCTCATGGCAATAAAGAGAAGGGGATGAGGTGATGGACATGGTGAAGGTTCTCGTTGCGGCACCGCTCCACGAAAAGGCTATCGAGGTCTTAAAGAACGTCGGTTTTGAGGTCCTTTACGAGGAGTATCCCGATGAGGAGAGGCTCATCGGGCTCGTCGGAGACGTTGATGCCATTATCGTCAGGAGCAAGCCAAAAGTGACGAGGAAGGTCATCGAGGCCGCTCCAAAGCTCAAGGTCATCGGAAGGGCCGGCGTCGGCCTCGACAATATTGACCTTGAGGCGGCAAAGGAGAGGGGCATTAAGGTTGTCAACAGCCCTAGTGCCTCAAGCAGAAGCGTCGCAGAGCTCGTCCTTGCCCTGATGTTCAACGTCGCCAGGAAGGTGGCCTTCGCTGACCGGAAGATGAGGGAAGGCGTCTGGGCGAAAAAACAAGCCATGGGGATCGAGCTTGAGGGCAAGACCCTTGGAATAGTCGGCTTCGGCAGGATAGGCTACCAGATAGCCAAGATAGCCAAAGCCCTCGGCATGAACGTTCTCCTCTACGACCCGTACCCGAACGAAGAGCGCGCGAAGGAAGTCGGTGGGAAGTTCGTCGACCTTGAGACCCTCCTGAGGGAGAGCGACGTGGTTACTCTCCACGTCCCGCTAATCGATGCCACATACCACCTCATCAACGAGGAGAGGCTCAGGCTCATGAAGCCGACCGCGATACTTATCAACGCGGCTAGGGGGGCTGTGGTTGACACCAACGCGCTAGTCAAGGCCCTTCAGGAGGGCTGGATCGCTGGAGCTGGCCTCGACGTCTTCGAGGAGGAGCCCCTCCCGAAGGACCACCCGCTCACGAAGCTCGATAACGTGGTTCTAACCCCCCACATCGGTGCATCGACCGTCGAGGCCCAGATGAGGGCCGGCGTTCAGGTGGCGGAGCAGATAGTTGAGATTCTGAAGGGCTGATGCCCGTTCTTCCTTTTTAGTTCATCTTCGACTTCTCTCAAATCTTTACCATCATACTGGTGAAGTTCGCTGGAAAAGTTTACCGGTATGGTGGTACAGTTTTAGCACAAAGTTTGCAGGTATGGTGGTGCGGTTCCGCTGAAATGTGTGCCAGTATGGTGGGACAGTTTAATGCCAAAGTTTACCAATATTGTGGTAAACCGTCCGGGATTTTGTGCAATGTTTAAGTTAAAACTTTTTAACTACGGCCTCAATCTTCAACAGGTGGATGCCAATTGATTGAGGCTATCGTCGAGGCGATAAGGCTGGCCGTTACGAGGATTCCTGACGACGTTGTTTTGGCTCTCAGAAAGGCCTACGCCGAGGAGGAGAACGAGACAGCGCGCTTCAACCTCGGAAACATAATCAAGGCAATAGACCTCGGCTTCGCCGACCGGGTTCCCGTCTGCCAGGACACGGGCACGGTAACCTTCTTCGTTGAGGCCGGCGTTGGGAGTCCTTTTCTCGGCGAGGTTAGGGGCTGGCTCATCGAGGCGACGAGGAGGGCAACTGAGGAAATACCCCTCAGGCCCAACGCCGTTGACGTCCTCACCGGAAGGAACTCCGGCGACAACACTGGAGAAGGGATTCCCATAATTCACTGGGAGCCCGTTCCGGGGGACAGAATAAGGATAGCTGTTCTTCCAAAAGGTGGCGGAAGTGAGAACTGCTCTGCTTTAGCGATGCTGACCCCTGCCGAGGGCTGGAAAGGCCTAACGCGCTTCGTAGTCGAGCACGTCAAGGCCTGCGGTGGAAAGCCGTGCCCGCCGGTCATCCTGGGCATAGGGGTTGGTGGAAGTGCAGATTACGCCCTGCTCCTGGCCAAAAAGGCCCTGCTGAGGAAGGTGGGCGAGAGGAACCCGAATGGTAGGATAGCGAAAATCGAGGAGGAACTTCTGACGGCAGTGAACAGCACAGGAATCGGCCCCATGGGGATGGGGGGAAAGACCACCGCTCTGGACGTCAAGATAGAGGTCGCCCACAGGCATCCGGCGAGCTTTCCGGTAGGACTGGTCGTTCAGTGCTGGGCCAACAGGAGGGCGTTCATCGAGATAAAGCCCGACGGGAGGGTGGACGTGTGGCAGTGAGGCTGAGGACTCCACTGAGTGAGGAGGACGTTTTGAAGCTCAAGGCTGGGGACATCGTTCACCTCTCCGGGATAATCTACACCGCCAGGGACTCGGCACACAGGAAGATCCTTGAGCTGGCAGAGAGGGGAGAACTTCCCTTCGACCTCAACGGGGCCGTTATCTATCACTGCGGGCCGGTGGTGAGGAAAACATCCAATGGTTATGAGATACTCTCCGCCGGACCGACGACGAGCGCGAGGATGAACCGCTATTTGGACGAAATCCTCTCCCTCGGCGTCCGCGGGATAATAGGGAAGGGCGGCATGGATGTCGGGCCATTCAAAGACCGCGCCGTTTACTTCTCCTTCACCGGGGGAGCCGGCTCACTCGCGGCCAAGAGCGTAAAGCGCGTCGTTGACGTCCTCTGGCTGGAGGAGCTGGGGATTCCGGAGGCGGTGTGGGTTCTTGAGGTTGAGGATTTTCCGGTGCTCGTGGCCATAGATTCTCGTGGGAACTCGCTCTATCGCTAAACTTCGTCCTTCAGCCCCATCGGCTCCTCCCGGAAGAGCCTCCCGTCCATTTCCCTGAGCTTTGGGCTCACGATGGGCTCGAACTCCATTTTTGCGATTACGTCCCTCTCGACGTCTATTCCCGGCGCATGTTCCTCAAGCACGAGGCCCCTCCGGGTAAGCCTGAATACTGCCCTTTCGGTTATGTAAACGACCTCCTGCCCTCTCTCCAGGCCGAGAGGAGCATTGTAGACGACCTTATAGGCCTCCTTCACGAACTTTTTGATGTTTCCATCCCTCACTATCTCAAGCCTTCCGTTGGCCACCTTTAGCTCCTTCTTTCCTGCTGTGAAGTGCCCCGCGAAGAACATCCGCGGTGAGCCGTATGATATCACAGGGAATCCGCCCGGGCCGGGAAGCCTTCCCGGGAGGAGCGACGGGTTCACGTTGCCCCTCGCGTCCACCTGCATGAAGCCCAGGCTGGCCGCGTCTATGACGCCGCCCTCATAGTTGGCGAACTGGTCCGGCTGAGAGATTATCGCAAAGGGCCCTATGGATGCCCCGAAGTCCGGGCCGCCGAGGGCTATTCCGCCGAAGGGCCCGGATTCAACGGTGGTAAACACCCACTCTGAAATACCCTCCTCTATGGCAACCCCGGCCACTCTGTCAGGGATTCCTATGCCGAGGTTGACCAGGACGGGCCTTTTGAGCCTTTTGACGAGCTGAATCATTTCCAAGAGGATCCTTCGCGCTATGACCTTCTTGGTGTTCAGCTCCATGGTTCCGCCAGCGCTCAGCGGAGGTATGACCTCTCCCGAGATCCTGGGGTCGTAGGTGATGTTGGCGCTCTGTCTGTGGTATTCCTGGGGAGAAACGACCACGTAGTCAACGAGCGGGCCTGGAACCCTAACGTTCTGCGGATTGAGAGACGGATACCTTGCTATTCTCTCCACCTGGGCTATGACGATGCCTTTTTCCGGCTCGGCCTTTGCCGCTTGAGCCAGGTTGAGTATCTCCGTGAAGGCGCCCTCCTTTTCGGTTGTGATGTTTCCAATCTCATCCGCGGTCGTGCCCCTGATGAGGGCCACGTTTGGCTTCGGGGCACGGTAGAACAGGTACTCCTCGCCGCCGATTTCAATGATCTCTATCCGGCATCGTTTTCTCTTCCTCGCCAGCTCGTTGAGGTAGCCTCCGTCCTCCCTCGGGTCGAGGAAGGTTCCGAGACCGACTTTTGTGAGGACGCCGGGCAGACCCCTCGAAACCTCCCTGAAGAACCACGAGGCGGTGCCTATCGACCACGTGTAGCCCTCTATCCTGTTCTCCTCTATGAGCTTCTGGATGTAGGGCGACCAGCCAGGATAGGTTACAAGCATTCCAGCTAAGAAATCCTGATCCTCGTCGCGGTAGAGCTCTTCGAGTATCTTGTCAAGCACCCTGCCCGGGGCGGTTGGGATGGGGTTTACCTCAAGGAAGAGCCCCTTCGGATGTCCGGTTTCCCTGTATCTCTCGAAGAGCTTGAGGAGAAGATACTCGGGCGCAACGAGCAGGTTGAAGCCCGAAACAGCTATGACAGCTTTATCGGGGACGGCCTCGACGGCAACCGTGGGTTCTACGACCTTCATAAATATACCCCCGCCGCGTATTGTTCAACCTACGGCGGCGGGGCTTATATGGCTACCGCCATCCGAGGGGCGCGATTTTCTCCAGGTAGAACTCTCTCCACCGCCTGAGATTCTCCTCCACTTCCTTCGGGCTGACCTGGGCCCTTGCAAGGCCCTCTCTGATGGCCTCTTCCGCAACTGCTCTGGCAACCTTCGGGTGAACCTCGGGATGGAACGGGGATGGGATTATCTCGTCTTCGCTGGGCTCTATGACGGAGGCCATCGCCTTTGATGCGGCGATTATCATGCCGTCTGTTATCGTTCTGGCCATCACGTCCAAGGCTCCCCTAAAAATCGCAGGAAATCCGAGAAGGTTGTTTATCTGGTTCGGGTAGTCGCTCCTTCCCGTTGCAACTATTCTTGCCCCGGCTTTCTTCGCTTCCTCCGGGAGTATCTCGGGAGTTGGGTTCGCCAGCGGAAAGACTATCGCATCGTCCGCCATGAGCCCTATCCATTCCGGCTTTATCACGCCGGGGCCCGGCTTCGTGAAGGAGATTAGAACGTCGGCACCTTTAACCGCCTCCCCAACGCTTTCGATTCCCTCGCCGTTCGTCTTGGAGAGGAGTTCGCCCCTGTATGGGAAGAGCTTTTCCAGAGGTAAGTCGGGCGTTAGGGCTCTCTGTCTCCCGTCAACCAGCTCGACGACGCGAACGTTTTCCGGTTTGACCCCTGCTTTGACGAGGAGCCTGAGGGTTGCGAAGCCCGCCGCCCCAGCCCCGAAGAGCGCAACACTTATCTCCCCCAGCCTCTTGCCGACTACCTTCAGGGCGTTCATCAAACCCGCCAAGACAACCGAAGCCGTCCCCTGCTGGTCGTCGTGGAAAACCGGGATGTCCAGCTCGTTGCGAAGTCTTTCGAGAATGTAGAAGCACTTTGGGGAGGCTATGTCCTCAAGGTTTATCCCTCCGAATGAGGGAAAAACTGCCTTGACGACCTCGATGAACCTCTCGGGGTCTCTCTCGGCCAGAACGAGTGGGAAAGCATCCACCCCACCGAATGCTTTGAAGAGGAGCGCCTTTCCCTCCATGACGGGGAGTGCCGCAGAGGGGCCTACATCGCCGAGGCCCAGCACCCGCGTTCCGTCGCTCACAACCGCGACCGTGTTGCACCTGTTGGTGTACTCGCAGGGGTCTTCTCCGTCTGCTATCCTCCTTGAAACCTCCGCCACACCCGGGGTGTAAGCTAGGCTGAGGGTCTCCTTGGTGAGGGGAACCTTTGGAATGACCTCTATCTTCCCGTTGCCGGGGAAGTTGTCCCGATGAAAGTTGAGAGCGTCCATCAGACCACCGGGTTTGATTGGCATGCGAAAGTTAAAAACCCTTCTTTTCCAGTGGAAATTGAACTCAAAAATGTGTATCACTCCCCGCGTTGAGACCAAAACTTTTTAAACCACCCCGCTTCCCATATAACCGGGTGTGGGCCGGTAGCTCAGCCTGGTATGAGCGCCGCCCTCGCAAGGCGGAGGCCGCGGGTTCAAATCCCGCCCGGTCCACCAGCAAAACTTTTTTACGCTCTATTTCTGAATACCCCTTTAGGTGGTGGGATGGTAGGCATTGAACTCTTTTCGGAGCCGGAGGTGGATGAACTGCTCCGCGTTTTTAGGGATGTCTCTAAAATTCCTCCCGCTGAAGTTCTTTCTTACCTCATTGAGCTTTCTGAGGCAGTTCTTGGGCTTTACATCCTGATGAGGGATTCCCTGCCAAAGGACTATGGCAGGATAAAGTTCTCCCGATTCGTTGAGAAAAAGAGGAAACAGGTTGAGGGCATACGTTCAATTATGATGGAGATGTATCCAGGAGCAAGAATTCGAGGCCATGACATCTCCCTGAAATTTGACGTTGAGACCGTTCAGGATTACTCCAAAGTACTTGAAGATGCAATTCAGCTTGAGTCCCTTAGCCTCAGGGTACTCAGGCATCTCGTTGAGTCCTCCGACAACAAGATTCTTCTCAACGATATTGCCCAAGACATTGAGGACAACATCAGGGAGCTTCAAAGGGAGCTGGATAGGCTCAGAAAGTTTGAGAGTAAGGCCAGGTTCTCCGAGTTTGTTAAGGAGCTGGTTGGTGATAGGGATGGATGAATTTGAGCTCCTCAAGAGCCTCGTTGCCATTGAGTCTTCCTTCGGAAAAGAGGAGGAAATCTCGCGCTTTATAGCGTCTTTCCTTGAGGAGCGGGGCTTCAAAGTTGAGACCCTCCCAGTTGATGGCTTCGGCGAGGACGTGATAGCGTACCTCCCCGGACGGAAGACGACTGTTGTTCTGAACGGCCACATGGATACAGTAAACCCTTCCCCCGGATGGACGCGCAACCCTTGGGGCGAGCTCGACGGCGACCGCTTTTATGGCCTCGGCAGTGCCGACATGAAGGGTGGACTGGCTGCGCTGATGAGCGCTTTCATTGAGCTTGCCGAGCTTCCCAAACGCGAGAGGCCAGGGATAATATTCACCGCCGTCAGTGACGAGGAGGGCTATTCCCGTGGAACCTGGGAGCTCATAAAGAGCGGGAAGCTGGACGCGGCAGACCTTGTGCTTGTTGCCGAACCGACTAATGAGAGGCTTATGCTGGGTGCGAGGGGGAGGTTTGTTGTCCGGGTGGAGGTCCTCGGCAGAAAGGCCCACGCCGCCAGACCGCACCTCGGAATCAACGCCATCGAGGAGCTGGGGAGGTTTCTGGGGAATCTTGACAGGATTCGCTTTAGACGCCACAGACGGCTGGGTGCGGGTTCGTACTGCACGCTCCATATCGAAGGCTCCGCCGACGGTCTCAGCGTCCCCGATAGGGCTACCGCCATAGTTGACCGCCACATTGTACCCGGAGAGGACTGGGAGAGGGTTAAGGCCGAGCTCCTTGGACTCGCCGAGAGGCTGAAGCTCAGGGCGGAGCTGAGGATCGAGAAGTTCGAGAGGCCGACGCCGGACATGCTCCCCTACGTCGTCAGAGAAAACAGCAGGTTCGCGGGAGCGTTCAGGAGAGTTCACGCTGCGCTCTTCGGAAGGGAGCCCGAGGTAACCTACGGGAAGAGCGTGGGCGATTTCAACTACTTTGGAACCTATCTGGGCAAGCCGACCCTTGTCTACGGTCCGGTAGGCGGGAACTGGCATTCCTCGGATGAATGGGTCAGCATCGAATCTGTGATGAGGGTGAAGAGGGTTTACGTCGAGTTCCTCAAGAGTTTGGCGTAGCCTCAGGGAGCCGGTTGTCCTCACCTTTCAGGGCAGGGAGTTCTCATCATCGGCAGTGCAGAGTTCGGGTGTTTCCTAAAATCTTTTTGTTGGGGCTCCGTGGAAAGGGGCCCCTATATGAGATAAAAATAGAAGCGGGGGTTCACAGCTTCTTACCAACCGCGGCACCCACGAGGAAAGCCCCGAGGGCTATCAGGATTATTGCCGTCTCGGGAACTCTTCCACCGCCTTCCCCGGGGGTTGGGGTTGTGGTTTCGGTTGCCGATGGCGTGGGGATGACTATCTGGGGTATGTCCGTTGCGGTGGTGTTCGTTTGAATCGTTGTCTGGCTGGGCTTGCTGAGGAACAGGTTCGCGGTTTCCCTGGCGTACTGGTAGAATATCATTGCCGTCTGGAGATCCTCCATGCTGCCGTTCTCCTCGGCGCTCTGCTCGTAGCTCTCCGCGAACTCATAGTATGCTATGGCCAAGACGGGAGTTATGCCCTGGTTCTGGGCCATCGCTATGGCCACTTTGGCACTTTCCTTCATTCCCGCCAGCTTGTCCTTGAGAACCGTTTGGTTGTCTATTCCCAGTGTGTCGAGAAAGACCTGCGCCCTCACGCGCGCCTCCATCGCCGTGAAGAGCGCCGCGGAGTACTTGCCGTCCTCGTAGTACTGCTCCGCCTGCTGAATTCCCTGGCTCAGGTCGCCCCCAACGGTGCCGTACATCGACTCTATGTAGGTCACTATGAGGTTGGACTCGTCTATGTAGTCCCTGGCAGTTGTCTTCACGACGTCCCTGCTTATCACGTCGCCGCTCGCAAACCTCTCACCGAGGCTGGCCCAGAAAATGGCTGTCTTCGCCCTCTCGTAGGCATAGGCGGCTTCACCTATTGCATCCCAGTAGTCGCCGTTGTAGTAGTACTTCCATGCGCTCTGGAGGAGCGCCTTTGCCTGCTCGACCCTCTCCTCCGCGGCGGCAACCGCTTGGAGCATCGTCGTGCCCCTGATGGTGATGTTCGAGACCCTGCTCTCGGAGGTGTTTATCTGCGAACCCGTCGTTTTTAGAATCCTCTGAACGTCATCTCCAGACTTCACGCCCAGGTACCAGTCCACGTGCCTTATGATGATCCTAGCCTGGAAGTCCTTGCTCAGGGTCGTGTAGTACATTCCTCCTTCGAGGCTCTTCTTGGACTGATTGAGTATGGCGTTTGCCTCGTTCAGCGCCTCCATCAGGGTCGTGTAGGTGGCGTAGTCAACGTCGCTCTTTTTGAGCTTCTCCAGCGTTGACTGGTAGTAGGCGGTGGTGTTGTCGTAGTCCCTGAGGGCATCGTCCTTCAGGAAAGACGTGTCTATCTTGATATACGCAGGGGCCTCCGGGCGTGGTATCCTGTGTCCTGTGAAGTAGTAAACGGCATCGTAAATGTCCTTAATCTCAACAACCGTCAGTCCCCAGCGCTCCTTGGCGTAGTCAACGACGTCAACTTTCTTCGTCTGGGTGTTTATCTCGACTATGCCGCCAATCTCCTTCTTCTGGGTCTCCTGAACGTACTGGATGCGCTGTCCCTGGGGAATCAAAAACAGCTCGGCCCCAACGTCGTGGGCCGCGGAGGCCTTCTCAAGTATTCCACCCACCGGCCCTATGGTTCCGTCTGGGTTTATCATCCCGGTCATCATGACCTTGGGGTTGACCTTCCACCCCTCGAGGGCCGCGATTATTCCAACGGTCATGGTTCCTCCCGCGGAGGGGCCTCCTATAATTGGAGAATCGGCCTTGATCTGAATGAACACGTCGTACTTGCTCATATCAACCCCGAGGACTTTGCCCGCTATCTGGGCGGCCAATCTGGCACTCGCCTGCATATCCACTTCAGCTAGAGGCCACGTCTCGACGTAGACGTGACCTGTTCCCGGTGCGACTGTGATAACAAAGTCTGTGGCGACACCTATGAGCTGGCCGTCGGCGGTTCTTGAAACCGCGGGCGCCTTGAGAACGACGGTGTGCCCCTCGCTCGGACACTCTGCTGCGGCAAATGACGCGAATGGCAGCAGAAGCATGAGTATCAGCAGCGGTACTAGTGCCTTTTTCATTTTTCTCACCCCGATTTTAGCTCGCCGGGCTTTAATAAAGCGTTTATGGTTCAACCCTCTAAAACGAACCGGCAAAAAGCTTAAATCATCTCCTTATCTTCCCAGTCTGGGGATGACAATGGACGTATTCAGCAGGCTTATCGCCAGGAAGTTCAGGAACATTGCCGGCGGAAGATACGAGGAGATAGCGAAGCGCTACCGCGAGTTCCTTCTCCTACCCGAGGAGTTCGTTTTACCGGAAATACACTCGATTCTCATGCCTGTGGACAGGTTCTCTGGAAACATACCCGAGGAACTCTACGAAATACTGAGCGCTTACCCCGGTGCATCGGTTACCGTTGTTTACATCTCCGAGAAGAGGACTCTCCTGCTGATAGAGCAGACCCTCGGCAGGGATGAGGCTGAAAAACTCAAAAGGGCCAAGATGGAATTCGCCGAACGGGTTGCCGCTGAGATAGCCTCAAGGCTTGAAATGCATGGGCTTCGGGTCAGGCACAGACAGTTCATAGGCAGCAAAAGCGATGACGTTGTAAAGATGATGGAGGGGGAAGAGTTTGACCTGCTTGTTATTTCGAGGAGCTACGGCTCCGAAGTTACGAAGATATCCCCAATAAGCCCTCTGGTCCTTAAGATAGTCCAGCACGTGGACAAGCCAACGATAGTGTATTAGGGTGGTCTCGATGACTCCGAATGGACAAGTAGCAGTGGCTGTTGCAGTGTTCATCTTTATCTACGCCCTGATAATCAGTGAAAGGGTTCACAGGACTGTTGCTGCCCTGTTTGGGGCATCAATAGTGCTCTTTATGGGGGTCGTCCCCTGGGAGAAAATGCCAGAGTATCTTGACCTCGGCACGCTCCTCCTGCTTATCGGAATGATGATGATAGTCAACACGGCCAAGGAAAGCGGCCTCTTCGAGTTCATAGCGATAAAAACGGCGAAGTTTGCCAAGGGCAGTCCCATGAAGGTTCTCATACTGTTCTCCATAGTGACAGCCCTTGTAAGCTCCGTTCTCGACAACGTTACAACCGTCCTTCTCCTGACGCCGATGCTCCTCTATATAACCCGCCTAATGGACGTTAACCCGATTCCTTACCTGCTGGCCGAGATATTCGCATCCAACATCGGCGGAACGGCAACGCTGATAGGTGACCCCCCCAACATAATGATAGGCTCGGCGGCTGGACTGAGCTTCACCGAGTTCCTCCTGAACATGGGGCCCATAGCGGCCATAGACCTCCTCATAACCCTCGGTATAATATACCTTGTCTACCGGGACGCCATGAGGATAACCCCCGCGAAGATGGAGAGGATTCAGTCGACCATCCAGATGCTCAGGGAGGACGAGGCCATAAGGGACCGCTCCCTCTTCCGGAAGTCTGTCATCGTGATACTGGCCGTTGTGTTGCTGTTCTTCATTCACGACAGGCTTGGAATACACCCCGCCGTCGTGGCCCTCAGCGGCGCTTCGGTTCTCCTGCTATGGAGCAGGATGGAGCCCACGGAAGTCCTCGAAAAGATTGAGTGGACTGCCATATTCTTCTTCATGGGGCTCTTCATAGTCGTTGGTTCGCTCGTTGAGACCGGGGTCATAGACGACGTTGCGCGCTGGCTTCTTGGCTACGTCCACACGACGGGACAGGCCATAGTGATGGTCACGTGGTTCTCGGCCATAGCTTCGGCCATAGTGGACAACATACCCCTGACTGCGGCAATGATACCTCTGATAAAATCCATGAGCGTCTCCATGGACGTCTATCCCCTCTGGTGGGCGCTGTCCCTCGGGGCCTGTCTCGGTGGAAACGGCACCGCGATAGGTGCGAGCGCCAACATCGTCGTTCTGGGTATTGCCGCCAGGGAGAGGCTCAACATAACCTTCATGGACTTCCTTAAGATAGGCCTTGTAATAATGCTGAGCACGGTCGGCGTGGGCATGGTTCTGATTTGGATAAGGTACATAGGGGTGTGATCTATGAGGATACTCGTGCTCGTTGATGGTTCGAAGTGGAGCCAGAAGGCAGCCCTGCACGCGATAGCCATAGCGAAGAGGAGGGGAGGTAAGCTCACGCTCTTCTCAGTATTGGATAGGAGGGAGGCCAAGGCTCTCGCCTTCAACATGGGGATACTGAGCCAGGATTTGAAAAATGTTCAGAAGTTCGAGGAGGAGATATGGAGGGAGATGAAAACCAGTATAAAGGACATAATGACGAACCTCCTTGAGGTCTGCCACCAGGAGGGTGTGAACTGTTCGATAAGGATCGTGGAGGGCTCGGCCAAGGACACCATACTTGAGGAGGCCAACTCCGGAAAGTACGGGCTTGTCGTCATGGGGGCCTACGGGAGGAGTGGAAAAACGAGGATAGGAAGCCTTCTGGAGGAGGTCGTTGGCTCGATAGAGCCTCCGGTGATGGTGGTTCGCTAGCGCTTCCAAAGTGCCAGAACAAAGAGAACTAAGACTATGACCTCCAGTGTGCCGACGGCTATGCTCACGTCTTTTTCTATCCACGCCGCCAGATGCAGGGTCTCTATGACCTTCTTTATTGCCAGCAGGAGGAACGCGGCTATCAGGTAGAGTGCCGCGCGGAGATGGCTCTTCTTATAAGCTATTAACGAGATCCCCGCAAGGGCCAGTGCGAGGATCAGTGCCGTGACTGTAAGTATGGTTTCGATCATTCCTCATCACCCACGCTGGTGAGCAGATCTATCAGGTTGTCGGCCAGCTTCTCCCAGAGGCTCGGCCGGTAGTCCTTTATGACGCGCGCTATTATTCCCGGGTCGTATGAGAGGGTGTATACCACGCTCTTCCCCTCCTTCCTGGCCTCGATGATGCCGAGCTTCAGGAGCTCTCCCATGTGGTAGCTCACGGTAGGCTGGCTGAGCCTTAGCCTTTTGGCTATCTCGCTCTGGGTTAGGGGGCCTTCCATGAGGAGCAGGAGGATTCTCCTCCGGGTTTCGGTCGAGATTGCTATGATGAGCTTCTGGCACTCCCTTTCAAAGCCCGCAGGGAATATGTAGCGCCTCTTTCCGAGCTTCCTTGAAAACACCTTCTTTTCCTTCTCCAGCCGGTAGAGGTGGTACTGCAGGTCACCTATGCCTATTCCGAGCTCCCTTGCCAGCTCCCTGAAGGTTATCCCCGGTTTGCTCTGGATGTACTGGAGTATTTCATTACGCCTCTCCATACCCAACACTTAAACGCTTGTGGTTCATTCCTCTATGGGAACCCATATAAACGCTATCCCTTTTATGTCCATCGGTGGGAGGATGGAGGATCTATTAAGAACCGCCGAGGAGCTCGCGGGACGTTACGGTATATTATATTATGAAATACGTGTAACACGAGTTACCGCATCACACCTCACGATGCAGAACGGCCAGCTGGAAGAGCTGGGGGTGAACACCGAGGTGGGCATAGGGGTCAGGGCCTTCAACGGGGCGTGGGGATTTTCGAGCGCCAACGATATGAGCCGGGCCAGGGATGCCATAGAGACCGCCATGAAGATAGCGAAGCTTTCTAAGGGTGATTCGAGGATTTACCTCGGTGATCCTGTGAGGGATAGGGCGGAGATAAGGCCAAAAAGGAGCTTTCTGGATGTGGATATCGAGGACAAGCTCGCCCTCGTAAAGGAGATCGATTCGCTCCTCCGTGGAGATGGTATATCCAACAGGAGCGTTTACTACGGTGACGGCCTCAAGGAGAGCTTTTACTTCAACTCCCTCGGAAGCGAGATAGAGACGGTCGTCCCGAGGCTGAGGCTGAGCTTCTCCGTGACTGCCAGGGGGAACGGCGAGATGCAGAGCTACTGGAAAAGCTTCGGAGGAACGGCCGGCTGGGAGCTGGTCGAAAGGATGGACCTGAGCCGCTGGACTTCCTTCGTGAGGGAGAAAGCGATTTCACTTCTCCACGCCCAATCGCCCCCTTCCGGCGAGTTCGATATCATAATTGATCCCGAGCTTACCGGCGTCTTCATCCACGAGGCTTTGGGCCATGCCGTCGAGGCCGATTCCGTTAAGAACGGCGACAGCATCTTGGCTGGTAAGCTGGGTGAAAGAATAGCCGTCGAGGGGCTAACCGTCGTGGACGACCCAACGCTTCCGGGCAAGTTCGGCTCCTATGTTTACGATGACGAGGGGATAAAGGCCAAGAGGGTTGAGATAATAAAGAACGGCGTTCTGGTGAATTACCTCACCGACCGCGAGACGAGCGCTTTGCTCGGCCTCGAACCAAACGGTCACGGCAGGGCTCAGGGCTACAGCTATCAGCCCCTCGTGAGGATGAGCAACACCTACGTCGAGCCCGGAGACTGGAGCTTTGAGGAGATGGTCGAGGAGGTCAAGAACGGCCTCTACATGATAGGGGACAAGGGCGGCGAAGTTGACACGGCCAACGGCACCTTTACCTTCGGTGCCAAGGAGGGTTACATAATCGAGAACGGCGAAATTAAAGCCCAGGTGAGGGATGTGGCACTCTCGGGCGGGATCCTCGACGTCCTGAAGAACATCCGGGCCATAGGGAATGACCTCAGGATAGAGTTCCCGGGCTACTGCGGGAAGGGTCAGTGGGTTCCAGTGGATGACGGCGGGCCGCACGTTCTTACACGGGCCCTCGTGGGGGGATTGCGGTGATCGACGAGCTCATCGGCATACTCGAACGTGAGAACGTTGAGTGGGAGATTTACTGGGAGAAGGGACGGGGAGGTTCCTTCAGAATAGAGAGGGAGAGGCTTGAGCGCTCCCAGCGGAAGTTCCACTCCGGCATAGGCCTCCGCGTGGGCTATAATGGGAAGCTGGGCTTTTCCTACATAACCGGCCTTAACCACGAGCGGAAGACCCTTGAGGAGTTCGTGAAGAGAACCGTAAAGCTCGCCAGAGTTAGCGAGGTCCCCTTCAGTGGATTCCCGACCCCCTCCAGGGTGCCCCGCGTTGACGGGCTCTACGACGGGAGGATAGACGAGATTCCCTTTGAAGAGGCCCATTCCCTTGCCGGGGAGTTCGCTGCCAAGATGCGCGAGCTGAAAGATGACTCACTGACCCTCTCGGGTTCGATAGCCCTTGCGGTCAGCAATTACGGGATAGCGAACTCCAACGGAATTTTCTTTGAGGGAAGGGGCACCGGAATGAGCGTCTCTGCTTACGCCGTGAAGAGGGGTGAGCGGACGGGCTCCGGTTCGTACTATCAGGCCTATCGGTCACTCCAGCCCGTTGAGGAGCTTGAGAATGCCATCAAAAGGTCAATTGAAGAGGCAGAGCTCAGCTATCGCGCCAGGAAGGCGGAGCCTTACTCGGGTGAGATTCTTCTTGAGCCCGAGGCATTCCGCGCCATCCTTGGAATCTTTCTTGAGAACCTCTTCGGCGACGGTGTTTACTACGGGAGGAGCCGCTTTTCCAAGCCGGGGGAGAACGTGGCTCCGGAGGGACTGGAGGTCATTGACGACGCAACGATACCTGCGGGTGTCGGGAGCTTCCCCTTTGACGGTGAAGGAAACCCCGGCGAGAGGACAGTTCTGGTGGAGGATGGCGTTATACGCTCGTTCCTTCTCGATGAGACTTACGCACGCTTTTTGAACATGGAGAGCACTGGAAACGCTGTCAGGGACTTCAGGACTATGCCCCATATCGGGACGAGCAACGTGGTGGTTGGGGCAGGAAGGGACAACCTGGAGGAGTTTGAGGGCGTAGTTGTTAAGAAGGTCTTCGGCGAGCACACTGCAAACCCGGTCAGCGGCGACTTCTCGCTGACCGTTGAGTTGGGCTACATTATCAAGGACGGAGATGTCATACCGTTCCGGGACAACATGCTCGTTGGAAACGCCTTCGGGTTCCTCCGCACTCTAAACGCAATAGGACGTAAAGTCTACAGAAAAGGCTCATTTTATTCGCCGAGGGTTCTTGGCATTGCCAAGCTCGTGTAAATTTCGATTTTCCTAGGTAAGCTTTTATAGTTACACGTCTTAAAAGCTACTTGGGTGCGTGTGTATGGCATACCGCGGGATTGACGTGATACTCTTCAATATCCGGCCCGGTGAGACTGTGCTCGTCGAGTACAGTTCGGTGTCCTCCCCGGAAATACTTCTGTACCTGATCTGCAGGGGGTGCACGAATGCCGGCCACCCGGTTCTCATCGATGACATCTCCGATACCTTCGCCGAATACGTGACCCGGCTTGAACTGATGGGGCTGGATACGGATGATTTAATGGAGATTCCTGTGATAAAGATAGGCGGTAGCAGGGAGTTTGGCAACGTCGTCGGAAGGGTGGAGGTGGACAAGTACTCCCTCGACTTCAAGTATTACGGCAAGATATACGACAAGGTCGTGCCTGAAAAGGTAGTGTGCAACCCGGTTCTCGGGATACACAAGCTCTTCGTGGCACTTGAGCGGCAGGACGTGATAAGGCTCGTCCGCAACATCTCGACTTTTGTCGGAAGGAAGAGTCGCTTTGCCCTCTACTTCATAAACCGCGACGTGCTGGAGAAAAGAACCCCGGAGCTCCTGCCCCTCCTTGAGGAGACCGCGAGTACCGTACTCCGGTGGGAAGCTGAGAGTGGTAACTACCGCCTGATGGCAATAAAGGCAGCCAGTGACGAGATACTCGGGGCGGTCGTTTCCCTGAACTTCAAGGATGTCAAGGGAACGTGAAGTTTTTAAGGCTACATTCTTATCACTCCTGGTGATATTGTGAGGTCAGTTCTGGTAACCCTTATCGTCCTGATGCTCTTGGTGCCTTTGGCGGAAGCTTACAGTGTTCCCGAGAGGGGCGTAGTCTATCAGGTGATGGTTGACCGATTCTACGATGGGAATCAGAGCAACAACGAGCCCTTCTACGACCCGACCCACACAAGCTACCGCCTCTACTGGGGAGGTGACCTGGAAGGCCTGACAGAAAAGCTCGACTACATAGCGAGCCTCGGCGTCTCCATGATATGGGTCTCTCCGCTCAACGACAACATAAACAAAATGGCACACGGCTCTGCCCCCTACCACGGCTACTGGACGCGCGACTACAAACGCATAGAGGAGCACTTCGGAACCTGGAAGGATTTCAGGGAGCTAGTGGAGGAAGCCAAGAAGAGGGGCATGTGCGTAATCGTTGACTACGTCCCCAACCACTCCAACCCTGCAATGGACGGCGAGTTTGGAGCTCTCTACGACAACGGCACGTTTGTAACGGACTACTACCGAGACACCAGGAACGCCAGTGTTAATCCCTACACGGGCATCAGGGAGGACATCTACCACCACAACGGCAACATTTTCACCTGGTCTGGAGTCCCCCTCAAGTACGCCAACCTCTTCGGCTTAGCTGACTTCAACCAGCTCAACCCGTGGGTCGATTCGTACCTCACCGAGGGGGCGATGCTCTTTGCCGATTCAGGTGCCTGCGGCTTCAGGATCGACGCCGTCAAGCACATGGAACTCGGCTGGCTGGAGGCCTTTTATCTGCGCCTCTACTCCAAAGGGCCACTCTTCATCTACGGGGAGTACTACTCGCTCTCTCCGGAAAGGAGCGACGACCTTCACGAGCTCTACCGCTACTCCAATGTCTCACCGGTCCTCAACATACCGATAAGGGAGGACATAGTGAGGACCTTCGGCTTCGTGGGAAGCCTTGAAACCCTCTCCAGAACGCTTGAGGATTACTACTCCCTTTTCGTCTATCCGAACAAACAGGTTAACTTCCTCGACAGCCACGACCTCGTCCGCTTCCTCAACGCGGCAAAGCGGGACGACGCGGTGGAGCGCTTCCACATGGCCCTGGCACTGACGATGACCCTACCCGGGATCCCGGTGATATACTACGGCGATGAGAGCTACCTGGTGAGCAAAGACGGAAAGGGCGACCCCTACAACCGGCCGATGATGGCCTTCAACAACACCACCGAGGCCGCCCATATAATCAGAACCTTAGCTGAGCTGAGAAAGACCAACGATGCTCTGGCCTTTGGAGACTTCAGAACGGTTTACGCCAACTACTCTGTATGGGCCTTTGAGAGAACCTTCGGAAGCCATAGACTCCTTGTGGTTATGAACAAGGGCTCGCCTGTGGGTCTGACCCTCAACCTCGGCTGGCCCGACGGAAAGTACCGCGACGCCCTCTACGGGGCCGAGATGAGCGTTTCGGATGGAAGGGCCTCCCTCGAACTCGGACGCAACGGCTTCTACGTCTTCCACATCGAAGGGGAGCAAAAAGAACCCCTCATAGGTTCGGTAACCCCTTACATTGCCCAGCCCGGTCAGAGAATCCTCATAGGTGGGGCCGGCTTCGGCTCCTCCGGAAGGGTCATCATCGGTGGCGTTGAGGCGAGGGTCCTCTCGTGGAATTCGACCGAGATACTCGTTGAGGTTCCCGAGGTGAAAAGTCAAAAAGCGTGGCTCGACGTCGTAGTCAAAACCGGGAGGAAGGCCAGCGAACCGGCAAAGCTGCGCTACTATTCGGGGAACGACATTCCGGTGCTGTTGGCTTTTAACGCGAGCCTTGTGAATGTGTCTTTTTCGGGAACCCTCTGGATCAGGGGCAACCTGTCGGAGCTGGCCGAGCCGAGGCCGCTCCTTAAATCATCGACGGGCTACTACTTCACCGTCGCCCCTCTCCCCAACGGAACGGCATTCTCGGCGGAGCTCTACACCGGCTCTCCGTGGGGGGAGCTTGAACCCCTCAACGTCACCCTCTACGGCTTCCTGAACTCCACGGTTGTTGTCCTTAGGGATGAGCCTTCCATCGTTGCAATGCCAACGACGACAGTCCAGAAACCCACCGGAGAGAACGCCCTCCCATACCTCCTCGTTGCCCTCCTGCTCGGGGCGGCTCTGATAATCTGGAAGAAAAGGGGTTAAATCTGTTCCAGTAGCTTCTTTCTCTTTTCCTCGTACTCTTCGGCGCTTATAATGCCCATGTCGTAGAGCTCCTTCAGCTTCTTGAGTTTCTCGATGGGGTCTTCCTTCTTCTCCAGCGCAGGGGGATGCTGAACCGTGGCTCCAGCCGAGACGACCCTGCTCACGAACTCCTTGGGCTTCTTCAGAACCCATGTCTCGTGGGTCAGGCCCTTCTTGACCTCTATCGTTACCGGCTCGACGGCTATCGCGTTGAGGGCGTCCTTTATGGAGTTTATCGCGTTTTTCGCCTGCTCCTTGTTCATCCAGCCGAGCTTGAGCCTTATGTTCTCCTCGCCCTTTATGAGGAACTCGGATGATATGACGCCCAGCTCAACGGTGACCTCCTCAAGCTTCTGATAGGGTATGGCCTTCATGTCGTACCTTCCGAGGACTTTCTCATCGATGTAGATTATTCTCCTGTCCGTTATTACCAGCCACTTCGGCTTTTCAAGGCTGACCTTTTTTCTGACGGTAAACAGAACCTTTTCATCCGGTTCTAAATGCCGGACAACGGCCTTTGGAAGGTTTGCACCCATGACTCTCACCGTATTATCCTCGGATGCGGGAGTATATTAACCTTCCTTCCCCTCTTCCTTCCGGTAGAGCAGGAAGAGCGTCTCGCCGTCAACGCTCTCTATGAGCGGACTCAGAACCTCCCTTTTGTCTCCTGTCCTCAGGACGACCCGTTTAGGCCTCTTCTTCAGCTCGACCTCCAGCCGGATGGTGTCCCACTCGAAGGCGGCGGAACGGCTCAGGGGCATGACCCTGCTCCAATCGGGTGTCTCTATAACCACCTCGCCGTTCAGGGGGGGAACCTCAACCGCAACCATGACCCGCCTGTGGCTCCCGCCCTCGATTGATGAATAGGCCATGGCCACGCCGAGAACGAGCAGGAGAACCGGTAGCAATATCCCTGTTGTTGAAAGGCCCAGGGTTCTCCCGAGCCACATGAGCCCCAGAGAGAGGGCAAAGGCCAGCAGGACGACGGGAAGGCCGTAGAGCAGGGTCTTTCCACCGGTTCCCCTCCATCCAAGCCCCCTTAGGACGTTCTCCCAGGTCTCTGCAGTCTCTACGTAGTCGGCGAGTATGCTCAGGGCCATCAGGGCAAAGATGGCCAGGGGGCTGGAGAAGTAGGGGCTCGCCAGTATCGCCTCGCTCAGGTTTCTGTATGCTTCTGGGAAGGCTATTGGGAGGAACTGTGAGAGGGCTATCGAGTAGGGCACCGCGTAAAGAACCGTTGAGAGGAAGACAGTCCCGCTGGCGGAACCCCTGGAGAGGAACGTTCCCAGAAGGATTGTCCCGAAGGCCGCCGCCAGCAGGTAGTCCCCTGGGCGGAACACGTCGGAATACGCCAGAGAGGTAAGGACTATCGCCGGAAGCACCACCGCCAGCTTTACCGCCCTGAAGTTCATCTTATCTCCCCCAGCAGCTTGCTCAGCACCTCTCCAATCTCCTCCCGCCCGGGGAGCCAGCGGACGACGTAAGCTCCGGTGCCCTCCAGCTCCGCCATTATGGCCCGCTTTTCCATCTCGATCAGCGTGCCCGTTTTGGGGTCAAGGGTCGGGTAGACGGAGATGTCCACCACCACGGGTCTGGATTTCCCCCTGTGGACGGCCATTACAGTCAGAACTCCCTTCTTGGTCTCTCCGGCCGTTCTATCGAGCACGTTGGAGACGTATATGACTAGGGGGCTGTACTGGACGAGTATCCTCTTCAGCCTTTCAACGGCGTCGGCAAAGCTTTCCTCTTCGGTTTGAACCCTCTCGAAGTCCATCATCGTCCTGACCATTGTATGAAGCTGTCTCGGCCCCGTTGCCGGCGGCAGGAACTTTCTGGCGCCGAGTAGGTACAGCCCCACATGGTAGTCCTTCCTGAGGAAGCGGTGCGCCATCGACGCGACCAGGTTCATGGCGTGCTCGTAGGGGCTCTCGCTCTCAATCCCTATCTTCATAGCCTCCCTGGCGTCAACTATGAACAGGACCGTCTTCTTGCCCTCTCTCTCGAACTCGTTGACTAGAACCCGTCCCGTCCTCGCGGTGGCCTTCCAGTTTATGAGCTTCATCGGATCGCCGGTCTGGTAGTCCCTTATCTCCTTGAAGTCCGTGGAGATGGGCCCCCTTATCGAGAAGCTTGTTTCAGGAACGCTTATCTTGGCCTTCCTCCGTGTCTCTGCTATCGGAACCGCCCTGATGACTTTGGGGACAGCCCTGAGCCTGAGTTCCTCACCGTAGAGCCCCCAGATGTACCTCGTCCCCAGCGGATTTCTGGTGGTCACCTCGCTCCTCGGCAGCCTGTAGAATCCCCTGAGCATCGGCCGTATCCGGTAGGTGTACTCCGCCTTCAGCGGCTTCAGGCCCTTGAAGAAGACCCCTACGTTGTTCCCCGATGTGAGGGCGACGTTCTTTGGAAGCGGGTCCCTGACGACGACCAGTCCAATCCCCTTCTCCACGGTAACCTCGACCCTGATTTCGACCTCCTCGCCGAGCCTTATCTCGCGCCTTGAGAGCCTTCTCCTCACCCTCACCCCTCTCGGGGGGTCAACGAGCATCGCCAGGGCGAGAAGGGAGAGCGGCACTATGGCTAGGCCTATCATCCCCGGCGAGAGGAATGCCGTCCCAAGGAGCAGTGCCCAGAGGATGTATCCGGTTAGGCTTTTCCTCATTTCTCCCCCGCCTCTTTAGGTACGGGTGTTTTTTCTAGGGCTTCCCTCACAATCTCCTCCCCGCTTATGCCCTCAAACGCGTACTCGGGCTTGACCACAATCCTGTGAGCCAAAGCATCCACCGCGTAAGCCTTAACATCATCCGGCAGAACAAAATCCCGCCCCTCGAGCAAAGCATTAGCCTTAGCCACCTTCATCAAAGCAATGCCCCCACGAGGACTCGGCCCAGCCTCAACCCGCTCATCAGCCCGAGCATTCCGAATTAACTCGGCAATGTACTTCAACAAGTCCCGGCTGATGAAGATTCCCTCCTCAACCAAATCCTGCATGCCCACAAAAGTCTCCCGATCGATCAAAGCCTCCATGTCAACCGTCGGATCATCCCTCCGCCAGGACAAGCGAGCCTCAAGAATGGCAACCTCATCCTCAAGCGATTTCGGATAACCAACGCGGAGCCTGAGGAGGAACCTGTCGAGCTGAGCCTCGGGCAATGGATAAGTCCCCTCGAACTCAATTGGATTCTGAGTCGCAATCACGAAGAACGGCCTCTCCAAAGTAAAAGTCTCACCCTCGATAGTCACCTGCTTCTCCTCCATGGCTTCGAGAAGAGCCGACTGAGTCTTTGGTGGCGCTCGATTAATCTCATCCGCCAGTAGAACGTGCGTGAATATGGGCCCCTTGATGAGCTCAAAGGTTCCGAGGTTTTGACGCCAGACTTTAGTGCCTAAGATGTCTGCTGGGAGCAAGTCTGGCGTGAATTGGACGCGCGTGTACTTCAAGCCCAAAACCTTCCCGAAGGCTTTGGCTAAGAGGGTTTTCCCCAAACCAGGGTAATCCTCGAAGAGCACATTCCCATTCACCAGCGCGGCAGCCAAAGTCTTCCTAACAACAACCTCATTACCAATATACACCCTGGAAATCCTGTCGACGATCTCCTCAAGGGTCTCAAACGCCTCTTTAATCTCC
This sequence comes from Thermococcus thermotolerans, assembly GCF_024707485.1. Lineage (NCBI taxonomy): Archaea > Methanobacteriati > Methanobacteriota > Thermococci > Thermococcales > Thermococcaceae > Thermococcus > Thermococcus thermotolerans. The sequence continues at coordinate 1,826,205 of NZ_CP102602.1, forward strand.
ATCATGACTCCCACCCCATGAGCGTTCTCAGTTCCTCAAAAACTTCCTCAACGATTCTAATCCTCCTCTCCAGCTCCCTCCGCTCGTAGGCGTGCCTTATCCAGAGCGGCGTCAGCCGGGAGGTCTGCCTGCCCCTGTAGTCGGCTATCTTTCCTATGAGTGCCTCGAACCGCTTCCTGTCATCGAAGAGCCGAGAGCCGTAGTAGGCTATGAACGCCACCAGTGCCGCCTTCTTTCCGCGCACCACGAAGTCCTCGACGGCTTTACTCGCCTCCGCGAGCTCGGGGCCGAGCTTTTTCACAGTTTTTGCTTCGTGCTTTCTCCACTGGGAAAGGAGGTACGCCTCCGGGTCTTTTTCGCTTATGTAGGAATAGACCATGCTTCCAGCCGCGATGACGCCCAGGAGAAGAACCAGCCACTCCCCGTAGAACACAATCTCCGGGTGGCTCTCGCTCAGGCTTCCCCTCACCGCTGTGTAGAGCCCGAGGATTGCACCGAGGGCGCCGAGCCCGAGCAGGTTCCTCTCAACGGGCTCGGTCCACGGGTACCTCTCGCCGAGCTCGGCTATCGAGTAGCCGAGGAACAGGAAAAGGCCCGCGTAGCTGAAGACGCTCCCAATCGCTCCGAGAGGGGGAAGCCTTGAGACGCCGTAGAGGCCTATCAAAAGCCCCGCCCCCCTGATGAACCGGGGATGGCTCTCCAGTTTCGGTGCCATCACAGAAGTCCCCGCTCCGAACACGATCATGGCCGCGGGAACGTTCCACTCGGTCGGCAGGAAAAGCGCCGCGAGGGTTACTCCAAGGAGCCTGAGGGCGAAGGCTTCGTTGCTGCCCTTTATCGCTCCGGCAACGTCCCCGGCAGTTAAAAACAGGGCGATTATCACTGCAGGCATTAGGAGGGCTTTTAACCATTCCATCTGGGTGGAGAAGGCGTATATGAGCGTCAGGGCACCGATGTATATCGCGATTCTTCCCCAGTTGAACTTAAACAACGCAGCCACCTCCTATTACCTCGAGCACCGAGCGGTAGAACCGTATGAACTCGTCCCGTGAGACCCTCCTCCCGCTGTACTTGGCCTTCTCGAATATCCATGTGAGGGTGTCTACCGGCTCCCACGGGTACATCATGTCCGTGAGGGTCTCAGCTATTTCCCTGGGCGTCAGTTCGTCCACGTCCACCCCCACGCCCTTCGCCCAGGGGAGGAAGCACCTCTCGTAGTACTCCACGACGGCGTCGTTGTAGCTGGGCAGTATCCTAGCTCTGGCGGTCTCCACGAGGTCGCCGCACCTGGCCTCTATCGTGTGGTCTCCCAGCGGCAGGGTCAACCTGAAGTCCCTTCCCTTTCCAACGGGTTTTCCATCTACGTAGAGCTCGGGCTCACCGTCGCACTCTATGCTTATCTCCATGCTCTCGCCCTCCTGGAACAGGGGTATGCCGTTGTTGAATATTATCTTCAGAATCCTATCCCGCCTTCTTTCCTCGGGTTTTCTCTTCACGAGCCTGTATCTGGCCACCAGAGCGCCGATTATCACGATCACACCGATGTAGAACCATGGGATCTTCCGCTTTTTGGAGATTATGACGTAGAACCTCCCGCTGGCGGGCAGGTAGTAGGGGGAGCCGTCGAAGGCAACCGTCACAGTCGCGTTGGTTTCCCTCTCCGGCACGGGGACGTCGAGGGTGGCTATTCCGGAGCCGTTGGTCATCACGCGCATCACAAAGCCGTCCACGCTAACGTTTAAGTATATCCCGCTGACGGGGTCGTTGACCGAATCCACGACCCGGAACTTCAGCCGGGCGGTTTTTTCGCCCCTCGCCTCCGATGTGAGCAGCTCTATCCTCACGGGAGAGACCACAGCAACGGTTATCCGCTTCAGAATGCTGGCGCCGTGTCTGAACTCCACCGACCTCTCGCCGACCGTCTGGAATGGCTCAACGGTGAAATCGAAGCTCCCGTTGACGACGTTGATGGTGTAGGTCTTGCCCGGGAACACGTATGCCTTTAGCGTGGCGTTTTCAATCCCGATAACCCTGCCGCTGATCCTGATGGGCTTTCCGAGTTCGCCGGTTACCCTATCTGGAACGTCGAGTTCAACGGTTGCGAGCCTGACGTTCATGGTTGCCGGGGAATAGTTGGCACTTCCCGGATACTCAAGGGTCAGCGCGTGCTGTTCTATCCCCGGAATCTCCAGCCTCATGGAGAACCTGCCGTCTGTTCTGCTCGTTGCGTTTCCGAGGTACCTCCCGTCCAGGTAGTAGGCGACGGTGGCGTTGGCTATCGGCTCACCAGCACCGTCGATAAGGCTCCCCACCACTGTGACGTTCCCAGGTCGGGCTAAAATCAGCCCGGGGAGCGAAAACTTTGCTAGCCCCTTTATCCTGACCACCAGCGTGGTGCTTGAGAACAGGTACGGATACCCGGGGGGTGCGATGTAGTAGGCCTTCACCTGGCTCGTCATGGGCTTCAGGTATTCGGGAATCCTGATGGGGAGTGAAAACCTGCCGTTCGAGAGGTTGCCGTACCCTATCAGGATATCTCTCTCGCCGTCACTCAGGAGCACCACGATGCTTCCCAGCGGTGGGGCGCTTCCGGTGGAGATTCCGCTCACCGTGCCGTTTATGATGAGAGAATCACCCGCCGTCAGGGTATGGGGGATATCCACACTGATCGCGGTGGATTCCATAACAAAGACCGGGATGTGGAGGGGATACCTCTTTGCGCCGCTCGTCACGGTCATGTTCACAACGTGCCATCCGAGGGGATATCTGAGAGGCGAAGCCAGCCGGACGTATATCCCGGTCTCGCTTCCGGGCGTTCCCCACCAGAACCATGTCTCAACCAGTGGAGAGGTCGTGTTGAGCCTCACGTCCTGGGTGGCGCCCTGTATCGGAAGTCCAAGGATGATCTGGCTCTCCTTGAGGAGGCCAACCGCGGCCTGGTCCGGGATGACGGTTATCTCACCCGGGACTGTAACTGCGGTGAGACGGAGCACCGAGGCCGGTGTTCCCGCCTTCGTGAATGCCCTGACCATGACTGGGTAGTACCCGGGCTCCCCAAAGGGCCCCACAGTCAGGTTGTATATCCCCGACTCGTTGATTACCGCTATCCTACCGAGGGTAGGAACGTCCACGGTGACGCTTGAGTTAGTCCCGCTCGCGACCCTCTCGAACTTCACCGTAACCGTTCCGGAGGAGCCGGTGTCGAGGGTCATCCTCGGCGGCGAGACATCGAGTTCGAAGGGGACGTAAACGTTCTGGTCCGGATGCAGGGGGTCAAAGACCAGCCAGCCGGCGTTCTCAAAGTAAACCTCTGCCCAGAAGTGCCTGTTTTTCTCGGTCACCACCTGGGTCTGGGGGATTGCATCGATGTAGACTCCCTCAACGAGCCTCGCGGGAAGGCCGTTAAGCCTGGCCAGAACCACGAAGGCCGAGGCGAAGTCGTAAGAGCTACCCGCTTTTGACTCGAACAGGAACCATGTCAGCCTGTCTGCACCTGCTGGGGGGGTCGCGTTCTCCACGTGTCTGTAGTTGTTGGCGAGGTATCTGGCTATATCGAGGGCCTTCTCGTAGTCGGAGCGGGAGCCAAGGGTTATGGTCCTGGCCAGCTCCACGAGCAGGGTGTCGTTGGGGGCTGAGAGGTACTCCGTCTGGTTCCCGGCGGTAAGGTTCACCAGATACGGCCAGTCAAATGTGTAGCTGACTGCGGAGAACGAGTATGTGGTCACGTTCAGGGGGGTTCTGAAGAGGTTGTACTCGGGGATGGCCTCTGCCCCGGCACCGTCAACGCGGGTCGTGTAGAGCGACGTGAACAGGTTGCCCCTAAGGGGCAGAAACGATACAACAGTTATTCTGTCACTTTCGCTGTGGTGGGGGACTTTTATCTCAGGGGGGGCAAGGACATTGCTCGGAATCTTAGTGGCGTTTCTGGTCAGCCACCTTCCGTCCACGTAGTCGGTGTAGACGTTGAGCCTGAGGTAGTGGGTGTGCGCCGCTCCGGTGACGAGAAGGACAAAGCGAGGCGATACCGGAATCTCCACCGGCGGCCCGGTTTCGTTGGTTTCGTTTCCGGGCGGAAGTTTTGGTGAGAGTATATCCTCGATGCTCTTGGTTCCGGGGGGTGCCTCGATGAGGGCTGGCCCCAGCACGACGGAGGTAAGGAGGAGGGAGAGCAGTGTGAGGGTGAGAAAGGAGACGTATTTCCGCCTCGCCATGATATTTTCTACTTCTCCCGTGGGTTATATAAGGCTTTTCATTGATGTAAAAGTTTGGTCATCGATGCATCAACCCTCCAAAACCCTTAACTATCGCTGGGTCGTCCTTGGATTGGTGGTGTTATGCAGTTCGAGAAGAAACCCCTCATAGGCATGGTTCACCTGAAGCCCCTTCCGGGTTCCTACCTCTACGACGGGAACATTGATAACGTCATCGAGCTGGCCGTTAATGACGCGAAAACCCTTGAAAAGGCGGGCTTCGATGCGATAATGGTCGAGAACTTCGGTGATGTTCCGTTCCCAAAGTACGTGGACAAGACGACCGTCGCGGCATTCACAGCCGTCGCCAAGGCAATCCGCGACGAGGTGAGCCTGCCCCTGGGAATAAATGTCCTCCGCAACGACGGAATTGCCGCCTATTCCATAGCCTACGCGGTTAAAGCTGACTTCATAAGGGTGAACGTGCTGAGCGGCGTTGCCTACACGGACCAGGGCCTCATGGAGGGCATCGCCCACGAGCTGGCAAGGCTCAGAAAGCTCCTCCCGAGCGGGATAAAGGTCTTCGCGGACGTCCACGTCAAGCACGCCGTCCACTTCTTCGACTTCGAGGACGCGATAAGGGACACCGTCGAGCGCGGTCTCGCCGATGCCATAGTTGTCAGCGGCAGGGCAACCGGAAAGCCCGTTGACGTTGAAAAGCTCGCCCTGGCGAAGAGAGTCTCGCCCGTGCCGGTGGTTGTGGGTTCGGGCACCTCCTACGACAACCTCCATGAGCTCTGGAAGTTTGCGGACGGCTTCATAGTGGGTACGTGGATCAAGCGGGACGGAAAGGTCGAGAACGAGGTCTCGCTTGAGAGGGCGATGAAGCTGGTCGAGCTGGCGAAAAGTCTTCGCCATTGAAGAAAATTTTGTTTACAAAATCCTCACTTGAATTTTCTTTTCCGAAAGTCTTATTACCCATAACTGCGTAATTCGTTGAAAGGATCAACGCAGAGCCTGTCCCGCTTTTCTTTTCCGCGAGATGGTTTTGCCCGGAAGTGATCAGATGCCCTCGGAACCCCTCACGGGCTTGAACGTTTTTGCCCCACTGCTTGGGCTTCTCCTGCTCCTTGGGGCAGTTATAGTTTTCCTCCTGCTCGCGAGGTGGTCTCTGGGGCTCCTTCGGAGGTTGACATGATGTTAAAGAACCTTGCCCTTTTCCTCGGAGTTATGCTCCTACTAGCTTTGCCCGTTTCCGCCTCCCAGTTTCCGGATCGGTTACCCTCGATAACGAAGGAGGAAGCCGAATCCCTCGGTCTGATACTCACCTTCGGCCAGGGTGGGGGAGGCTGGGAGGGTTCAAACTTCGTCAACTTTGTCCAGGACTTCATGTGCGCCAACCACAGCCAGGATGTTACCAACTACATTCGGGTGGCGGCGACCTACTACACCGATAACGAGGCCGTTGAGCTGTTTAATGGGCTCCTCAAAGACTTGCCGAACTACACGGACTACGAGTACGACATGACAGATGACTACGGGCAGAAAATAGGCGTGGAGTTCTGCCACTACGAGTTCGACTCTGGAAGGAACTATGTCAGCCTGAAGTCCTTCTGCGGCAAGAGGTACCTCGACGGAACCGGCTTCACGGGGGTGACCCACACCTACGATGTCCTCGCCAACGACCACTACTTGGTGAGTGCTAAGGTTGAATATCTGGTTGGGGCGAACGCCTGCAACCTTGAGGGCCTTGCCCCGGTTCTGCTCAACCTCTATCTGAGCAGAATCCCCAACAGCACTGTTAGGGTTCCGGTTAACTCATCGGTGGCCGTTCCTGAAAGCCCGGAGGTTCCCCCCAAGGGGTTGAGTCCAGATGCTGCTAAAAGAATGGCGGAAACCAAAGAGGGACTCAAAGCTCTTGGCGAAAAGTGGGGAAGCTTTGTGGTCGTTAAGACACCGAGGGGAGACGTTATCAGGGTAATCAACTCAAACCCGGGCTATTCTGGAGACAGCTCGGCCCTTGGCTGGAAGGCCAAATACTACGGCAACAAGGCCCTCGATACCTTCATCGACCAGGTGGCAAACTACCTCCCCAAACCATTGGGACTCTTCAAGGACTACTTCAAGGCCGACAAGGACGTCAACATCTTCTCCGATAGCGAGGCGGTGAAGAAGACTGCCAAAGACCTGCACGTGGACGAGAAGAGTGCTTCGTTCTACAACGACATGTCGGACATAGAGAACCGCGAGAAGGCTATGTCTCCCTACAAGAACGCCGTTCCATCGAAAATTGAGACGAAGCCGATCGAGGTGGTTCTCAACTCGATGGGAGTTGCCATAAAGAAGACCTTAGCTCAGGACTACAGGTGGGAGTTCGAAACCACCGCGAAGATTGCCATCCGCTACAAGAAGGCCGGCATGAAGTACCGCGACATCATCAGGAACACGATTGACGAAATGAGGGACACCACCACGGGGATGCACAGGGTCAACATGATGAACAGGAACTCCAAGGGCGACTTTAATGACCAAGAGGCAAGGATACGGTTCTACCTCAACAGGCTCTACGAGGAGGGGGTAATATGAAGGGAAAGCTGCTCCTGATATTCCTCCTAATCGCGGGTGCCTACCTGTACCTCAACTGGGACTTTCAGATTCCAGACGACCTGAGTCCCGAGCGGGTTATAGACACGGTCAAAAACCTGACGAACAATATTGGTGAGACATCCACCGCCGCAGAAACTCCTTTCTCCAACGGGACGGAAACCTCGGGCACCGATTTAGCCGGGAACGTCACCGTTATAAACTCCGGTAACTGGACGGTTATACACTTCGAGACGAGCATCATCGACGGGAGCCTTCCCGGCGCCCTCTACACCTTCGCTGAGAAATGGGTAAAAAACGGTTCCGAGAACATCAGGGTCGAGGCCTATTTCGGGGACGAGCCGGTAATCGCGCTGACGGTCAAAAACGGTGACCTCGACAATGCTACCTTCGAGGACATTAGAAGGCCGGAGTTCATGATTGAAAACGACCTGAGCCTCTTCGATGTCCTCGTGCACAACGTGACGGTCACGAACGATACCGCCAGTGTTTCCCTCGAGTATCTGGCTGGGGAGGACTCCTTCTGGAGGGACTACGCCAGGATGAGCCTCGCCATACTGGAGGACGCCCCCTGGGTCGAGAGGGTGGAGATAGTCTACCTCGGTGAGAGGAACGTCAGCTTTTCCGTTTCCAGCAGCGCTCTCCTGAAGGCCCTCTTTGGAGAGCTTTCTCCTGAGGAGTTCGCGAACGCGATAAGCGTCGCTGAAATCCGAAAACCGTGAGGTGATGGGGATGAAAAAATTCGGCATCTTCGTCGTGTTTTTCATTCTTATGGGCTTTTTATTGCCCCTTGCAAGCCCCTCTACCGCGTGGGAGGTAATATACAGTGTCCAGCGTGATAAAACGATGTTTGAAAGCTCATACAACCCTCTGTCTTTCGTCCCTGGAAACGATGGGGACTACTATCTTTTGGGGAGCCACGGGGCCGGACTGGCGGTTTTGGTACACATCTCCCCTATGGGGGAAGCGCTCTGGATGAAGAATTTCAGCTTAAGCCCAAAACTCCCCCTCAATCTTCCCTACGGGCAGTATCAGGGTGTATCTGATATCGCCGTCGGAAAGGACGGCATATACGTGGTTCTGATGACAAACGGCGTCGTTAACGTAACCTATCCAGACGGCTGGCTCAGAGGAGACCCTCTCTTTACCCTGGTCAAGTTCGACTTCTCGGGAAACCCGGTCTGGGCAAGGGCATTCAAGAACTCAAAAGGTGGCTATTCGGGCATCAGGGTTCAGCCTACAGGTGATGGGGTCATAGTGGTCGCTCCAATCTACGCGCACATGCATCATAAAAACCCAGACGACCCATATGACTCAGATTACATAGCCCCTCGCCTTGACGTGGGGGCGGTAAAGTTCGACCCCTCCGGAAACCTGGAGTGGATTCACATCTACGGCAGGGAGGGCATCCACGAGCACGTTATGGTCGTGGGCTTCGACGGGAACGATGTTGTCATAGCCTTCTCCTCGCCCAGTGGCATTCCAGACTTCGGTGTTATGGCCATAGACCCCAAAACTGGAAAGCCGAAATGGGTCAGGGAGTACAGACAGGCGGTAGATGGCGGTGAGCTATGGAAAATGGGGCGCTTCAATAGCCTCTCCGGTGGAAGGCCGATGCTCTACAGCGTCCCGGACGGGTGGCTCTACACCAACGGCCTCCCTGGGAAGTACGATGGGGGCGCTTCGATATGGATGAAGCTCGACAAGAAGGGCAACGTCCTCTGGAGCGGCTTCTGGAACACGAGCCTCCCCAATGGAGAATCTCCAGCTGGCTTTACACTCGCTGACGACGGAAATTACATCTTCTTTGACCCGCTCGTCAAGACATCTCCCTCGGGCGACATTTTGGAGGCCTACTACGACGTCCAGCCTCACAGTCGCTACATAACGCGCGCTGGGAACGGCTTTGCCATCTTCCTTTCCCCTGATAGACTCCTTAAGCTTGGCCCGAACATGGAATTCGCCGGCTGTGACGTCCATCATGTCGAGCAGGGTAGTGAGCTGGTCGCGTGGGTTCCCAACTTCGTGGAGCTTGGAAAGGATGACGTAAAGTTCGTGAAGGTGCCTTTCTACTCTGAGACCAGCTCTGAAGGAACGTTTGAGTTCGACGACCTCCCGATGTGGGAATGGTACAAGATCGCCCAGGTGGAGGTATGGGTTCACGATCATCCGGGCGAGTATTTCCACGTTAAAGAAGTCTGTAACCAGACGGATTCGTCTGTTGGGAGCGAAACTGATGATTCGGGTAGCCCCACCACCTCCAGCCCATCTGCTACCACATCAGGGGGTTCCGGCTTCACAACCCAAAGTCCATCCGGTGGTTCCGGTGGGGAAACTGGCACTGACGGGGGAAGTTCAGTGGAGGTTACCTGCGGGCCGGGTATAATGGCCCTGCTCGCGCTGTTGGTGATCATAATAACGAGGAGGTGATGATATGGGACTGATCAAAAAGCTGATCGTTGGCTTCTTCCTGCTTGTGGTCCTGGGTATGGTCGCTGTCTTCGGCGTCCAGTACTACTACGATACAGCCTACGAAAAGGTTCCGGTCGAGGTTAAGACTGAAACGGTGAGCGGGGATGTCTTCTACCTCAGCCACGTCATTGAGCCTGGCAAGTACTACATAAACGCGAGCAGCGAGGGCACCGTCGAGAAGATAACGATTCTCGACGAGAACGGGGACGTTCTAACGGAGTCGGAAACAGGCAGTTTGATCTACGGCTCAAGCAAGCCCTTCCAGGTCAGGGTGGACTATAAGGCCCCGCTAAACGTCGATTCCTACAAGGTCAGCGTTGGGATATACCGGCTGGAAAAGAAGTGAGACTTTTGTTTTCCATACAAAAACTGGAGGAATGAGAATGAGGAAACCCGTCTTTGCCCTGCTGGCGGTGGTCCTTCTGGTCATCGCCGCTGGCTGTGAAAATCCGGAGGCGAATGTGAGGACTGAGAAGACCCTCACGATAAACGATGTAACGGTGCACTACTCCGGCGACGTATCGCTCTCGCAGGCCAAGGCGCTCATTGACTTCGTTGGAGAGACCTTTCAGATAACCGGGGAGACGGACGTCTATCTGAGCAGGAGCGGTGACGCTTACACCGTCGAGGTGACCACACCTTACACAAGTCCGGACCAGATAGACGATGCCACGAAGTTCTACGTGGAGATGATGGCCTCGAAGATGTCGCAGGACGTGTTCGGGGGCGCTAAATCGATCCTGAAGCTCGTAACGGACGAGAGGAACGAGCTCTTCTCCGCGGAGAGCAGGTACTCGTACGTGAACTCCGGCACCATATACGTGTGGTACGCTGACGCTGGTGAGGATAAGGCGAAGGCCGTCCTTGACTACGCCGTCTCGCTCGTCGGCGAGGGGCCGTGGGACATAATTCTCGAAGGGAGCAATCCCTACGACGTGAAGGCTGTGAGCTCCTTTGAGAGCAGGGACGAGATAGGCGACGCCGAAAACGCGTATAAGCAGATGGCATCCGACCTGTCCCAGAAACTTGGCGGGGACGTGGTTATCCACGTACTGAACCCCGAGGGGAAGGAGATAGCGGTCTTCAGCAGCTGAAGGCTTGGAACCTTTTCCCTCCCTCGTTAATTTTTCCATTCCTTTGATGTGAGAAAACGTTATATTTTCCGTCTCCCAACGCGTACCATAATTCTCACGGGTGAGATTCATGGGAAGGTACTTCGGAACCAGCGGGATTCGAGAGGTCGTCAACGAAAGACTCACCCCCGAGCTTGCCCTCAACATTGGCAGGGCCCTGGGGACTTACCTCGGCGGAGGAACGGTCGTCGTCGGCATGGACACGAGGACGAGCGGTGAGATGCTGAAAAGGGCTTTAATAAGCGGGCTTCTTTCGGCGGGAATAGATGTTATAGACATCGGCCTCGCGCCCACGCCCCTGACGGGCTTCGCCATCAAGCTCTACGGGGCAGAGGCAGGTGTTACAATAACGGCCAGCCACAACCCGCCGGAGTACAACGGCATAAAGGTGTGGCAGGCCAACGGAATGGCCTACACCCCCGAAATGGAGAACGAGCTTGAGGGAATCCTCGAATCCGGGAACTTCAAAAAGGCCCCCTGGAACGAGATTGGAAGCCTCAGGAAGGCCGACCCGAGAGGGGAGTACATAGAGGCCGCCCTTGAGATGGTTCACCTGGACGATTCATATACCGTCGTCCTCGACACAGGAAACGGTGCTGGCTCCCTCCTGAGTCCCTACCTGCAGAGAGAGCTTAGCAACAGGGTTATCTCGCTCAACTCCCACCCGAGCGGGTTCTTTGTGAGGGAGCTTGAGCCGAACGCGGAGAGCCTCTCAGCCCTTGCAAAGACTGTGAGGGCCATGAAGGCCGACGTCGGCATAGCGCACGACGGCGATGCCGACAGGATTGGCGTCGTTGATGACGAGGGCAACTTTGTGGAATACGAGGTCATGCTCTCGCTTATAGCCGGCTACATGCTAAGGAAGTTCGGGAAGGGGAGGATAGTTACGACAGTTGATGCTGGCTTCGCCCTCGACGACTACGTGAGGCCCCTGGGCGGGGTGGTCATAAGAACGCGCGTTGGGGACGTTGCCGTCGCTGATGAATTAGCCAGGCACGGAGGGGTATTCGGCGGTGAGCCGAGCGGGACGTGGATAATGCCGGAGTGGAACCTCACCCCAGACGGCATCTTCGCCGGGGCTCTGGTTCTTGAGATGATTGACAGGTTAGGCCCGCTGAGTGAACTCGCCAAAGAAGTCCCGCGCTACGTGACCCTTCGCGCCAAGATACCCTGCCCCAACGAGAAGAAGGCCAGAGCGATGGAGATCATAGCGAGAGAAGCGCTCCAGAGCTTCGACTACGAAAGGCTCATAGACATAGACGGGGTCAGGATTGAAAACTCCGACTGGTGGATCCTCTTCCGTCCAAGCGGGACGGAGCCGATAATGCGCATAACTCTGGAGGCCCACACCGAAGAGAAGGCCAGAGCTTTGATGGAGAAGGCGGAGAGGCTGGTGAGGGGGGCGATTGAGAGGGCATGATGGCTTCAAATTCCTGGTTCTCCGTGTTATTCCTGATTTAGGACATTCCTCAGCTCCTCGATGCTCCCCTCCACCTCATCCTTATCGAACTCGATGTAGGTTCCCTCCGGGAAGCGCGCCATGAGTATCTCGAAGAGTATCCCGGGCAGGTTCACCAGCCGGAAGTTTTGTTCCTCGACTATCTCCTTCGAGCGGCCCAGTCGCTCCTCCTTGCTCAGGTAGAAGAACTCCTGCATCGCTCTGTAAGGATAGTTATCCGGGTTGCTTGAGCTCGTGTGGAAGACTCCGCAGGTCGGGGAGCCCTTGACCCCAACGAAAACGATCTTCTCGGGCTTTTCCTCGGTCAGGACCCTTCCTATGAAGTCGGCTATCACCTTCGCCCTTTCGTGCATGCCCAGCCTCTCGTAAACTTCCCTGCTCGCCGGTGCCCGCGGCCAGCCGATGAGCTCGTATTCGGGGCAGGGATAAGCCAGAACCTGCCAGTTTTCATCGAGCTCTCCAATCAGCTCCCTCAAAAGTTTTGCAGTCTCGTACTCCTTCTCCTTAGCTCCCCGGTAGACGTAGAATGGACTCAGCAGACAGGGTGCGATGATGAGGAGGTTCATCTTACTCACCCAGCACTATTTTTGCGAGGTCGTTGGGCGTGAGTGTTTGGACTTCACTCCCTTTTAGTCCTTCCCTGAGCTTTTTGTCCCCCGTTGCGAGAGGGACGTTAAAAGACAAAGCAAGCGCCACGTACGGAACGTCTTTCGGGTCGGGTGTTATTTCAATCGCCCTCTGAAGGAAAGGTTTAATCTCCTCCTCTGGAACCGTCAAAGTCTGGCTCTTGATGATTTCAAACATCTCTGAAAGTTCACTCTCGCTCAGTTTTGTTGAGAGTAAAATCTTTCTCCACTTGCCCCCGATTTCCTCCCAGAAGAATTCGGGGACGAGAAAAGTAGCCCTCTTAACAACGTAGTTCCAGGCGAAAATTAAGTGAACCCTACCCCTGCTGTGGAGCGCTGAGAAAACAAGGTTGAAATCAAGTGCGATTTCCATCTAAATAACCCCGTATCTCTTTGCGAGGTCTCGCTTGAGATCTTCTGCAAGATTTTCAGCCTCTTCCTCGGTCAGTTCGCTTTTGTCGGCCAGTTTGATAAATCTGCTGGCCTTCTGGATTCTCCCCTCTATCTCCTTGATTGTCTCAAGCTCTATTCTTTTTCTCAGCGCGGGGGTGAGGTATCTCTCAATCTCGTCGGGAATCTTTACAACTATCTCTCCCATCTTCCCACCGTTCATGAATTGTTCCAATTCCCTTTAAACCTTCCCCGCGATGTGTTCAATAATCCCCTTCACCCTCTCCCTCAGCTCCTCCAGGGTTCCCTCGTTGACTATGATGTAGTCCGCTAACCCCTTCAGCTCGCTCGTGTGATACAGCCGCTCCTCGGCGTCGTCCATCGCCTTGAAGTCCTCGAATCTCTTGATGCCCTTGTCCTTGCTCGCCTTTCTCTTTATAAGGCGCTCGAACCTTACCTCCGGGCTTGCCTCGACGTAGATGACCTTTCCGCCGAGTCTCTTCACAGCTTTTATCTCCCCCTCCGAGCGGACGCCGTCTATGACGATGTTCTTGCAGTGCCTCATCTTGTCGACGGCGAGCCTTATGAGTATGTCCTCGCCGTAGGTCTCCTTGAGGTACTTCCCGAACTCTATGAGCCTGTCCCGAGTCGGTTCGGCCTTCTCCGGCAGCTCTGGAATCCACGAGTAGTCCGAGACGTTGTGGGTCAGCAAATCAATCAGCGGGTCGCTGCAGGAAACCCTGCAGAAGCCTTTCTCCTCGAAGAACTTTGCAACCGTTGTCTTTCCAGCGGCTATCTTTCCAACGACACCGACTATCATCTCTTCCACATCCTCCAGATTAGATTCGCCCCGTCAGTCGATTCCATAAGCCCCTCGTAGGTCAGGGAAGTTACGAACCTGATCAACGCCGTTTTGTCATAAACGGTCGGCATGTCAAAGCCGAACAGGTACTTCAGCTCGAAGAAGCCTATGTGAAGTAGCCGGAATGGGTTGAGGAGATAAACCCCTCTTTCGAGCCTTAGGCCGAAGGGAAAGTCCGCCAGGATGAGCTTTGCCCCGCGCTCCTCCGCAATCCCGATAAGTTTCCCCTCGTTAGGGAAGAACAGTTCCTCCGGTTCGGCCTCTATCGGCTCATACTTCAGCCTTGGGAACGCGTACCTGATTCCAACGGCATCGTGGGGAAGTTTCAGCCTCTCGGCAAAGCCCAGCAGGGCTTTCGCGTTGAAGCTCATGAAGACGAGCGTTTTGATGTCACCTTTAACTTCCGGCCATTTCCTCGGTGGGAACCTCTTCTCCACCTCGATTATCGGGAGGAGGAACTCAAGCTCCGTCCCCTTAACAAGCCTTTCGGCTTCCTCTAATTTCTTCCTTTTTATCTCCAGATCGAGGTTTGAGTAGACGGTGACCTGTCTGACTCCAAGCCTCTCGCGGAGCTTCCCGATGACGAAGCTGTTGCCTATGACGACGCTCTTGTCGGTTCTGTCGTGGGCGATTATGAAGAGCTTGTCTTCCCCCTCGTCGTAGCGAACCTCGTCTATCCTGAACGGGCTGTCGGGAAAGCCGTTCTCACGCCTTATCTCCCTGACAAGCTCTGATATTCTCTCGACCGTAAACATAGTCCCTCCCAAGGTATCTCCAGGGCTCTGCTTTTAAGGGTTCTTTTTGAATTCCTGGGCGAATATTCCAAATATGGAACAAAAATTTATAAATTATGGAACAAAAACCCGCACCGGGGTTTGACCATGAGGATGAGTTCAAGGGAGATAGCCCTAATCGGAATGATGCTCGGCCTTTCGCTCATGTTGGAGGTTATCCCAGTGGAGATGCCCACCGTATGGGGCATGAAAATAGACCTCGTAGCGGTTCCCATAATAATGGCCTACCTCCTCACGGGATTCGCCGGAGGTATAATCGCGGTATTCCTGCTGTTCGTGGGGCTGGGGCTCATATCCTCGGCAAGCTGGCTGGGCGGTATGATGAAGGCCACCGCAACCTTCAGCGTCCTCATTGGGCTGGAGGTATCCAGACGGCTCACCCGCTTTGACTTCGAGAACGCGGGCGGAAGGAGAACCGTGGCCTTTGCGGTTCTGGCTTTCCTGATAGGCATCGCGGTTAGGGTCCCCCTGATGGTGGCACTCAACTACTACGTGGCCCTTGAGATATGGCTGGGCGTTCCCCCGGAGAAGGTTGTCGAGACGGTTGAGGCATGGACTGGAGTTCCCTTCTGGGTTGCCATCGGCCTGCCCAACGTCATCCAGAGCGCCATCGACGTCTTTGTTGGATTGGCCGCCACAATACCTGTGCTGAGGCGCGTTCCACACCTGCTGAAGTGAAAGACGAAAATTTAGAAAAGGGCTCAGAGATTGCCCAGTATCTCCTCTTCTTCCATCGTCCTCTCGCAGTAGTGGCAGCGCACCTTTAGGGGCTCCCTTGAGACGACATAGAACTTTGAAACGGTGTACTCATGGTTGCTGACGCAGTTTGGATTGGCACAGCGGAGGATTCCGGTTATCTCATCGGGAATCCCGACCTTGAACTTCTCAGCCACCATGTAGTCCCGCACTATGTTGACGGTGGCAGTTGGAGCGATAAGGGCTATCTTGTTGACCTCCTCCTCGCTCAGGAATTTTCCTTCTATCTTGACGATGTCCTTCCTTCCGAGCTTTCCGCTGTGGACGTTCGAGGCGAGAAGAAGAACTCCTCCGTTTGGCCTATTTAGGCGGAGTATCTCGATGACCTTCAGCCCCTTTCCGGCCGGGATGTGGTCTATGACGGTTCCTTCTCTGATGGCGGTAACCTTGAGCTCGGCCATTCACAGCACCCCCAGCGTTAACCCCAGAAGGGCCATTCTGACTGGCACGCCGGAGAAGACCTGTCTGAAGTAGAGCGCGTGCTCCGTCCTGTCAACTTCAGGGTGTATCTCGTCGACCCTCGGGAGTGGGTGCATTATCCTGAGGCTTTCCTTTGCTCTCTTCAGAACCGCGCAGTTGACCTGGTAGCTGCCCTTGACCTTGAGGTACTCCTGTTCGTCCGGGAAGCGCTCGCGCTGGATTCTGGTAACGTAGAGAACGTCCAGCTCCGGAATCGTTCCCTCCAGGTCGGTCGTCTCGTGGATTCTGATCTTCTCGCGAAGCTCTTCAACTATATGCTTCGGCATCCTCAAAAGCTCCGGCGAAATCAGGTACAGCTCGACGTCGTAGAATGCCAGAGCCTCGGCTAAGCTGTGGACGGTTCTCCCGTACTTGAGGTCACCGAGCAGGCCTATGGTCAGGCCGTCTATCCTCCCGAAGGCGCGCTTTATCGTGTAGAGGTCGAGTAGAGTTTGTGTTGGGTGCTGGTTGCTACCGTCACCGGCGTTGATGACTGGAATCTCAGCCACCTCCGCGGCTAGTCTCGCCGCTCCCTCCATCAAATGGCGTATAACTATTACGTCGCTGTACTGCTCGACCGTCTTTATCGTATCGGCCAGGCTCTCGCCCTTCTTGACGCTTGTGCTTGACGCTGATGAGAACCCTATGACCGAACCCCCGAGGCGGTGCATGGCGCTCTCGAAGCTTAGGCGGGTTCTCGTTGACGGCTCGAAGAAAAGCGTCGCGAGGATTTTTCCCTTCGCGTAGTCGAGCGGGCCATTCTTGAGCTCATCCTCAAGCCTTTCGGCGACCTTCAAAACGAACTCAATATCCTCTTTGGAGAAGTCCCTAACGCTTATCACGTCGCGTCCTTTCCAGTCCATAGAAGCCCTTCCGATGTAAAAATCGATGGGTTTTTAAACGTTTTTTGACATAAAATTGTTGAGTAAGGCTTTAAGCATGGGTTCGAAAATTCAATAACTTAGTTTTAGGGTGGTAGCATGAGGACGCCCAGCGTATACGTAGCCGAGGAGCTGATGCCGTTCCTCAGGGCAAAGATAGCGGAGAGGCTTTACCGTGAGGGGATGAAGCAGTCCCAGATAGCTGAGTATCTGGGTATAACGCAGGCGATGGTGAGCAAGTATCTCTCCGGCAGGTACAAGAGGCCTCCCGCTGAAGTTGCCGGAAAGTTGGAGGACATAGCCAGCGACGTTTCCAACCTTATCCTGTTTGGTGGGAGCAGGGAGGATGCCGTGCTCCTTGTGGCGAGAAGTGTATTCGAGCTCTTTCAAGACGGTTTCCTGTGCAGGTTCTACGCTGAATATGCAGGGGTAAGTGAGGAGGCGTGCCGCTCGCTGTTCTCAATAGGTTCCAGCCGCGGCGAGATACTTGAGGTTCTGAACATGGCGCTCAACGAGCTTCTCAAGGACGAAAGCTTTCCCTCACTCATCCCGGAGGTCAGGAGCAACTTTGCATATGCCCTTCCATCCCCGGGGGGCATTGAGGACGTCGCCGCCATCCCCGGGAGGATAACCGCCGTTAAGGGCAAGGCCTTTGCCCTGCCGCCGGAATTTGGAGCGAGCACCTTTACCGCGGGAATACTCGTAAAGCTGGCGGGCATCAGGCCCGACATACGGAGCGTTCTCAACATCAGATACGGGCCGGACGTGGAAAAGGCCATTGAAGCGGCCGGCTTCAAGGTCACCAGGGTAAAAACCGGCGGGCTGAGTGAGGAGGAGGCTGTGAGCACAATCGCGGAGGCCTTCCGTGAGGATTCCTACGATGCCGTTATCGACATCGGGGGCTTTGGTGTGGAGCCCCTCGTGTATCTCTTCGGAAAGCATCCCATAGAGGTCGTTGAGAAGCTCAAGAGGCTGGTGAAGAACCTTTGAGGCGAGGATTTCTTCTCCTCTACATACTCCTCCTTCTGTTTCTGAACCTGACCCCAAGGGTTCCGTCGTCGCCCGTGGCTAACGGGGATAAGCTGGTCCATTTGGTAGAATTTGTCGCTCTGGGCTTTTTTGGATGGCGTTTGTGGGCCTACCTCCTGCCCCTGCCGTTTCTCTTAGAGTTCCTCCAGCTCTTCGTCCCCGGGAGAACATTCTCCCCCGCCGACATGGCCGCAAACCTAATAGGGTTTGCCCTTGGAGTCCTGTTCGGGTGGTGGTATGAAGGTTCTCACGAGGGAGCTTCGCTTTTCCACAAAGGGGGAGATTGACCTGGTGGACATAACCCGGGAGGTCGAAAAGACCGTTGAGGAGTCTGGAATAAGAAACGGACAGGTTCTCGTCTTCGTTCCCGGGGCGACTGGCGCGATAGTCACGATAGAGCACGAGTCCGGTCTTTTGGAGGACTTCAAGCGAGCTTTGAGGGAGCTGATCCCGAAGGGCCAGGGCTACCTCCACGACAGGATAGACGACAACGCCCACAGCCACCTTCGCGCGACGCTCCTCGGCGCGAGCAAATGCTTCCCCGTCGTTGACGGCAGACTCGTGCGCGGAACATGGCAACAGATTTTCTTCGTCGAACTCGATGTGATACCGAGACACAGGCGCGTTATAGTGCAGGTTGTGGGGGAATGATGTCAAGGAGGAAAAATGGCACATCTTCCTTTTCGAGCACGATGACGTTCTTTGGGTATTTCCTATGGGCTTTTCCTGCCTTTACCTCAACCTTCAAGTCACCTGCTATCGCATCAACCTCGTAGGAATTCCTGTAATAGTAAACTTCTTCGAACCTCCGGTATAGATGCTCTTGGACGACCCATTCGTAGAGGGCTTCCTCTCTCAACTGAGCACCGCTCCAGACAGAGAAAAGCCGTGCTAAAAGCGGGTCTCTAAAGAAGAACTTCTTCTCCCGCTTGTAGAGTACCTGATCTCCCTGTTTGAGGTACGCTATCCCGAGCACATACAGCTCCCTAAAGAACTCGATGTAGTCTTGAACCACCTTGTAGGAGTAGCCTGAGGTAGCTTTAGCTAATGCCCTAAAGCTCGTAGCCGAAGGGGCGCTTCGGATTACTGCCGCCATGGTTTCTCTGGCTATCTCAAGGCTCTTTCCAAAACGGGCGAATTCTCCTATGTACGCTCCGAGAAGATCGTCCATGGGGAGGCCGTTGATTGATCCCGGGAAACCACCGGTTTTCAGGTACTCCTCAAAGAGTTTCAGCGTCTTTTTCCTGTGAAGTTCCGGTCTTTTCAGACCCATGACCTCAATGTATTCCCCGAAAGACAGTGGCATGACTTCAAGGGTTCTTCCTTTTCCTTTCCTTCCTGGGAACAGCTCTATGTCCCGCTTCACCCTCAGAGAGCTTGATCCAGTAACCGTGATCACGTCGTTCTCTAAGATGCCAGCATCAATGAGCGGCTTAATCCCCCTCCACCACCCTTCGAGTGATGAGGCCTCATCTAGGAAGACGTATCCCCTTTTGATGCCTCCCTTCTCCTTTAGTTCCTGGAACTCCCTTATCAAGGCTGAGAGCTCTCTATAGTCTGGAAGGATCTCAACGTTGATGTAGAGAACTGACTCAGGTGGATTTTCTTTCAGGAGTTCCTGGATGAGAAGTTTTATCCCCGTGGTCTTCCCCACCTGCCTCGGGCCGAGGACGAAGTTGAGCGAGAACGGTTCGAGTGAGAGCTCATCAATCCATTTAGGCCACCAATGGATTTTTTGCTCTCTCCAGCGCCTCGCGTGGTAGTCTTCCTTTCCTTCCCACCAGGGGTTCATGTAGCTCAAATCCCCGAGCCTCATACCAACACCTGAGAAGTTGTAGTTCTCACACCTTTATAAAGGTTGAGAATTGTGGGTTCTCAGGGTTTAAAAATAAAGGCCTAAATCCTGATGGAAATCTCTGCCTTGTCGTTTTTCTTGAGCTGGAGGAGGAGGAGAAGTCTTTTGCTGTAATCTCTGTACCTGAGGTACGAGATTATCCAGAGGACGAAACTGATAAGGCCTCCAAGGGAGAACACTATCAGAGAAACCGTGGTGAGCCAGTGGGGAACTCCGAAGTACAAGAGAATTGCCGTGCTTATTTCGAGAAGTATCCATTCAATGAGAAAACTAATGAACAGGTTGTAGGCTCTTTTAGTTGCCATGTTATAGGCCTCTTCCAGTTTTTCTTCTTTATTCTTAGTGTCTGCTATGCATCTCTCCATGATTTCATTGGGGTCCATGCCCGCGGTGAATTCATGTATGTCGTCAATCAGACCAGGACTATCACGGAGGCTCCGGAGGCAATTCCAAAACTAACCAGTGCGAGTACTGTTGTATCGGATAAGCCGCTAAATTTCCCCGAGAATATCACAATGTAAATGAAAATTCCGCCCAGTATTCCCCCCACAAGATATAGCGTTATGGTATCTTCTCTTGACCCAGCTTCTGTGTAGTCGCAAATTGTCATTTCCCTCCTCCCTCCGGGTATTTATAGATTTCCCTCCTCCCGGAGGGTATAATACGGGGCGAAGGCGTTAAATACCTGTGGACTTCAATATTAACGGGTGGGAAGATGGAGATAGTTATACCCGATGATGTTCTTGTATCCATCAAGCTCCCGAAGGGCGAAATTGAGAGGGAGCTGAAGCTTGAGCTGGCGTTGATCCTCTACTCAAGGGGTGCCCTTTCCCTCGGAAAAGCCTCCAAACTTGCTGGAGTTACGAAGAGGGAGTTTTTGGAGGAGCTTGCGAGGCGAAAAATCCCGAGGCATTACACCGAGAGAGAGCTTGAGGAGGATTTGGACTTTGCCCGTGGTTAGCAACTCCACTCCACTGATTCATCTTGCCAAGATGGGTAGACTTGAACTCTTAAGGGAGTTCTTTGGGGAAGTTCTTATTCCCGAAGCCGTCCACAGGGAGTGCGTTATCGAAGGGAAGGGTTCGAGGGATTCTGAAATCATTGAAAAGGCCGACTGGATAAAAGTTGTGGATATAAAGGACGAGACGCTAAAGAGGTCGCTTATGCTCGAGCTGGACGAGGGTGAAAGTGAGGCGATAGTTCTGGCGATTGAGAGAAAGGCAGACCTTCTACTCATCGACGACTACGAGGGAAGAGAAGTCGCGAGGGCGCTGGGACTGAAGGTTACGGGAACGATTGGCGTCCTGCTGAGGGCGAAGTTCAGGGGTGGGGTTTCCAGCATGAGGGAGGAGCTTGAAAAGCTGAAGGAAACCGGCTTCTGGCTGAGTGAGGAGCTTTACAAAAGAATTTTGGAAGAGGCCGGGGAGGGTTAGGTTTCTTTTGCTTTCAGCCCTTTAGCCATTGACTCGCCAAGCTTCTCGCCCATCTTCTCGGCAAGCCTTTCGAGCATTTCCTCCTGCTCGAAACGCTTGAGGCGGCGGTAGGAGATTATTGTTGAAGTTCCAGAGAGTGCGAGTGCTATTGGTATTAAGGTGAGGGCCCAGCGGTGTTCTTCCAAAACTCCCCTTAATGCCTCTGGATCGGAGTATAAGAGGATTGATCCAACTATGACACCTAAAGTTATCACAAGGCCAACATGAAACGCCTCTTCGACTCTCCCCTTCATGGTTGGTGGGTTAAAAATAGTTTCAATACCTCCAACTATGGCATACACCTCAAAGAAGACTAAAATAATAGCACCTATCATTCCGAGAAGTCCCATTCCCTCCTCCCTCCGGGTATTTATAGATTTCCCTCCTCCCGGAGGGTATAATACTGGAAGGAGGGCGTAGTTGTGTCATGACTTCTTAGAAACGCCGTGAAAAGGGGGTAATAACCCGCCCAAGTTCATCGGCTCCGCCTTCGGCGGCACTCCCCGGGCAGGGTAGGTTGGTCGTCATCCCTAAAAGGCTTCCGGTTGTTGGCATCTCTGCCTTAGAACATGGCAAGATTTTCAGAGGACGTGCAGTCACTAAAAATTAGTCTTTGAGATTATAAAGAAAGGAGTGGGGAAATCACTTCTTGAGCTTCTCGCACTTCTCGACGAACTCCTTGAGGATGTCCTTGAGCTTCGGCTCACCGATCTCCTCAAGCTCGTACCTGACGCGAACGGCCGGCTTGTTGAGCTTCATGACGCGGCGGAGGTCGATTGGGGTACCCATGATGACGACGTCGGCGTCGGCCCTGTTGATGGTCTCCTCAAGCTCCTTGATCTGCTTGGCGCCGTAGCCCATGGCCGGCAGGATGACGTCGAGGTGGCTGTACTTCTTGTAGGTCTCGACGATTGAACCGACGGCGTAGGGCCTCGGGTCGATTATCTCAGCCGCGCCGTACTTCTTGGCGGCGATGTAGCCGGCACCGTACTTCATGCCACCGTGGGTGAGGGTCGGGCCGTCCTCAACGACGAGAACGCGCTTGCCCTTGATGAGCTCCGGCTTGTCGACGTAGAGCGGTGAGGCACCGTCGATGACGATGGCGTTCGGGTTGACCTTCTCGATGCTCTCGCGGACCTTCTGGATGTCGTCCCTGTTGGCGGTGTCGATCTTGTTGATGATTATGACGTCAGCGGCGCGGAAGTTGGTCTCACCGGGGTGGTACTTGAGCTCGTGGCCGGGCCTGTGCGGGTCGGTGACGACTATCCAGAGGTCGGGCTCGTAGAACGGGAAGTCGTTGTTTCCGCCGTCCCAGAGGATTATGTCGGCCTCCTTCTCGGCCTCGCGGAGGATCTTCTCGTAGTCAACGCCGGCATAGACCACCATGCCCCTGTCGATGTAGGGCTCGTACTCTTCCCTCTCCTCGATGGTGCACTCGTGCTTGTCGAGGTCCTCGTAGCTGGCGAAGCGCTGGACGACCTGCTTCCTCAAATCACCGTAGGGCATCGGGTGCCTTATCGCTACAACCTTGTAGCCCATCTCCTGGAGGAGTTGAGCCACTTTCCTGCTGGTCTGGCTCTTTCCACAGCCGGTTCTGACTGCCGTAACGGCTATGACCGGCTTGCTGGACTTGAGCATGGTGCTCTTCGGGCCGAGGAGCCAGAAGTCGGCACCGGCGGAGTGAGCGCGAGAGGCTAGGTGCATGACGTGCTCGTGGGAGACGTCGGAGTAGGCGAAGACGACGATATCGATGTTGTGCTCCTTGATTATCTTCTCAAGGTCGTCCTCACTCCAGATTGGAATTCCGTTCGGGTAGAGCTCGCCGGCAAGTTCAGGTGGATAAAGCCTGCCCTCGATGTCCGGGATCTGGGTGGCGGTGAAAGCTACCACCTCATACTCGGGGTTGTCGCGGAAGAACACGTTGAAGTTGTGGAAGTCCCTACCTGCGGCGCCCAAAATGAGAACCCTCTTTCTCTTCTTTTCGGCCATGATGACCACCTCAAAAGTTTTTAATCTGGCACTGGTGTATCGTTTTTGGCATTTATAACGGTTTTTGTTTAACAATGCAAGCTTAACGCGTGGATTATTCGGTACGGCCATTATTGGACTGAAAAACCTTCAAGCACGGCTGGATAATCCCCGTTTGAATTTACCCGGGGGGTTGATAACCTAACGTATCTTATTACAGCCGCCGCAACAGTTAATAGGTCCTCCTCAAAGGTTTTATGATGCCTATGCCGTCGGTGGAGGTTAGAACACACACCGCCCTGCACGTGGTCAAAGGCGCGGTCGTTAAGGTTCTGGGTGAAAACGCCAAGTGGACGGCGAGCGTTTACGTGGACGGAAATCATGGAAGGCTGACCGTCAAGTTTGACAGGAAGCCAACGCCCGAGGAGGTTGCCGAGATAGAGCGCCTCGCCAACGAGAAGGTAAGGGAAAACGTCCCGGTTCAGGTTTACGAGTTGCCCAGAGACGAGGCCGAGGAGCGCTTCGGCGAGGACATGTACGACCTCTTCCCGATCCCGCAGGAGGTAAGAACCCTCAGGGTCGTCGTCATAGAAGGCTGGAACGTCAACGCTTGCAAGGAGGAGCATACCGCAACGACGGGGGAGATAGGGGCGATAAAAATCCGGAAGGTCAGGTTTAGAAGGAGCAAGGAGTTGCTTGAGATAAGCTTTGATGTGCAGTGAGGTGGGAACTTGATTGACCGCCTCGAAAGAGCCCTTCGATGGGCGGAGCAATTGAGGGCAGAATACATGGAGCTCAGGTTTGAGAGCGTTAGACTCTTGACCATCGACTATAGGGATGACAGATTGGATGCTTTCTCTGGAAGTCTGAGGGAGGGTATTGGGGTCAGGGTTCTGGCGGATGGTGCATGGGGATTTTCTGCGACCAGTAAATTCAATAACATTGAACGGGTGATTGATGAAGCCTATCGGCTTGCCAAAGCTGCCGCCCTGACCAAGAAGGAGAGAATTGAACTGGCGGAGATTAAACCGGTGCGGGATTTCGTAAAGAGCCAGATGAAGGTCAAGCCGTCCCACGTGGGCCTTGAAGAGAAAGTTGCTCACGTTGGGGAACTAGGCTCCCTGCTTTATGAAGACCCCGCTGTTAAATCCGTGTGGATTCATTATGAGGACGGTAGCGGGAGGAAGATTCTGGTAACGAGTGAGGGAACGGAAATCGAATGGGACTACAATTATCTCTTCCAGATGGCTACTGCTGTTGGTCGATCCGGTAACATCGTTGCCTCTGCGGGGGACAATATTGGAGGCGTTGATACTGGCTGGGAAATTTTTGAGATGAATCCAAACGATGAGGTTGCTGGGAGGATATTGGAACGTCTTCGTCCTCAATTTAGTGCAGTTAGGCCTAAACGGGGCGAATGGCCGGTTGTGCTTTCCCCAAAATTCTCGGCGTTAATGGCACATGAGGCGTTGGGACATCCTGCAGAAGCGGATCTAACCCAGAACTCGGCTCTTGAGGGTATTCTTGGCCAGGAGATAGCCCCAGAATTTGTGAACATGAGTGATGGTTTGATAGAGAACGGCTTTGGAAACGACAGATACGATGATGAGGGTGTCCCGGTTGAAAAGGTGGAGATTCTGAAGAACGGAATCCTGAATGAACTCCTGGTTGACAGAGAGTGGGCGTTTAGGCTGGGTATCGAGCCGAATGGCCATTCAAGGGCAGAGGATTACCGAAATCCCCCAAAGATTAGAATGAGGAATACCTTTTTTGAGCCCGGGGACTGGAACTTTGAAGAGATGATTGAGGACATAGGATTTGGCTATTACCTTGTCCTTCCTAACGGGGGCCAGGCCCAGCTCAACACTGCTTTTCAGGTTGGTGTCGCACTAGGGTACACGATACGAAATGGAGAGCTAGCAGAGCCCATAAAGGACGCCTCAATAACTGGAATCGCTGTTGAGGCTATCAAAAGGATATCCGCCGTTGGGGATGACTTTGGGTCTGCTCTGGGAGCATGTGGGAAGGGTACACAGATGGTGTGGGTCAGTTCAGGTGGGCCCCATATGAGGTTCGATGGGGGAATCCTGATGGGTTAGAGCGACTTGGTCCTGAGCCATAGCGCCCCGGCCATTCCGAAGTATGTTGGACAGGCGTAGGCAGAAGCTTTAAGCTCGAATTCAGCCTTTTTCATGGCTCCAAGCATTATCAGCATCTGCCAGTAGCTGTCAACCAGGGCTTTCCTCACGAGTTCCTCCGGGAGTTCTGGCAGCTCCTCAAGGCGGTTTTCGTTGATCAGCTCCATTATGAGTCTGTCGTACTCTTCGCTTTCTTTCACCTTTCCATATGGGCCGTTCGGATCGTGAGCGTGGCCATGGTCGGCGCTGATTATGAGGGCGACGTTTTTCTCCTCCATATCGAGCACGTCTCCGAGGACTTCGCCGAACCTCACGAGCGTTTCCCTCGAAACCCCGCGCGAGGGCGTTACGAGGACGAGCGGCCTCTTATCTAAAAAGCTCAGCGGGATCAGCTCCCCCCAGCTCAACGGCCAGCGTGAGTACTCACCGCTCAGTGCGGCGAAGTTCAAATCAACGACCGGCATTCCTGCCTCTTTCTCTGCTCTATAGATTTTTTCGGCCAGTTCTCTGTCCGTCTTCCACTCGCCGGGTATTTCCTTTCCCTCAAAGCCAAGCCACGAAACGAGGTTTTCGGCTAAAACAACGCCGAGATGGTCGCTCATACGGGCGTTGTGCGGGCTTACCAGGACGTAGGCATCAACGTTGTTGAATGTCCTTCCGATTTCCTTCAGAACCTCCGCGAGCTTTCTTGTTTCCTCATCTTCCGGCTCCAGAACGGGGTTCCCGTGGGGCATGAGGCCGATTCCAACGAGCATGCTATCACCGGTGTTGCTGTGTCCTTTCCCGTTTATACGTTTTGCCCGGTTTTACCCCTCGCTGTTTCCTTCTGGACTTTGAGCCGGAGTAAAGCTTATAAACATTTACACCGTTGTAAATGTTTGGTGGGTGGTGTGGATTTTGGGCTGTTGATGGAGCGTTATGGATATGCGCTCCTGCTCAGGCTCATGATTGCCCTCTCATTCGGCATTATGGTCGGGACGCTGCTCTTCTGGGGGTATTTCACCAACGGCATCGCTACATTCTTTGTGGGGCTTTATGCCGGAGTCATGCTCCTCCTGAAGCGCCTTTACGATCTCCTGTTTGCAGAGAACCCTGATTTGCTGTTCGAGAAAAACGAGGGGAACAGGCAGCGGGCGAGGCGCTTCTTCATGAACCACTTCTGATGCAGTTCTCCAGCTCTTCAAGCGGGCATTCTCCTATCCTCCCGGCCGGAGCGTTCTTCAAGGTTTTCAAACCGGAACCTGTAAGGATTGAGACGACCTTTGCACCCTCTGGCAGGTTCATCTTTTTGAGGGCCGCTATACCCGTTGCACTCGCCGGCTGGACGAAGAGGCCTTCGCCGGCGAGCTCTCTCTGGGCTTCGAAGATTTCCTTATCGCTCACTGAAACGCATTTCCACCCGAAGTCCCGCATGAGCTTCAGAACCGCGTTCCCGCTCGGCGGATAGGGGTTGGCTATGGCCTTGGCTATCGTTTTAGGACTCTCAAAGCGCTCGATTTTTTCCCTGCCATCCTTAAACGCCCTGCATATCGGTGAACAGCCCTCTGCCTGAACCGCCACCAGCTTTGGAAGTTCGTCGATGAGCCCGCCCTCATGGAGCTCGATGAAGCCTTTGGCTATTCCCCGGAAGAGCCCGCCCGAGCTGGTCGGAATCAGAACGTAGTCCGGGCTCAGTTCTTCGGCTATCTCGAAGGCGAGGCCCTTGTAACCCTCGATTCTGAAGGGGTTGTCCGAGTTCATGAAGTAGACGCCGAGTCTTTCTCCCAGCTTCAGGCTCTCGAAGTAGAGCCTTCCGTAGTCGCCGCGGACCCTGATGACCTCGCCGCCGTACACCGAAACGGCCTTCAGCTTCTCGTCGCTCGCGCTCTCTGAAACCAGAATCTTTGCCTTCAACCCAAAGCGGGAAGCGTAGGCCGAAACGCTCGCCGCCATGTTTCCGGTCGAGACAGTCCCAACCGCTTTGTAGCCGGCTTTGATGGCGTAGCTCATCGCCAGAAACGTCCCCCTGTCCTTGAAGCTCCAGGTTGGGTTTACGGTCTCGTTCTTGAGGTAGAGCTTCACTCCAAGCTCCTCACCGAGTCTCGACTTCACTAATGGTGTGTCGCCCTCGCCGAGGGAGAACTCCAGTGCCGGTTCCACCGGCCAGAAGTCCCAGAACCGCTCCCAGACGCTCTTTCCTATGTACGGTTCGCCGGTGGGCCTCTCGAACTCGACCGGCTCGCCGCATTCACACCTCTGAACCGGTTCCGCGTAGGTTTTTCCACAGATGGAACAGACCAGCTTCACATCACTCCCTCCTTTCGGCGATCAGGAGAACGGAGCTCCCGTCAATTCTTATCGTGTAGTTTGCGTAGGTGTTGCCCTCCGCGAGCTTGGAGATGGCTTCCCCAAAGGTCTTCGCGGCGTTCTCGCTTGAGAAAACTACCTTCCACTGGAGGAGGTAGGCACTCATGTTCTGGGTTAGGAGGAGCTTATCCCCGCGCCACGCACTTGAGACGTTCCAGGCGCTCTCGTCCTCAAGCTTCGCAACGTCCCTGAGGAGGAGGTAAACGTAGTACTCCCCGAGCCTGTCTTCCTTGAGGACGCGTGAGTTCGGCGGTGCGCTCAGAGTGACGTTGATGGGTGTAGTGTTTTCAAGGTACAGCTCCGGGTGCATGACCTGCTGTGCCGAGACCGGATAGTGACCATAGGCCTCGTTCACCAGCTCCCAGCCGCCTTTCTCGTAGAGGTACCTCACAAAGCGGTCGCCGAAGACGTAGGGGAAGATGTGCAGGTCAGCTAGGGGGTTCCCGCTCAGCGAGCGTATCTTGTATATGGGTATCCCGTTCCTCTCGCAGTAGAGGTCGGCGACCAGGTCGGCATCGCCCTCGATTAGTGACTGGACCGCTATCGTTCCGTCGTAGGTGTCGGCTCCATAGCGTGCATTGAACCACTGCTTCTGAAGCACGTGGACGCTCTCATGGGCTATCGTTCTCTGGGCAACGTCGAGGTTTGACATGAAGTTTTCCTGGATGATGTATATCGTGTCTCCGACCGTTGCGGCTATCCAGTTGGCGCTCCTCTCGGTTTCCTTTTTGATGTACTGGTAATCGGGCGGAAGGAGGAGGGTCATCTTGTAGGTCAGCTCTTCTATTTTCATCCTCTCGATGTCGGCTTTGCCGGGCTTCCATTTTGCCAGGGCTTCATCCTTGGTCAGAACGACTATCTTCGGCCTCTCCCTGAAGGTTAGGTTCCTTATCTCCTGAACCTGATCGAGAATCCCGTTTACCTGGCTGAGCACGCTGTTTGGAGTGAACGTTACCTTCTCAGCGATGTAGAACGTGGGCAGGAGAAGGAGTATGAGAGCGAGGACGGTTAGGATTCTCGAAGGCTTCTGCATGCTATCAACTCGAAAAGGGAATTAAAAAGGGCTCTGGTGCAACCTTTGAACATCACTCTTTGAACTCAACGAACTCCTCCTTCATGCCGTCCTTTGTTATGACGACGACCTGGACCTTCCTGCTGCCGGTGTAGACGTCCCTCTTTCCGGCCGTCCTGACGGCTCTGACCGCGAGCTCCTTTGCCTCCTCGACGCTCATGTCCTTCTTGAAGCCATCCTCAAGGACGGCTATGGCGAAGGGGCTTCCCGAGCCGGTTGCGGTGTAGTCGTCGAAGATGAGGCCGCCCATCGGGTCGAGGTTCGCCAGGGTCGGCTCCTCAACGTGGCCGCCTATGATTATCTGGACGAGGTAGGGGAACCACTTGTTCTCGTTGAGTATGTTGCTGAGCAGGTTTGCCATGGCCTTGGTGCTCATGGGCCTGCCCCATGTGAACTGGTAGTATCTGGCTTCGGCCTCAAGCATTCTCGCCAGGGCCTGAACGTCGCCAACGCTTCCCGCGGTGGTTATCGCTATCCTGTCGGTGATGGGGACTATCTTCCTGATGTTGAGGGTCTCGACCATGTGGTCGAGTGAGGCTTGAGTATCAGCGGCCAGAACGACACCGTCCTTGGCCTTTATTCCCACGGTGGTGGTGCCGGTTTTTTTCGTTTCCATTCTCTCACCCCTGACCCATCTTCTCACACCGGGTTTTAAACCTTTGCGAGTTCCGGCAGAATTACCCCCATGACATTTTCGCCTGTCCTTCAATTATTTGGTGTCATGACTCTTGTGCCGTCTCTCTCATTGCTCCGTACTCCCATGCGAGAGGACCCTCTGTTCGCATGGTGATAGCTGGGTGGGGCATTTTAAAAATAAAAATTGGGAATTTAGTTCTCTTTTCTTTCCCACGGGTTCGTAAATTCTACACATACACCTGTTCTTGGATTGCAGGGGGGAGATGACGATCCACCGTCCGTTATGACACTGAATACCACTGGAACGTTTACCTTTATCCTGTCCGTTCCAATATTTACACCTAAGACACTGTACATAGCGTAGCAGTTCTTTCTTGGTTTGATGTCCACATCGTACACTGCAATTGATACTGTGTTCATGTACTTATGAAATCCAAACGTCAAACTGAGTGCATTGGCAAGTTTTCCGAGGGTCGGGCTAATGCCCGCGAGATACTTTCCAGCGGCGTAGCCTATCGGAATGCTCAGACTTGACTTGGAGGAAAGCGAATTAGCCTGAAGTTGCTTTATGAATACTGCCTCCTCCCAGTTTCCAGTATTACCAATCCACTTTCTCTTCCATTCTGCCTCTCTTGGGATGCTCCAGATGTTAGGAGTCTTTGTAATTTTTGGAGGATTCTGTCCTGCGGATTTTTCGAACCTCCAGCCTTCTCCCAGTTCTTTAATGTTGTAATCTCCGGTGCTGTGGATTTTGATTGGGTATGTTTGTGCTATTTCTATGTCTACATGCCTTTTCATGAGTTTATCGTATGCGGGGACTTTGGCATGGGCCACTATATACTCTACCTTAATGCCAAGATACCTTTCCCAGGGACCCGAAGAAATAGGGACGGGGCCGTTGTTTTGTAGTACACATCAAGTGTCCATCCTTCGAAGCGATGTCCCTTGGATACGCTGAGAACTGTGAAGGGCCCCATGTCAATCCCAATCGTCCAGTAGCTGTAGGTGCTTTTGCTGAGCACAAGGTGCCAGTCAAAATCGACTTTCTCTGCGACTTTGTTTTCTATTTTTAGCCCCATCACTGAAACCCACTCGGTGAAGGTTTTTGATTTTGCCCTGCTTTCGAAGTAGAGGTCCCATTGGGGGTTGAGGCAGTACCTTCCTCCAAAGTCTATCCAGCCTCTTGGACATGAGCTCTTTGACTGGATTTGATAGCCTCCTTTCAGGTTTAGGATCTTTTCACTTTCAAGGTTGACCCTGCTCGAGGTTATGCTTTTCACTCCCAGCCTTCCATCCTTGGTAACGTAGAGTATTACCGGGGTTGGTGGAGCGTAGAGGGCTTTTTCACCCGTTGAGAGCTCTTTTATCCACTCTTGTCTCGGCACTTTGACGAAGGTCGGGAAGAAGCCGCCGGCTTTTCCCTTCTTCAGAACTTCAACGCTCCCGTTAGGCAAGGGGTAGTAGATGATGTAGTTGCCTGAGCCTTCAATTCTGTACACGTCATAGCCGAATATTCTGGTTACTGAGTCTTCGTTGCCTGCTGCGTAGTTTAGGGCACCTGCTGTGGTTCCTCCTAGGAGAATCAGCAGTAAAACCACTAACAAGGGTTTCTTTTTCACCATTGCAGATCCCATGTGGTATTGCCTATTTCAACTTATAAAATTTACTCTTTTAGATAGGAAAACTAAATGAGCCTTTCGCTCGTTTGGAGTCTGGGTAATAGGTAGAAAAAGAATATAACTGACATCCTTCCGGCTATCTCCCATACTAATCTTCAAATCCCTGCTATAAGAACTCTGTGACCATCGACCTCGGCTATCTTTGCCTTCACCCCGTAGACTTCCTCGATGGTTTCGGGCTTCAGCTCTCCCGGCTTCCCCTCCCAGTGCTTCCGCCCGTTGTAGAGGAGCATCAGCCTGTCAGCATAGCGGAGGGCCAGATTGAGGTCGTGGAGAACGGCTATGACAATTCTCTCCCGGCTCATTCCCTTAAGGAGCTCCATTATCTCAAGGGCGTGGTTTATGTCAAGGTGGCTCGTTGGCTCGTCCAGGAGAATCACCTCGCTACCCTGGGCTAAAGCCCTCGCTATCAGGGCCAGCTGATATTCACCGCCGCTCAGGGCTGTTATCTGCTCATTTCTACGTTTCCAGAGGCCGACCCTCTTCAGGGCTTCCTCCACGTTCCCCCTCGTTGCATAGGTGCCGAGCTCGACGAATTCCTCTATGGTGAAGGCGAACTCGGGGAACGAGCTCTGGGGGACATAGGTTATCAGTCTGGCCCTCTCCCTGGGCTTAAGCTCAAGCAGGTTCGTCCCATCGAAGGTCACCCTCCCCTCTGGCCTTAGAATCCCGACCAGGCACTTGAGGAGGGTTGACTTTCCGGCACCGTTGGGTCCGATTGTGGCTAAAAGCTCTCCCTTCTCGGCGGTGAACTCAACTCCCCTGAGGACTTCCTTCTCGCCGTAGGCGAAGGAAACTTTGACTTCAAGAGCCTTCATGAGTACAGCTCACCCCTCTTGTGCTTCATCAGGAGGTAGAGGAAGAAGGGCGCTCCCATGAGGGCTGTTATAATTCCAACGGGCAGTTCCATTGGCTTTGCAACCGTTCTCGCGAGTAAGTCAGCGGAAACGAGTAGAACGCCTCCGAAGAGGGCGCTCGCGGGGGTAAGGCTTCTGTGGTTCGGGCCGAGGAGGAGGCGCATTATGTGCGGACTGACGAGGCCAATGAAGCCGATTATTCCTGCGGTGGAGACGGCAAAGGCTGTCAGAAGGGTTATGGTTCCTATGAAGAGCTTGCGGTAGAGGTGAAGGTCGAGGCCGAGGGCGATGCTCTCTTCGCCAAGGAGTATCAGGTTCAGTTCGCGCCACTTCCATACGAGAAACCCGACGCCGAGGAGTGCAACGATAAACATCTCACCAACGTCGCCCCAGCTTGAGCCGTTGAACGTTCCCATTAGCCACATCCACGTTATATGGGCCCTCTCACCCTGGCTTATGATGAGGTACCACGTTATTGCGCTGGCTAGAAAGCCGTAGGCTATGCCTGCCAGGAGGAGCGTATCAACCGGAACGTGGCCGTCGACCCTGGAGACGGTGTAAACTACGAGCACCGAGAGAACCGCCGATATGAGTGCGAGTGTCCCCATGTGTGCGGGTGCGTAGATAGCTCCCAGAGCGGCGCCTATTCCAGCCCCGGCGCTCACGCCTATTATGTAGGGATCAGCCAGGGCGTTTCTGAAGAGCGCTTGGCTGGCAACGCCAGCAGAGGCGAGGGAAAGCCCGACCAGATATGCCAGAAGAACCCGGGGAAGGCGGAGCTCCCACACTATGATGAAAGCCTTCGGCCTCTCACCGGGGTTTATTGAGGGGAATAACTCAGACAGGGCTGATTTTACTCCATAGACCACACTGGCGGTTACGTCCGAGGGGGTCAGGCTGACGGAGCCGATGTAGATGCCGAGAAACCCGGCGATGAGCGAAAGTGCCAGCAGCGTCGGAAGCCACTTTTTCATGGGCATGGATTATTTGTCCACCCGTTTAAATCTTTCGGGCTAAATATAAATAGTTCGGAAGCGTTACTTTATGTTGGTGAGCGCGTAATGAATAAGCTCAAAGCGGTTTTTGTGGTACTGTTGCTGTCAGGTATGCTCCTTCCACCCGCCTCCTCAGCCGTGATAGTCTCGGAGCTGAGGCCGCCGATAATAATAGTGGGCAACGTTCCCAAGGATTTCGTCGTTGGCCCCTACGAGGAGTTCACCGTGTACTTCTACATAGCCGATGACTTTGGGGTCACGGTGGGTGAGGGCAAGGTTGAGGCATACTACAGAGTAAACGACGGTGACTGGAAGCAGGCCTATGTTAAAAAGGCCGCTGCCGGTGAGAACTGGTCGCTCTATCAGTCCATAATACGCCGCTTCTACGGTGAGAGTCAGGACTTCTACGTCTTCTACCGCAAGATAAACCTGCCCGGGGCACCGCCGGGGAGCAGGATAGAGTTCAAGATAGTGGTTACTGACGTTGAGGGGCACGTGTCATACAGTCCTGTCTACTCTTACTACGTTGCCAACCCAGATGGGCCGAAGGTTCTGATAGTTGACCCCTCGGTTGAGGCAATGGCCTTTGAAAAGTCCCTGGACTCGCTGATGGCTCAGTTCAACGTGTCGAGGAGCTTCTACCACTACAATCTATCGGACTTCGAGGCCGTTGCCAAGCCTTTAACCAGCCTGAAACCCTGGATGCTCTCGGACCATCACTGGGAGGGCCTGGCCAAGTACTACAACATAAAGATAGTCTCCCCCGATGAGCTCGCCGATGCCCTGCAGAGCTTCCAGCCTCAGGCGGTGATACTCTCGAACCTATGGCTTCCGGAGTGGGGCCTCTCCGAGGATCAGATTTCGGCCCTTGAGGACTACCTTGAAACTCACCACGCCGGCCTTGTGGTCACTGCGGGGACCCTATTCGATGCTACCAACCCCCAGCACGTCGGAGGTATAGAGGACCCACCGAGCCTGGCGAAACTCCTTGGCCTCGACCCGCTGGCCATTGCGGATGCGGCCAAGGGGGAACTAAACCTCACCCAGGCCTCGGCGATGGTTCCGTACGTAAACACCGGCTACTCACTGGTGCTCTCAGACAGGGGGCCGTTCAACGGCGGCACAATCGATGTTAGCACCTACTCCACCGTTGGATGGCAGTGCGTGCTTTCGCCAACCCATTTCGGCATAGCCAAGAGGAGCGTCTCACGCTTCGCCTCGGAGAACGGTCTCAGGATGAGGGAAATGGGCGAGTCCGTTAAGAACATCACCGGTGTGCAGTTCAACTTCTCGCTCTCGGCGTCGATGGTTCTGCCGGAGGTCATCTCCTCCATGGATGTTACGGACAGGGGTGTTGTGATTAGCCACAATGGCCTAAGGGTTGAGCTCACCGTTGAGAGGAAGCTCCTTGAGCGCGTCAGGCTCCTCCATGCCCTCAAGGGCTACGTCCCGATGCTCCTGGCCCGCACCGGCGACTACAGCGGTGGAATACTGGCCACCGAGGGGGACTACCGTGCCGTCTACAGTTCCTTGGAGCTTGAGGCCGGTGGTGCTGGGGAGCTCTCGGTTCTCAGGGAGCTGGTTGACTGGGTTCTTAACTACGAGCCCGTTCAGATGCCGGAGGTTGTTATCCTCGCCAACGACATAGACTGGGGCATCAAGGGCAACCTGCTGGCCTCACAGCTCGGTGCATTTGGCCTCTCGGTGAGGCACGTCACCGCCGACGATTTCGAGGCCTACAAGGGATCGAGGATAATCGTAATCCTCGGCGGGCCCGATGCTTACGACGGCGTTGGTGGCTACGTCAGGCAGGTTCTAACTCCCGGCGAGCAGAGTGCCGTGAGAGCCGGAGAGAGGGGCATGTTCGTCAAGACCAACGTCTGGACCGAAGGGCAGGTTGTCGTAGTCCTCGCCGGGCAGGACAGGTGGGCCACCGGAGGAAAAATAAGGGACTACATGAACGGCATCGACGGCTCATATCTGAGGATCCTGGCGACCTTCAGTGTCTCGGTTTCCTGAGCTTTCTTTTTTACTCCAGCGGGCTCCTCCCGTACTTCAGGAACACCCTCAGCTCGGGGCTTTCGGCCTTTATTATGTTGAGCAGTGCCTTCAGCTCGGCCTCGAAGGCCTTCTTCTCGATTTTCACTCCCTCGTGGGCCCTCTGGAGAGGTCTGAAATAGCCGTTCCTCTCGTGCCAGAGTATCTCGGCCAGCAAGTCGTCGTCTATCTTTCTGTTGCTCTGGAGGAGGTATATGACGCCGCCCTTCATGGTGCGGATGTAGGCCATTGGAACGCCGTTTTCTATGAAGTGCTCGACCTTGGGGAACCGCTTCCTCAGAACCTTGGGCATCCTGTGGCTTATGGCCTTCCCTCCCTGGGTTATTACGTAGTAGCCCGCCCTTTCCTCACCGTAGGTCTTCCTGAGGTATGCATCGAGATATGGTACGTCAACGATGTCTATGCCGAGCTTTTGGGTCAGTTTTCTGTTGTAGAAGCTCTTCGCTACGTAAACGAGGTCGAACTGGCCACTTCCCAGAAGCTTCTCCAGGGAATACAGGTACTCCAGGTAGCCGAGAACGACGTGGACGGCGTTTCTGGCGTCGTCAAGGCTGAGCTCTCGTTCTTCTCCGTACTCGCTTAAGAGCTCTCTAAATATCTCCTCGGCACTCCGCTCGCCTTTCAGATACTCATCTATGGTTCTCCCAGAAATTTTGAGGCCCCTCGGGGTGGTTCCCGCAAAGTCCCTTACTCTGTACCCCTCCATAGAATTGTAAAACTCTTCAAACTCGCTCAGCCTTTCGTCAGCTAGAATGACCCCGCCATTAATTTTCCCCTTTTCCCGAAGCTTCCCTTCAAGCTCTATGTAGTGTTCATCGAGCATCCCAATGAACTCCTCTATGAGCTCCTCCAGGGTTTTCCGTCCCAAGGCATTCTCTATTGTCGTCAGTCCCTTCACGCTCTCCGGATACACCGGCGGCCTTGTGAGCGAGCCGGTCAGCGTTCCGTCCATCATGACGTAGTCCACGTTGCCAATCTTCGCCGCGAGATAGCCCAGCTTGTTCTCAAGGGTCTCCATCTGGAGGCGGATTATCTGGTCGGATATACCCTGGTTATATAACATGGCGTTGGTGTAAACCAGCCTGTACGCCGGCCCGTTGCCGAAGGCGTAACTTGAGACAGCGTAGAAGATCGTCCCGCTGAGCCTCTGCTTTCCCTGGCTCCCATCGATGGCGTAGACCCGGCTCCCTCTCCTCTCCGGCAGCTCACGCCACTCTATGGTTTTCAGCTTTTCCTGCGCCTCGGCGTAGCCCCTCTGGAGCATCCGTTTTATCCTGTCAACGCTTTTCCTGTCTATGAGTCTGTATCCCATCGTCACACCCCCAGCTCGACCTCTTTGACCACAGAGACGCCGTTCTCAAGGCTCACCCGTATCACCCTGTCCGCTGCGTCTTTCAGCTCCTCGTCGTGCGAAACGACTATGACCTGAGGTATCTTCCGCAGGTAGCGCTGCATTATGTCGACGAGCCTTCTCCTCCTCTCGTCGTCGAGGTAGGGCGTCGGCTCGTCTAAGATGAGAAGGCTTATCTCGCCAGCTAAGTAGAGTGAGAGCGCCAGCCGGAAGGCCAGGCCGAGGGCTATCCTCTCCCCACCGCTGAGGAAGCCAAGGCCACGCTCCTTCCCGTTGTATATTACGCCAAGCCTTATCCTGTTCTCATCCGCCTTCACTGTAACCCCGGAGTACTTCTCCTCGGTCAGCTCCTCAAATATCTCGCTGGCTATCTCGCCGACCTTCGCAAGGGCGCCTTCCTTGAGCATGGCCTTGTAGCGCCTCACCTTCTCCCTGAGCTCCTGCACCCTCTCGCGGGCCTTCTTAAGCTCCTCAAGCTCCTTTGCCCTCTTCTTTCTGCGGTCCTTCTCCTCCTTGAGCTTCCTGAGGTTTTCCATGGTCTCGTTGCGCTTCTTCTCCAGGGCCTCCAGCTGGGCCTTCTTTCCGGCCAGCTCCTCCCTGAGCGAGGCGAAGGCTTCCCGGGTCTTTTCGTGTTCCTCCCTGCTGTAAAGCTTCTCTTTCTTTGAGAGCTCATCCATCAGTGCCTTCAGGGCTCTGTTCTCGGCATCCAGGCTGCGCTTTACATCCTCAAGCTCCAGTTTGAGCTTCTCTAAGTTTTTTTTCTCCCGCTCAAACTCCTCCTCGGAGTTCCTCAGTTCCAGGTAGCGCTTGTAGGACGGTTCGAGCTCGGCAAGCTTTTCGTCGAGCTCCCCTATCTTCAAGAAGCCCATTCCCTCAAGCTCTTCGTCGAGCTTCCTCAGCTTCTCCTCGATGAGATTGAGCTTTTCCTTCAAGATTTCCCTCTTCTTTTCGAGTACCTTTGCCTTCTCAAGCTCGGCCTTTACACCTTCCAGCTCGCCTGTGAGCCTGCTCAGTTCGTCTTTCACTCCCTCGTATTCCTCCGCCTTCTTCCTGAGCTTCTCAAGGTCGTATCCCTTCAGTCTCTCCTCAAGCTCGGCTATCTGGTCGAGGAGTCCTTTCTGCCTTATAAGCTCGCGCTCCTTCTTCAGAACCTTCTCTATCTTGACGAGCTCGCTCCTGAGCTCCCTCTCCCTCTCGTCGAGCTCCTTCAAGGACCGGGAGACATCTTTGAGCTCGGCCTGGTACTTCGCTATTATCTCTTTGCGGTGCTTCTCCGTCAGCTCCCTGCCGCAGACGGGACATCTGCCCTTGGCCTTTTTCAGATCCATTATGGCCCTGTTCCTCTCCTTGGCCAGGTTTTTCAGCCCGCCGCGCTCCTCGTTTATCTCGTTTAACTCAGCCTGTATCTCTTCCTTCCTCTTCTTTGCATCCTCGATCTCTTCGATGAACTTTTCTATCTCTTCCCTGGAGAGCTTGAGGCGTTTTTTGAGGTCTTCCAGTTGCGATGATAACGATCTGGCACCTTCATACGCTTGGGCGTCCTTTTCGAGCCTCTTGAGTTTCCTTTCGAGCTTGCCCCTCTCTTTCTCCAGCTCCTTGAGGCGCTTCTCCAGTTCGCTCAGCTCCTTGAGGCGCTCCTCTATGGCCGAAATCTGCGCCCTGTAGTTCTCGGCGAGCTTCTCGTTTCTGGCCTTCTCGTCCACATAGAGCCTCCTGAAGTTCGAGAGCTTCAGGTAGAGCTCGGCTTTCTCATTAAGTCCTTGGAACTCCTTCACCCGCTCCTCCAGCTCGTGCAGTCTTTGTTTGCTCTCAGCGATGCGTTTCTCAAGCCCCTCCAGCTTCGTCTCAAGCCGCTTTCGGTTCCCTTCCCTCTCCTTGACTTCGAGTCGGAGGGAGTTTATCTCCTTCTCCAGGGCATCAAGCTCCCTGAGCCTTTCCTCCACCCGTTCCAGTTCCTTCTCCAGCTTTGGAATCTGGGGTGAGAGCTCGTTTATCTCTTTGAGGGCGTTTGAAAGCTCCCTCTCCATCTCTCCGATCAGATCGTC
The DNA here is from genome assembly GCF_024707485.1 of Thermococcus thermotolerans. Lineage (NCBI taxonomy): Archaea > Methanobacteriati > Methanobacteriota > Thermococci > Thermococcales > Thermococcaceae > Thermococcus > Thermococcus thermotolerans. The sequence goes on from NZ_CP102602.1 coordinate 1,864,332, forward strand.
GAGGTTTCCCGTGCTCTTGAGGTAGTCCTCCGTCGATTTTATCCTCCGCTCGATCTCTTTCCTAACTTCGAGGAGGTTCTTGTAGGCGTTCTCGTATTTTTCAAGGCCGAGGACCTGTCTGACCACCTTCTCCCTGCTCTCGTCGCTCTCAAGGATGGCGTCGATTTCGCCCTGCCTTATGTAGATCGCGTTGAGGAAGACGTCGTACGGGACGAGCCTCTCCATCCAGTCCCTTACAGCTTTCTGGCTCGTCTCCGTGGCATGCTTCCATGAGCTTCCGTCGTGGTACTTGGCGAAGGCCATTCCGCGGGTTATGTTCCTGTGGAGCTGATACTTGACGCCGTCCTTCTCGAAGAAGACCGTTATCTCCGTGGATTTTCCGCCCGCGCGGAGTACCTCCTCCTTTCTGAGGTCTTTGGGCTTGCTCGGCCAGTAGAGGCCGACGAGGAGCGCATCGAGGAGGGAGCTCTTTCCGGAGCCGTTCTGGCCGATTATAAGGTTTATCCCGCTCGTGAAGTTGACCTTCGTCAGTGAATGGGAGCGGAAGTCCTTGATTATGAGCTTTTCAATTCTCATCTCCACCACCGATCCAGGCGAGAATGCTTGTGGGCTTGCCCTTCGGCCTGGATTTTTCCACCTTTCGGGCCTTTTCAGGCTTCTTCTCTTTCTTTGGGGGTTTTCCCTCCTTGGCCGGAGCAGGCTCTTCGCGCTTCACCTCTCCGGGTTCTTCCGGCTTCCCCTCCCACTCGCCCAGGAACAGCTCGACGACGGTGTCGAGGGCATCGAACTTCTTCTCGCCGGTAAGGTCTATCGCCCTCAGCTCCGCCGGGGTGAAATACTCGGCCGGCTTGGGTACACCCTCGCCTTTAACGGCCTTGCCCTTCCTCTCGAAACGCGTTCTCAGGTAAAGGTACTTGACCTCAAGAATCTCCTGGAAGTGGGAAACGTCGTAGGGCTTTTCCCAGCGCAGGTCGAGCCTTACGAAGGCTTCCCTTGGTATCTTGCCCCTGAGGCGCTTCAGTTCCCTCTTGGCGGTCTCCTCGTCGGCCTTCATTTTGATGTCTATGAAGGGCCTCACCTTCAGCTCGATGAACCTCGGCTTGAAGTCCTCGACTATGTAGAAGCCTTTCCTCGCGCCGGCTTCCGGGGTGAAGCTCCTCCCGTTCCAGCGGTACCTGAACTCGTAGTCCCCGAAGTCCCAGCGCTGGAGCGAGCCCGGATAGACCAGCGTCCCTATGTCGTAGCTGGTCTCAAAGTTCCTGTGGATGTGGCCGAGCGCGTAGTAGACGTAACCCTTCGGCAGGTCTTCCATCCTCAGCTCGAAGTAGTCGCGCTGGCTCTCGGGGATTACCCCCATCATCTTCTCTATGAGCTCCTTTATCCCCTGGTGGAGCATCAGGATTGCATCGCCTTCCGGCCTGAAGATTTCCTCCAGATGGTTGCGCTCAAGCCATGCCGCGCTCATGTACTTCAGCCCGTGAATCTCGACGGTCTTCCCGCCCCTCTCAAAGACGCCCTTAACGAGGTATTTGCCCCCAAGCCTCTCGCTCGTTAGATACTCGTTCTCGACCTTCTCGTCCCTCAGACCGACGAGATGGAGCAGACCGAGCCCCTCAAGGAGATGATAGGCCGAGACCTTCCTCTGCGTTCTGTCGTGGTTTCCCTCTATCGCGAAGACCGGAATTCCGGCTTTTCTGGGCTTTTCCAGCACCTCTATAGCGGTCTTTATGGTCTCCGGACTGGGCCGGCTTGAGTGGAACAGGTCGCCGGCTATGAGAATGAAGTCCACTTCCTCCGCCACGGCCCTCTCCATTGCCTCCCTGAAGGCCTGGGCAAACTCCTCGGCACGGTATGGAAGGCGGTACTGCTCGAAGCCGAGGTGGACATCTGCCATGTGGGCGAACTTCATGACTTTACCCTCCTTTTGGCTCTCTGAGTGTGTTGATGGCTTTAAGAGCTTGTCCAGGAGTTATCCTGCCGAGTTCGGTCCCGTCGAAATCGGAGTCAAAGCTGACTATCTTCAGGTTGTACAGTTCCGCAAGCCTGTACTGATAGGCATCGTCGAAATCCAGGTTGAACCTTTTCATCACATCAACTAGCCCTCTAAACTCCAGAGGGGGCAGTCGCAGAAGTGTAAAGCCACCGTTCAGGGTTATGTCTTCGACAAACTCCGGGAAGATCTCCTCCTTCCCTGCCCGTGTCATAATGATGCCTATTGAGTACAGTGTGAAATCAGAGAGATATATGAACTCCGACGGCGTTTTCCTGAGAAACTCCTCGGCAGTATCTGAGTTCTCCTGTTCCAGCAGAATCTCAAGGAAAACGTTGGTGTCCACCAAGAACATCAGCCCCACCATTCAACTGCCTTGTGCTGGAGTTCAACTGAAGTATACTCATCCTTCAGCTCCCTGAGGGCACCTTTCCACTTCATCTTGGGCCCCTTGCCCCTCTTGGAACCCCTCCTTTCAAGGAGGAATTCGATGTAGTCCAAGACTTCTCGCTTGAGTTCATCGGGAAGCATATCAAAGAGCCTGTGTGCATCCTCCATGATACTCACCTCCTGTTAGAAATCAACCTCTATGCCCTCCTCCTCGTAGAGCTCCTCCTTCTTCTCCTCCGCCCTTTCGCGCTCTGCCCTTTCCCTCCAGCGCCTCACGACGCCTATGTCTTCTCCGCCGTAGTCGCCGCCGAGGGCCTTGAAGTTGTGTATCTTCACCAGCGCGGGCAGGCTTATGGCCTGGCCTACTATCACCGCCTCGCCCTTGCCGAGGCCGGCTATGTCTCCTATAAGCTCCCCGCTCAGCTGTTCGCTGGCCTTTATGACGTAGTTCTGGTCGTTCGGATTCACGATGCGCATTATAATCTTCGTGTTCGTCTGGCTCAGCACGTCCTCGTTGAGCCTGCTCGGCCTCTGGGATACGAGCCCCATACCGACGCCGAACTTTCTCCCCTCGCGTGCTATCCTCCCGAGTATCCTCACGGTTCCGCCCTTTTCGCCGTGTGGTGCGAAGATGTGTGCCTCCTCTACTATTATGAGTATAGGTTCTGAGAGGGCCGGATAGCTCGCCTCAACCGAGCGGATAAACTTCTCAAGCTCCTCCACCTCTTCCGAAACGGCCGAGATTTTGCTTCCGTACTTTCTCCTGAGGTATTCAAGTCTCTTCCTGGCCTTCTCGTAGTCCATCCTGGTTTCGAACATCTTTTCGAGGAGCTTTGCCGCGACAAGCTTCATCTGGCCCTCGTCGAGCGGTCCGAGGTCTATGACGTTCACCATACCGGCTCTGATGGAAGCCACTATGTCCTCACTTGAGAGCAGATGGCCGTAGTTCCTCAGGAAGCGGGATATCTTCATCGTGAGCCTCGTTATCGTTTCCTTTTCGGCGGCCTTTATCTCGCCCAGGTCGCGGTACTTGCCGGCGTGGGGATCCCAATAGCTTCCGCCGGCGTTGGCCACCCAGTTCTGGAGCAGGTCGAGGACGGCCTTTACTATCTCCCTTCCACCGAGGTTGGGGTTCTCGTGGAGAACGGTGTCCCAGGCGCGGAGCAGATAGGAGCGCTGTATGGTTGCGTTGCTCCCTATCTCCATTAGGTCGGCCAGCTCCTCGCCGTCCATCGTCTCCGGCTGGATCCTTGCCTCGATGAGGTTGACGTACTTTGTGCCCGTGTTTGGAAGGCTCAGGCGCATGTAATCGCCGTGCGGGTCTAGGACTACGACCGTTCCCCTCAGGTCTTCCACCATCTTCCAGAGCATTACCGAAACGGTGTTGCTCTTGCCCGCTCCGGTAACGGCTAAAACCGCGAAGTGCCGCGAGACCAGCTCGTCGGCGTTGAGGTATATCGGCACGTCGTCCCTCAGGAGCAGGGTTCCAACCTCGATGAAGCCCTCTCCGCCGTAGTAGATAGCCCTGAGGAGGTCGGAGCTGGCTATGTAGACCTTGTTTCCGTTGGGAACGGGAACGCGGTTGGGAACTATCTCCGCTTTCTCGCCCCTGAACTCTACCCTCCCCAGCACGTGGACGGTAACTATAAGTGCCTCGTTCTCGCCTATGCTCTCCCCGTACTCCCTCAGATCGAGATCGAGGCTCGCGAAAGTGCTCTTGCCCTCGCTGAGGAGCCAGTTGATATTTTTAATCCCTCTGATGGTGCCTATCACCCACTCGTCACCGTTCCAGCGGCAGTTCCTGTCCTTCGCCTCCTTGCACAGCCTTGCAACGACGAAGTCTCCAAACTTGAGGTCGCTATCGGGATGAGCGTAGAACTGGAAGGAGTTAACAGTGGCTTCACCGGTCACGATTCCAACCGGGTTGTTAAGGTCTTCGGCTATGCGCATAACATCACCTATCGGTTGACTTGGTTTTCGGGGGCTTTAAACTTTACTCCAGAAAGTAGGGGGAGAATCAGCCAGGAATCCGGTCATCATCCCGCGGTCAGGTTCGAGAGTGCTCATCACGTGGGGTGGCCACCCCGGATGAAGTCTTCCTCAAGTCTTAAAAGCTTTGGCGCGTAGCTTATAACATGAGCGTATCCGTTAGGGAAGCCGGTGGGAGGATTCCCCTGGCGATGGTCGTTATAAGGCCTGCGAAGCTGTTCGACATACCCGACGTCGTCAGGATAGAACGGCTCTCATTCCGCGAGGAATATCCGAGGGGGGTTTTTCTCGTTTTTCTTGAGAACAATCCGGACACGTTTCTGGTTGCTGAATACAGGGGGAGGGTCATCGGCTACGTGATGGCCTATCTGAGGCCCGACCTGGAAGGGCATATAATGAGCATCGCCGTTGACCCCCAGTACAGGGGTAGCGGCATCGGTTCGGCCCTGCTGAGTGAGGTAATCGAAAGGCTCATAAAGAAGGGTGCCCGCTACATAGGCCTGGAGGTTCGTGTGAGCAACGAAAGGGCCATAAAGCTCTACGAGCGCTTTGGGTTCAAGCGCATAAAGCGCATAATCGGCTACTACGCCGACGGCGAGGACGCCTACTACATGCTCCTGCCGGTGGATGAGTGGGGTGGAAGGAATTGAAGGAGCCGATAATCTTCCAGCTCAGCGGTGACAGGGTCTTTAGCGAGCGTGAAAAGGCGATAAACCAGTTCTACAACAAGCGTTACTTCGGCGAGGTCGTGAACGGGAAGCTCTTTCTCTCGCTCATAGAGGCCGCTTACCTGATGGAGAAGGGCAAGATAAGGGTCTTCGACGGCGAAAAGGAGCTCTCTTTCAGAGAACTGGTCAAACTCGGAAGGAAAAGGGACGAGCAGTTCGACATAAAGCTCCTGGTTTACACCGACCTGCGCGATAGGGGATACACGGTAAAGTCCGCCCTCAAGTTCGGCTCCCACTTCCGCGTTTACAGGCGCGGGATGGACGAGCACTCCCAATGGTTGATATGGGTGGTTCCCGAGAACATCCGCTTTAGCCCCAATGATATAACGGCGCGCGTGAGGGTTGCCCACGGCGTGAGGAAGAACATGGTCCTGGCTGTCGTTGACGAGGACAACGACGTGGTGTACTATAAAATAGAATGGGTGAAGTTCTGAAAAAAAGGAAAGAGATCTTTAGCCTATGATATCGTTGTCAGAATTCACGCACATGCCTGTTCTTGGATCGCAGGGTGGGGACGGGGACCTGCCGTCGGTTATAACGCCAAACACAAGCGGCACGCTGACCTTCGGCCCACTAGTCCTCACCTTCACCTCCAGAACGCTGTACATTGCGTAGCAACTCTTCTTGGGCTTGACGTCGACGCTGTATTCTGCCATTGAAGCTGCGTTCATGTACTTGTGGAACCCAAACGTCAGGCTGAGCGCGCTGGCCAGTCTTCCAAGGGTGGGATTTATGCCCGCAAGGTACTTTCCGGCGGCATAGCCTATTGGGATACTCAGGCTGGAGCTCGATGAGAAGACCTCACTTTGAGATTGTCTAACATAGACGGCACTTTTCCAACTCCCAGCACTTATCCACTTCCTTTTCCACTCCGCTTCTTTTGAGATGCCCCAGATGTTGGGGGTTGTGGTGATCCTTGGAGGGTTGTTCCCTTGCGACTCTGTGAAGTAGATGCCCCTTGTAGGAGACTCCCATATCGTGTACTTTCCGGTGCTGTGGATTTTGATTGGGTATGTTTGTGCTATCTCTATGTCCACATACCTCCTCGTGAGCTTGTCGTACGCGGGAACCTTAGCGTGGGCCACAATGTACTCCACCTTGATGTTAAGATACCTCTCCCAAGTGTTTGAATTAACTGTTAAGGGCCCTAATGATTGATAGCTTATATCCAGTGCCCAGCCTTCGAAGCGGTGTCCCTTGGATACGCTAAGCACCGTTAAGGGCCCAACGTCAATTCCAATCGTCCAGTAGCTGTAGGTACTCCTGCTGAGCACGAGATCCCAGTCGAAATCTATCTCTTCTGCGACTTTGTTTTCTATTTTTAGTCCCATCACTGAGACCCATTCGTTGAAGGTTTTTGATTTTGCCCTGCTTTCAAAGTACAGGTTCCATTGGGGGTTAAGGCAGTATCTGCCTCCGAAGTCTATCCAGCCCCTTGGACACGAGCCGATGACTTGAACTCCAACCCCTCCCTTCAGGTTCAATGTCTTCTCCCCGTCGAGTTTGACCCTACTGGAAGTTAGACTTTTGATCCCCAGTTTTCCGTCTTTGGTGACGTAGAGTATTAGGGGAGTTGGTGGGGCGTAGAGGGCTTCTTCGCCCGTCGAGAGCTCCCTAATCCATTCCTGCCTTGGCACCTTCACAAAGGTTGGGAAGAACCCCCCTGCTTCCCCTTTCTTGAGAACTTTAATGCTCCCATTGGGGAGAGGATAGTAGATGATGTAGTTGCCTGAGCCTTCGATTCTGTACACGTCATAGCCGAATATTCTGGTTACTGAGTCTTCGTTGCCTGCAGTGTAGTTCAAGGCCCCTGCTGCGGTTCCTCCGAGGAGGATCAACACCAAAACTATTAACAAAGGTTTCTTGCTCACCATAGTGAGCCACCATACTAATTGCTTTATATTGGCTTATAAAATTTACTATCAAAATTCAGAAAAACTGGCAGACCGTTTATTTATTTGGCGGCTGAGTAATGGAGAAGAAAAGAACAGAGGCCAGATTCACTTCAGGAAGCCGGTCTTCTTTCCGAGGTCCTCGAAGGCATCCAGGACGTACTGGAGGTCCTCCTTGCTGTGGGCCGCTGAGGGTTCGAGCCTTATTCTTGCGGTTCCGAGCGGGACGGTTGGGTAGACTATTGCCTGCGCGAAGATGTTGTACTCGTCGTATAGGCGTTTGCTGAACTCCTGGGCGGTCTTCTCGTCGTAGAGCATGACCGGCGTAATCGGGTGCTTGGTGTTGCCGAGGTCGTAGCCTAACTCGCGGAGTCCGTTCTGGAGGAAGTGGGTGTTGTCCCAGAGCTTCTTGACGAGCTCGTCGCTGTGCTGGAGTATCTCAACTGCCGCTATGGCTGCAGCGACGTCGGGCGGGTTGGGCGCGCTTGAGAAGAGGAACGGCCTGCCCCTCTGCCTGAGGTACTCTATGGCCTCCTCCGGGCCGGCGACATAGCCGCCTATGACACCGAAGGCCTTGCTGAGAGTTCCCATCTCGAAGTCGATCCTGTCGTGGAGCTTGTAGTGGTCGACTATACCCCTTCCGTGCTCACCGAGGACACCCTCACCGTGGGCGTCGTCAACGTAGACCATCGCGTCGTACTCCTCCGCCAGGTCGGCTATCTCCGGGAGCGGGGCGAGGTCGCCGTCCATTGAGAAGACACCGTCGGTAACGATGAGCTTCTTCTTTCTGTCCTTGACCTCTTCGAGCTTCTTCTTGAGGTCGTCCATGTCGAGGTGTTTGTAGATAACCTTCGGCGCGCCGCTGAGGCGCATTCCGTCTATGATGCTCGCGTGGTTGAGCTCCTCACTGACGAAGACGCCGTCGTCTTTCTTCGTGATGAGGGCACTTATGGCACCGAGGTTTGCGTTGTAGCCGCTCTGGAAGAGAATCGCCGCTTCCCTCTTCTTGAACTTGGCGAGCTTCTCCTCAAGCTCGACGTGGAGCTCCATCGTTCCGGCTATTGTTCTAACGGCTCCGGCACCGACGCCGTAGTCGAGGATTGCCCTTATGGCGGCCTCCTTTATCTTGGGATGGGCGGCTAAACCAAGGTAGTTGTTCGAACACATGTTCAGAACGCGCTTTCCGTCAACGACGACCCAGGGGCCCTGGGCGCTCTCAAGCTTCCTGATGGTCACGTAAAGGCCCTTCTCCTTGAGCTCATTGAGCTCTTCCCTAATCCAGTCGAGCTTCGCCATGAGAACCACCGGTGATTTTTGGACATCGAGGTATAAAAGTTTTGCACATGGCAAAAGGCTTAATACCCCAAAGCTCATAAGCCCTTTAGGTAGGGTGATAGCTATGCCGGAGGAAGTTAAGGAGGTTAAAATCCTCGAAAAGCCGTGGGTTGAGAAGTACAGGCCTCAAAAGCTCGACGACATGGTGGGTCAGGATCACATAGTCAAGAGGCTCAAGCACTACGTTAAAACCGGTTCCATGCCGCACCTCCTGTTTGCCGGGCCGCCAGGCGTTGGAAAGTGCCTCACGGGTGATGCTAAGGTTATAGTCAACGGCGAGTTGACCACCATTGGAGAGCTCGTTGAAAGAATCAGCAACGGCAGGTTCGGAGCGGTTCCTGTGAAGGGCCTGAGGGTTCTTGGCATAGACGAGGACGGAAAGCTCAGGGAGTTGCCTGTTGAGTACGTCTACAAAGATAAAACTGAGGAGCTCGTGAGAATTAGGACGAGACTCGGAAGGGAGCTGAAGGTTACACCGTATCACCCTCTCCTCGTGAACAGGAAGAACGGAAGGACGGAGTGGATAAAAGCTGAGGAGCTTAAACCCGGAGACAGGCTCGCGGTTCCCCGCTATCTGCCAGCCCTGCTCGAGGATGACCCATTAGCTGAATGGCTTGGCTACTTCATCGGCGACGGCCACGCCGACTCCAAGACCAACGCCATAACCTTCACGAACACCGACGAGAAGCTTAGAAAGCGCTTCATCGAGCTGACCGAAAGGCTCTTCCCCGATGCGAGGATTAAGGAGAGACTCCACAAAGATCGTGCGCCCGACGTTTACGTCAACTCAAAAAGGGCGAAAAAGCTTGTGGAGAGCCTCGGATTGACCGGTAGGAAGGCGGACAAGGTTTACATTCCTCCTCTGGGCTGGGGGGGACTGCGCTCCTTCCTTAGGGCCTACTTTGACTGTGATGCAGGGGTTGAGCGGAACGGCATAGTCCTCTCGACCGCGAGCAGGGAGATGGCAGAGCAGGTGGCTTATGCCCTAGCTGGTCTTGGAATAACCGCAAAGCTCAGGGAAAGGCGCGTTAAGGGCAAGTCCTATCACTACGTTGTCATCTCCGGCTCGGAAAACGTCTCCCGCTTCCTCAGGGAGATTGGCTTCTCGGTTGAGACCAAGCGCAGGAAGGCGGAGGGGTTGGTTAAAAAGCCCAACCCAAACGTTGGCTCTCTCTACGCGGACAGGGAGCTGATTTCCTACGTCAGGGACAGGCTTAAGCTGAGGTTCTACGACGACAAGGCCCGCTGGAGCCCCGAGAAGGCCAGGAGACTAGCATGGGAACTGGTGAAGGAAATCTACTACCGCCTTGACGAGCTTGAGAGGCTTGAAAAAGTTCTTACAAGGAGCCTGCTGATAGACTGGGACGAGGTCGCAGGGAGGAGGAAGGAGATAGCGGAGAAGACCGGCATAAGGTCCGACAGGCTTCTCGAATACATTAGGGGCAAGAGAAGGCCAAGCCTGAGGAACTACCTAAAGATTGCGAAGGCCCTTGGAGTTGAACTTGAGGAGACGATAAAGGCGATGAGGCTCTTCGCGAGTAGGTATTCCAGCTACGCCGAAATCGGGAGGGCTTTAGGGACTTGGAATTCAAGCGTCAGGGTGGTTCTTGAGAGCAACACCGACAGGGTTGACCTCCTTGAGGAAATCAGGAAGGTCGAGCTGAGAATCCTCAGGGGAATCCTAAACGACGAGAAGCTTAAACGTGGCATCGCATACATCATATTCCTCGCGCGGAATGAACTTTTCTGGGACGAGATAGTTGAGGTAGAGAAGCTCAGGGGCGATTTCGTCATATACGACCTCCACGTGCCAAACTATCACAACTTCATCGGCGGAAACCTTCCGACGGTTCTCCACAACACTACCGCCGCTCTGTGTCTCGCGAGGGAGCTCTTCGGTGAGGGCTGGCGGCACAACTTCCTTGAACTGAACGCCTCGGATGAGCGTGGAATAAACGTCATCCGCGAGAAGGTGAAGGAGTTCGCAAGGACGAAGCCGATAGGCGGGGCCAGCTTCAAGATAATCTTCCTGGATGAGGCGGACGCCCTAACCCAGGACGCCCAGCAAGCTTTGAGAAGAACGATGGAGATGTTCTCGAACAACGTTCGCTTTATACTCAGCTGCAACTATTCCTCAAAGATAATCGAGCCGATACAGTCGAGGTGTGCCATATTCCGCTTCAGGCCGCTGAGGGACGAGGATATAGCGAGGCGCATAGAGCTAATAGCCGAGAACGAGGGCCTTGAACTGACGGAGGAAGGACTCCAGGCGCTCCTCTACGTCGCTGAAGGTGACCTCAGAAGGGCTATAAACGTTCTGCAGGCGGCAGCGGCCCTCGACACCAAGATAACCGATGAGAACGTCTTCCTCGTTGCCAGCAGAGCTCGTCCGGAGGACGTCAGACAGATGATGGCCTTGGCCTTGGAAGGCAACTTCCTCAAGGCCAGGGAGAAGCTCAGGGAGATACTCCTCAAGCAGGGCCTGAGCGGCGAGGACGTTCTCATCCAGATGCACAAGGAGGTCTTCAACCTGACGATACCGGAGGACAAAAAGGTGGCATTGGCGGATAAGATAGGCGAGTACAACTTCCGCCTCGTTGAAGGCGCCAACGAGATGATACAGCTTGAAGCTTTACTCGCCCAGTTCACCCTGATGGGTAAGTGATGGCCATGACGGAGATGCCCTGGGTTGAGAAGTACCGGCCGAGGCGCCTGGCGGAGCTGATAAACCAGACCAAGGCCCTGGGGCAGGTGAAGGCATGGATAGAGGCGTGGCTCCAGGGCAGTCCGCCGAAGAAGAAGGCGCTGATTCTGGCCGGCCCTCCTGGAACTGGCAAGACGGCGACGGTTTACGCTATAGCCAGGGAGTACGGCTTCGAAATAATCGAGCTCAACGCCAGCGACGAGAGAACCTTTGAGAAGGTGGAGCGCTACGTTCAGGCGGCTTATACCCTCGACATCCTGGGGAAGCGGAGGAAACTCATATTCCTTGATGAGGCCGACAACATGGAGCCGAGCGGCGCTCGCGAAATAGCGAAGCTGATAGACCGGGCAAGGAACCCGATAATCATGAGCGCCAACCACTACTGGGAGGTTCCGAGGGAGGTAAGGAACAAGGCCCAGATCGTTGAATACAAGCGCCTGACCCAGAGGGACATCATAAAGGGGCTCGTGAGGATCCTCCACGCGGAGGGCTTAACCGTTCCGAAGGAGGTTCTCTACGAGATAGTCAAGCGCGCCAACGGTGACCTTAGGGCCGCTATCAACGACCTCCAGACGGTTGTGTCCGGCGGGATAGAGGATGCCGCCGACGTTCTCGCCTACCGCGACACGGAAAAGAGCGTCTTCCAGGCTCTGGCTCAGCTCTTCGCAACGGACAACGCCAAGAAGGCCAAGCTGGTCGTTCTCGGAGTTGACATGTTCCCCCACGAGCTCCTCCAGTGGATAGACGAGAACCTTCCCTACGTCTACTACAAGCCCGAGGACATAGCAAGGGCCTACGAGGCTCTCAGCAGGGCTGACATATACCTCGGCAGGGCGCAGAGAACCGGAAACTACGGCCTCTGGAAGTACGCCACGGACATGATGACTGCCGGAGTTGCCGTTGCGGGCGTTAAGAGGAAGGGTTTCGTGAGGATTTACCCGCCCAAGACCATAAAGCTCCTCACGGAGAGCAAGGCCGAAAGGGGAGTGAGGGACTCGGTGCTCAAGAAGATAATGAAGGAGATGCACATGGCGAAGCTCGAAGCCCTGGAGACCCTCAACGTCCTGAAGGCGATATTCGAGTACAACCCGGACATGGCCGCCCACTTCGTCGTCTACCTCGACCTTGACCTCAAGGAGGTCGAGTTCATAGCCGGGGACAGGGAGAAGGCTAAGACCATATGGGGCAAGAGCATGAACATCGAGAAGAAGCTCAAGGAGCGCGGGGAGCTTGAGGAGCACGTGAGGGTCGCCGCTGAAAAGGAACCCGAGGAAGAAATTGAGCAGGAGAAAGAAGCCGAAGAAGAGGTGGAGGAAGAGATAAGCGAGGAGGAGCTCCAGAAGGCCGAAGAGGAAATGGAAGCCGTTGAGGAAAGCGGGGGGAAGATAGACAAGCCCAAGAAGAAGGGCAAGCAGGCGACGCTGTTCGACTTCCTGGGGAAGAAGTGATGGCTATTTTGTATCCTCCATAATATCAATTTTTGCGATTTTTATATTCTGCGGAATATAAGATTTGGCTCTCCGGTGAGAAACGGTAAAGTTCGTTCCGCTGTGGAGGTTTTTGCTGGATTTGAGCGGTTCAAAGCTCCTCCAATAGCTTTTCCATTTTAATCTTCAGTTCCGGTAGCTTGTTCTCCACTATGTCTCAGATGAGCTCAACATCCACACCAAAATATTGATGAATGAGAATGTTCCTGAGGCCAATTATCTTGCGCCACTCTATCTCAGGGTGTCTCTTCTGTATCCTCACAGGGATTGCTCTGCAGGCCTCGCCTATTATCTCAAGGTTCCTTATGACTGCGTCAATTACTATTCTCTCTGCTTTGAACTCCTCAAGGCTCATTCCTTCGGTGTATTCCTCAATTCGAGAAATGGCTTCAAGTATGTCTTCAACGTACAGCTTATAGTCCCTCAACGCTCACCGCCTCACTCCACACGTATTTTCTGACCCTCGGCTTTAGGGCCCCGACAGTTATCAAATCAACCTCAACACCGAGGAGCTCCTCAAGGAAGAATTTGAGTTCCATGTAGTTGTCGAAGGTCTTCTTTCCCTCTTCGAACTCCACGAGAACGTCAAGGTCGCTGCCTTTTCCTGCTTCTCCCCGGACGTAGGAGCCGAAGAGCCAGAGATGCCTAACCTCAAACTTCCGGAGTTCCCGAGCATGGGAATGTAGAACTCTTAGTATCTGCTCCAATTCCATGTGACTCTACATCAAATGGGATAATGTGATTGGGGTTAATAAGGATTCACCCAACCCCTACATCCGCGCAGACCTTGAAAACCCTCGGCTTGAAGTCGCTCACCTTTTTGACCCTGACGGTGCAGTCCCTTCCGAGCTTCCGGCATTCTTCGAGGATTCTCGCCCGGAATCTCTCAATCTCCCCCTCGTGGACGAAGTCGTAGTAGTGGAGCCATTTCTCGGCCTTGGAGAGAGTCAAAGCTAAGGCATCAACGCCCCGCGGCGTCGGGCTTATCACGCGGTCGTAGCTCGGGAGCTCCGGGAGAACCTCGAAGGCATCGCCGTGAATGAACTCTATTTTGCCCCTCAGCTTTCCCCTGTTCAGGTCGATGTTCTCAAGGCCCAGCCGGTAGGCATCTTCGTTGAGCTCGACGGCGGTTATCCTGACTTTCCTGTACCTCGCTATCACCAGTGCGTAGGGCAGAACTCCTGCAAAGGGAATGAGAACCCTCTCGCCGTCGCGGACGAGCTGGGCCAATCTGTACCGCTCTCCCTTCATTCTTGGGTTGAAGAAGACCTTCGAGAGGTCAACCTTTATCCGAACGCCGTTCTCCTTGTGGACTGTTTCCAGCCTCTCCTCGCCCCAGATTATCGAGTAGTCCCTTATTCTAAACGCCCCCTCGTGGAAGCCCTTTTTCGCTATCACCTTCAGAAACGGGTGGACCCTCCTCAGGCCCCAGACTATATCCTCAACGCGGTGCTCAAGCTCCGGCGGTATCTGGATGACCGCTATATCGCCTATCACGTCGTAGCGCCTCAGGTGCTTCAGCTCTTCTCTGCTCAGCCTCTCGGCCAAAACACTTTCGAGGTTCTTGTATATCTGCCTCTCCGGTCTGAGCGGGAGCTCTACCGGGAGAACCTCGTAGCCGAGTCCCTCAATACGGGGGTCGCTGATGACCGGGAGGAGAACGTACTCGTCTTCTCTCCTCGGCCTCCTCCTGCCGTCGTAGAGGCCGAGCTTCTTCAGCTTTCTCTTGACGGGTTCTGCCTCCCGTCTCGGAACCTTTACCGCCGGCAATCTCTCACCGGGAGGAGTTGGGGGAGGGGGTTAAAAACGCTTACCTCCAGTACGGCTGGCGCATGAGAACGGCCCCTTTGAGTATCTCGACGAGCTCTCCATCGCTCGCCCCGTTTCTTAGGGCGGTGGCGAAGTCTATCAGGTCGTTCTTCCTCAGCAGGCAGGTCTTGAACTTGCCGTCGGAGGTGACCCTCAGCCTTGTGCAGTTGGCGCAGAAGACCGTGTTGTGCATCGCCCTGACTACCTCGACCTCAGCGATACCGTAGTCGGTTGGGACGAAGTACTTCTTTCGCCTGTGCATCCTCCTCTCGCGGATTTCAACGGCCATCTCCTCAAGCTTTCTCTCAACCGGTTTGAGGGGGTAGAAGTACTTTTTAAAAAAGCGCGTCTCCGTGAACTCCCTTGGGGCCTCAAGCTCAATGAGCTGGAGGATCGTGCCGGTCCTTGCCGCAAAATCAATCATGTCCCATATCTCACCGTCGTTTAGGCCCTTCATCACCGTCATGTTGAGCTTTACCGGAGACAGGTACCTGACGGCTTCGTCAATGCCCTCCAGGACGGTGTCCAGCATATCGGCGCCGGTTATCTTCTTGTAAACCTCTGGCCTGAGGCTGTGGAGCGAGACGTTGACCCTGTCCAGGCCGGCCTCCGCCAGCGGTCTGGCCAGCTCCTTCAATCTGCTTCCGTTGGTCGTCATGGACAGGTCTCTAAGGTAGGGTTTTATCCGCCTCACAATTTCGATGATGTCCCTCCTCACCGTTGGCTCGCCGCCGGTGAGCTTGACCTTCTTTATTCCGAGCCTTGAGGCTATGCGGACGAGTCTCTCTATCTCCGCGGGCGTCAGCTCTAGCCTAGCGTTGAAGTGCTGTCCCTCCCTGTGGCAGAAGAAGCACGCATAGTTGCAGTCCTGGGTGAGCGAAATCCTCAGGTTCGTTACTGGCCTGCCGAAGCGGTCGTAGAGGGTCATTTGATCACCAGAATGATTAGCCTACCAGCTTAAAAAAAGGTTTTGGGTAAGCTCTATTGTTTAACATGTCCCCATCGAAAACTACAAGTAGGTGGAAGCGCAAGATTAAGGCCAGGGGGTTTTCCGCATGAACGTTGAGGAGGTTAAGGCCCAACTTTCCCGCCTTGAGTCGCTTCACTCGGCTTTTGAGCGCCAGTTTTCAGCCATCTACGAGGAAAGAGATGGAGAGGCTCTTCTGGAGATGGTGAAGTCCCTATACAACATATCGAGGGAGAAGCTTGAGATAGCGTCGTCTCTGTACCGCGAGATGGGGAGCTTCGGCGGTCGCGTGGAGGAGCAGGCGAAAGAGCTGTACCGCAACGAGCACCAGATGAAGTTCCGCCTTGAGGAGATGCTCTCGCTCCTCGTCAAGGGGCATGACTACGAGGCAAAGATAAAGCTCTCGACGGCCTTAGACAGGCTCGTCCAGTTCCACAGGGTTTACGACTACGCCGTTAGGAAAGCACTGGGTGAGATGCTCCGGGAGGTCGAGGGGCTGAGCCTTTTGGCCGGGGGCGAAAAGGAGAAAAAGGTGCCGGTTGGTATAATGGAGGAGCTCAGAAAAATTAAGAAACTTGAGTCCGAGCTTGAGACCCTTAAAGTCTTCCTCTTCAGGCTCTACACCCATCCGGGGGATGTTCACAAGGTTGAAGAGGCTCTGCGAGACTGGCACTCCAGAGGACTGCTCTGGGTCGAGGCGAGAAACGTTGAGAAGCTCAGCGGCGTCGAGAACGCCGGGGCTATACTTGAAGGACTCACGCTCATCGGAGTGGTGGAAAAGAAGATGAGGGGTGGTGAAGGTGTCTACAGACACAGGAGTTTCAGTTCGGGTTAGGGGCATCTACTCAACGGCCCTTACAAAGCTCTTCCTCGATAGGGGCTTTGGCATTTCACAGCCCAGCAACAGGATCGTCGAGAGACTCGGGCTTGAAAAGACCTACGACGAGTTCGACGTCGACGTTTACGACAAGAAGGACCACCACGGAGTGATCCTCGTCGGGACGAAGGTTGAGGAGGTTAAGGCTGTCCTTGAGGACGAGCTCATAGACGTTTTCTTTAGGAAGCTCCCCTACCAGCTCTATGGAATCTACAAGGGAATGGTCGTCAAGAGGGACGAGCGCTACGTATACGTTGACATAGGAAGTGCAATCGGGACTATCCCGGTGAAAGACATTCCGCGCGCTATGGAGGGCGACGAGGTTCTTGTTCAGGTTAAGAAGCACAACCTCCTCCCCCAGCTGAGCGTTGTCCTAACTATCCCGGGCGACTACGCGGTTCTCATTCCGAAGCCGGTAGGTGCACAGAGGCACGTCAAAATATCCAGGAAGATAAGGGAGCAGAGCGAGCGCGAGAGGCTCAGGATACTGGGTCTCAGCATAGACCTGGGCGAATGGGGAATCCTCTGGAGGACGGCAGCTGCCTATAAGGACTGGAACACCCTCCGTGACGAGATAATAAACCTCTCCAAGCTTGCCGACCGGCTCAAGAAAGCTGATTCATACACGGCTCCAGCTCTCATAATCGAGGGGAGGAACATATACGAGGTCGAGTTTGGGGGCGGTGCCAAGAAGAAGCTCGACGAGATACGGAACAGGGTCGTTCCGACCGTTGAGGGCCACCACCAGCTGAAGGCCTACGACCCGGAGCTGAGCTTCGCGGTGGAGATAGCGGAGGGGATTCTCTCAAAGGTTCCTGCACAGAGGGAGAAGGTAAAGGCCGGCTTCTGGGAGGCTCTGATAACCAACAAGGGGCCGAAGAAGGGCTGGCTCTTCAGCCTTGAGCATTACAAGCCCGACGGTCAGAGGATAAAGATAGGGCCCGGTGAGATACTTGAGGTCTCAATGAACCCGCTGAGGGTAACATTTAAACGCCACCTGAAGCCGGGGAAGTTCTACGACGGACTGGACATACCCATAGAGTTCGGTGACTACGTCATAACGGAGATTGAAGCCGGAAAGTGGTGGTTCGTGCACCGCTACTACGACCGCAACGGCAACCTCAAGGGTGAGTACTACAACATCAACACGCCTGTAGAGATTTACCCGGACAGGGCGCGCTACATCGACCTTGAAGTGGACATCGTTAAATGGCCGGACGGCAAAAAGGAGATAATAGACAAGGAGAAGCTCACCGAACACTACGAGGAGGGCATCATCACCGAGAAGCTCTACCGGGCGGTGCTCAGAATAGTGCAGGAGGTCTATGAGAGGGTTTGAAGGCCTGGCGGTCTTTTGTTATCCTCTCTTTTATCTCGTTTTCAACGTCCGAACCTTGGCCGAGGTCTATTAGCCTTTCAATGTCCTCCGGGGGCAGGTCCTGGAGACTGGAATCATCTGGCTATATAGAGACAAAGGGAGCTTGAAAAGATTGAACCGAAGTTTTAATTTTCTCTTCCGCAAGTCTTAAATATTACAAATTTGGTAATATACTTGGTGGGTAATATGTTTTACGACAGGGAGCGTGAGCTGGGGAAGCTCAAGGAAGTTTACTCCTATCCGGGTTCAAGCTTTATTGTCATCTATGGCAGGCGAAGGGTTGGAAAGACCGCCCTCGTCAGGGAGTTTCTCAAAGACAAGCTCGGCCTCTACTTCTTCGTCGGCGAAAAGGACGAGACGCTTCTCCTTGAGGAATGGGTAGGTGAGGTTGAGGAGAAGCTTTCCGGCCACCTTCCCTCATACGTGAAGCCAAAATTTGGCTCCCTCGAAGAGCTTGTAGAGTTCCTGCTTGACTTCTCGCGGGAGAGAAAGCTGGTCCTCGTCTTCGACGAGTTCCAGAACTTCAGGGCGGTTAAGCCCTCCTTCTTCTCCTCCCTGCAGAGGCTCTGGGATGAGAAAAAAGACGGCTCAAACATGATGCTCATCGCGGTAGGATCATACGTCGGCATGATTAAGCGCATCTTCATGGATCAGAAGGAGCCTCTCTTCGGCAGGGCTGACGAGTGGATGAAGCTCAAGCCCTTCGACTTCTGGACTGCCTGGGGCCTTGTCCGCTCGCTGGTTGAGATAAACCCCAGACACTTCGTTGAGCTGTATTCAGCCCTGGGGGGAATGCCGAGGTATCTTCTCTACGTCCCGCGCTACTACCGCAGGGACTCGATTGAGGCAATTAGGGGGCTTTTCTTCGACGAGTTCGCCCCACTCAGGGAAGAGGGTCTAAACGTTCTCAAACTTGAGTTCGGTCGCTATTACCGCTCCTACTTCTCAATCCTCGAAGCGGTCAGCCTCGGTCGCGTCACCCCCAAGGAGATAAGCGACGGAACGGGATTGAAGCCCCTGACGGTGGGCAAATACCTCAGCGAGCTGACCAACCACTACGAGTACCTGGTCAGGGAGGTGCCCGTCACGGAGAACCCACTGAAGACGAGGAAAGTGGCCTACAGGATAAGCGATGAGTTCTTCAACTTCTGGTTCCGCTTCGTTTATCACAACTACACGGGTCTTGAGGAAGATCCTGGAAAGGTTTTCGAGCGCTTCAAAGCTGAATTTCCTGCCTTCGTTGGTGCGACCTACGAGAGAATCGCGAGAGAATTCGTGAAAGGGCTAAACCTTGGCTTTAAGCCGGAGCGCGTTGGCAGGTGGTGGCACAAGGGTGAGGAGATTGACGTGGTGGCGTACGACCGGAAAAACGTCATCCTCTTCGAGGTGAAGTGGAGGGACCTGAGCACGAAAGATGCAAAGAGGGTGCTGAAAGGCCTTGAGGAAAAGGCCGAACTCCTACCTCTGCGGGGAAGCTACAGGTTCGGCATCATAGCGAGGGAGCTTGAGGGGAAGGATGAGCTTAGAGAAGAGGGCTTCTTAGCTTTTGACCTTGATGACATCATTCGTTAGCCTCCTCGATTCCCTTCTCCGTTATCCTGAAGTAGGTCATTCCTCCCTCGGGCCTTAGCCTGTGTCTTTCCAGGATTGCCACCCTCATTCCGGGCGTGTTGAGCTTGTCGAGCCTGAGGATGTCCTTGGTGCGGTAGTTGAGGGTGTGCTCGGCGACGGGCTTCATTCTATCAGCCCTGCTGTCGAAGTGAACCTGGTTTATGACTATCACCGGAATGCGATTTCTCCGGGCTATCCACAGGAGAACCTGGAGCTGTTTGCCGAGCTCAGCGGTGAGGTTCCTTCTGTGCTCCTCTACGCGGTAGTGAGCCGTTATGGAGTCAACGACCACGAGGGAAAAAGACCCGTCAACGATCTTCTTCAGGCTTCCGATGGTGCGCCTCTGCTCCTTGAAGTCGGAGGGCGTGAAAAGGATGAACCTCTGGAGGGCCTCCTCCGGATTCAGTCCCCGCGATTCGGCCATCTGGCTCAGCCTTTCCGGGGAGAAGCCACCTTCCGTGTCAACGTAGGCGACCTTCCCTCCGCTCAGGAGCCCCACCTGGACTGCCAGGGTTGTCTTCCCCGTTGCGAAGTCCCCATAGACCTGGGTTAAGACTCCGGGAGCGATACCGCCCCCTAGAAGCTCGTCGAGTGATTTTACCCCGGTGGTGAGCATCAGTCCCACCGCTAAAGGGTGAGCTCCTCGTAAAGCTCCATGGGGCGAACCATGACCCAGATGCGTCTCTTCTTCAGCTCGTTCTGGAGCTTTTCGACACTTCCCTGCCCGTAAGTCCCGTAGTGCATCGGGATAACGATTCTGGGCCTTATGTCCTCTATTATCTGCGCCGCCTCGCGTTCGTTGGCAGTTGAGCGCCCGCTGATGGGCACCAGGAGAATGTCCACCTTTCCTCGGAGCTTCTGGAGGGCAGGGGTTGAATAGGTATCTCCGGTGTGGAAGAGGGTCTTGTCCCCCTCTATGAGATAACCGACAGGATACTGGCTTGACGGGTGCTCCATGTACACTGCGGTAACTTTGACGCCGTTCTCAAGCTCCAGCGTCTGTCCTTCCTCTATTTCCCTGACCCTGGTCACACCGTCGCTTATGGCCATCATATAGACTGGCTTTGGCCCTATGACCTCGGCGTTCCTCAGCCTTGAGAGCAGTTCCACCTTGCCGTAGTGGTCAACGTGCTCGTGGGTTATCAGTATGTAGTCCACTTCGCCTATCCTGTCGTCGTCAACCTCCGGATACGGGTCGATGAGCAGTCTCACACCATTCGTCTCGACCCAAAAGCACGCGTGTCCGTACCAGATAATCTTCATCGGTGATACCTCCTCTGGTAGGTTCGGTGAGGTGGACTTAAAGTTTTTCATCGGCGGTTCTTTTTGAAACCCTGCAGTGCTTCGGAGAGTCTGGCGTAGATTTTATATACTTCGTTTTCGTCAACATACTGATGTGCACCGGGAATCCAAACCGCAAAAAGGGCTTAATAGTACGCGAACCCTTCGCAACGCTCATAGCCGAGGGAAAGAAGGTCTGGGAGATAAGAAAATCCCGGACCAACGTTAGGGGAAGGGTCCTCATAATCAGTGGCGGCAAGGCCGTTGGAAGTGCGGAGCTGGTTGACGTTCTCGGCCCGTTTACACCCGAGGAGCTAGGTCAGCATACCGATAAACACCTGGCCGATGTGGATTTTCTCAGGCAGTACTCGGGGGGAAAGCCCCTTTACGCCTGGGTCTTCCGCAACGCGGAGAAGTTCAAGGTTCCCCGAAGAGTTCGCATCTCCAGAGGGGCCCAGGTCTGGGCCAACGTGGTGGTGGAGGATGAATAAGAGGCGCTTCATAATCCCTCCCGTCTCGCTTCCGGTTCTCCTCATGATATTCCTCATCTTCCTGGCGGTCTTCGTTATATTTTCGAGCATAGTCATGGCCGCCTTTGAGAAGCTCGGGATACCCCCCGAGGTCGCGTACGCCCTCTTTATTTTCGCACTTTTCGGGAGCTTCATCAACATCCCCATAGCGGAGGAGGTCTCCTACGAGCCGGTCATCGGCCTGAGGGAGGTTCGCTTTTTCGGCATCTCATATCCCGTCCCCTACTTTGACTGGGCTGAGAAGAGGGTGATAATAGCGATAAACGTCGGCGGAGCACTGGTGCCACTGAGTATCGTCCTCTACGAAGTATTCAGACTGCTATACCTTGGCCAGTTTTCCCTGCTCTTCAACACGGCACTTGCGACTGTGATAGCGGCCCTCTTCAGCCACGCCTTCGCCAGGCCCGTCAGGGGTCTGGGGATAGCAATGCCAATGTTCCTCCCCCCGCTGATAGCCATGACCCTAGGCTGGCTTCTGGGGGATGGCAATCCCAACCTGGTCGCCTACGTCAGCGGGACGATGGGAGTGCTTATAGGGGCGGACGTTATGAACTGGGGAAAGATCAAGAACCTCGGTGCGCCGATGGTCAGCATAGGTGGGGCTGGCACCTTCGACGGAATCTTCCTCGCGGGTGTTATTGCCGTTCTTCTGGTATAACGGTGGGTTTATAAGCTCCCGATTGAACACTTCAACGGCAAAACGGGGTGATGCTCATGTTCGTGGTTGGGAGCGGTGCCAGGCATCTGGAGGATGAGCTGAGGGCTCTCGGCGGTGAGGTTCTCAACGTTGAGATAAAGAGATTCCCCGACGGTGAGAAGTACGTCAGGGTTCTGGGTTCCTCGGAGGAGGTTACGGTTGTTCAGTCCACTTTTGCCCCCCAGGACGAGCATCTGGTCGAACTCATCCTGCTCGCCGATGCGCTGCGCGAGAGGGGTGTTCAAAAGCTCAGGGCGGTTGTTCCTTATCTGGCATACTCCAGACAGGACAGGGTTACAAAGGACGGGGAGCCCGTGAGCGTTAGGGCGATACTCAGGGCCATCGCCGTTTACTACGATGAACTATATGTCTTCGACCTCCACAACCCTGAAACGCTGAGGTTCTTCCCTGGCAAGGCGGTCAACCTTTCACCGGCGGGGGCCATAGCGGACTATTTCGGGGAGAAGCTCGGTGAGGGTGTTGTTCTAGCCCCCGACAAGGGGGCTCTCATGAGGGCAAAGGCCGTTGCCGAAAAGCTGGGCCTTGAGTACAGCCACTTCCACAAGGTTCGCATCTCCCCGACGGAGGTGCAGATGAGGCCGGTTGACGTTGACGTCAGGGGAAAGAACGTGCTCATAGTTGACGACATCATAAGCACCGGTGGGACTATGATACGGGCCGCAAACCTGCTCAGAGAGATGGGCGCGGAGAAAGTTTTCGTCGCTGCAACCCACGGAGTTTTTGCGGAAGGAGCAATAGAGAGGGTGAGCAAAGCCGTTGACGAGCTCGCCGTCACGAACACCATTCCAACTCCGGTTTCGAGGATAAGCGTGGTTCCGGATATACTCAAGCTGTGATGTTCAGAGATAACGTTATATTGTTTTGCTCCCTACTTCTTTTATGGTGAGTGCAGATGGTTATGCCGAGCTTGAAAGGTGTTTTGAAAAAGTGCGCCTTCTCTGGAACTTCATTGAAAAGAACCCAGAGGTCTACACAGAGGCTTTAGAAGCTGGAATGAAAGTTAGAGGTGGAGATACTTCAGGTATTGGCAAGTTAGTCGAATTTTTAAGGAGCTGGAACAAGGCGAGGGGATATAACGAAAATAAATTGAATGAATTGTTGGAGGGAAATCTGAAGAGCATTGTGTCAGAGTTTGAGAAGGAACACAATGAGGAGGAATTCATAAGAAAGCTCCGGAATATTTTGGGAGATGCCGTAAAGAAGAAAACTAACGAGATAATAGGGGCAATAAAACTGGCTCACGTTCTTTATCCTGAAATTTTCCCCTTGATTGACAACCCAATTTCTGAGGGCCTTGAGTTGAAACCAGAGTGGAGAACGTTAAAGCTCAGCGAATACTTTGCGTTTAAGCATGCTGTAGATCATGCTGTAGATGAGGTTATTAAAAAATTTGGCTTGAATTTCTCAGAAAGGGAGAAGTACAAGAGAGTCGATGAGTTGCTCTACTTGTGGTATACTTGGAAGGGGAATAATGGGGAGAGCCTGAAAGAACTGTTTGAGGGTCTTGAGTGGAAGGAATGCATAGAAGTTTTTGAAAAGTTCATCGAAACCATAAAGGAGGAGATAATGAAATCACGGCAATCATGATGGTTGCCATGCAAAAAGTTTTGCCATTTTCATGTCTAAAATTGTGTATTTTAACGGCGTCTTTTGACGGTTTCTTTTTCAAAAATCTGGCCTCGGAAGGATTTTGCAAAAATTTTTCACTGCTGGGGTTCACCCCTATTGGGTGGAGCGCCCGAATAGGGCGCGACAAAACCCGGGCGCCAAGACGGCGGCGTCGGGGGGACAGGGTGCAAAGCACCCACTCATGAACCCCGCCCTCCAGCCCGGGTCACAAAAAGGTGCGCTCCCGAGGAAACGCCGAAAGGCGGACCCCTCGGGGGTAAGGCAGGCCCGACATCCCGACTAAACCCCGGACGGATATTTGGTACTTCCCCTTGAGGGAAGTCCCACCGGCCGTACTCCTTGCTCAATTCCGGTTGATCCTGCCGGAGGCCACTGCTATGGGGGTCCGACTAAGCCATGCGAGTCATGGGGCGCCTTGCGCGCACCGGCGGACGGCTCAGTAACACGTCGGTAACCTACCCTCGGGAGGGGGATAACCCCGGGAAACTGGGGCTAATCCCCCATAGGCCTGAGGTACTGGAAGGTCCTCAGGCCGAAAGGGTCTCTGACCGCCCGAGGATGGGCCGGCGGCCGATTAGGTAGTTGGTGGGGTAACGGCCCACCAAGCCGAAGATCGGTACGGGCCATGAGAGTGGGAGCCCGGAGATGGACACTGAGACACGGGTCCAGGCCCTACGGGGCGCAGCAGGCGCGAAACCTCCGCAATGCGGGCAACCGCGACGGGGGGACCCCCAGTGCCGTGGCATCGCCACGGCTTTTCCGGAGTGTAAAAAGCTCCGGGAATAAGGGCTGGGCAAGGCCGGTGGCAGCCGCCGCGGTAATACCGGCGGCCCGAGTGGTGGCCGCTATTATTGGGCCTAAAGCGTCCGTAGCCGGGCCTGTAAGTCCCTGGCGAAATCCCACGGCTCAACCGTGGGGCTTGCTGGGGATACTGCAGGCCTTGGGACCGGGAGAGGCCGGGGGTACCCCTGGGGTAGGGGTGAAATCCTATAATCCCAGGGGGACCGCCAGTGGCGAAGGCGCCCGGCTGGAACGGGTCCGACGGTGAGGGACGAAGGCCAGGGGAGCGAACCGGATTAGATACCCGGGTAGTCCTGGCTGTAAAGGATGCGGGCTAGGTGTCGGGCGAGCTTCGAGCTCGCCCGGTGCCGAAGGGAAGCCGTTAAGCCCGCCGCCTGGGGAGTACGGCCGCAAGGCTGAAACTTAAAGGAATTGGCGGGGGAGCACTACAAGGGGTGGAGCGTGCGGTTTAATTGGATTCAACGCCGGGAACCTCACCGGGGGCGACGGCAGGATGAAGGCCAGGCTGAAGGTCTTGCCGGACACGCCGAGAGGAGGTGCATGGCCGCCGTCAGCTCGTACCGTGAGGCGTCCACTTAAGTGTGGTAACGAGCGAGACCCGCGCCCCCAGTTGCCAGTCCTCCCCGCTGGGGAGGAGGCACTCTGGGGGGACCGCCGGCGATAAGCCGGAGGAAGGAGCGGGCGACGGTAGGTCAGTATGCCCCGAAACCCCCGGGCTACACGCGCGCTACAATGGGCGGGACAATGGGATCCGACCCCGAAAGGGGAAGGGAATCCCCTAAACCCGCCCCCAGTTCGGATCGCGGGCTGCAACTCGCCCGCGTGAAGCTGGAATCCCTAGTACCCGCGTGTCATCATCGCGCGGCGAATACGTCCCTGCTCCTTGCACACACCGCCCGTCACTCCACCCGAGCGGGGTCTGGATGAGGCCTGATCTCCCTTCGGGGAGGTCGGGTCGAGTCTGGGCTCCGTGAGGGGGGAGAAGTCGTAACAAGGTAGCCGTAGGGGAACCTACGGCTCGATCACCTCCTATCGCCGGAAAATCCGTCCGGGGGGTCTAAGGGATGTCGGGCCTGCCATCCGTGGGCCGGTAGCTCAGCCTGGGAGAGCGTCGGCTTTGCAAGCCGAAGGCCCCGGGTTCGAATCCCGGCCGGTCCACCACGAAGAGGTGCACATCCCGAGCACGGCTCGGGGTGGAAGGGTCCTAGGCCCCGAACAGGGGTCACGATGAGGACCGTGCACAGGCCGATTGACCCAAAAAATGCCCAGCCCCCTGAGTAGGGGGCAGAAAACCTAAGCCGCCTGGTGGATGGCTCGGCTCGGGGCGCCGACGAAGGGCGTGGCAAGCTGCGATAAGCCCCGGCGAGGCGCAGGCAGCCGTCGAACCGGGGATTCCCGAATGGGACCTCCTGCGGCTCTTGCCGCACTCCCAGTCGGGAGGGGGAACGCGGGGAATTGAAACATCTTAGTACCCGCAGGAAAAGAAAGCAAAAGCGATGCCGTGAGTAGGGGCGACCGAAAGCGGCACAGGGCAAACTGAACCCTTCGGGGAAACCCGGAGGGGATGTGGTGTTGTAGGGCCCTGCGCTGGAGCCTCGAGGGTGAAGCCGAAGTCCGCTGGAACGCGGCGCCGAAGAGGGTGAAAGCCCCGTAGGCGTAAGCCCTCAGGCTCCTGCAGGGTTCCTGAGTACCGTCGGTCGGATATCCGGCGGGAAGCTGGGAGGCATCGGCTCCCAACCCTAAATACGTCCCGAGACCGATAGCGAACTAGTACCGTGAGGGAAAGCTGAAAAGCACCCCTGGCAGGGGGTGAAAAGAGCCTGAAACCAGGCGGCGATAGGTGGGTGCGGCCCGAAAGGGTTGACCCTCCCCGAAGGAAACACGGGCGACCGTGGAGTACGAGGGGAGGTGACCGGGGTTGCACCGTCCGTCTTGGATCACGGGGCAGGGAGTTCACGGCCGTGGCGAGGTTAAGGGGGTTAAGCCCCGAAGCCACAGGGAAACCGACAGGTCCGCAGCCCGTAAGGGTGAGGGACGGGGTGTGAAAGCGCCCGGAGTCACGGCCGTGAGACCCGAAGCCGGTCGATCTAGCCCGGGGCAGGGTGAAGTCCCTCAACAGAGGGATGGAGGCCCGCTAGGGATGCTGACGTGCAATTCGCTCCCGTGACCCCGGGCTAGGGGTGAAAGGCCAATCGAGGCCGGCGATAGCTGGTTCCCGCCGAATTATCCCTCAGGATAGCCCGGCCGGAGGTAGGCGGTGGGGTAGAGCACTGATTGGGGGTTTAGGGGGAGAAATCCCCCGGCTCCCTGTCAAACTCCGAACCCACTGCCGCCGTAGATGGCCGGAGTAGGGTGGCGGTGTAAGCCGTCAACCGAGAGGGGAACAACCCAGACCGGGGTTAAGGCCCCTAAATGCCGGCTAAGTGTTACTCCAAAGGGTGTCCCTGGCCTTAGACAGCGGGGAGGTAGGCTTAGAAGCAGCCATCCTTTAAAGAGTGCGTAACAGCTCACCCGTCGAGGTCAGGGGCCCCGAAAATGGACGGGGCTTAAGCCGGCTGCCGAGACCCCGGCGCACGGACCGATTGGTCCGTGATCGGGTAGGCGGGCGTGCCGGTGGGGTGGAAGCCGGGCCGTAAGGTCCGGTGGACCCGTCGGTATTGTGGATCCTGCCGGGAGTAGCAGCATAGCCGGGTGAGAATCCCGGCCGCCGAAGGGGCCAGGGTTCCACGGCAATGTTCGTCAGCCGTGGGTTAGTCGGTCCTAAGCCAGCCCGTAACTCGGCGCTGGCGAAAGGGAAACGGGTTTATATTCCCGTACCGCGGTGGTAGGTGCGGCAACGCAAGCCCAGAGGGTGACGCCTCGGGGTAGGCGGACCGGTCCACAAGGCCGGCTAAGCGTATAAGTCCGGGGAGTGCCGTAATGGCGAGAACCGGATGAAAGCGCGAATGGCCTCCCGTAAGGGGGGTTCCGCCGATCCCTGGGGCCCGTGAAAAGCCCTCTGGGAACGATCCACCGCGACCGTACCGAGAACCGACACCGGTGCCCCTGGGTGAGAAGCCTAAGGCGTGTCGGGGGAAACCCAGCCGAGGGAACTCGGCAAATTGGCCCCGTAACTTCGGGAGAAGGGGTGCCTGCGGGTGCGTAACCCGCAGGTCGCAGTGACTAGGGGGGCCCGACTGTTTAGTAAAAACACAGGTCCCAGCTAGCCCGAAAGGGTTTGTACTGGGGCCGACGCCTGCCCAGTGCCGGTATGTGAAGCCCGGGTCCAACCGGGTGAAGCACCGGTAAACGGCGGGGGTAACTATAACCCTCTTAAGGTAGCGAAATTCCTTGTCGGTTAAATGCCGACCTGCATGAATGGCGTAACGAGGTCCCCACTGTCCCCGGCTGGGGCCCGGCGAAACCACTGCCAGGCGCATATGCCTGGGACCTCCGGTGGGAAGCGAAGACCCCATGGAGCTTTACTGCAGCCTGCCGTTGCCGTACGGCGGGGGGTGCGCAGCGTAGGCGGGAGGCGTCGAAGCCCGTCCTCCGGGGCGGGTGGAGCCGTCCATGAGACACCGCCCACCCTCTGCCGTACGGCTAACCCCCGATGGGGGGACAGCGGTAGGTGGGCAGTTTGGCTGGGGCGGCACACCCTCGAAAAGGTATCGAGGGTGCCCTAAGGTCGGCTCAGGCGGGTCAGGAATCCGCCGTAGAGTGCAAGGGCAAAAGCCGGCCTGACTGGACCCGTAACAGAGGCGGGTCCAGCCGCGAAAGCGTGGCCTAGCGAACCCCTGTGCCTCCCCGGTGGGGGCCAGGGATGACAGAAAAGCTACCCTGGGGATAACAGAGTCGTCTCGGGCGAGAGCCCATATCGACCCCGAGGCTTGCTACCTCGCTGTCGGCTCTTCCCATCCTGGCCCTGCAGCAGGGGCCAAGGGTGGGGGTGTTCACCCATTAAAGGGGAACGTGAGCTGGGTTTAGACCGTCGTGAGACAGGTCGGATGCTATCTACCGGAGGTGTTGGCCGCCTGAGGGGAAGGCTCCCCCAGTACGAGAGGAACAGGGAGCCGCGGCCTCTGGTCTACCGGTTGTCCTACAGGGCACAGCCGGGCAGCTACGCCGCGTCCGATAAGGCCTGAAAGCATCTAAGGCCGAAGCGGTCCCCGAAAATAGGCGGCCACTCCCAGGCGCAGGGGGTCGGGCGACCGGTCCTTTGCCTGGGACGAGGGCTCGGGAAGAAGACCCGTTTGATGGGGCGGGGATGTAAGCGGGAAGGGAAACCGACCCGTTTAGTCTGCCGCTCCCAACAGCCCGAGGTTTCTGCCTCTGAAAGGGGGGCTGGGCATTTGATAGGTCAATCGGCCTGTGCACGGTCCTGGCCCTAAATCACGTTTCTGTCTTGATTTCATCGCACTATTGAGCTTCCAGTCATGATGCTTTTCCGCAACCGTTAAAACCCCCCAGCGGAGCTTTTCTTGGTGGTTGAATGAAGCTCCTAGTTCTTGACCTAGACGGCACACTCTGGGATCACGAGGATGCATCCAGGCTTACGCCTCCCTACGAGTTTCACGACGATTATCTAATTGATTCCAACGGAGGGGAACTTCACCTTTTCCCGGGAGTCAGGGAGTTTCTCGAATGGGCAAGAGATAGGTTCGTTCTGAGCATAGCGAGCTGGAACGTTGAGGAGAGGGTCAGGCCGATCCTTGAGGGCTTTGGACTCTGGGACTACTTCGTTTCTCCAAAGATAGAGTTTCATCCGCATAAGGCTGACATGACAAGGAGAACGCTTGAAGAGATGAAGTCCGCGGGATATGAAATTGACCGTGTAATTTACATCGACGACAGGGACATACACCTCGATGAAATCAAGATGGAGCTTCCGGGGGTTCACTTCGTCCATATGTGGGTGGACGTAAAGTCTTTTGAGGAGCTGAGGAAACTTTTGGAAAGGATGGGGTGATATCATGGAGCTGCTCATCGTGAAGGATAGGGATATAGACTACGATGGTTCCGCGATAGGAAGCCACTGGGCCTACAGGAACTTTGGAATACTCGGGAACTCGCTGGTCGTTTTTCGTGGAAAGTGCGACGTTAAAGTGGAGGAGATGATCGACATCGAAGATTTGAGGGCGAGCAAGGAGATCAAGAGCGACGACATGGTGCACTACATCATTGAAGTCTTTGATCTCGTCAACGCCCTCTTCGCCTCAGCACTCCAGAAGCTCTTCATAGCCAAGCTCTGCGAAGTTCTGGCTGAATATGGAATAAAAACGACGAGAAAGGGCGACGACATCTACGTGAACGGAAAGAAGCTCAGCATCTCTATAGCCACCGTTTCACCCGTCAGCGTCAAGATTCACATCGGGATAAACGTGGAAGCAAAGGGAATCCCGGAGGGCGTTGATGCCATCGGCCTCAAGGAGCTCGGCATCACCGATGTGGAGGGCTTCATGGAGAGGACCGGAAAGGCCCTCGTCGAGGAGTTCGACAAGGTAAAGAAGGACAGCCTGAAGGTTCGGTGGGCTCAGTAGATGAGGGAGAGAACGCCTCCAACCACCGGAACCGCCAGGTTATCATCGACCCAGCCCTGGTATTCTGCCAGTGTCAAGATGACTGCCCACCCTATTTTTCCTATCGCTGCCGTGTCGAGCAACAGAAACGCTATAACGAGAGCCGTTAGGAAGTATCCAGCGCTTCCCGTCCAGTGCTTCTTCAGCTTGACGTTGAAGCCGTGCCGTTTGAAGTAGAAGTGCCTGATTATTCCGGTTACCCCGTCGCTTATTGCCATCGCCAGTAGCAGGGCGGTGGCGTATTCCTTCGGCAGAACCATCGGCACGAGAGAGGCGGAGAATGCAAAGAAGACCTCGCCGTAGTTGTGCTCTATCTGATACCACGAGAACTCCCTCTTTTTGAGGTGCGGCCAGAGCTGAAATAGGCCGAAGACGAACGCCGCAGCGCTGAAGACCTCGGGAGGTATTTTTCCGTAGTGGAACATCAGAACTGCAGGGACGATGCTGAAGTGGATTATCTTCCTGTTCACCCAGGCCCATTCCGGCCCGAGCCTTTTCGTGAGCCCTATGGCGAGGAGTATGAAGGCAGCGGCGATGCCGGCATAGGGTATCCAGCCGGGGAGCATTTATTCCCACCAAAAAAGAAGAGGGGGTTGGGGTTAATATGAGTTGCCCCCGAAGGCCTTTCCAACGGCCTCCAGGGCGGTGATGAAATCGCTCGCGTGGACGATGATATACCAGTCATCCGTTCTCACGAGTTCTCCCCGGGACTTTCCGACGAGCTCGCCATAAAGTCCTTGAATCCTGATTCTGGGTTCGGTCGTCGAGAGCTTGAGCGTTATCTCGACAGGCCTCCCGTTTTCCCAGACGATTCCCACCTTGAGGCCGGCTTTTGTTTCTCTCCCCTTTTTCAGGCCGAGCTTGAGGTAGCGGAGTCTCTCCTTCGGAACGTCATTTTCCTCGGCCTTTTCTCCCAGGTACTCCTCGAACAGCATCAGTCCGTGAAGCCCTAGTGAATACCCGAAAACCGGAATTCCCAGGTCTCTCCTGCTTCTCCCCTTGTAAGCGTAGACCTCTATCCTTCCGCCCGAGCCCCGGGAGGCTGTGTAGAGTCCGTTTCCGTTATCGTCCCTGAAATCGCCCAGGAAATCAACCAGTTCACCGTACGCCGAAAATGGGAGCGAAAAGCTTGCCCACGTTCCCCACACCCTCGGAGGAATCGAGGTGAATCCGATTTCTTCGAGGTGGTACTCGATCGGCTTTGGTCTCAGTATCAGGAATCCCCTATCCGTGGGCTCCAGTTCCAG
Source organism: Thermococcus thermotolerans (assembly GCF_024707485.1). Classification (NCBI taxonomy): domain Archaea; kingdom Methanobacteriati; phylum Methanobacteriota; class Thermococci; order Thermococcales; family Thermococcaceae; genus Thermococcus; species Thermococcus thermotolerans. The sequence continues at coordinate 1,895,253 of NZ_CP102602.1, forward strand.
CAGTGCCCTTTCACCTTGCACCAATGCAAACTTCCCATCGCTTTCGAAGTCTTTGGCCTTCAGGAGCCGGCTCCGTCGTATTCTCCTCTCTCCCAGCGAACTCACCACTACCGGGATCGGTGTTTTCCTTCCGCTTCCCTTATCGTAGGGTACCTTGAAGCCAGCTTTGAGAAGTTCCTCCTGTATCTCAAGCGATGCCGGGAAGAATACCTGCATTCTCTCCAGCTCAACCTCCATTGGTGGCCCTCCTTACTCTTTATGGTGGTTTTACTTTAGTTGCTTATAAACTTTTCCTTTTTTGAGTTGTCCTAAGTGCCGAGCTTAAGCTTAAAAGGCCCTCGTCAGAGCTAAGCGCGGTGGTGAGAATGGTTCACTGGGCGGATTACATGGCTGAAAAGATAATTCGGGAAAGGGGCGATAAGGATGAATACGTCGTCGAGAGTGGTATAACCCCGAGCGGTTACGTTCACATAGGGAACTTCAGGGAGTTCTTTACGGCCTATATAGTCGGCCACGCCTTGAGGGACAGGGGAAAGAAGGTCAGGCACATCCACATGTGGGATGACTACGACCGCTTTAGGAAGGTCCCAAAGAACGTTCCACCGGAGTGGAAGGAGCACCTTACGAGGCCGGTTAGGGAAGTTCCCGATCCCTGGGGCTGCCACGACAGCTACGCGGAGCACTTCATGGAGCTCTTCGAGAGCGAGGTTGAGAAGCTCGGCATAGAGGTAGACTTCCTCCATGCCTACGAGCTGTACAAGTCCGGTGAATACGCCGAAGAGATAAAGCTAGCTCTCCAAAAGCGCGATGAGATAAAGGCCGTCCTCGACAAGTACCGTGAGAGGGCCAAGCAGCCGCCCCTCGAAGAGGACTGGCAGCCGGTCATGGTTTACTGCCCGAAGTGCAGGAGAGAAGCTGAGTTCGTTTCCTGGGACGGCGAGTGGAAGGTCTCCTACAAGTGTCTCCACTGCGGCAGTGAGGGCGAGACCGACATAAGGGAAGGCAACGTCAAGCTCCGCTGGCGCGTTGACTGGCCGATGCGCTGGGCACATTTCAGGGTGGACTTCGAGCCGGCCGGAAAGGACCACCTGGCAGCTGGTGGCTCGTACGACACCGGCAGGGAGATAGTGGAGAAAGCCTTTGGCTGGCCCGCGCCTATAACGCTCATGTATGAGTTCGTCGGAATAAAGGGTCAGAAGGGCAAGATGAGCGGTTCAAAGGGCAACGTTATACTCCTCAGCGACCTCTACAAGGTTCTTGAGCCGGGAATAATACGCTTCATATACGCCAAGGCGAGGCCGAACAAAGAGCTCAAGATAGACCTAGGTCTCGGCCTTCTCAACCTCTACGACGAGTTCGATAAGGTTGAGAGGATTTACTTCGGCCTTGAGCGGGCGAAGAACCCGGAGGAGGAAGAGGAGCTCAAGAGGACCTACGAGCTCTCGATGCCGAAGGTTCCCGCCAGGCTGACCGCACAGGCCCCCTTCAGGTTCCTTGTTACGCTCGTTCAGATGCCCCACCTCGACGAGAATGGAATAATCCGCGTCCTTCAGGAGCAGGGTCACGTTCCGAGAGAGCTGAGTGAAGATGACGTCGAGCGGGTAAGGCTCCGCATAAGGCTCGCCAAGAACTGGGTTGAGAAGTACGCCCCGGACAACGTGAAGTTCAGCATCCTGGAGGCGCCACCAGACATTGAACTGAGGCCCGAGGTAAGGGAGGCCATGCTTGAGGTCGCTGAGTGGCTCGGCTCTCACGGGAGCTTCACCGTTGACGAACTCAACAACGCGCTCTTTGATATCGCAAAGAAGCGTGGAATTTTGAGCAAAGAGTGGTTCAAAGCTTTGTACAACGTCTTCATCGGCAAGGACCGTGGGCCAAGGCTGGCGCCTTTTCTGGCCTCCCTCAACAGGGACTTCGTGATAAGGCGCCTCCGCATGGAGGGCTGATTTCGATTTTTCAACCTTTCTTGTCTTTTTCTCGTGGTATTTTCGGAGCTTTTCACAGCATGTCGAATTTTCTCGACAACAGATTTTTATCGTCTCCATCTCAAGGCCTTCTGGTGATGTCGATGGAGTTCAACCTCATAATCACCGGTGTCGGCGGGCAGGGCGGTTTGACCCTCTCAAGGATAGTGGGAAACGCCGCCATGCACGAAGGCTACAACGTGAGAATAGGTGAAACCCTTGGAATGAGCCAGCGCTATGGAAGCGTTCTGAGCTACCTCCGCTTCGGCGATGAGGTTTACTCACCCCTCATCGAGGAAGGCAGAGCAAACCTCATGCTCGCCCTTGAACCCGCCGAGGCGCTGAGGAACGCTCGGTTTTTGGGGAAGAATAGTCACGCAGTGGTCAACGCCTACCCGATCCACACGGCAACGACCCTCGTCGGGAAGGAGAAGTATCCAGAGCTGGAGGAGATAAGGAATGCCATCGGTAGGATCTGTCCTGTCGACATGCTCAACTTCCAGCGCGAGGCAGAGGGGATAAACCCCAGAACCCTCGGCGTCCTCATGCTCGGCTACGCGTTTGGTAAAGGTCTGGTGCCCCTCAGGAAGGAGTCATTGCTGGAGGGGATAAGGCTCACCCTCCGGGAGAAGCTATGGGAGGTCAACTTCAGAGCCCTTGAGCGGGGAATAGAGCTTTCCAAGGCATGATTTTTCTTTTCACTCGTTGTGCTTTATGAAGAAGGCGTAGAATATCGCCGTCGCTATAACGTAAAGCAGAGCGGTCGCGTAGAACGGATAGCTCAGGGACATGCCGAAGAGCAGACCGCCGACGTAGTTCCCTCCTCCTCTCATAAAGGTCGAGAAGGCCCTCCTTATTCCAGCGGCCGTTGCCTTCTCCTCGGTCGAGAAGAAGCCCATCATAAAGGAGTCGTTTATGGGCCAGACTATGTTCATGAGAATGGAGCGGACGACGTATAGCAGTGCCGCTAACAGGAAGGTCTCTATCGAGGGGAATATCGCGAAGAGAAAGGCCGCTATGCTCTGGAAGGACGTTATCACCTTCACAGGCCCTATCCTGTGAACCAGCCTTGGAAGGCCGAAGGAGCCGAGACCCATGGCCAGTTGCTGGAAAAAGAATATCCCGCTTATTGCCGCGAGCGTCTGTCCGAACTGGAGCTTAAAGTAGAGGCTCATGTACGGTATGGTTATCCCTGCGCCAAAGCCTATCAGCGCACTTGGAAGGGAGAACTTGAGTATCTTGACGACCAGCTCGCGGTTCCAGTTTATCCTTGGATTCTTCACGGGAACATCGCGGATTATGAGTAAGGCAGGAATCACTAGGGCAAACTGGAGGAGCGCCAGCGAGATGACCAGCCTGTAGGCTATCCCCTCGCTCAGCCCGAGGCCCACGAAAAGGCCCGGGGCAAAGCCGGCTATGAGGACCCCCAGGGCGTTGAATATTGTCCCTATGCCGAAGCTTATCGAGAACGCGTGATGTCTCTGCTCCTCGCCGACTTCCTCACTGAGCAGTGCAGTAAAGTTTGGCTGTCTCAGACCCATATTTGCTCCAACCAGAAAGAAGCCTAAAGCGAGTACGTAGTCGTTTATCGCGGCCACCTGGAGGAGCCTCCCGGCCAGCCCGAGAAGGGCGGAGATGATGAGGGTTCTTCTATAACCCAGCCTCAGTGAGACCTGACCGGCTATCAGGAAGAACAGTCCCCCCGTGAACGTCTGTATTGAAAAGAACGTCCCCATGGCGGCCATATTGTATCCCAGAACGGTCAGATAGAACGGCATGATGAATATTGAGAACTGGAGGAACAGCTGGCCGGCTGCGTTTGCCGCTATGAGTATCTTTGCGTCTCTGCCGTAGCCCTGGAACATGTGCTAACGTTAATCTTAGCGTTTATAAGTCTGTCGAATTGAAGCCTTTTATACCGCGTCGGTTTTCTATATATTGGCGGTGATATCTATGGAGTTCAGGAAAATCCAATTTACCGGCAGGAGTTCATACATAATATCCCTGCCCAAAAAGTGGGTTCGGGAACACAACCTCACCCAGGGCGACGTGGTTCCGCTCTCAATAAACCCCGATGGCAGCATAACCATATTCCCAAAGGAGCCCAAAGATGTGAGTGAGAAAAAGATCCTCCGCATCTCCAGGGAGTACTCGCCCGACATGGCGGTCAGGCTCGTTATCTCTGCCTACATTCAGGGTTACGACGTCCTTGAGATTCACCTCGCTGAGGAGATGCCGATATACAAGGTCAAGATAAGGAAGATTCTCCAGAGCCTTCCGGGGGTTGAGATAATACTTGACGAGCCCCAGAGAATAGTTGCCAAGAGCCTCCTCGATGAGGAGGAGGTTAACCTGGCCGAGCTCCTCAACAGGATTCGCTCGCTCATCATATCGATGCTCGGCGACCTTGAGCTTCTCATTGCCTCTCCCGGGGACGGGGAGATCCTCCGCGACATAAACGACCTTGAGAACGAGCTGGACAGGTTCTACTTCCTCATAATCCGTGCAGTCAACCGGCTCCTCAACAAGCGTGGCGTTACGGAGGAGAGCGGCATAATAAAGAGGACTTTTGACCTTCTCGGGATACTGTTCATAGTGCGCAACATAGAGCGCATAGGGGATCACATAATGAGGATAGCCGAAAACCCGGGGGCTGTGAACATCCAGTACCTCAAGGAAAAGTTTGGTCATGTGATGGCCCAGATAGAGGAGAGGGACCTTGGCAAGATAGACAGGCTCATGCTTGAGCTGAAGGAGGAGATACGCTCCATCGACTACCGGCAGTCAATAGCCCTTGAGAGCTACCGGAGAATCCTGGAGTACCTTGAGAACATTGGGGAAACAATAATCAACATGGCTCTGAGCTGAAGTTCTTATCTTCCCGTTTCCATAACCCTTTTAACCGTTCGAACGTTCTTTTCTCCGGTGGTTCTATGCCAGCGATAATAGTCCACGGCGGTGCCGGTACTATACGGAAAGAGGAGCGCATTCCAAAGGTCATCGAGGGTGTCAAGGAGGCAGTTCTGGCCGGATGGCGCGAACTCAAGAGGGGCTCTGCTTTGGATGCGGTTGAGGAGGCAGTCAAGGCCCTGGAAGACAACCCACTCTTCAACGCTGGAACCGGGAGCGTTTTGACACTCGACGGAAAGGTCGAGATGGACGCGGCAATAATGCGCGGCAAAACGCTTGAAGCGGGCGCCGTCGCCGGGATCTGGGGGGTCAAGAATCCGATAAGCGTCGCTCGAAAGGTCATGGAGAAGACCGACCACGTGCTCCTCAACGGTGAGGGAGCGGTAAAGTTCGCCAGGCTCATGGGCTTCGAGGAGTACAATCCCATAACAGACGAGAGGCTGAAGCAGTGGGAGGAGCTCAGGAGGAAGCTCATCGAGAGGGGCGAAACGAAGCACTGGAAGAAGCTCAACGAGCTTATCAAGGAGTATCCCGAAGTCCTCAGGAGCACCGTTGGTGCGGTCGCCTTTGACGGCGAGGAGGTCGTTGCCGGAACGTCCACCGGAGGGGTCTTCCTCAAGATGTTCGGCAGGGTCGGCGACACGCCGATAATCGGAGGCGGAACCTACGCCAATGAAGTGGCAGGGGCCTCCTGCACGGGCCTGGGGGAGGTGGCCATAAAGCTTGCCCTTGCCAAGAGCGCCACCGACTTTGTCCGCCTCGGAATGGACGCTCAGGCTGCAAGCGACGCAGCCATAAGCCTCGCAACGCGCTACTTCGGCAGGGACACGATGGGCATCATCATGGTTGACTCTAAAGGCAACGTCGGCTTCGCCAAGAACACGAAGCATATGAGCTATGCCTTCATGCAGGACGGTATGGAAGGGCCGGAGGCGGGTGTTTAGTGGGGGGCCGCCTTAGGGACGTCTGGCTGCTCAACCTGTCCACGTTTTTCTTCTTCCTGGGGATAAGCGTAGTGAACCCCATAATCTCGCCATTTGCGATCACGCTCCGTGCGACGCCGTTTCTCGTTGGCCTGGTAGCGGGCATAGCATCGATCATATCCTTGATTTCGAAGCCCCTCGGCGGCCTGATCGGGGACAGGGGCTACCGGTTCCAGGCCATGATACTGGGGAACGTCCTTGGGATGGTTGCGGGCCTCCTCTACGTGTCGTCCGCACTCATGGGGAACCTGTGGGTGTTTGCGGCGGCCAGGGCGATTCACGGGTTCTCAATGGGGATATTCTTCCCCTCCAGTCTCTCCACCGCCGTTGACCTCGCACCTGAGGGAAGGGTGGGGGAGACCCTCGGCTGGCGCGGCATGATGTTCTCCCTGGGCAACATCGTAGGGCCTGCCCTTGGCGGCTACCTCTCGGACATTCTGGGCTTTGTTGGGGCGTTCACCTTTACGCTCATATTTGCCCTCATCGGTGCCGCCTTCGTGATACCCGTTTGGATGGGTGAGCGGGGACTCCAGCACAAACGTGTTCACACGGAACATGTGGGTTACTCTGAACTTCTCCGCCCCTACTTCATAGCCGCCTCACTGGCCCTGTTTTTCTTTGCCTTCTCATACGCGGGCGTTATCACGTACCTACCGGCGTTTTACAAGACCATTGGCCTTCCCCAGAGGGTGTTCGGCCTCTACATGATGGTCATAGGGGTGGCGAGCTTTATAATGAGACTGATCGGGGGCAAGACTGCCGATAGGGTCGGTCCTATACCCGTTATAAGGACGGGGGTTTTCCTTGTCATTGCGGGGTACGTGGTTCTCATATACCACAGGCTTCCTTACCTGTCCTACATAAGCGCCCTTCTGATAGGTTGGGGGTTCGGCCTTTCGGTTCCGGCGATGCAGCTCATGGCCCTCGCCCCCCTGCCGGGGAGGATACGGACGATGGGTTCGAGTGTGTACACGATGTTCTTTGACCTCGGGATGCTTGGGGGACAGGTTGTCCTCGGCTACGTCGCAGGTGTGAGGGGGTACACTGGCGTCTTTCCACTGCTCCCCTTCATAGCGGCCGCATCACTTATAATAGTCCACGCGCCTCTCATCATGGGAGGTAGGGAGAAATGAAGATCAGGGTCTCCTATGGAACCGCCATAGAGATGGGGCTGATAAAGGCCCGGATGCTGGCCAGGCCAACAACGGCGTATCTCATGACGTACCATGACGGCCGGTGCAGAAACAACTGTGCCTTCTGCCCCCAGGCTAGGGGAAGCGAGGCGGATCTCAGGCGGCTGTCCCGCATAACCTGGCCCGCCTTTGATGTTGAGGAAGTTGTTAAAAACCTTCCAGCGGGCGGTTTTGCGAGGATATGCCTCCAGACGGTTGACTACCCCAGCCTAGTCTCCGACGTTATTGAACTCCTCGATCTTTTCCAGCCCCTGGGCATTCCGGTCTCGGTCTCGATAACCCCTGTGGACAGGGGCACTCTAATGGAGTTCAAATCAAGGGGAGTTGACTACATAGGCGTCGGCCTCGACGTGGCCAGTGAGAGGCTCTATCCGGAAATCAAGGAGTCCCTTTACTCCTGGGACGACATGTGGCGCTTTACTAAAGATGTCATCGACGTCTTCGGCGATGGAAAAGCCCTCGTGCACGTGATAGTCGGGCTCGGAGAGACGGATAAGGAGCTCATTGGAACCATTGAGCGGGCATACTCAATGGGCGCCTGGGTTTCCCTCTTCGCGTTCACACCCATAAGGGGAACCCGCCTTGAGAACGCGGAACCCCCGAGCCTTGCCCGGTACAGGAGAATCCAGGTGGCCCACTACCTCATAAAGGAAGGACTCGCCGCGCCGGAGGACTTTGAGTTCGATGAGAAAGGTTCCCTCGTCGGGTTTGGGATCGATGTTGATGAGCTTGCCTCGGTGATTCCACCTGAGATATTCGCCACCCATGGCTGTCCGGGCTGTAACAGGCCGTACTACAATGAAAGGCCAAAGAAAGAGCCTTACAACTTCCCCAAAAGTCCGGGGAAAGACTACGTGAGGCGCGTCCTTCAGTCTATCCTTTGAGGAGTTCCAGTATCTCGTTGAACTCTTCCAGGGTGAACATCTCTTCGACCTTTTCTCCCCTCGCTATTTTCATGAGCGCCATGACGAAGCGGTAAAGCTCCTCGTTGTCCTTCACCAGACCCAGCGTAACGTCCATGCCCTCGGAAACCTCCCCGAGCCTGCCCTCCTCCTTCATTATGAACAGAATGTCCCCGAGCCTCTTTATTCCCAGCCTGTAGAGGTCTTCATTGGGGGCGCGGTGGATCGCCCGGAGGGCACACTTCACCGCCCCGCTGTAGTTGTCCTCCTGGAGAAAAATCTCCGCGAGCCTGAAGCATGCCTCGAAGTAGAACTCCGGTTCCTCATCTTTGGCCAGCTCCATTATCTCGTCGAGCTTTTTCTTTGCCCTCTCAAGGTCTCTGGCGTTTTCGGCCTCTATGGCCTCTCGAAAGAGCCTCATTATCTTTTCTCGTCCCTTCGGAGGTTCGTATTTTATCCCCATCATCCCTCACCCCGGCTCTCAAGCCAGGCCTTTTCAAAGCCGGGCCACACATCTTCAAACCTCTTCTCCACGCGCCATCTTCTCCTGAAGGCATTGAGGAGCACTGTTATATCCCTTTTGAGAAGCTCATAGCTGTCCGGGTGGGCGGTTGTAACGTACTGGGCCCAGTCGATTATGAGAACGCCACCGTCGTGGGTTAGAACGACGTTGAACTCGCTCATATCCGAGTGAACGATGCCGAAGCGGACTATCTTGATGTACTCGTCCAGGACCATGTCGAGTATCTCCCTCGCTTCCTCCCTGGAGAGGTCGGTGTCGCGAAGCTCCGCCAGCTCGGTTCCGTCTATGAACTCCATGACGACCACGTGCCTGTTCCATGCTATCGGCCTCGGAACGCTGGCTATAGGGCTGAGAAGCGTCAGCGCTTCATACTCCTTCTTTGCTATCAGCCTCGAAACGTAGAGCCAGCTCGTGTGCCTTTTGTTGGCGAACACATCCCCGTGATAGGCAGCCTTTCTTGAGGCGGTTCTGCCGCCTATGCGGTTGAACTTGACGGCGACCTTCTCCCCGGCCGGCGTTACTCCCACGTACACATCTGCGTCCTTTCCAACGCCTATCTGTGCCGTGCTTATGGCCTCTACAACGCCCTTCTTCGCCAGCGCCCTTATTGCCAGAACGTCGTAGCCGTGTATCGTGAGCTGGTAGCCGATGTAGCCTATATCGCTCCGCCGCCTGACGAGGGACATGTCGTCGAGCTTGCCAAGTCTGAAGGATGCCGTTTCAACGTCAACCCTCGCGAATCTGGCTATGTCCTCCAGGGGAACCCATCTGTGGTGGCGCATGTTCAGCTCTACTCCCCTGAGTATCCTGAAGTCCAGGTCCCGCAGATTTGGGTACGCCTCCAGTGCCAGCAGCTTGCTTACCATCGCTCCCTCCCTGAAGTCCGTTCCGGGCCGGGACTTATAAACCTAGTTGGCTTGGCGACATACTTTTAAACGCGTAGCCCTTTATCGAAACCATGCGGAAGAGGCTTTTGCTGTTAGTCTCGCTCGGCTGGATATTCAACTACGCCCACAGGATGGCAATCCCTCCCCTCATTCCGATGATAAAGGCCGAGCTGGGAATAAACAACGCCGAGGCCGGGCTTTTGATGACCGCCCTTCTGCTCCCCTACGCCATCATTCAGGTTCCGGCCGGATACATCGGCGACCGCTTTGGGAGGAAGAGGCTCCTTGTTCTCAGCATAATCGGCTACTCGCTCTCGTCCGCACTCATAATCTTTGCCCGGGAATACTGGGAGCTTCTCGCTGTTAGGGCTCTTTACGGCCTTTTCTCGGGTCTGTATTATGCCCCTGCAACAGCGCTGATAAGCGAGGTCTATCGGGAGAGAAAGGGCTCCGCTTTGGGTGTCTTTATGGTCGGCCCACCAGTCGGGAGCGGGATAGCGCCCATCATAGCCGTCCCCATCGCCCTGAGACTTGAATGGCGCTACGCCTTTCTGGCGCTCTCGGCAATGAGCCTGGCGACTGGAATAACCCTTGCCTTCGCGGTCAGGGGCGAGGTCTCAAAGCCGTCTCGCGTTAGGTTCTCGATTCCCCGGAACGTTTTTCTGCTCAGTGCGGCGAACTTCATAGTCCTTGCCGCGTTCTTTGGGCTTCTCACCTTCCTGGTCTCTTTCCTGGTGAACGCAGGCGTTTCCTTCGAAACGGCCTCTTGGCTGTTCTCCCTTCTCTCAGTCATAGGGATCGCAGGTTCTCTCTTCGGCGGCGGCCTCTACGACAGAATCGGGAGGAGAAGTATAGCGGTGGTCTTCGGTCTAAACGCATTCCTCACGCTGATCCTTGCCCTAACGGCCTCTCCGTGGGTGATAATTCCCCTGGGGCTGACGTTCTACTCCGTGGGGGCAATAGTTACGGCCTACACGTCGGAAAAGGCCACCGGAGAGAACCTCGGTTCGGTTATGGGTTTCGTCAACATGGTTGGGTTCTTTGGCGCAACCGTCGGTCCGTACTTCGTTGGACTCCTCATCGACGGCTTTGGTTATGAGAGGGCGTTTCTATCGATACCCCTGATGTACCTGATGGCGTGGGGGATAATCCGGGTGGAAGAAAAGCTGGAAAAGAGAGAGATCAGCCGTACATGACCTCATGCATGGCTATCTGCTGGGCAAGCCTTTGCTCTGCCCCGAAAACTTTCTCTATTGCCTTGAGGAAGTCGTCCTGGGTGATGTACTCACGCCTCGCCCTTATGGCGAACATCCCTGCCTCGGTGGCTATGGCCTTCAGGTCTGCTCCGCTGGCCCCCTCCGTCATCTCGGCTATGACGCGCAGGTCGACGTCCCTGAGGTTCATCTTCCTCGTGTGGACCTTTAGTATCTCCAGCCTGCCCTTGAAGTCCGGAAGCGGAACCTCAATAAGTCTGTCGAAGCGTCCGGGCCTGAGCAGTGCCGGGTCAAGGATGTCCGGCCTGTTGGTGGCGGCTATTACCTTAACGTTGCCCCTTGGATCGAAGCCGTCCATTTCCGCTAAAAGTTGCATCAGCGTTCTGTTGACTTCCCTCTCCCCACCGGTCGTCTCGTCCATTCTCTTCGCCCCGATGGCGTCTATCTCGTCAATGAATATTATGGTGGGTGCCTTCTCCTTGGCCAGCTCGAAGAGCTCGTGAACCAGCCTTGCCCCTTCGCCTATGAACTTCCTCACCAGCTCGCTGCCGACGACCTTTATGAACGTGGCGTTGACCTCGTGGGCGAGGGCCTTCGCCATGAGTGTCTTTCCACATCCAGGAGGACCGTAGAGGAGAACTCCCTTCGGCGGTTCAATCCCCACCTTTTCAAAGAGCTCTGGGTGCCTGAGCGGAAGCTCGACAGCCTCTCTCAACTCCTGGAGCTGCTTGTCTAGGCCGCCAATATCTTTGTAGCTGACCTCGGGTCTCTCGATGACTTCAAAGCCCAGAACACTCGGGTCCTTCTCGCTGGGAAGGAGTTCAACTATGGCCATGGTTCTCTGATCGAGGGCAACCCTCGAACCTGGTTTCAGTCTGTCCCTCTCTATCCAGGGTGCAATCCGGACTACAAAGCGCGGTCCGTTGTAGTTCTGGACTATCGCCCTGTCCTCGTCGAGTATCTCAAGGAGCATACCCGCAAAGGCTGGCGGCTGTCTCAGCCGGGACATCTCCATTCTCATGCGTGAGAGTTCCCTCTCCAGTCTCTCCTTGTCGGCTTCCAGGGTCCTCACCTGGAGTTCAAGCTGCCTGATCCTCCTCTTGAGGTACAGGATGTAATCATCGTACTCGTTCGATGGTTTAACGCCAACATCTTCAACGCTCATAATTTTCACCTCTCACAATCCAGACTGTGTAGAAGGGCCTTTTTAACTCTATCTTTTCCATGTATTCTTTGGGGCACCCAGCTTTATATACCTTTGGTACGAGATGTGCGGATTTTTTCTGACTTAACTTTGAAGTAATGGATGCGTGGTTTATTTGCGAAATTCTTATTAACTTCGAGTACCAATTATAAGGGGGTTATAGCACAGGGGTGGGATGTAATGAGAGTCGAGATAAAGTTCAGGCCCGCGAAGGAGGGCACAATTCTTCCCTTCAATTATAACTACGATGTTTACGTTCAGCTTCTTGAGAAAATGGCCATAGTATCTCCTGAGATTGCCCACGAGGCTGAGGTAAGTCACGTTGACTACTTTACCTTCTCCCGTATAATGGTCAGAAAGCGTGAGCTGATTCCGGATAGGGGGATAAGGGTTCTCTCCGATGACGTTTCCCTCTATGTCTCTTCATCTTCCAGCGAGCTCATAAAGGCCGTTGTGGAGGGATTCATAGACAGCCCTGTTCTCCAGCTGGGTGATTCGGCTTTCATAGCGGACGATATAAAGATACTCAAGGAACCCCGCATAAAGGACGGGGCGCTCTTCTCAACGCTTAGTCCGATAATGGTCAGGACGGTCAAGCTCAGCGGCAACCGGATGAAGATATGGGATCTCTACCCAAGCGAGGAGGCCTTCTTTGACAAGCTACGCAAGGTAATGCTGATGAGATATTCGGCAATAATGGGCACGATGCCCGAGGAGAAGGACTTTGCCATTGACGTTATCAAGTTTAAGCCCGTCAGGATTCTCGTCAGAGACACCTACTACCGCGGCTCCCTCATGATATTCCGCTATCACGGCTCTCCGGAGATAGCCCGCTTCGGCTACGAGAACGGCTTTGGAGAAAAGACCCGCTACGGCTTTGGAATGGTCAAAGTAATTGATGAAGAGCCCAAACGAGAAGGCCAAGAGTGAGTTCGATCAGCCATACAATAGCCACAAGCTTGGGCTCGGTAACCCTGACTTTTCTCATTATTGTCCCCAAGAAGCTGGGATACGGTGGCGCCTGAAGCGTTCCGTCGGGCAGGATCCTCGTTCTTCCGTGCCTCCTCACGCCGAAACGAACACCCGTTGCCTTTATGGTAAAATCAAGGAAATGGGGGAGTAATAGAAGCGCCGCATAGGCCTCTACCTTTCCGGTAATGGCAACTAGCCCTATGAGGGCGCCGAGACCGAGGGTTCCAGTATCGCCCGGAAAGACCCTCGCGGGATACCTGTTCCACCACAGAAAGCCCAACGCAGTTCCCATCCCGGTCAACGCAATGAGCCTGGCATTTCCATCGGTTATCAGGGCAAGGATTCCAAGGATTATAGCGGAAGTCCCTATCTCAAGTCCGTTGAATCCGGCAAGCATGTTCACCAGGTTTGCCGAGCCGGTAACGAAGAGCACCGCGAAAACTGGATACAAAACCCCCAGGTTGAGGGTGTATCCGAAGATATCCACCTCCGGTGCGATGCCGAAAAACGCCACCGGGACTGAGACCAAGAGCGATAGAACGACCTTGTGGAGCTGTCTCAGGTTCGTCAGGTCGTCTATGATTCCAACGACTCCGAAGAGCAGGAAGACCGTTAGAACCCCCACGATTTTCTCATCCATGAAGGGTGAGAGCGCCAGGGGGATGGCGAGAAGAATCGCTATACCCCCCATCTCAGCCACTTCCGGCTGGTTCATCTTGTGGATGTCTCTCCCGATGATTCCAGCCCTTTTCATTCTTGTGGCGACGTAAGGGGTAAGGATGAGCGTTAGGGTTAAACCTATAAGCGGAGCGGCCGCTATCATATCTTAGACACCCAATCCCCTTATAACTGACCAAAAATAAACCCTTCGGTGAGAACATGGACGTGAAACTGGTGGTCTTTGACCTTGACGGAACGCTGGTCGGTGCACCCAGACCCTTTGCCGAAATTAAGGAGGAGCTCAAATCCCGGCTCATTGAGATGGGAATATCCAAGGAAATAATCGGTGACATGACGCCGATGTACGAGAACCTGTTGAGGATATCCCGCGAGACGGGAAGGGACTTCGAGGAGCTATACTCTATCCTTGTCGAACTTGAGGCTGAGAGAATTGGGGATAGTTTTCTTTTTGAGGGCGTCTTGGAAGTTCTGGACTTTCTGAGGGAACAGAACGTCAAAATGGCGATAATGACCCGGAGCTCCCGGAAGGCAACGCTGAAGGCTTTAGAGATGCAAGGAATAGGTGACTATTTTGATATTGTCTCCACCCGTGACGATGTTCCGCCGGATGACCTCAAGCCTAATCCCGGGCAGCTTCGGCGGATAATCGAGGCCTTTGGCCTTGAACCGACCAAGGTTCTGGTGGTTGGTGACCACGGCTACGACATACTCCCTGCCAGGGAGCTCGGTGCGTTGAGCGTTATGATAACGGGCCACACCGCCGGGAGGATGAGCTTTTCGGTTGACTCAACCCCAGATTTTGAGGTTGAAGACATGAGAGAACTCCTTAGACTCCTGGAAAACCTTCTAAGTACTTACGTCGTTGTGCCGGCCTACAATGAGGAGATGACCATCGGTGCCGTCCTCGATGACCTGCTCAGGTATTTTAGACGGGATGAGATAGTCGTCGTCAACGACGGCTCCCGTGACAGAACCCGGGAGATAGCCCGTTCAAAGGGCGTCCATGTCCTCACGCACCTGGTCAACCGCGGTCTCGGCGGTGCCCTTGGCACCGGCATAACCTATTCCCTCAGAAGGAACGCCCGGCTTATCCTCACCTTCGATGCCGACGGTCAGCACCTCGTGAGCGACGCCCTGAGGGTTATGAAGCCCGTCGCCGAGGGAAAGGCGGACTTTGCCGTTGGTTCGAGGCTCAAGGGCGACACCAGCCAGATGCCCTTTGTGAAGCGCTTTGGAAACTTCGTCCTTGATGCCATAACGGCTGTTTTTGCGAGAAAATACGTCAGCGACAGTCAGAGCGGGCTGAGATGCTTTAGCAGGGATTGTGCCGCCAAAATAAGGATAACCTGCGACCGCTACGCGGTTTCGAGCGAGATAATCATTGAAGCCTCCAGAAACCGCTGTCGCATTGTTGAAGTGCCAATCCGCGCCGTGTACACCGAGTACTCCATGAAAAAGGGAACGAACATCCTGGAGGGTGTTAAAATAGCTCTCAACCTGCTGTTTGATAAGTTGAGGTGATGACCATGTATGCGGTTCAGTACATGGCTATAGTTGTTGTACTGGCCCTGATGCTCTACGTGCTGGGCAAGTACGGGAAGAAGGAGTTTGAGTGGGGTGATTTCCTCTTTTGGGAGGTTATCCTACTGGGTCTCCTGATAGTGGCGATATTCCCCCTGGAAATAGCCAACGAGATTCGAAAACTCCTCGGCCTTGGTAGGGGCCTTGATGCGCTGTTCGTTATTGCGATAGGCCTGTCGTACCTCCTGATATTGAAGGTCTACGTTGCGGTGGACAGAACCGAGAGGGAGATAACGGAGCTGACTAGAAAAATCGCAATCGAGATGGAGGAGATAAACAGAAGGCTAGAGGAGATAGACGAGAAACTCTAATCCACGAATTCACCGAAAAGCTCCTCCAGGAATGCCTGTACCCTTTCCTTTGAAAGCTTGAACTGTCTTATCTTGACTATTCCCTTCTCCTGCGCCTCTCTGAGCAGAATCTCCGTTGCCTCGTTGGGATACATCTCCTCGTAGACTATCTCCTTTATTCCGGCGTTTATGACTATCTTGAAGCAGATGTCGCAGGGGAAGTGGGTGACGTAGAGCGTCGCTCCTTCGAGGCTTATGCCCTTTCTAGCCGCCATCGCTATGACGTTCTGCTCGGCGTGGACGGCTCTGTGACAGTGGCCGTCGACGATGAGGCACCCCACGTCAATGCAGTGCTCCATGCCCCTAGGTGCACCGTTGTAACCGGTAGCGAGGATGTAGCCGTCTTTGACAGCGACGGCACCTACCCTGAGACGGGGACAGGTTGCCCTGAGGGAGACGAGCTTTGCGATAAGCATGAAATACTCGTCTTTAGTCGGCCTTATGCGCTTTATCCTCTCGGCCTTTTCCCTGTCGAGTACTATCTCAATCCCCATAGGGCATCACTGCATACGCTGGTTGAACATGTTGTTGCCGTTAATCTCCACGAGTATCCTAAATATCCTTTCGTCGTAGCTTGGGTGGGTCTCTATTATCGCCGGCTTCTGCTTCCTCTCTATCGCGGGTTCTATGCTCGGCAGGGCACTAAGTCTGACGCCAACCCTCAGGTCTTCGTAGTACTTGAGTTCTTCGAGGGCGTGTTTGAGGTTCATCGGCACGTCCAGCAGTCTGAGCGCCGTTTCATCCGCCTGGAACTCTCTGCTCTTAAGGAAATTGGCCCTGGCGACCTCGTAGAGGGCGTAGAGGAAGAGGGCCGCTACTGTAACGGCCGATGTATGGGCGAGAAGTATGAGCACTCCAGTGAACACCATCATAAGGAATCTGCCGTAGGCGAGCACGGGGAATATCTTTGTGTCTCCGTTCTTTATGTGGCCGAGCTCATGGGCGGCAACGGCAAGTATCTCATCGCTGTCGAGCACCTCAAAGAGCCCCAGGGAAAGGACTATCGTGTTCTTGAAGGAGTATGCGTTGGGTATGTAGTCGTCCAGGATGTATACCCTGGGCATTGGGAGCCCTGCCTTTTTGGCCATCTCCGCTATGCCGTCGTAGAGCCATGGAATCTCGCTCCTCTGAAGCGTCAGGTAGCTGCCCTTAACGTCCTTGGTTGAGACCCAGAAGTACAGGAGAACTATGGAGCCGAAGGCAGCCAAAGCTATCCTGAGGCCCAGCTCTTTAAGGGCTATCACGGCCAGTATGACTTCGAGGGCCATGATAATGAACAGCATTTCTCATCACTTCTTAATTCTGGAGAGGTAGGCGTAGGTCGCCTCCTTGAAGTTTGTCATGAGAGCGTCCAAGATGCTCTGGACGACCCTCTCTTCGAACTCTTCGCGGGTCGTTGTTATGGAGTACACGTATCTCATTCCACCCCTTCCCTTCTCAACGCTCCTCTTGAGAAGTCCGCGCTCGCACAGGCGGTTCATGAGGATGCTTATGGTGGAGCGCCTTATGTCCGGGTGTTTCACCTTCATGTACTCATATACTTGTCCCGCCGTTGCCACCTTGACCCTCCACATGTGTTCCATTATCTCAGCCTCAAGGGGCGGAAGAACAGCCTTTATACCCTCCTCGGTGAGCTTGAATTCGTGGGGCCGCATGGTATCACTCCTCCTCTTCCTTGTTCTATGTAGGGCGCCTAAGCTAAAAAGTTTTTGTGCTTTTTGATGCTTTAATGTATATTTTGGCACATCAAAAGCAGTGATTAGGTTTTTAAATTCACCCAGGGAATACCTATGGGCGTGGGCCGGTGGCCTAGTCGGGACAGGGCGTCGGCCTCCGGAGCCGAAGGTCGCGGGTTCAAATCCCGCCCGGCCCGCCAGTAATACAAACTTTTGTAGGGCAAAAGTTTGATCAAAAGCTTGTGATTCCTTTTGAGTGGTCAGATTTTTAGTGGGTTTTTGTTTAGTGGTGAATTTATATAGGGGATTCATCGCCAAAAGGACGCTTTTTAACGCGTTCAACTTCAACTCGCGCTCCAAAGGAGCGCTAAAACCCTTGAACCTTTTAAACAAGCCATATGAAACAGAATCCCATTTGGTCAAAGGGATACTATCTAGAGAAAACCCATCCTAAACAGACAGTACAAGGGGAATCACGAACTTTGATGAAACTTTGCTTGCGCAAAGTTTCTTGTGGTGGGCCCGCGGGGATTCGAACCCCGGACCTCCGCCGTGTGAGGGCGGCGTCATAACCAGGCTAGACCACGGGCCCTTCCCGGAATTAGTGGGCGGAGGGGAAAATATAAAGCTTTCGCTAAGTTTCGTCGAGTATCTCTTTAGGAGCCCCTGCGAAGGCCACCAGATACTCCGCCTCGACTACGTGGAGCCTGCCCGGAACGACCATAACGTGGGGCTGTCTCCCGAAGTCCTCACTGATCATGTCCCGAACGTAGCCGGCTTTAAGCGTCGGGTTCAGCGAGCCCGCCCTCGCAAGAACCACTACCAGCGTGTCCGGGGTGAAGACGTTTTCCTTCTTCATATCTTCCACCTGGAGGAGTATCTCCATCGCCTCGTTTGCCGTCATGTAGCGGTTCTGCTCGGCCTTTATGTCGAGGAAGAGCATTGTGTGGAGGTTTCTCTCCATGTTCTCCTTTATCACATCGTAGTGGCTCGTGGGGAACCAGTTCTTCTCCGGATAGGCGACGGTTGCGCTCTTGCCAAACTTGTATATCTGCAGTCCGGTTATCGCTATCGCCGAGTAGATGCTTGGGGCGTGGATGACGTAGCTCTCGATTCCGAGCTCCTTGGCCCGTATCCTGAGGTCGGAGTGCGTCGTCGCCACCATCGGGTCACCTGCGGTCAGAAAGGCCACATCCTTATCTCTGGCTTCGCTCAGGACGATGCGCTCGAAGTAAAGTTCGACTTCCTCCCTGCTGAGTCTTCTGATGGGCTTTCCAATGAGCTCCTCAACTCTGTCCAGTGTTGTTCCGGCCAGCAATGACGTATAGAACTCGGCAAAGACGAGGTCGCACTTTCTGGCCACCTCAAGGCCTTTGAGCGTGATGTCCTTCTCATCGTAAAGACCAAGTCCTATGAAGTATATCGCCATGAGCCTCACCGGGGAGCGTAGGGCGGGGAGTTTTTAAGCTTGAGGGCGGTGATGTTAGGCAATTGCCGAAAAGCTTATAACGATTGACGAACACTTTACCAACATGCTTGAAAAGGAGAAAGAAGCCCTAGCCAAGAGAATAGCGGGGGAAATAACCCTCTCCTCCGACCCCGGCAAGACCATGCGTAAATGGCGCGAGATATTCGGAATCAGCCAGACTGAGCTGGCGGAATACCTCGGTGTCTCTTCTTCCGTCATAAGCGACTATGAGGGCGGCAGAAGAAAGAGCCCGGGAGCGTCAACTATAAGGAAGTTTGTTGAGGCCCTGCTTGAAATAGATGAGCGTCGTGGTGGAAACGTCATAAAGGCGTTCAGCAAGACCATCGGGAGCGAGCTTCCGACGAGCGCCATCCTTGACATAAGGGAGTTCGCCCTGCCCCTCACGATTAAAGATCTGGTGGGCGCCGTAAAGGGGGACGTGGTAGCCAACATGCACCTCCTTGACAGGCGCATCTACGGCTATACCGTCGTTGACAGCATAAAGGCGATCCTTGAGATGAGCAGCGAGGAGTTTCTCAAGCTCTACGGCTGGACGACTGAGAGGGCCCTCATCTTCACCAAGGTGACAACTGGGAGGAGCCCAATGATAGCGGTTCGCGTTCAGGGGCTCAAGCCGGCAGTTGTCGTCCTTCACGGCGTTAAAAAACTCGACGAGCTCGCGGTCAAGCTGGCCGAGCGCGAGAGGGTGCCCCTGGTGGTTTCTCATGCATCCAGCGAGGCCGAGCTTATAACCGGCCTCAGAAGGCTCGTCGAAAAAACTGAGAGAGAGCTCTAAGTCTCCAGCTTTTCCTTCCTCCATACTCCTCCATGGGCTAGCCTGGTTAGTCTATCTCGTATGTGGAGGAGCACGTCATTAAGCACTTCTCCGTTGTCGTACTCTTCTATTATCCGAAGAAGCTCCTCCCTGCTGTAGTCCTTCATCTCCCTCGCCAGCTCCGTCATTCTGGGATACGCGCGGACTATATTGTCGACGATGGTTATGTCGGCCATTCTGGCACTCCTTGAAAGCGGGTTGAGGTCAACTGTGATCACAAACTTGCCCATCCTGACGAGGGCCTCCGTCCTGTCGCCATCCTCCAGCGGAACAACGACAACATCTGCCTTCCATATTCCCTTTTCATCGACCTTTCCCCTCTCGTGCTCCAGGCCCGGAATGCGCTTCGTGGGGTTTATCCCGAGGAGTTCTATCTCCGGGTCGTACTTTCTCAGCTCCTCCGCTATCGCCTTAACGCGCTCCTCCGTGCGATAGAAGAGGTTTATTTCAAGCTTGGCGTTCAGCGCTTTTGCCAGCTCTATCGTTTCCTTTGGAACGAGTGCCGCGACGTTGCCGTTGACTGAGATGACAGGGTGCTCCGCGAGGAGCAGTTTGGCCACTGCGGCCTTCATTGCCCTCTCTGCTGGTTCTATGGTTCTTTCGCCGATAAGGTAGTCGAAGGCCTCGCCCCGGCCGTGCGCTATGAGACCCGCTTTGGCCGTCATGCCCTTCTCCATTCCCTCGATGATCTTTTCCCGGTAGTACAGGCTCCAGTACCTGGGATGACTCCTTGGGATCTCCACCATCTTGGCCACCACCGGTAGTTGGTGCCCCCGGGTAAAAGCCTTTCCTATGGTTCGGTAGTTCTGAACCTTTGGTTTTAAAAACGCATATAAAATCCAAACGTTCTAAACTAAGCGTGGACAACTTTGAGCACGTGATCAAGGTGGTGCATCATGGGGTACGTCATAACGAAAAAGGAAAACCTGAGCGCCATCGACTTCTTCATGGAGGTCGAGGCGCCCCATATCGCCCGCTCATGGAAGGTGGGGCAGTTCGTGGTTCTGATTCCCGATGAAAAAGGTGAGAGGGTCCCTATGTCTGTTTACTATGCCAAAGACGGGAGAATAGGCATGTTCATAAGGCGGCACGGGAAGACGACACTCAAGCTCTGGTACGAGTTTGAGGTTGGGGACGAGCTCCTCAGCGTTACGGGCCCCCTTGGAAAGCCCATAGAGGTGAAGCACTACGGAAACGTTGTTTTCGTGTCGGACGCTGTCTGTGCCCAGGCCGAGAGCTACGCCACACTCAAGGCGATGAAGGAGGCCGGCAACTACACCATAGCCATCCAGACCTTCGAGAACGAGGCCAACGTTTACCCCGAGAGGTACCTGGCGAAGCCCGTTGCCGACGAGCATTACCTTACCACGGAGGACGGGAGTGTTGGGATAAAGGGACACTACCTGGACGTTCTGAGGGAGCTTATAGAGAAGGATAAGGTTGATATCGTCTTCGGCGGCGGAAAGCTGGGCTCCCTTAAGAAGCTCGCCGAGCTCACAAGGCCCTATGGAATCCCGACCATCGTAACGGTCAGACAGATAATGGTGGACGGAACCGGGATGTGTGGCTCGTGCAGGGTTCTCTACGGTGGGGAGATAAAGTTCGCCTGCAGGGACGGGCCGATGATGGACGCCCACAAAATAGACTGGGATGACGCGATAAAGAGGAACGCACGCTTCGCCGAACAGGAGAAGATTGCAAGGGAGAGGTACATGGCGGAGCTTAGAGCCAGGGGGGTGGTTTGAATGGCAGTCAAACCAAAGCTCATCAAGGAAAGGATTCCAACGCCCGAAGTCCCCGTGGAGGAGCGTGTTAAGAGCTTCGTCGAGGTCAACCTGGGCTATGACTTCGCCTCCGCCCTGAAGGAGGCGGAGCGTTGCATACAGTGTCCGCCGGAATATGCGCCGTGCATAAAGGGCTGTCCCGTCCACATCAACATCCCTGGCTTTCTGAAGGCGCTCCGTGAGAACCCCGATAACCCGGACGAGGCCGTCAAGAACGCCCTGCGTGTAATATGGAACGACAACACGTTGCCGGCCGTTACCGGCCGCGTCTGTCCACAGGAGGAGCAGTGTGAGGCCCCGTGCGTCATGGGCAAGGTCGGAGACCCCATAAACATAGGCAAGCTTGAGAGGTTCGTTGCCGACTACGCAAGGAAGCACGGGATAGAGGAGGAGCTCCTCAGGGAGTTCATGGCCAACGGGGATGGAACGAAAGGCAGGGTCGCCGTGGTGGGAAGCGGGCCCGCTGGTCTGACCTGTGCGGGAGAGCTTGCAAAGATGGGCTATGAGGTTACCGTTTTTGAGGCACTCCACAGGCCAGGGGGAGTTCTCATCTACGGGATCCCCGAGTTCAGGCTTCCAAAGGAGATACTGGACAAGGAGATAGCCAAGCTTCGCGAACTCGGTGTCGAGATAAAGCTTGACCACATCGTCGGAAAGACCGTCACCCTTGAGGAGCTCCTTGGGGAGTACGACGCTGTATTCATAGGAACCGGTGCGGGAACGCCCAAGCTGCTCAACATACCGGGCATACTCCTTGACAGGATATACACCGCCAATGAGTTCCTGACAAGGATTAACCTCATGAAGGCCTACCTGTTCCCGGAGTACGACGAGCCGATAGCTGTCGGAGAGAAGACCATCGTGATTGGGGCCGGAAACACCGCCATGGACGCGGCCCGCTCCGCATTGAGGCTCGGAACGGAGGTAACAATAGCATACCGCAGGGGAAGGGAGGACATGACGGCCAGGATTGAGGAAATCCATCACGCCGAGGAGGAGGGAGTCAAGTTCGAGTTCTTCCTCAACCCCGTGGAGTTCATCGGCGACGAGGAGGGCAGGGTTAAGGCCGTTAAGTTCGAGAAGATGCGCCCGCTTGAGGAGCGCGATAGGAAAGGAAAGCGCAAGATAGTCGGCACCGGTGAGTACGTCACTCTCGAAGCCGACACCGTCATCATAGCGATCGGCCTTGAGCCCAACAGGATAATAAGCGAAGAAGCCACCGGCCTCAAGACGAACCCCGATGGGACGCTCGTGGTGGATGAGAACCTTATGACGAGCATCCCCGGAGTCTTCGCCGGTGGCGACGCGATAAGGGGCGAGGCAACCGTTATTTTAGCTATGGGCGATGGAAAGAGGGCCGCAAAGGCGATAGATGCCTATATCAGGCGGAAGAAGGCGAACGCCTAATGACTGGCTTGCCTGTTTTCTGTCTTTCTATTTCTAATGTCTACCACTGCCTCTTTCTGTCGCCGAAGAAGAACTTCATGAAGCCCGAGAAGTCCTCGCCGCGGAAGGCCGCGTAGAGCTCCTGGGTTTCCTCTGGAGTGAGCCACTCGATGTGCTCCGGGACTCCCTCCTCAAATATGTAAAGAATCTCGTCGTCCTTTCTGGCCACGTCGAGGGTGTATATTTTCTTTCCGTGCTTTCTGGCTATCTCGATCTCCCTGACGACGAGGGAGGTGAACTTGCCGACTATTGCTATCGCCACGAATATCTCCGCCTCGGGAATCAGGTGGTCGGTGGTTCTGAGGCCGTAGTCTGAGGGTATTACAAAGTTGTTCGAGCCGAGCTTTTCCTCCAGGAGCTGGAGGATGGCCCTTTCCGTGTGGGTGTGGTAGAGTATCGTGGGCTCGCTCAGGTACACGAGCGGCCCGTAGGTTTCCTTCTTCTTTCTCCTGAAGAATCCGAGCATGGAACCACCTCAGGTGGGGATAATGTCATCATCTTGGCATCAGGAGGGATGACATTCTTCATCGGTCAACTTCCACTAACGGGCAGGGCTTATTAAGGTTTGGCCTGAAAATTCCATGTGGTGGGGGATATGAGAATCATTCCACTCGCCTCCGAGAGCCTCGGCGTGAGGAGCCTGGCAGTCTTCGTTGAAGCTGGTGGAAAGAAAATCCTCATAGACCCAGGCGTCGCCCTCGGGCCAAAGCGGTACGGTCTTCCTCCCGCGAAGATTGAGATAGAGACGCTCCACAGAATGCGCCGCAAGCTCCAGGGCTACGCGAAAAGGGCCGATGTCGTTACGATTTCCCACTACCACTACGACCACCATACGCCCTTCTTCGAAGGTCTCTACGAGAGCTCCAGTGAGGAGTACGCGAGGGAGATATACGAGGGAAAGCTCCTCCTAATAAAGCACCCAAGGGAGAACATCAACTTCAGCCAGAGGAAGCGCGCCTGGGCCTTCATGAAGAACGCCGAGCCGATAGCGGAGAAAATAGAGTTCGCAGACGGCAGAAGCTTCGACCTCGGCGGCGTTACGCTGGAGTTCTCCCCTGCAGTGCCGCACGGAAGTGAGGGCTCGAAGCTCGGCTTCGTCGTGATGACGCTCATCGACGACGGCTTCCGCTTAATCCACGCCAGCGACATCCAGCTCCTCAACAGAAAAGCCGTTGAGTGGATAATCGAGAAGGTTCCAGATTTGCTCATAACCGGGGGGCCGCCGACCTACCTCGGAAAGCGTGCCGAGGGCAGCTGGGAGGAAGGGATTAAAAACCTCAACGAGATAATCCGCGAAACTGGTGCCGAGATAGTACTTGACCACCACATCATCAGGGACAAACGCTATCCGGAGTTCTTCGGTGAGCTGGAGAAAAGCCCCAAAACGTTCGCAGGTTATCTAAGGGTGAAGGACAGACCGCTGGAGGCCTATAGGGAGGAGCTTCACAGGAAGGAAAGGGGTGAGGAGGTAGAGCTTCCCTTTGAACTCTAAACTACTCCAGCCTCTCAGCCGGCACAATCGTCTGGAACATCCTCTGGGAGAATCCCGGGGCTAGGCTCTTTAAAAGAACCGTGTTCTCTATCAGGCTCGTTCTGTCCATTATGCCCTCCGTAAGGATAACGTAGTCGCTGACGCTGACTATCCAGGAGTGAAGCTCGCTGGGTATCGTGTCCCTGTTGACGATGAGTATAGTCCAGTGGGAATAACCTTCCTTCAAGCGCCTTTCCGACCTAATCATATACTGGAGCATCATGCTCCTCAGGAACTTTTCTCCGAACAGCTCATAGAGTCCATCAAGGGTCGCTATTGTTCCCACTACAGTCCTTTCCTTCAGGCTATATTCTTTCCGTATCTCTTCCATTGCCTTTTCGACCATGGGTATCACGAGGGTTCTGTCTGCAGTTTCGATTGGATAAACGAAGTCAAAATCCGTTCCTTCTTTGAAAAGGTCAATCACTGCTAGTTCTCCCTGTCTCCCCGCCTTAACCATGTCGAACCCTGCCGACTTAGCCCTTTCGAAGAGCTTTCTGACTGGAACGGTTGTGTTAAGGACGATGCCAAATGCTTCCCTCTCCACTTCCCTCTTGAGGTACTCCACACCAATTTTCCATCCGAGGCTGTACTGGCCGTAAGAGACCAGAAGAACCCCGCCGGGGATTATCTCGCCGACATCAAAATCCTTACGCATCGGCTCCACCGGATAAAACTCGGAAACCTGCGTTAATAATGTACTGGTACAACGCTCTAACTGGTTACGTCGATAGGAACCCGTCATCCACTGGAATCACCGCCCCGTTCACGTGGCATCATGCTCATCCCCCCATAATTCTCAAAACTTCCCTCTTCATGTCCTCGACGTTGAACAGTTTGCCGTCCGAGAGAAGGTGATGCAGCGCGAGGCCATCAATCAATGCCCCTAGAAGAAGTGCCTTCTTTTCCGGTTCCTCCACCCCGGCTTCCCTGAGCACGCTGGAAACCGAGCCTATGTACCTCTCGTAGAACTCATCCCAGTCGGTGGTTCTGTTCAGTCTCAGGCTCTCTTCGTACAGCTCCAGAAAGAAGCGCGACAGCTTCGGACTGGTCATTATCAGTTCGAAAGCTGCATCCACGAGGGTTTTGAGCTTCTCCCTGCCCGAAAGCTCATCCAGCCTCTCTGTGAGGTTCTCCAGCCATTCATCGAGAAGCGTAAACAGAACCACCCTTGCGAGCTCATACTTGCTCGGAAAGTGGTGGAAAAGCCCTCCCTTTGAAATCCCGGCCTTTCTTGCTATCTCCTCCATAGAGACGTCGCGGTAGGACTTCTCACTGAACAGCTCAAAGGCGGCATTTATTATTCTTTTTTTGGTCTCTAGTTTTCCCATCATTCACCCTCCGGATGCTCTATTCCAAGCTCCTTTCCTGATTCAAATGCATCGAGAACTCGTTTTATCCAGTCCTTAGCTTCTTCTATCGTCTCTTCGTTTTCACCCAGTATCCAGCCATCGAAAACCTTGATGGCTATTATCCTGCCCCTGATGTGCTCGGTCATCATTCTCAGATACCGCCGTTCGGTGTACTTTTTTCCTAGTTTTCCAAACCTGTCTGCTATGCAGAGTATGAAAACGGCTACCGTCTTCCCCTCCAGGCCGTTCCTTGACAGCAGGAACTCTTTGACTTCTGGAAGGGGGCGCTCGTAGTATATGGGTGCTCCGACGATTATGAGGTCGCAGTCTTCAATATTTGGGTTTTCAGAGGCTCTAACGGTTCTAACTTCTGCCCTCTCGCCGACGGCTTCAAGCATCGCCCTCGCCACTTTCTCCGTGGAGCCCCTTCTGGACTCATAGACGATGCAGACCTTCATCATTCCACCTACCGACCGGTCGGTTTTTAACCTTATAACCCTTTCCCCGGAAAGCCTTAAATCGGATGGCGAGAACTCCCTATCAGGTGAGGAGAAATGAGAGACTTCTACATCGCCCACGAGGACGATATCAAAGCCGGAAAGACGACCGATGTCTACTTCATCAGGACGAGGAAGATACTCGTTGAGAAGGGCATCCACAGGAAGGTTTTTGCCGACGTGACGACGACTTCTCTCCCGAAGGGCTGGAAGTGGGGGGTTCTGGCGGGAATCGAAGAGGTCGCAAAGCTCCTTGAGGGGCTCCCCGTGAACGTCTACGCGATGCCGGAGGGGACTATATTCCACCCCTACGAGCCCGTTCTCCAGATTGAAGGCTTTTACGAGGAGTTTGGAATCTACGAGACGGCTTTACTGGGAATGCTCAGCCAGGCAAGCGGTATAGCCACCGCCGCGCTCAGGACGAAGATAGCCGCGAACTTCAAGCCCGTCTACTCCTTCGGCATAAGGCACATGCATCCTGCCATAGCGCCTATGATAGACCGCTCGGCATTCATAGGTGGCTGTGACGGTGTTTCCGGAGTTTTGGGGGCGGAGATGATGGGGGAGAATCCCGTCGGCACGATGCCCCACGCGCTTATCCTGGTGGTTGGCGACCAGGTTAAGGCCTGGAGGTACTTCGACGAGGTCGTTGAGCCTGAGGTTCCAAGAACGGCTTTGGTCGATACGCTCTGTGACGAGAAGTTCGAGGCCTTGATGGCGGCCGAGGCCCTCGGCGAGAGGCTCACCGCGGTAAGGCTCGACACCCCGAGCTCCAGAAGGGGCAACTTCAGGAGGATAATCGAGGAGGTCCGCTGGGAGCTCGACCTGAGGGGCTACGGGCACGTCAAAATCTTCGTGAGCGGAGGCCTAAACGAGGAGAGCATAAGGGAGATAGTCGATATAGTGGATGCCTTCGGTGTTGGAGGCTCGATAGCGAGCGCAAAGCCGGTTGACTTTTCCCTTGACATAGTGGAGATCGGGGGGAAGCCGGTAACGAAGAGGGGGAAGCTCAGCGGGAGGAAACAGATATACCGCTGTGAGAAGGGCCACTACCACCGCGTTCCAGCTGAGAAGAAGCTCGAACGTTGCCCGGTCTGCGGTGCAGAGGTTGAGCCGCTCATCAAGCCGCTCATCGAGAACGGGGAGATAGTGGCAGAGCTGCCGAAGGCCAGGGAGATAAGGGAGTACGTGCTTGAGCAGGCCGAGAAGTTCGGACTGGGCCTGGAGTGATATCTTTTCTATATTCTTTCGAGAATAAATCATAGGGCCAACTTAAGGAATTAGAAAAAGAAGAGGCTTCAGGCCTCCTCGATGTAGATACAGCTGACCGGACAGGCCTCGGCGGCCTCAACAGCGCAGTTGTAGAGGTTCTCGTCCTCGATAACCTCGACGATAGGAACGCTCTTGCCCTCGTCGTTCATCTCAAAGACGTCCGGGCAGAGGCTGGCACAGATGGCATCTCCGATACAAACGTCCTGGTCAACCCTAACCTTCCACGCCATGGAGCATCACCGGATTTAGATGAACTCCGGGGAATATAAACTTTTCGTCGAAAAATGGACTGCTGAAGGCGAAGATCCGTAGAAAAAGGGAGAAAACGGCTCTTCGATGAACAAAAATTGGCAGGGTGGGTCAGAAAAGCCCCAACCTCTTTTTGTACTCCTCGCTTATCATCTCCGGGCTCCAGGGCGGGTCGAAGGTGAGTTCAATTTCGGCGTCCTTGACGCCGGGTATCTCCAGTATCTTGTCCTCTACAGCCCGGAGGATCCACATGGTGAGCGGACAGCCCGGAGTGGTCATCGTCATCTTGACGTAGACGGTGTTGTCCGGCCTTATGTCCAGCTGGTATATAAGGCCCAGGTTAACGATGTCCACGCCTATCTCGGGGTCTATGACCTCTTTGAGCTTTTCCAGTATCACATCCTTGTTCAGCTCGACGTTTTCTTCTGTCTTCTTCTCCCTCTCGCGGTTTATCGTTATGGTGCCAACCCCCTCGATCTTCCCCAGTTCCGTGTTGAGCTTTATGAGCACATCGTCAATGTTCGGGGTGTCCTTCGCGAGGGTGACAGTCACGTTGCCCTTTTCATCAACCTCTATGGATTTTACGAAATCCTCATCAACTATTCCCTTGATGATATTTTCAACTTCCTCTTTTGTGACCATATTCACCACCTGGGTGAAGTTCAGAGAGACACATTTAAACCTTTTGGGTCAGAAATGGGTAACTATTGGGATAGGATGTCGAATATCAGCCTCTCCGCCATCTCGGGGGTAAGTGCCCTGGCCCGGAGCTCCCTCAGGACCCTCTGGATGCCGAGCCTCTTGAGCACGGGAGAGTTCTTCGCGGCCGACTTCCAGAGCGTGCATCCGAAGCCGAGGGCGTATTTCCGTCCAAGGGTCGCTATCGCCTCGCCCTTGTCGAGGGCCAGAAAGGCCGGAAGGTTCAGAACCACTACGTCTCCTTTGCTGTATATGGATATCAGGCCCGAGCTCAGCAGGTCTCCGCTCGCCACTATCTTTATCCCGTTCTCCCTGGCGTACTCCTCGATGGCGTCCATGACCATCGCGTGACAGCGGCCGCAGACAGGTGCCCTCTTCCTTATCTGCTCCTTCATCTCGTCCATGTATCCCGGAACCTCAACGAAGACTGCACCTTGCGTCATGGCGTTGAGGAGAACCGGCTCCCTCATCTGCGGGAGCTTTGCCATAACCGGGACAACGTCGAAGCCGGCCCAGCGGAGTATTTTGAGGGACGCCGTGCTGTCCGAACCGGCGGAAAAAGCGAGGGCTATCTTGACGTCGATAGGCGAGCGGTCAAACTCCTTCCCGTGGAGGCGGTACTCTGCCAGGGCTTTCAGGCGGGAATAGGCCTCTTCGCCGATTTCTCCTCTAACCCCCTCAAGGGCGTCCAGGTTGTATTCAAGCCGGTACCTTTTGACAAAGTCATCTCCAACTGGGTTTATCATCGGAGACCCAATCGGGGAACGGTTTATTAAACTTGCCGCTGGGAAAACCTTAAAAGAGGCCCACCTTAACCCCGTCCGCGAACAAAAAATGCTTCTGGAGGTGCTTGCGATGAGGGAGATAGTGGAGAGGGTCAGGGAGAAGACGAGCATCCCCGTTTACGAGAGAACCGTCGAGAACGTTCTGAGTGCTATCCAGGCAAGTGGCGATGTCTGGAGGATAGTTGACCTCAGCGAGGAGCCGCTTCCGCTCGTCGTTGCCGTCATTAGGACGCTCCACGAGATGGGTTACATTGCCTTCGACGGCCCGAGCGTCGTTCTCACTCAGAGCGGCAGGAAGCTGGTGGAGAAGTATGGAATAGGCGCCAGAAAGGACTACACCTGCTCCCACTGCGAGGGCAAGACGGTCGAGCTTTCAGCTTTCAGCGACCTCCTTGAGCAGTTCAAGGAGATAGTCAAAGACCGCCCACAGCCAAAGCACGACTTCGACCAGGCCTACGTTACCCCCGAGACCACCGTCGCCAGGATAGCCCTGATGCACACCCGCGGAGACCTTGAGAACAAGGAAGTCTTCGTCCTCGGTGACGACGACCTCACGAGCATAGCCCTCATGCTCAGCGGCCTTCCCAAGAGGATAGCCGTCCTCGACATAGACGAGCGCCTCGTCAAGTTCATCGAGAAGACCGCCGACGAGCTCGGCTACTCGGACATCGAGATGTTCACCTTCGATTTGAGGGAGCCCCTCCCCGACTACGCGCTCCACAAGTTCGACACCTTCATCACGGACCCGCCCGAGACGGTTGACGCCATAAGGGCGTTCGTCGGAAGGGGAATAGCGACCTTGAAGGGTCCAGGTTGCGCCGGCTACTTCGGCATAACTAGGAGAGAAAGCTCGCTCGACAAGTGGAAGGAGATCCAGAAGGTCCTCATCAACGAGTTCGGAGTCGTCATCACAGACATCATCAGGAACTTCAACGAGTACGTGAACTGGGGCTACGAGGAAGAAACCAGAGCCTGGAAGCTCCTCCCGGTCAAGGTCAAGCCGACCTACAACTGGTACAAGAGCTACATGTTCAGGATACAGACCCTTGAAGGCTCGAAGGGCTTCGAGGAAAGAATAGAGCTTGGAGACGAACTCTACAATGACGAAGAGGCTTCAACGACATGAAAAATTAAAAGACTATCTTATCTCTTCCTCCCCTTTTCTCCGCGTTCTTTTCTTCTTGCGATGAGCACTGCCATGACTATCAGGGCGGCACCAGCGCCGATGTACAGGTACGCGGTTCTCTCGTTCCCTTCTACCTCTTCCCCTGTCCTGAATCCTTTCACGGCGTGGGCCTCTATCACCAGTGGGTTTTGCGACGGGTATACCACCACGTAGCCGTCCAAGCCGGTAATAGTTGCCTTCTCTGTTGCGTTGCCGATGTAAGAACCGTCCTTCACGAGCAGGAAGGTGGCGTTGGTCAGCCTAACGGTTCCGTCTTCCGTCCCAGGCGCGGGTATATCCGCGTAGAGTATCTCCCTGAGGAACGAAACGCCCCGGGTGTATGTGACGGTGTTCGTGAGTCCTGCCCCCTGGAGTGCCCAGAGAACCTTTGCCGTCGATGTCAGTCCGGCCACTGAACCCTGGGTGTACGGGAAGGCGCCGTTGGGATACTGCCTCTCCGCGAACAGGTTCAGGGTTTCGTTGAGCTCCTTCTCCATGCAGAACTCGCTGAAAACTATGACCGCGTAGGCAAAGTAGTAGGTGGGGACGTTGTAGTAAACGGGGTTCCCTGTTTTTGGGTCCTTCGTTTTGAGCATCCATGTGAGGTTGCTGGAGAGATAGCCGAGGGAGGCATCGTAGTCGTGGCTGACGTTCAGCCCCTTGAGCACCCATACCACGTACTCGGTGTTGTAGAAGTCCTTCCAGACACCGTTTTTGGCAGTGTTTAGAAGGTACTCCACCTCGTTCGAGTAGTTTTGGCCGAGGATGGCTTTTATCCGGGCAATTTCGGCAATTTGCCACGGGAACAGTCCCGAATAGCTGGAGGGTAATTCGGGGGTCATGTTGCAGAGCAGATAGTAGTCGGCCAGGATTACTTTCTCCCAGTCGTCACCGGGGGTTATCTTCCCGAGATACGGACACGCGATGTTCCTGAGGTCTTCAAAGCCCCCCACCTTGGAAGCGCTCAGCAGGTCGAGGACTCGGTAGTGGAGAACGCCCCAGAACCCGAAGTGTTCCTTTTCGAGCAGTTCTTGCCTGTATTTCTCATCTCCCGTCGCATAGAGTGCCATAGCTATGGCCACTGTGGACTCAAAATCGTCGCGGAGCTCAACCTTTTCTCCGAGGTATGCCAGGGCAAATGCGCGGTAGGCTTTCAGGTCGCCTTTGACATTCATCCTTTCGAGCTCCTCTTTCCTCCCGAGGGCCAGATACCCGAATATCCGCTCTGTATCAGTCTTCGGTTCGGCCCCCATCAGCCAGCCTTCGGCCCGGTTTATGGCCTCTTCCACCTGCTTTTCGAACCCGGTGAGGTTTTCGTTGATGTATCCGTTCAGAAATTCCCTGAGGGCGATTAAAGCGAGCGCCGTCCCGGTGTAGTCCTCCCACGATCCGTCGGGGTTCTGCTTGTATATCAGCCAGTAGGCGGCGCTGTTCAGGACATCGCGGTAACGCCCGCGGGCGATGTTTTCACCGCGCATAAGGGCGAGCATGGCCATCGCAGTGTACTTTGCCATGTGCTCCTCTCCGTAGGTTATCCCCCATGAATCGAAGGGCGTCCTCATGGTGAGGAGCCATTCGCATCCTTCGAGAACCCTACCATAGTCCCCGGTTTGGTAAAGGGCAAGAACCGCAAATGCGGTTTCGGGAACGGTTGGTTTGTAAACGTAAGGCTCGATTTTAGCGCTCCCCATCGGGAGGGATAATCCGATGATCATCAGGATGATGGCTGCCCCAAGAATCCGCCTCATTTCAACCACCTCAAAGAGAAAAGAAAAGGATGTTAAAAACCTTCAGCCGTAGTAGACAACGACGTCGAGCTGGTAGCTGGCCCAGCCAGAGGTGCTGTAGGCGTAAACGAGGAACTTCCAGGTTCCCGGTGCCGGGTTGAGGTACTCGACGTGCTCATAGCTGTTGTAGCTCTCGGAGCGGTCAACGAGGTTCCCGTTGGGGTCGTAGAGGTAGAGGTCGAGGTCGTGGAGGCTGGTGTCGAAGGTCAGGTCACCGGTTATCTTGGTGGCGCCGCTGTTGACGGTCATGGTGAAGCTGTCGCTGGTGTCCCAGAAGTCGTGGACGGAACCGGTGAAGGTCTGGCTGTCGGTGGTCGGCGTTGGGGTCGGGCTCGGGGCTGGGGTGGTTCCGGTGGACTGGCTGAGCGTGCCGTCGCTGACGACGTCAACCTGGTAGTTTGCCGCACCGCTGTAGCTGACGACCTTAACCGTCCAGGTCCCCGCGGCCGGGTTGTAGTAGCCGACCTTTTCGAAGCCGTAGTACTGGGTGTAGGAGTAGTCGACCTGGTTTCCGTTCGGGTCGTAGAGGTAGAGGTCTATGTCGCTGGCGCTGTTGTCCCAGTAGAGGGTTGCGGTGACAAAGGTGGCACCGCTGATGTCGAAGGAGTGGGTGGCGCTTCCCTTGTCTGCAACTGAACCGGTGAAGACGAGCTTGGCGTAGTTGTCGTAGTTTATGGCCTTGTAGACGTTGACCCTACCGGCACCGTAGGCGATGTCCGCTATCTCGGTCGGGGCGACTATGTCGGCCGTCTCGATGAGGGCGGTCTTTATCTTGTCCGGAGTCCAGGTCGGGTGGGCCTGGAGTATGAGTGCGGCAACACCGGCAACGTGCGGGGTCGCCATGCTGGTTCCTGAGGCCTTGGTGTAGTAGTTGTCTATCGGGGTGCCCATGCTGGTTCCGCTGGCCCTCGGGGCGATGATGTCAACACCCGGGGCAACGACTTCCGGCTTGAGCCTTCCGTCGGCGGTCGGTCCCCTGCTGGAGAAGCTGGCTATGGTGTCGGTGCTGTCCACCGCTCCGACCGTTATGACCTTGTCAGCGGCGGCCGGAGAGCCGACGGTGTAGGTGTTGGGCCCGCTGTTGCCCGCGGCGACGCAAACGACGAGGCCGGCGGCCCAGGCGTTGTTCACCGCCTGGCTGAGGGAGTCTGTTCCATCGGAGCTCTGGCTTGAGCCGAGGGAGAGGTTGATGACCTTTATTCCGTACTTGTCCTTGTTCTGGACGACCCAGTCAACACCCGCGATTATGTCTGAGATGCTTCCTGAGCCGTCAGCGGCGAGAACCTTAACGCCTACGAGCTTAGCCCCGGGAGCGACGCCGATGTACTGCGAGTTGACCGCGCCGGTGCCGGCAACTATGCCGGCAACGTGGGTTCCGTGTCCGTTGTCATCGTAGGGGGTGGTCTTGCCGTTGACGACATCGTACCATCCAATGACCTTACCCTGGAGGTCCGGGTGGCTGGCGTCTATACCCGTGTCGATAATCGCAACAACGATACCGCTACCATCGTAGCCGAGGGAGTTCCAGACGGTGTCAGCCCCTATCTGGGCAACGGAAGTAGCATCGGAAACCTGAACCTTGTAGTCCTCCTGGATGAACTTTATTCCGGAGACCTTGGTGTTGCCGAAGAAGCCGGTGTCGATCATGCCGGCGATGAGGAGCAGATCCCTGACCTTCATCTTGACCGCAACTGCGGGGATTATCTTGTAGGAGTACTTAACCTGTGCTCCCATGGTTTTCAGTATCCTCATGGCCCTGTCCCTGTCCTGGGGACTGCCGAACATTATAACCGTGCTGATCTCCTGGTTCCAGTTCATCCCCTGAACCTTTTTGAACAGTCCGGGGGTCATGAGCCCGTAGTTCTTCTGCTGGATGCCCGTGTTCCTAACGACGGGCTTCGTTGGTGCAGCAGCTGCCATTCCTGCCACAAGGCCTATCAGGAAAAGGGCCAGCACAACAGCCTTCCATCCCTTCATTTTTAGACACCTCGATTCATGGACTGGTTTATTTCAGCATCGGGGCACTATGCCCGTCATCGAAGCACCATCTTGTGCATTGGCAATATAAACCTTTCGATTTTAAAACGTATTATTGCATATGCTACCGGGTAGGGGATTTTTTTGGAGTCATTCGTAAATAGTGAACACAACAAATCGTAAGTTGCAGACCGAAAAAACTGCAACAAAAGAGCATATCCTACAGCATTACGACACTGGATGCACGCGGAGTTTCAGAACGAAATGGGACAATAAAGGAAAACGGGGGAGGTCTTCAGAAGTCCTCCATTCCGAGCTCCTTGAGCTTCTCCTCCGGAATCCTTCCGTCCTCGGTCCAGCCGCGGAAGCGGTAGTAGCGCGGGAGCATCTCGGCAAGCCTGACGACGTGTCCCTTGTTGGGCCCCTGCCTGACCGGCTCTTCCAGGAGTCTCTTGGGCAGGGTGTCCTCCTTGAGCGGGTCGAGTCCGGCGCGGAGGCTGAAGAGCCTCTCGGCGTTCCAGATGCGCTCGCCTATCTTGAGGTACTCCTCGGTCGAGAGGTCCCATCCGAGGGCCGCGTTCAGCATGTCGCGGTAGTCGTCTGCGCCGAGACCGAAGGTCGTGAAGACACAGAGTCCTGCTGCGTCAATGAGTGCCGTGAGGTCCTGGAAGAGTATGACCATCTTGACCTTTTCATCGCCTATGTCGTGCGGATCCATCTTGTACGGGTAGCCGAGTATCTCTGGGCTTATCATGTACTGCTTGATGTGACAGCCGCCACGGTTGTTGGTGGCGTAACCGAGGCCGTGACCTTCAGCTCCACGCGGGTCGTAGGCTGGGAGCTCCTGCTTCTTGACGCCCATAAAGTATTCGACGCCGTTGTACCTCTCGGCCAGGCGGTAGCCACCTTCGGCGAGAACGTCTCCAAAGCCCTTCCTGTAGGCCATCTTCTCGATGTAGTAGTGGAGAACCTCAGTGTTGCCCCATCTGAACGGGGGAGCATCTTCGCCGAGGTCTTCCTGCTTCAGCAGGCCCTTCTCGTAGAGCTCCATGGCAGTAGCCAAAGTTCCACCGAGGCTTATGGTGTCGAATCCGTACTCGTCCGCGAGGTGGTTGGCCTCTATGATGCTGGCCAGATCGTTTATGCCGAGGTGGGCACCGAGAGCCCACGTGCTCTCGTACTCCGGTCCTTCGGTGACTCCAAGGGTCGGGAGCTTGTTTACCCTTCCACAGCCAATCGGACAGGCGTAGCACGGCTTGTTCCTTATCAGGTACTTGGACGCCATCGCCTCACCGCTCTGCTCCTCCGCGTACTCAAACTGGCTGTCCTGGAAGTTCCTGGTTGGATACAGACCGTTCTGGTTGATTATGTTGACGAGAACGGCCGTACCGAACTTGGGGAGTCCGCCTCCCGCGACGGGGTCGTTCTTGAGCTTTTCAATCTTCTCCTTAACAACGGAGGTGAACTTTGCCCTGTCGGCGACTTCAACGCGCTTGTGGCCTCTAACAACTATGGCTTTGAGCTTCTTGCTCCCCATGACCGCTCCAACGCCGCCCCTTCCAGCGGCGCGGTGCTCGTCGTTCATGACCGCAGCTATCCTTGAAAGGTTCTCTCCCGCCGGGCCGATGGAGGCTATGTGAACCTTGCTGTCCCCGACCTCTTCCTTGAGGGTCTTCTCGGTCTCGCTAACGACCTTGCCCCATATGTGGCTCGCGTCCCTTATCTCGACCTGGTCGTCGTTGATGTAGAGATAAACCGGGTGGTCCGCTTTGCCCTCAACCACTATGGCGTCCCAGCCTGCGAACTTCAGCTCTGCACCGAAGAAACCGCCCGAGTTGGCCATCGCTATATAGCCCGTCAGCGGGCTCTTGGTGATCACCATGTATCTGCCGCCGGTAGGGGCGGTTGTTCCGGTCAGTGGGCCGGTGGCGAATATCAGCTTGTTCTCCGGGCTGAAGGGGTCAACGGTTGCGTCCATCTCCTTCAGGAGATAATAGATACCGAATCCCCTGGTTCCCAGCCACTTCTTGGCGAAGTCCTCATCGAACTTCTCTTCGCTTATCTTGCCTGTGCTAAGGTTAACTCTTAAAATCCTCCCCCAATACGCGAACATGTTTCGATGCCTCCAGTAGTTCTCGGAATCATTTTTGTACATTGATGCTAATAAATTTGACGAAAGCAAAAAAACGAAACATTGATGTTATGATAAGCACATTAGTTTAACAAACGTAGATGCGGTCATTTTCGAACTTAAAAGTTCGCGGTCGATGTAAAAAACATTACAAAAAATATGAATTTAAATTCACCAAAATCCTTTCATGCCCTTCTCCGGTATCGGGCAGAGCACTATGCGCCTCGCCCAGAGGCAGTCCGCACAGCTTGGCCTGTTGCCCCAGCAGTCGGATTCGGTGTCCTGTACGAAGGAACATGATTCGTTCAGCGGACAGTCAGTGCAGCTTGGATACAGTGCGTTCTGGACCGTAAACCGGAACCAGCTGTAGTCCCTGCTGATCCATATCTCCGCCAGGCTTTTTTCTCGAACGTTGCCGAAGGAGTAAGCGTAAACCTTCTTTTCCCTGCCGAAGACTATCTCGGGGTACGTGTGGAGGAAGCGGTAGCAGGGTGCAACTTCCCCGTCCCATCTGATCACCGCAACTTTCTTCTCTATGAACTCGCAGTGCCTCTCCGTTCTCAGGGAGAACTCCGCTATCCTGTGGAGGTATCCGTGGTATATCGACTGGAGTTTGTTCACGATCGGAGTCATATCCACGGAACCGTCGTAGACTATCATTTCGGCGTGCTCTTTGGTTATTGGCAGGAGATTTGAGATGAGAAGCGTGTCAGCGCCGAGTGAACCAACGTAGTGTGCGACATCAACCAGCTCGTTGTAGTTTTCCTTCGTGACAACGACTTCCACGCCTATGTGGGGCACGTCCCTGCCGAGCTCCTTCTTTACTTCTTGTATTTTCCTGATCCTCGACCCTGTGTAGTCCGGCTTTATGTGGCCGATATCGACCGGCTGGGTTGGAACCGAATCGACCGAGAAGTACATGAGATCGACGCCAAGCTCCACAAGCTCTCTTATCCTCTCATCCGTCAAAAGGAATCCGTTGGTGCTTATTCCGAGGGCAAAACCGCGCCTCTTGACTTCCCTCACCATGTCCATGAACCTCGGGTGAACCGTCGGCTCCCCGATTCCCCCGAAGTATATCATCTCCAGGTTCGGAAGCTCCTCCGCATCGTCGAGGATCTTCAGGAAGAGCTCCCAGTCCATATCGCCCTCAGGGTCTTCCCAGTACTGCTTGAAGCACATCTCACAGCGGAGATTGCATCGGTTGGTTATTTCAATGTAGAGATATCTCAGATCAGGCTTTTTGGGAATCAGAACGAAAGCGCCGTTAAGCTCGAACTTGTGAGCGTCTTTCTCCAACGTAAACCACCTAAAGACGAAGTAAAACGACAGCCTTTATAACGTTTAGTGGACAGATATGGGCAGCTGGAGTAGGACATCCGGTAGGAGTTCAAGAAGCGGGTTGTGGTGCGGTGGCCGGGATTTGAACCCGGGTCACCGGCTTGGAAGGCCGGTGTCCTAGACCAGGCTAGACTACCACCGCACGCGAGAAGTGGTGGGGCGAGGGGGATTTGAACCCCCGACACCCGGATCTTCAGTCCGGCGCTCTCCCAGGCTGAGCTACCGCCCCACACCCAATGGATAGGGTAGAGGGCGAATTTATAAATCTTGCGGTGGGCCGAAAGCAGACCCACCCGGGAAAGGGAATCTGTGAGGGGGTGCTATATCTTTGGTTCGACCGCGTAGACCGTCCTGTCCTCGCCGAGAGCCTCCATAAGCCCACGGTGCCTCCTGACGCAGCTCTCGCACTCACCGCAGTGTATTGGCTTGCCATCCTCCGTAAAGCCCTTCGGCATGTAGCAGGAGTTGGAGTACTCGTATTTGGCGCCAAGCTCCTTCAAGAGCTTCGCTATGCCCCTCTTGTCGAGGTCTATGAGTGGAGCGACCACTTTGACCTCTGCCATCGTTCCGTATTTCAGCATCCCGTTCATCCTCTCCACAAACTCGGGTGTATTATCCGGGAACGTTGCTCCTTCCTCCGCGTTGAAGCCGACTATTATGTCCCCGCCTCCGAGGGCATCGAGGAGCGAAGCCGCGACCGCTATTAGGGCCACGTTTCTGGCGGGAACCCATACACTTTTCGCCGTTTCCTGTGCAACGTTCATGTCCTCAAGCTCTTCTCCGGTAACCCTTGGCGTCTCGCCTCCAACGAGGGTCGTCCCGCGGAGCTTTGAGAACTCCTCAAGGAAGTCGAGCCTTAGGATCTTCAGCGGAACGTCCAGCTCCTTCGAGAAGAACTCTGCAACTTTGTTCGTGACCTTCTCCTCGTTGCTTCCGTAGTTTACGGTGAGCATTATCACATCGTCGTAGTTCTTCTTCGCCCAGTAGAGGCAGGCTGTACTGTCAAGTCCGCCGGAGAACAACACCACCGCGCGCTTCATTCCAACACCTCCGGGAGTAGCTTAATCCCAAGTTTCTCGGCACGGTTTCTAAGCTTTTTGTCATAGCTTGCGAGAGTTCCGATTTCCTTAGCTATCGCGAGGATCACGGAGTCGTTGTAGTGCTTGAGACCGAGGTTTCCGAAGAGCCCAAAGGCCGAAAGTAAGTATTTCCTGTCGTCTGAAAGGGCAACCCTCTCGTTCAGGAGGATTTTTGAGAGCGTTCTTTCGGCCTCTTTTGGAGAAACTCCCGCAACGGCAAGGTTCCACACGAACTCGTACACTGCAATCGTCGGCAAAACGATTCTGTCAAGGGAATTTATAATGCTTCTCGCCTCTTTGTATCTCTCCGAGCTTCTGTTAACCGAATAGAGGAGCACGTTCGTGTCCACTACTGCTACTCCTCCCATTTCAATGCCTCCATGAGGGCTTTTCTGGCATTGTTCTCTATCTCTTCCGGCGTGAAATCCCTGCCCAAATCAATGCTCGGCCAGTCCATCTCGGCCTTTCTTATTACCACCTCGTTCCCCCTCAGCTCGACGGTGAGGTATTCGCCCTCCCTTATCCCGAGGGCTTTCCTAACCTCTGCCGGGATCGTTATCTGGTAGTTGCGGGTGACCTTTGTTATTGGCATAGTAGTTCACCATAGTATAGTAGGCTTTTCTACTATAAATGCCTTACTCCAGCGCCAAGCCAACTATATCCTTCACGCTCGAAAGGCCCTCGCTTTCGAGGTATGCCCTGATGCCCTCGTTTATCTCCTGGAACACTCCCCACCCGCGGAGAGAGACTGCCGTTCCAATTTGCATGGCGGAAGCCCCGGCAAGGAGAAACTCGACCGCGTCCTGCCATGTGGTTATGCCGCCTATTCCGATAACGGGGATTTCAAGCGTTCTCGCGAGGTCGTAGACCGCCCTCAATGCAACGGGTTTAACACCCGGGCCCGAGTAGCCGCCGACCCTGTTGCTCAGTATCGGCCTCCTCGCGTAGACGTCTATGGCGATGGCTTTCAGCGTGTTTATTGCCGAGACGGCGTCAGCTCCCGCCTTTTCAGCGGCCAGGCCAAGCTTCGTGATATCGTCTGTGTTGGGCGTCAGCTTCGCGATTACCGGCCTGTCGGTAGCGTCCTTAACGGCCTTCACTACCTCGTAGACCATCTCCGGCCTCTGGCCTATCTCCATACCGTAGCCCTTCGCATGGGGACAGCTGAGGTTCAGCTCGAAAGCATCCGCCACATCGCTCAGTTTTTCGGTGAGAAAGGCGAACTCCTCCGGCGTTCCTCCGAAAATCGAGACTATCAGGGGGAAGTCAAAGGTGTATCCTTCCACCATCTCCAGGAACCCCTTCCAGCCTGGGTTGGGAAGGCCCATCGCGTTTATCAGCCCGTAAGGAAGCTCTACGATGGTCGGATTGTCGTATCCATCTCTCGGTTCGATTCCGATGGACTTGGTAACGACCCCGCCGGCGCCCTCCTCGTGCGCCCTAATCCACTGTTCTGGAACCTTGTCGTTTACTCCAGATGCAAGAATGAGCGGGTTCTCAAACCTTATCCCGAAGAGCTTAACCTCAAGACTCACCATTTTGACACCTCAAAGGCAAAAGAAGCCGTCTACTATTAAGGTTTTTGCCGAAATTCTAGCGGCGGCGGGCGCGCCCGGGGGTGGGAACCCTCCACCGTTCCCTTCCACCGGGGCTCGCTCACCCCCGCTACCCCACGAGCGCCGAACGTCCCGCCTACCGCTGCTCCCTTCCGGGCCTGGCGGGGTTCGGCGGGCAAAGGGAGTTAGTCCGGCCCTCCAGCCGGACCCCGCCCACCGCCGGCCCCGTGGGACGAGGGATCACCGTTGTGCCCCGGCTTCCGGGGACGGCTTTGGGAACCGCCCCCCGGGCTTCGGCCCCGGCATATCGACGGTTTCCGGTTGCAGGGGACGCCGAACCCCCCGGCCTAGCCCGCCGCCAGCTAACTTATCCTTGGGCAGATATATAAAGCTTTGGTAGGTTGCAATGCCTCCAATAACCAAAGGTTGCCCACCATTGGATTGAAAAATTTTCATAAATTCATGAACGAATAGGTGCATGGGTGATACATCGTGCGCTTAACTGAGCATCCTGTTCTGCGTTTTGAGCGCGGCAGGGAGGTTACTATATATTTCAAAGGCCAGCCAATCAGGGCGTACGAGGGGGAGACCATTGCAACGGCCTTACACGCCGCTGGAATCAGGGTTCTCAACTATTCAGCCAACGAAAAGCGCCCCAGGGGTCTCTTCTGTGCGATAGGCAAGTGCTCCTCCTGTCTGATGGTCGTGAACGGAATCCCCAATGTCAGAACTTGCATAA
The DNA here is from genome assembly GCF_024707485.1 of Thermococcus thermotolerans. Classification (NCBI taxonomy): domain Archaea; kingdom Methanobacteriati; phylum Methanobacteriota; class Thermococci; order Thermococcales; family Thermococcaceae; genus Thermococcus; species Thermococcus thermotolerans. The sequence goes on from NZ_CP102602.1 coordinate 1,935,986, forward strand.
CCCTCGTCGAGGACGGAATGAGGATCGAGCCCCAGCACGGGAAGGCCAAACTGCCGAGGGAGGCTAAGCCCCCGGAGTTCAAGGAGGCAAAGGTAGTAAGGGCGGACATCGTGATAATCGGCGGCGGGCCGGCAGGCCTGATGGCGGCGATTCACACGGCCGATGCCGGGGCAAGCGTCGTTCTTTTAGATGAGAACCCGATGCTCGGCGGCCAGCTAGTCAAGCAGACCCACAAGTTCTTCGGCAAGCGGGAACAGTTCGCGGGAGTCAGGGGCGTGGAGATAGCCAGGATTCTGGAGGATGAAGTCAGAAAAAGGGAGAACGTCGAGGTCTTCCTCGGAACTTCGGCGGTGGGAATATTCCAGGAGGGCGACGAGAAGCTCGTCCTGGCCGTCAGGAACAACCGCGAGCTGATAGAGTTCCGGGGTAGGGCTGTAATAGTCGCCACCGGCGCGATGGAGAAGATGATTCCCTTCGAGAACAACGATTTACCGGGGATCTACGGCGCTGGGGCAATCCAGACGCTCATGAACACCTACGGCGTCAAGCCAGGCGACAAGGTTCTAATCGTTGGGGCCGGGAACGTGGGGCTTATTCTTGCCTACCAGCTCATCCAGGCCGGCGTCGAGGTGAAGGCGATAGTCGAGGCCATGCCAAAGGTCGGCGGCTACTTCGTCCATGCCGCCAAGGTCAGAAGGCTCGGGGTTCCGATACTCACGAGGCACACCATCCTGCGCGCCGAGGGGAATGAGAAGGTCGAGAGGGCAGTCGTTGCCCGGCTGGACGAGAACTGGGGGGTTATACCGGGAACGGAGAAGGTCTTCGAGGTCGATGTGATAGCCCTTGCCGTCGGCCTGAGGCCCAGCATCGAGCTCCTCCACCAGGCCGGCTGTCAGATAAGGTACGTCCGCGAGCTCAGCGGGCACGTGGCAGTTCGCGACGAGTGGATGGAGACCACCGTCAGAGGGATATTTGTGGCAGGGGACTCCGCCGGAATAGAGGAAGCCACAACTGCAATGCTCGAAGGAAAGATAGCTGGCATCGCCGCCGCCCTGAGGCTCGGCATAGCAGACGAAAGCTGGCTCAGGGAGATGGAGAAGGCCCAGAAAGACCTTTTGGAGTTCCGCTCCGGGCCCTTCGGCAGGCACGTGCTTGAGGGGATTAAGAAGGCCCTCGTTGGGGGTGTGTCCAGTGAGTGAAATTCCCGCCTATCTCAGAAACGGTTACATCACCCCGGAGGAGCTTGAAAAGTTCATTCCCCTGCCGAGCGAGGAGAGACTGAGGAAGAGGCCGGTGGCGATTCCGGAGTGCCCGCAGGAGATACCCTGCGCCCCGTGCAGGGAGATATGCCCCACCGGGGCGATAAGCATGCCCACCCCGAACGATCTGCCGATAGTCGACTACGACAGGTGCATCGGATGCTCCCTCTGCGTTCAGATCTGCCCCGGCCTGGCCTTCTTCATGGTGCACTACGTGGGCGACAAGGCAAGGATAACCATGCCCCACGAGCTCCTTCCGGTTCCCGAGAAGGGCGAGGAGGTCGTTCTCCTCAACAGGGTCGGCGAGCCGGTCGGAAGAGGAAAGGTGCTCACGGTCGTGCCGAGGGAGAAGAGCAAAGGCGATACCCCGATAATCATCGTCGAGGTGCCGATAGAGCTGGCCTGGGACGTCAGGGCTGTGAGAGTCGAGAGGTGATTGGGATGGGGGGAAAGAAAATCGTCTGCCGCTGTAACGACGTCACCGTTGAGGAAGTCGAGGCGCTCATCGATTCCGGCGTCACCGACATCGAGGAGCTCAAGAGGCTTCTCCGCATAGGAATGGGCCCCTGCCAGGGAAGGACGTGCATCCCAATAGTCCTCGGCATACTGGCCAGAAAGACCGGAAGGAGGCAGGAGGAGATACCGCTTCCGAAGGCGAGGGTTCCGATTCGACCCGTTCGCGTAGAGGTCATAGTGGGTGGTGCCGATGAGTAAAATCGCCGTAATCGGCGGTGGGATAATAGGCGTTGCCACCGCCTACGAGCTGGCCAAGCTCGGGGAAGAGGTAATCCTCTTCGAGAAGAATTACTTCGGCTCCGGCTCGACCTTCCGCTGTGCCACCGGAATCCGCGCCCAGTTCACTGACGAGGCAAACATCAGGCTGATGAGGTACTCCGTTGAGAGGTGGGAAGGGCTTGAGGAGGAGCTCGGCTTCGATATAAACTTCAAGCAGACCGGATATCTGTTCCTCGCGACGAGCGAGGATGAAGTTGAGGCGTTTAAGGCCAACATAAGGCTCCAGAACAGATTCGGTGTTCCAACGAGGCTCATCGATATGGAGGAAGCGAAGGAGATAGTGCCCATCCTCAACACCGAGCCTTTCCCAGCTGGAGCATGGAACCCGAAGGACGGCAAGGCGAACCCCTTCAAGACGCTCTTCGCCTACCTCTTCCGTGCTAAGGAGCTCGGCGTTGACGCGAGGGAGCACACCGAGGTTATAGGCTTCGAGCGCGAGGGTGATGCCATAACCGCCCTGAAGTTCAGGAGCAACGGAAAGGTCGAGAGCGTTAAGGTTGACGCCGTTCTGAACGCGGCCAACGCATGGGCGCCCATCATTAACGAGATGGCCGGCCTCAGCAGAGACCTCATACCCATCACTGCCTACAAACACCAGCTCGTCAAAACCGAGCCGCTCGAACCCGGCCAGGCCGAGCCGCTGGTCTGTCCCCCGAGCTGGAACGACGCCTACATAATCCAGGACGGGGAGGACGGCGGAATAATCTGCGGTGCCGGGATAGAGCACAAGGCCAAGAGCCTCGATGACTATGAGCCGACCTATGATTTCCTTCGCGGCGTTCTCAGCTATGCCGTCAGAATCGCCCCGCCGCTCCGCTACGCTCACGTCGTCAGGCAATGGGCGGGCTTCTACGCAAAGACGCCGGACAGCAATCCCGCCATTGGAAAGCTCCTCGAAAACTTCTACATAGCGGCAGGCTTCAGCGGGCACGGCTTCATGATGGCCCCAGCGGTGGCTCAAGCGATGGCCGAGCTGATTTCAAAGGGCCGGTCGAAGGTTCCGCTCGATTGGGAGTGGTACGACCCGTACCGCTTCGAGCGCGGCGAGCTGAGGAGCTCGGCATTCCAGATTGGATGAGCTTTTTATTCTTCCACTTTGAGGAGCTCAATTATTGGGATTCCCTGGAAGTCTTTATCAAGAGTTGCAAGCTTTGTTATTCCATTTTCGATCATGGAGCCGATTATCTTTGCGTCGTGGAGTAAAAGGCCGTACTTTTCGGCAATGCTGAGTGCAAGGAATATGTCGGGATCTTTGACAACCTCCATCCGATAGCTGGCGATGAATGACAGCACTTTCTCCGTTGATTTCTGGAGGATGGTTTTCCCCTGCTCCGTCTTCAGGAATCGTTTGAGATCGTGGATATTCTTAACTCCAAGCTTTGAAGCGTTTCTCCGCAGAGTTACGTAAACGCATTCATCAATGACGGTCTCAGAAACAGCGGGGTATTCCGAGAGCGAGATGAGTCTCAAGGCCTCTTCCGTTAGCTCGGTCTCAAAAATCAGGTTCAGCAATACGCTACTGTCCACCAAGGTCGCGGTACTCCTCAAGGTACTCACGGAGTTCCCTCCACGAGGCCTTTTCCCTCTCCACGCTTTTTCTCCCCATCGCCAGAGATTTTAGGGCCTGTGCCCGGGTGAAGATTTCGACCAGCTCGCCGATTGTTTTCCTGTCGGTTCCCTCCGGGACTCGCACCCGTATTGTGATCTCCATTTTTCACACCGGCATAGGTTCGCTCTCAATGTTGATAATGTTTTCGGAGTTTGACAGTTTAAAGGCAAGAAAAAGGTTATAAAGGGGCCTCGATTAGCATCGTGAGGGTCATCATGAGGATAGTCTTCGATATAGGCGGATCGGTTCTCGTTCCCGACGACCCGGACGTTGATTTTATCGGCAAGATGGCTTACGAGCTCATCAAGATAAGCGAGGATCACGAGGTGGCGGTGGTAGTCGGCGGCGGAAAGGTTGCCAGAAAGTACATCAAGGCCGCGAAGAGCTTCACGCCCAACGAGACTTTCAAGGACTACATCGGCATACACATCACCCGCGCCAACGCGATGCTCCTCATAGCGGCCCTGGGCGAGAAGGCCTATCCCTTCGTCATCCAGGACTTCCGTAAGGCCTGGGAGGTCATCCAGCTCAAGAAGATACCGATAATGGGCGGAACGCATCCGGGCCATACCACAGATGCCGTCTCTGCCCTGCTCGCCGAGTACCTGCAGGCCGACCTTCTGGTGGTCGTCACCAACGTCGACGGCGTCTACGACTCTGACCCCAGAAAGAACCCGAACGCGAAGAAGCTCGACAGGATAACCGTTGACCAGCTCGTTGAGATAGCGATGCAGGCCGAGAGCAAAGCGGGAGGAAGCGGCGTCGTCGATGCCTTAGCTGCCAAGTTCATCCAGCGCGGCAGGATAAGGACCTACATCGTGGGCAAGAAGGACGCCTACCACCTCTTCGACGTGGTCAAGGGCAGGCATAACGGGACTGTGGTTGAGCCTTGAGTCCTCGCAACCCTTATATATTTTGTCCGACTATTGTCCCACGGTGATTGAATGTCCACCACCGAGAAGATTTCAGTCCGTTTTCCTCAGGGCCTAATGCGGGAAATCGACGAGCTCGTGAAGAGCGGTGAGTTCTCAAGCAGAAGCGAGCTCATCAAGGAGGCTGTAAGGTTCTTTCTCCTTCACTACGAGTCCCCCGAAGAGCTCTGGGAGACCTACAAGCTCCTCGCGAGGGAGCGGAAAGTTCCGCCGGAAGAGGAAATCGAAAAGCTCCTTGAGGAAGTGGACGAGGAATGGAAGCGTTCAAGGTCGTCCTAGACACCAACGTTGTCATAACGGCCGCGATAAATCCCTTCGGGAGCTCTGGGAAGGTTATGGACTTGATTATCGGGAAGAGGGTTCTATCCTACACCTCGGAGGCGATACTTGAGGAGCTACGCTTCAAGCTGACGAGCGAGAAGGTTCTCAAATACCTTGAGAGCAGGGTTTATGCCCTTTGGGTTTACAGGATATTTCGGGCCTCGTCAATCCTCGTCGAGCCGGCCGAGCATTTTGAGGTTTCGTCTGATCCAGATGACGATAAGTTTTTTGACGCCGTGTATTCGGCCAGGGCTGATTTTCTGATAAGCCTCGACAAGAGGCACGTGCTGAAGCTGAGAGACGAGAGTAGAAAATTCGTTCTGAACAGGCACGAGTTTCTAATTCTAACGCCGGCCGAGTTCCTTGAGTTTGTCGAAAGGGATAAAAGCTTCAAGGAGTAGTTCGATTAGTGGGCGTCCATGTGCAGGATGGAACGCTTTGGGAACTGCGATCCCGAGACTAAGAATCAAGAGTACTGCATTTTCCACAAGCCGAACAAGAGTGAGGAGGAGGCGAGAGAATTTTGGGAAAAGTTTTTTGGTACGTTTAAACCAAAAATTGAGGAAAGAGAGGTAGATGGCAGGAAACAGAAAGTTCTTGTTTTTGAAAAGCCGATAGATGCAAAAGGGTTTGTTTTTCCTGATGTCCCCCAGAAGCCGATTAAGGTTCCCATAGGAGATTCTAAGAAAAACTTCTGTACTAGAGATGACTGCTTTGACTTTAGAGGAGCTGTTTTTAAAGAAGATGTGAGATTTGACGATGCTGTGTTTGGGCATATATCGTTTTATAGTGCCACCTTTGAGAAAGAGGCACACTTTGAAAATATCACCATGAGTTTTGAGGGTAGGAAACCGGTTTTTAGAAAGACGCACTTCAAAGGCAGGGCCTATTTTAACAATGCAACCCTGAAAAACGTGTGGTTTCAATTGGCCGTGTTTTCAGGAAGAGCGGAGTTCAATGGGGCAACATTGATTAATGTGTCGTTTGATTCAGCCAAATTTAAAAAACTGGCTAAGTTTGAAATGACAACTTTTGATGGTCTTACGAGGTTCTTTAATGCAGTTTTTGGCAGTAGTGAACTCTTTAAGAAAGCTCTAAACGAGGACATAAGGATAACAGTTGCTGATTTTACTGGCGCTCTCTTCAAAAAAACATCAATATTTGTGGGCTCACGATTTTGGGGAGACGTTATCTTTGATCAAGTTATTTTCGAGAGAACGGCTCTTTTTGCTCAGAAAAACGATATAGCTACCTGGCCCATGTTTTATGGTCTGGTGAGTTTTGCTAACTGCGATTTTAGGCAAGGAATTAGTCTCGTAACCCCTTCCGGCAAAAAAGATGTTATTAAAGATATCGAGGATCAGATAAAAGCACTGTTTTGTCGTGACTCTCTTACATATTACTACTCTCTTAGAGAGGCTGCAAGAGTTCAACGGTTGAGCTTTGAAAAAGAAGGAAAGCGCGATGAAGCAGATCAAATGTTTGTTGTAGAGATGCGTGCTCGGAGAAAGATTAGACTTCAACAAGCTAAAGCTCGAGGATTGAGGGCTACCTTATGGGCATTATTAATTAATTTTGGTGAGTGGGTCCTTGGAGATTTTCCTTCTAATTATGGCACTGCCTGGAGACGTCTCCTTGCCCTTGTGATGGGAATAATAGTTGGAAATGCAGTCCCATACACTATTTGGAGCCATCAGATTTATGGATTCCCAGAAACTTCAAATGCCCTTGTCCGCTTTGCCAACGCCCTCTATTACTCCCTCGTCACCTTCACGACCCTCGGTTATGGCGACATGCACCCAACAGGCTGGCTCAAAGCGCTCAGCGCTCTCGAAGCCCTAACTGGAGCCGTCTTCATGGCGCTCATCGTCGCCGTCATAGCCCGTAAGTGGATGCGCTGACAACCTTCGGTTAAAGCCAACTTTTTATACCTCTTCCCCCTTCTCTCTCCGGTGGTGTTCATGAAAGTCGTCGTCATCGGTTCTGGCACAGCGGGAAGCAACTTCGCGCTCTTCATGCGCAAGCTCGACAGAAAGGCCGAAATAGTTGTCATCGGAAAGGAGGAGACCATGCAGTACTCCCCCTGCGCCCTGCCGCACGTGATAAGCGGCACGATAGAGAAGCCGGAGGATGTAATAGTCTTCCCGAACGAGTTCTATGAGAAGCAGAAGATAAAGCTCATGCTCGGCACCGAGGTTAAGGCAATAGACCGCGGGAGGAAGGTCGTCATAACCGACAAGGGTGAAGTCCCCTACGACAAGCTTGTCTTAGCTGTGGGCTCGAAGGCCTTCGTCCCGCCGATAAAGGGCGTCGAGAACAAGGGGGTTTTCACGCTCAAGAGCCTCGACGACGTGCGCAGAATCAAGGCCTACATCGCCGAGAGGAAGCCGAAGAAGGCCGTTGTGATAGGCGCCGGCTTAATCGGCCTTGAGGGAGCTGAAGCCTTCGCGAAGCTCGGCATGGAGGTTTTAGTGGTAGAGCTCATGGACAGGCTCATGCCGACGATGCTCGACAGAGACACCGCCAAGCTCGTCCAGAAGGAGATGGAAGCCAACGGCGTTTCCTTCCGCTTCGGCGTTGGTGTGAGCGAGATAGTCGGCAGTCCGGTCAGGGCTGTTAGAATAGGCGACGAGGAAGTTCCGGCAGACCTAGTTCTCGTCGCCACCGGCGTCAGGGCAAACGTCGACCTCGCAAAGGCGGCAGGCCTTGAGGTGCACTGGGGCATAGTAGTTAACGAGCATCTCCAGACGAGCGACCCTGACATCTACGCGATAGGTGACTGCGCCGAGGTAGTCGATGGCGTGACCGGCGAGAGAACCCTCAGCCAGCTTGGAACGAGCGCCGTCAGAATGGCCAAGGTCGCGGCGGAACACATAGCCGGAAAGGACGTCGCCTTCAGGCCGGTCTTCAACACTGCCATAACCGAGCTCTTTGGCCTCGAAATAGGCACCTTCGGAATAACGGAGGAGAGGGCAAAGAAAGGGGGCATCGAGATAGCCGTCGGAAAGTTCAAGGGCTCAACGAAGCCGGAATACTACCCCGGCGGGAAGCCCATAACGGTCAAGGTCATCTTCAGGAAGTCCGATAGAAAGCTCATCGGCGCCCAGATAGTCGGCGGGGAAAGGGTGTGGGGCAGGATAATGACGCTCTCGGCTTTGGCCCAGAAAGGGGCGACCGTTGAGGACGTCGTTTACCTTGAGACAGCCTATGCCCCGCCGGTGAGCCCGACCATCGACCCGATAAGCATCGCCGCCGAGATGGCCCTTAGAAAGCTCCGCTGATGGCTTCTCCCTCCACTTTTCAGCAAACTTTAAGTTTACCCCCGTGAACTTGGGGGTTAGGTGATGGTATGAAGGGCGATGATCGGAATAGAATACTGCTTGGTCTCGGAACCGGCGTCCTGCTGGCTTCATCCCTCCGAATCTTTGTGGCAGGGGCATACTCAAGCCTCGAAAAGACTTTCTTCTACGGGATGAACTTTCCCTCCGGGCTTGGAATCCTCCTGCTCCTTCTCGCTGCGTTCCTCGTCGGAAGGATGAGCAGAAAGGCCGGCGCAGCCCTAATAGCGGCCTACGCAATAGCCGTTCTGATAACCGATGCAACCGAATACACGCACCTCGTGGCGGCCTTCGCCCTGCCGGTCGCTCTGGCCCTCGTCAAGGAGCTTGACATCAAATACCTAACCATGGGACTCGTCGCTGACCTGAGCCTCCGCGTCTTGGCGGTCGGAGCCGAGCCGGCTGACTTCCCCTACACGAGGGTTATCCTGGCGCTCTTCCTGTTCCTGGGAGCCTACGCCCTCTGGAAGGAACCCGGAACCCTCAAGAAGCCGGGCTTTGGCCTCTACGCCTTCGCCGCTCTGCTTGAGCTTGGACTCATCTACCCCAACGCGGTGATGCGCTATTCTGGAATGGCGGTCTACTATCTGCCCCAGTTCATAGGCTTCGCCTTCGTCATTGCTTTGGCCCTTCTCTTGGGGCCGTATCTCGCGAGAAAGCCGGGAATGGCCATGGTGCTCCTCATAATCGGCTCGGCAACGCTCTTCCTCAAGCCGCTATCGCTGTTCGGCCTTCCGATGGCTCTGGCCTCAACCATTGCCCTCGTCGAGAGCGCGAAGGGGAGCAGAGGGGGAGTCATCGGGGCCTTCTATCTGTTCCTCGTCGCTACGCTCGCTATCGGCGCCTACGTCGGCAGGGACATCGGTCTGCCCTTCATGGAGGACAGGCTTGAGGCCCTTATTTTAGCTGCCTCGATGATCTATGTTCTCTCCGCCTACGGGAAAAAGGTGGAAGTCAAACTTCCAAGCACAAGGGAGGTCGCCGGCCCCTTTGCTGGCTTGGCCCTTGCCTCTGTCATCGTTCTGGCGCTCTTCAATGCGGGGCCGACCTATGCAGAGGCCAAAAAAGACGTCCTGATCTGGACCTACAACGTCCACCAGGGTTTCGGCCCCTACGACGGAACCTTCAACGGCTACGAACTGGTTAATCTCTTGTCAGAGCAGAGGCCTGACATCTGGCTTGGCCAGGAAGTTGTGGGAGGAATGATAGCAAACGCCTACCAGGACGTGCCCCTCTTCGTCTCGGCCCACCTCGGCTACGCCTACGAGTACAAGCCGGCCGTTGAGGGAACATACGGTATAGCGGTCTTCTCACACTGGCACATGAATACCGTTGGCGAGCTCAACCTTGAGAGCGTCGGCCAGGTGAGGCCGGCCCAGAAGGTCTCCGTGGATGAGCTTGGGCTCACCATAGTGAACGTCCACATGGGGCTGAGCGAGGAAGAGCGCGCGATGCAGGCGGAAGAACTGCTAAAGTTCGCCGAGGCTTCACCAGTGGCTCAAATAATAGCGGGCGACACCAACGCCGAGCCTTACGAGAGGGCAATAGAGATACTCACACGCGACTACCGCGACGCCTTCCCCGAGAGACCGCCCTACACTTTCCTCTGGGAGCGCAACGGGGTGGTCGATAAGGAGAACATCGACTATATCCTGCTCAAAAAGGACTGGCCGGCGAGGGTCAGGGACTATGGCTGCCTCTGCGATGTTCTAGTGTCAGACCACAGGCCGGTGTGGGCGCTCATCGAACTGCGGTGAGGTTTTTTATTTTCTTCCCCAACTTTTCTCCATGCCGTCGCGGGTTAAGGTCAGCAGGCTGATGGCGTACATACTGCGCCACTCGCCGGAGGAGTTTGGGCTCAGGCCGGATATGGAGGGCTTCGTCCCGCTTGACGAGTTAATCGGGGCGCTCCGGACGGTCTATCCCGGCGTTACGGAGGAGCTCGTAAGGGAGATTGTTGAGAATGATCCGAAGGGGCGCTACGGGATTAGAGGAGATAGAATCCGCGCCCGCTACGGCCACAGCTTTGAAGTAAGGCTCAATCATGAGGAGGACAGGGAGTCAAGAATCCTCTACCACGGCACGCCGAGGAGGAACCTTGAGCTGATTCTGAGGGAGGGGCTTAAGCCCATGAGGAGACAGTTCGTCCATCTGAGCACGAGCAGGAGCGAGGCCATCGAAACCGGCAGGAGGCACGGGAGGGACGTTGTTATTTTAATTATAGATGCTGAGTGTCTGAGAAAAAGGGGCCTGGTGGTCTACAAAGCCGGAAGGAATGTGCGTATTGTGAAAAAAGTTCCACCGGAGTGCATAGTTTTGTGAATGCTTTTGAACAGAATTCCATAAAAAGACGTTGGAATTTTTTATATCGGCTGGAAAATCTTTATATATGACAACATAGAAAACCCCTCCGGTGGTTAATGGTGGATGTTGAGAGGGTATCCACGGGGATACCCGGACTTGACAAGATGTTGAACGGCGGGTTAATCTCTGGAAGGGCGTATCTCGTTAGGGGAGAACCCGGGCTCGGAAAGACGACCCTTTCCATTCAGTTCCTTATGGAAGGGGTGAGAAACGGAGAAAACGTGCTCTACATAACCTTTGAGGAGCCCCTTGTCCTTATTGAGAGGGACATGCGGGCGTTTGGCTTTCGCCTGGACGATCCCCTTTTCCATGGGATTGACGCGACCCCGGTGGGCAAAAAGACGCATATATTCGAGGACGTATACTATGAAAAATTTGCCCAGGGTTTTGAAAGGCTGTCCGCTGCGGTGGAGGAAAAAATACGCGAGAACAACATCCGCAGGGTCGCTGTGGATCCCATAACAATGCTGAGACTGACCGCAAAGAATGAGCTTGAGTATCGGAAGGCATTCCTGGAGTTCCTGAAGGTATTTATGCACCACGATGTGACGGTCATAATAACCTCAAGCATTTTGGGCGGGACTCCCGATGTGGAGGACTACCTTACCAGCGGCGTGATCGAACTTAGAAGGTATGGTGTCAAGGGGCGGGCTGTGAGGGGAATACAGATCCTCAAGTTCAGGGGCAGTGCATTTGATGAAGACATAAGGCCATACGGCTTTACCAGCAGGGGGATAGAGGTGTATTCTTCTGAGAGCCTTTACGCAAGGTGATTTCATGCTCCTGGGTATCCCTAAACTCGACAGGGTTATGGGTGAGGTCAGGGAAGGGGATGTTTTCCTTATAGAGACCGTGGGAAGCCTCGGGGTCGAGTTGCTTTCAGAGGTCATTTTGAATAACAGGGAAAAGCGGAACGTCTCCATAATTCTCCCAAAGGGGGCCTCAGAAAAAAGAGTCCTTCCTGCAGAGGGTACCGAGGTGATGGTTCTGGGAGAGGACGTCCACGCAGAGCGCCTTTATGAAATACTTCATCACATCAGAGAGCTTCCGGAAGGCTCGGTTTTGGTCGCCATCCGCCTCGATGTCCTCTTCCTTCTTCGTCCCAGAGAGGCGGTTTACATGTTCATGGAGGACCTCGTCAGCACCGTCCAGAAGAAAAAGATTATCCTGATAATGACTGTGGACAAGCGCAATGTGGACGAAAGGGATATGGCCGTGTTTGAGAACCTCGCCACGCACATCATCGATATCACTGAAATAGTAAAGGGCTTCAAAGTGATCCTTGTAATGCGTGTAAAGAAATCTCCAAAAGGAAGCACAGGCTTCTGTGAATTTGAAATAGAAGGGGGGAGGGTATCCATAAACGGCCCGCCGAATGCACTCTGAATCCAGTAATCTGTTTTGTAGGGGCGTTGGGAATATATTGTTGGTATTTCCCACGGGGAAACCCTATTATATATTCTCTCCAAAAAGTTCACGGGTGGAAGCATGTGCGATATTCTCGTGGCTACTCCCGAGGCCACCAAGGAAGGAATAACTCTCTTCGCCAAGAACAGCGACCGCGAGCCGAACGAGGCCCAGATACTTGAGTTCATACCGCGAACTAAACCCGAGGAGGAGAAGGTCAGGTTAACCTACGTGGACTTTCCGCAGGTGAAGGAGACCTACGCGGTAATCCTCTCCCGTCCCTGGTGGATGTGGGGCGCTGAGATGGGCGTAAACGAGTTCGAGCTGGCGATAGGCAACACGGCAGTCTTCACGAAGGTCAAGGTACCGGAGAAGGGAATAACCGGAATGGACATGATACGTTTGGCACTTGAGAGGACAAAGAGCGCGAAAGATGCTTTGGAGTTCATAACTGGCATCGTTGAGCGAGGTTTGCAAGGTGGAAACGGGAGCAAGAGCCACAAGCTCTACTACTTCAGCTCTTTCATAATAGCCGACCCAAAAGAGGCCTGGGTTCTTGAGACCGTTGGAAAGGAATGGGCGGCAAAGAAAATCGAGGGGGTCTATTCCATCTCCAACGCCCTCACGATTGGGAATGACTGGGACATGGCATCGGAAAGAATAGAGGCCCTCGCGAGAAATGGCTCCTTCAGCTTCGCGAAACACTTCTCGGACAGGTTTTACACCCACTTCGCCCATGGGAAGAAGAGGAGGGCCTTCACACTGGCAAAACTAAAGGAGAGGGAGGGCGAGATAACGCTCGAATACATGATGTCCCTTCTTCGCTCCCACTCCTTTGAGCCCTACCGCCCGGAGAAGGGCTCGATGAGAGACATATGCATGCACTACGGCGGCCTAACGAGGCCATCCCAGACTGCCTCTTCCCAGGTTTCCGAGCTTGGAAAGGGCCTCCACTGGTTCACGGGCACATCAAACCCCTGCCTGAGCATCTTCAAGCCGGTGAGCTTAGAGGGCGGCCTTCCGGACCTCGGAAAGGAACCCACCGACCGCTACGATCCCGAGGCATACTGGTGGCGCTTCGAAGCCTTCCACAGGAGGTTCCTGACGAACTACCGGAGCTACATCGAGGACTTCTCCCGCGAGAGGGATAGACTGCAGGCCGAGATAATAGAGAGGGCGCGGGAGGTCGAGAAAACTCCCGGGGATATGAAAGCTTTAACGGAGTGGGCCTTCAGGGAAGAGGCAAGGCTCCTCGAAAGGTGGGAGAAGATCGTGAGGCCCGGAAGGCTTCCATTCCTCTTCGGCAGGGCTTGGAAAAAGGTCAACGAGGGGGCGGGGCTGGAACTGTAGTCTCACCCCACGATATCTCCTATAACCTCGGCGATGCGGTAAATCCTCACGATGACCTTTACCCCTGCAACCCTGAGCTTCTTTATCGTCCCAACGCCCGAGTACCTAATGTGTCCGCGCTTGAGGGCATAGAACGCACTTCCCGCCGGATCGTCCGAGTCAAGGATAGCGTTGACTGTGCTCTCGTCGGTCCACACCCTCAGGGTTGGGTCTTCGAGTTTACCCTCCGAAAACTCGGTTATCCTGCCATCGGATGTGACGATGCCGATGTTAAGAACGCTGCCGTTATCCAGGGCAATCTCCAGCGCAATCCTCTCGTTGCCGGCCAGCATTCCGATGAATCCGGGCATTTCTTCCAGGTTTTCGTTGTAAACGTCCACATAGTCCCTTAGGCGGTCAAAGAGTGTCGGCTCGTAGCGTGGAACGTCCTCGTCTCCGGGGTACTCAAACTCATTCACGCCCCCCGTGCTTATCATGAGCCCGGTTATTGAGTACTTGATGAACATCTCCGGATCTCCGGACCACCCGACCTCAACGAGGTTTTCCTCCCCGAGAATCCCCTCATCCACGTAGTAAACGAGTTCGAAGGCATCCAGATCAGGCTCCCCATCGTATGCAATGATGGGCTCAACAAAGGCAAGCTCAAGTCTTTTACCGTTCACGTAGAGCACCACGTTGCCAAACATCTTTTCCCCGTATTCCATGACCTCCGGCGTCGCCTCAACGAGTATGCTCACGTAAGGCTGGTTGTCCGGGGACATCCTGAGGACTTCCAGGAACTCCTCATCAAGGTCCCATGAAATCTGCTCCGGACTTTTTGCAGTCTTTTTCGGCGGAACGGGAATTTTCACCGGGTCAACGATGTCCTTGAGCATGGAGAGCTCTATCCTCTCCCTGTTCCCGTGATCCGACACCCAGAACACGAGCTGCTCGTTTTTGTTCATCTTTTTGCTGACGTTCACAATCGCCTCATAGAGGGCCTTCTTTGTTCCCAGTCCGTCCACGTAGTTCGGAACGCTGGAGCCCCAGGGGGTTGTTTTCCCATCACCCGCGAGCACTATGATGTCTCCGTCGGTGAAGCCCTGCTTCTTGAGGGCGTCGTACATCCTCTGGAGGTTGTTCCAGTGCCTTCTTCTGTTTGCGTCTCCGGCAAAGAGTATGGCATGTTTGCTCGCCACGTCCGAGCCGTCAGCCTTCTTCCCTATCTTTATGCTGTCGCCATTCCCGATCGAGGTGTACTGGGGGGTCTCCTTGAAGCCCAAACCATAGGGGCCTCGTGAATCCTGCTGCTCTGCCCTTTTGGCAATCTCTTTCATCGTTGGGGCATCCTTACCCGTTCTCGCTAATTCTTCCCCAACTTCCTTGGGGTAGTAACCTTCCGGCTTTTTGAATCCCCTTTTCCCCATTTCGGGCCAGCTGGCCGGTGTGTATCCATCAGCAAGCCCCCATGCTGGCTCATCGTGCTTGGAGGCGCTCAAGAATGCCGCATCTCCAGTCCCCTTCAGCTTTTCTTTGAGGTCGTCAATCATTCCTCCGCCAAAGCACTGGTTGAAGATGAAGACCATGTTCGCGTAGCCCGTCCTGTTGGCTATCCACATATTTATCATGTTTGCAAGCTGCCAGTCGTAGATGTAGCCGCCGGAGCTTGATACCAGACTGCTTGCGTAGCTGGAGGGCTGGTCGTAGAAGTAGGAGCATTTTTCGGAATACAGAACCGCGGGGGTCACCTTGACCTCTATGAGTGCCTTCCCCTTGTCCAGCTTTATCTCATATACTCCGGGCTTTGTTACCGTTATGGAACCCGAACCGAGCTGTGTGTTTGAAAAAATGGTGTTGTGCTCCTCCATGCTGACCTCAACAGTTATCGGCTTTAGCGGAGAGCATTCCTTGTGGCTGTAGAGCAGCCGCTTTTTTATGTAGCCATTCTGGCCCTTCAGCGTGTCCCAGTCGTAGTAGAACATGTCGATTTTTCCGTCTTTGGTGCTGTGCCCGCTGTGCGTGACCTTATACGTGCCGATTATGTCCGCGTATCCGTTCGCCCCGTCGTCCATATCCTCGCTCAGTGACATGCCTATAAAATACACGTTTACCTGAACCGCTGGCTGACCGGGCGGGTCAAAATCGGCCTCCACGAACGGGGCCACAATCACCAGGGTGGCAAGAACAACCACCACTAACGAACCTTTTTTCACGTTTGCCACTTCCAGCATTTCTCCACAGAAAAACGAAACCTTGCAACTGCCTTTGCCGTACGTCATATTAACTTTGCTCAATATATGCGTCGGAAACTTATTAATATGCCTGGACAGATCTGGGTAGGGGAGTAAGATGCTCAGGTTTCCGGACGGATTTCTCTTCGGGACGGCAACATCGTCCTACCAGATTGAGGGCAACAACGTCTGGAGCGACTGGTGGTACTGGGCCGAAAGGGGAAAGCTTCCCCCGGCAGGAAGGGCCTGCAACTCCTGGGAGCTGTATGAGAAGGACATCGAGCTGATGGCGGAGCTGGGCTATAAAGCCTATCGCTTTTCTATCGAATGGGGTCGCATTTTCCCAGAGGAGGGAAGGCCAAACGAGGAGGCGTTAATGCGCTACCAGGGGATAATCGACCTGCTCAGAGAGAACGGGATTATCCCAATGCTCACACTCCACCACTTCACCCTGCCCACGTGGTTCGCCATCAAGGGTGGCTTCGAAAGGGAAGACAATCTTGAGCACTGGAGGGGCTACGTTGAGCTGATAGCGGACAACATCGAGGGCGTTGAGCTGGTGGCGACCTTCAACGAGCCCATGGTCTACGTCGTTGCCTCATACGTCGAGGGAATGTGGCCACCCTTTAGGAAGAACCCGCTGAAGGCCGAGAAGGTCGTGGCAAATCTCATCAAAGCCCACGCCATCGCCTACGAGATTCTTCACGGTAAGTTTAGGGTCGGGATAGTGAAGAACAGGCCCCACTTCATTCCGGCGAGCGATTCTGAGAGGGACAGGAAAGCGACAGAAGAGATAGACTACACCTTCAACCGTTCCATGCTGGACGGAATCGTGACTGGAAAATTCAGGGGATTCATGAGGACCTTCGACGTTCCAGCGAGCGGCCTCGACTGGCTCGGGATGAACTACTACAACATCATGAAGGTCAGAGCCTTAAGAAACCCTCTCAAACGCTTCGCCGTCGAGGACGCCGACATGAGCAGGAAAACCGACATGGGCTGGAGCGTCTATCCGAGGGGCATCTATGAGGGACTGAAGGCCTTTTCATCCTATGGCCTTCCGCTCTACGTCACCGAGAACGGCATAGCGACGCTCGACGACGAGTGGCGCATCGAGTTCATAATCCAGCACCTCCAGTACGTCCACAAAGCTTTGAGAGAGGGCATCGACGTTAGGGGCTACTTTTACTGGTCGCTGATAGACAACTACGAGTGGGCTGAAGGCTTCAGGCCGCGTTTTGGACTCATAGAGGTGGACTACAAGACCTTCGAGAGAAAACCGAGGAGGAGCGCCTACGTCTACGGTGAAATCGCAAGGAGTGGAGAAGTAAGTGACGAACTGCTCGAAAGGTACGGACTTGTGGAGGTTTAGGCCCTCAGCCAGCCTTCTATCACCTCAACGTCGTCCTCCCCGAACTGGGGCATCATGTCAAGATGCGCCCTCATCAGCTCGGCCATGGCCTTCAGTCCCACCTCGGCGTCGTGAACAACTGGGTCGAGAAGCACCGCTTTTATCACCTTCTCCACGTTTCCTTCCGCCGCTGCCTCCGCCGATAGTCTCTGGATTTCCGCCTGAACCCTGAGGGGAACCAGAGCCTCCCTCGGGAGCTCGACGCGGAGCGGTTTTATGCCCCTTGGCGAGACCTCCGCCGGAACCTCTACTATCGTGCCTTCCGGCAGGTCGATGTAGCCCCTGTTGGGAACGTTTATAGCCTCCTGAAGCTTTCCCCTGCCTTCAAGCCCCTCAACGACGTTCATGGCAACGTCGGGGAACTTGATGAAGCGGTTGAAGGCGAACTTCGGGACGAGACCACGGAGGAAGAGCCTCAGCAGTCTCCTTACCTCATCCCCCTCCTTCTTGGTTCTCTCTATCCACTTCAGCCCCTTCCTCTCCTCCGGAATCAGGTGCCAGGCGAAGTTTAGGTACTCCCCTATGTGGTTGTCGTCAGGCGAGGGGAAGAGGCCGTACGTCCGGTAAAGAAGCTGACTCAGGGGTTCGAAGTCCGGCCTTCTCCTTAGTGCCTCGTCGAGCCTTGGGTAGGCATCCTCATCCTTCACGCGGAGCTCCTTTATCCAGGTGAAGTGGTTCAGGCCAGCCGCGATGAGGCTTATCTCCCTCTCGTCGGCCTTCATCAGGGGGGCCAGCATCTCCTTCCTCTCAAGGTAACCGGTGCAGAGGCCGTAGACGTTTTTTAATCCCGTGTAGTTCAGAACCGCGTAGGTCACCCTCGGCTCGGGGTTGGAGTAGATGAAGACCCGTGCGTCTCTGTTAACGTCCTCTATCCTTTTCGCTATCTCCAGAACCAGCGGGACGACGCGGAGCGTGTGGGCCAGACCCCCCAAGCCCCCGTTCTCCCCGAGAACCTGCATTACCCCGTACTTATGGGGGATCTCGAAGTCCAGCCTCCAGCGTTCGTACCGCTCCTTCTCGACCGAGATGACCGCGTAATCGATGCTGTACTTCTTGAGCCCCTCGACGCTCTCAAGGGGTGTGACGGTGAAGTCAGCTTTGAAGGTCTTCTTTATCTTCTCTGCCAGGGCCGTTATGAACTTCCTCCGCTCGTCGTCTATCTCTACGAGGTAAACGTCCGCGTTTCTCAGAACCTCGCTCGTGGCTATCGTGTAGAGGCCGAGGGGGGTGAATATGCTCCCAGCTCCGATGAAGGCTATCCTCATTCACAGCACCCCCGCGAGCGGGTTGGCGTGGAAGAGAACCGTTGGGAGAACTCTCAGCCCCTCGCCGTATTTGAAGCCCGCCATCTCGCCGTAGAACCTGGCAACGCTCTTCACGAAGACCTCCCACGAGTTCCACTCGCTTTTGAACTGGCTCTCGTGGGCCTTCAGAGCCTTCAGCTTGAGCTTGAGGAAAGCGTCGACGTCCTCAACGTGGTTCGGGTTGTCCGTGTAGTAGAAGCCGAGGAGCCTCACCTCCCACGGCTCCCCCTCCCCGACGCTCGGAAGGGCGGAGAAGAAGGCCGCCTCCCCGGTTAAGAGCCCCGCGTTCCTGTGGTCGGGGTGCACGTCGTAGGCCAGCCAGGGGTCGGGGGCGAGGACGAGGTCTGGCCTTTCCGAGCGGATTATTTTGAGGATTTCGTTCCTCACCTCCCCGCTGTAGGGCAGTCTAGTATCCGGATAGTCGAGCCAGAGAAGTTTCTTGACGCCTATTATCTCGGCCGCCCTCTCCTGTTCCTTTCTCCTGATTTCCCTCAGCTCCCCTGGCGGAATCTCCCTGCTCCCGGCCGAGCCGTCCGTTAGTGTGAGGTATGTTATCCCCCTTCCCTCCCGTGAGAGCTTCGCCAGGGTTCCACCAACGGCGAGCTCGCAGTCGTCTGGATGCGGCTGGACGCAGAGGATTCTCGTAACGCTATCAAAGGGCCTCTCCACGTCGAAGCCTAAGGTTTCCTTCAAGAGCGCCCTGAACTCGCCGGGGGAAACCCCTCTGAGCTTGGCCCGGGCAAGGAGAAGGGGCTTCATCCGGGCACACCTCCCAAGAGCTCCTCGGCACGTCTCCTGAGTATCTCCCTGACCTCCTCCCTGTCCTTTGGATACTGATGCCTTATCCAGAACCACACGAGGGCGCAGAGCGTCCAGAAGAGCGAGCCTATTACGAGCGTGTACTCGTAGGCCTGGGCGTTGGTGTAGCCGGCACTCCTGAGCGCCTCGATTAGGAAGCCGCCGAAGAGAGGCCCGAGGGCCTTTCCGACGTTGTCTATGATGTTAAACACTCCAAAGACCGTCCCCCTGTCCTCGGGCAGGTTCACCTGGGAGATTATTGCCGTAACGTTCGGCCCCGCGAAGCTGACGAGCTGGAGGAAGAGTATCGAGTAGACCGTCAGTGCGAGCCAGCCCCCGAAGGAGAGCTCCGATGGGAGCGGGTAAACTATGACCCCGATCGCCGCTATCATTCCGAGAAAGACCGCTATCCCCGTTACCAGTGCCCTGCCGCCGGGGCTTCTCCTCTCGAAGTAGTCCCCCACGTAACCTCCGACGAGGGTTCCTATCACGGTCGCTATTCCGAGGATCAGCAGAACGAAGGTGGCTGTCTCCTTCGCCATTCCCCTCGTCACTATGAGGAACGAGACCAGCCAGTACATGAGGACGCCCCAGGGGACGGTCCCGGCCAGGCCCTGGAGGAAGATGAGGAGGTTCGTCTTCGTCCTGAAGGACTTTCTAACGGCCTCCCAGCTCAGCCGGTAGGTGTACTCCACACCGCGCTCGATGAGCTTTCTGACTTCCTCCTCTCCGGCCCCCCTCTTGGGCTCCTCCGCTATCACGTAGAATAGGGGAGCCAGTATGAAGTTTGGAACCGATGCGAGGATGAAGGGGAGCCTCCAGCTCCCTATCAGGCCGGCCATTATCATTCCGAAGAGGGTTCCGAAGCCGAAGGCGGTCTGTATGAAGGCGTAGCCCTTTCCGCGCTCCTCGCTCGGGAACATATCTGCTATGAGGGAGTATCCTATCGGGATTATCGAGCCAACTCCAATCCCCGTGAAGAGCCGCATGAGGAGAAGCTCGTAGTAGCTGTTGACGAAGGCAGTCAGGAAGCAGGGTATCTCACCGAGGAGAACGCCCACGACGAGGAGCTTCTTCCTCCCCTTGATGTCGGAGAGAAAACCCCAGACTATCGTTATCAGGGCGCTCGTTGCGACGAATATCGTCGAGACAAGCCCCATCTGGGTCTCGCTTATCCCGAACTCGGCCATTATCTGTTGGTAGTTCGGTGGCAGGAGGTTCTGGTCGGCCATCAGGAAGGCCGCCATCAGGACGAGAAGGAGTATGGAGAGCCTGTTTCTCAGGTTTCCCATTCACCACCCCTCCAGGCTTCGTAGATGGCCCTAAACGCGTCGAGCCTCCTCTCCGGGAGCGGTTCCCATCCCCTCGCATCGCTGTTCTCTGCTAGAAATGCTTTCTCTCCCCTCAAATTCCGCGAAAGAAAGTTCAGCCTGGCGTTGCCGTCGTCGAGGCTCCATATGGCGAGGTTTTTGTCCGGAGTCCAGCTCGAAGTCCTCAGGTAGAGCCTCCTTCCGGAGTGGGGGAGCTCGCTTGGGAGCCTTACCTCCCTCCCCAGGGCGTCGAAGACCTCAAGGAAAGAATCGACGGTTATCAGGTAGTCAGCCAAGGAACGGTAGCCTAGGAACTCTATGTCGGTGCCGTAGAGGATGATGTCGTCGAGGTTTTCCAGCCACTTCGCGGCCTTTCCCGGATTCATCAATGGGAACCTTCCGGCACCGAGCATGACAACGGTGTTAACGTTCACCCACACCGGTATCGCCTCGATCTCCTTAACCGCTTCGAGGGTCACCTTGCCCGGAAAGACGAGTTCCAGCGACTTTTTCAGCTCCCTCAGGCCGAGGAGGTAGTTGACGTACCTGTTGCCCTCCCCCCTCTGGGCCTTGATGAGGTGGGGGTAGAGGGGCTTCACCGGCTTCACCGCCCTGTTGAGGTGGCTGGAGAGGATTAAAGCCTCGCCGTCAACGAAGACTTCGCTATAGCCGTTGTCCCGCAGTACTGCCGGCAGGACCGGGTCGTAGGCCAGTTCCGGCGGGAAGAAGAGCCTCGGGGAGACTTCGAGGAGGGTCTCCTTTACCTCCCTGTCCCTCTTCACCTGGGCCTCAACCCGGTCGAGGCTCAGTAGGGGCAGTATCGCGTGGCTGTAGGCGGTTCCGGTTACCTCTATCAGCCCCGATTCGATACCGTCGCGTAGGAGCCCCAGCACTTCCCTTGGAAGGAGTCCGAGAGTAAAACCCGTGACGTTGAGGGCGAAGGGAATCTCCCTTTTAAGGAGCGCCGAGAGAACAGGCAAGTAGGCCTTCTCGATGACCCTTCCTATCTCCACCTTTGGTATCTCCGCGTACTGGAGGTTGCCGTGGAGGAGGAGAGATATCAACTCAGACCCTCCTCACGCTTACCCCATCGCTCGGGCTGACGAGGTGGTAATCCGGCTCCCAGTTGAAGTGCCTTATGTACTCATCGGTGATCCTCATCGCTATATCTAGGGCCAGATCCCCGGGCACTATGGCCACTGCCGACCCGCCAAAGCCGGCACCGGTCAGCTTGGCACCGTAGGCTCCGAGTTCAACCGCCCTTCTTACGAAGAAGTCCAGCTCCTCACTTGACACCTCGTAGTTTCTGGCGAGATCCCAGTGCGAGGCCGTCATCAGCTCGCCGAAGGTTCCAATATCGCCGCTCCTCAGTGCGTCCCTCGCCTCAAGGACGCGCCTGTTTTCTCTAACTATGTAGCCGAAGAAGCGCCGGTAGAGTGAGGGAAGGCTTCTGAGGTCGCTATCCTCGACCTCCTTGGAGGTTCTCCTTCCGAGGAACCTGAGGGTCTCCTCCGCGACCTTCCTCCTCTCCGCATAGGCTGAACCAGCGAGTTCCCGTTTGACGCCTGTATAGAACACCAGAGCCTGCACATCCTTCGGAAACCTGATGTACTCGTGCTCCAGGGTGTCAGTGTCGAGGAATATCACATGCCCCTCCTTTCCGTGGACGACCGCGAACTGGTCGAGTATGCCGCAGGGCACACCGACAAACTCGTTCTCCGCCCTCTGGGCAAGAAGCGCCATCTCCACCGGTAGGAGGTTCAGCTCATAGGCCTCGTTGAGAAAGGCTAAAACGGTCAGCTCAAGGCTCGCCGAGGAGCTCAGTCCGGAGCCTATCGGCAGGTCTCCACCCAGGATTCCTTTCATTCCCCCTATGGGGTGACCTTCCTCCCTCAGAACCCAGAATATCCCCCTGACGTAGTCCGCCCAGTCGCTGGCTTTTCTGATTTCATCGAGGCCGAACTCCCTGACCTCCCGGAAAATCTGGGAGTAAACTCTAACCCTCTCGTTCTTCTGGGCGTGCAGAACCGTGTAGAGGTCTATAGCCATCGGCATGACGTAGCCGAGCGCGTAGTCCGTGTGCTCCCCGATCAAATTGACCCTTCCGGGAGAATCAACGCGGTACATGATTCCACCCAGAGGTGTTAGACTCGAAAATATTTAAGATTAGCGAGAAAAGAGAAAGCCTCAGCCCATCTGGAGGGCCTGTCCGCGGAGTTCTCCCCTTTCAAAGCGGTACGGGTCGTACCATTCAACGGGTAGGCTGGTTCTTCCCCTGGTTATGAGGTCTGCCACCATCTCTGCCACAGCCGGCGCCATCATGAAGCCGTGTCCGGAAAAGCCTGCCGCTATGTAGTAGTCGCTCAGCTCCTCGATCTTTCCTATCGCCGGGTTGCTGTCGGGCGTTTTGGCGTAGTAGCCCGCCCACGTCCTCAGTATGAGGAGCTCCCTCAGGGCGGGAACTATCTTGGTGAAGTAGTAGCTCACCTCGCGCAGGAACTCGTAGGTCGGGCTGAGGTCGTAGGTTGGCCCGAGCTCGTAACCAACGCCTCCAACGATGCCGCCGTGGGCCGTCTGGGTGAGGTATGCGTGCCCGTACTTGAAGGAGATGACCATCGGCTTGATGGCCCCTTTCCTGATGGGCTGGGTTATCACCGCCTGGTGCTTGTAGGGCTCTATCGGAATGTGGGTCTTTATCCCGGCCATCGCGTTGATGAGCTTGGCCCAGGCGTTGGTGGCGTTTACAACGATGCCCGTCTTTATGACTCCCCTGCTCGTCTTCAGGCCTTTAATTTCACCGTTTTCAACTATGAAGTCCTTGACCTCGGTGTACTCGACGAGCTTGGCGCCAAAGCGCTCGGCGTTGAGGGCAAAGGCGGCCGTGGCATAGAACGGGTCTGCCTTTCCGTCGGTGGGGTTCCAGGAAGCGGCGATAACCTCGCTGATATCGATGAGCGGTACTATCTCCTTTGCCTCCTCCGGCGTTATGAGCCTCGTGGGAACGCCAAAGCGGTTCTGTATCGCTATGTTCTCCTTGAACTCGGCAACCTCCTCGTCGTCGTAGAGCAGGAAGAGGTAGCCGGTCTGCTCGAAGGAGAAGCCGTACTCCTCGCTATAGCGCTTCCACAGCTCAACGGAGCGCTTCATGACCTGGACGTTGGCTTCATCGTTGAACTGCTGCCTTATTCCCGTCCCACAGCGGAAGGTCGAGCCGGAACCGATGAAGCGCTTCTCTATTACCGTGACCTCCTCACCGCGCTTGGCAAGCTCGTGGGCGAGGGTTACGCCGACGATTCCCCCGCCGATGATGACTATCTCACTCCTCCCGGGGAGCTCTTTACTCGGCATATTCCTTCACCCCCTCGGCGGTGACCTTCATCCTGACGTTCTTCAGCGGCGGCCTGGCCACAGGAAGGTCGATGCGGCTCATATCTGAGCCCGTTCTCTGCGAGACCACCACTGCCCCGTTGAAGAGACAGAAGCGCCCCTGGCAGAAGCCCATAGCGAGGTGTGTTAAGCGCTTGATTATCTGCAGGTCTGTTATCCCGCTCCTGACCACGTCATCAACCTTCTTCAGGGAAACGTCGCAGCCACATATCTGGACATCCTCAAGGTTGAAGCTCTCGAAGGGTATCCTGTGGACCACCATAGGAATCGGTTCGTACTCCTTCAGCTTTTCTTCGTAAAGGCACGGGTTTGAATCAAAGCCGAACTCCCTGAGAATGTACGCTCCAACAAGCCTTCCCTCAAGGTAGTTCGCGTAGTGCGGCTTTATGGAAACCGCACTTCCGGCGACGTATATGCCGTCGCGTATCCTGTGCTGGGAGTCGAGGACGGGTATGTAGTAGCCGCGCTTGAACTTCAGCTTCCCGCCGGCCTGGGTTATCGGGTTGATGTCCGGCCTTCTCCCGTCGGAGACGATGACAGCGTCAACCTCGTAAACGTGCCCGTTCATGTCGATGAGCCTCTCGACTCTCTCGCCCCCTTCGACGCGCTTTGGATTGGGCACTATCACGTACTCAATTCCCCAGCGCTCCAGTTCCGGGACTATGTCCTCGGGCCTGCTGCCGACCACTGCTACTTTCCTTCCCGGGGCGACACCCCAGACGTTCATGACCTCAAGGGCGAAATCACGTCTGAAAACACCCGGGAACTCGTTGTTCTCGAAGAGGAGGATGTTGTCAACAGCACCAGTTGCTAAGACCACGCGCTTGGCCATCAGCTCGATGAGCTGGTTCTTCCCGGTAACTATCGGCACCAGGAAATACTCGCCCTTGTCGAAGACGCCGAGGGCTATCGTACCTTTGAACACCCTGACGTTTTCATTGAACTTTCCGGTGAGCTCTTTAACGGCCTTCTTCGGGTCACCGAACCCCTCCCGGGGCAGGCCCTTGAGCCACAGGTCCCCTCCGAGCCAGCCCTTTTCCTCGATTATTGCCGCGGTTAGGTGCTCCTGAACCTCAAGTACGGCACCTATCCCTGAAGGCCCTCCGCCAATGACTGCAACGTCCACGACCAGCCTCTCCACGGGCCTGCCCTCGTCGATCTCCACAGTTTCCTGGAACTCTCCATAGTTCTGGCGCTCTATCCTCATGCCGTCCTTGACCTTGGTCTTCCTCCCGTTGACGTTCTTGACCCCGTTGAGAACAACCGGAACCGGGCCGAAGGTGAACGCCCCCCTCTTCCTGCCCTCCGTGCTGGTGGTAAGCCAGTATATCCCGTTGGCCAGGAGGGCAACGGTGAGCTTTTCCCCTTCGTAGGCCTCCAGGGGCTGACCTTCAAAGTAGATCGTAACCCTTCTAGAAGGGTCTTTCTCGGTCAGGTCGAGCGGTCTCATGCTCCCACCTCAAAAAACTTTGACGTACGTTCATATGTGAACGGAGATGCTTATAAACGTTAGGTTGGCCAAAAATGGTTTAAAACCATAGGTTAGTCTTTTAAGACTCGGAATAACGTAAGAAATGGCAGAGAAAAGGGAGAGGGGGTCAGGCGAGCCCCTTGGCGAGGACGAACTCGGCGACGTTCTCAACCTGACTCTTGGCCCTGGTCTCGGTGATGGTCTTCTTGCCGGTTCCCTCGATGGGAACCTTTCTGAATATCTCCTCGTGGAGCTTGACGACGTCCTCCGGCGGCTTGGTGAGGAGGCTGACGATTATTATGACTACCAGCGTCACGAAGAAGTTGATGAAGAACACCGGTATGCCGTTGAACCAGCCACCAATTGTTCCAAAGAAGCCCGGAGCGTCCGGGTTGAATGCCCAGCCGTACACCTTGGCCTCAAGCAGAACCTCGCTGATGAGGCCGTAGGCCATTCCGACTATTGCCCCCTCCTTGGTGGCCCTCTTCCACCAAAGGCTCAGGGTGAGTATTGGACCGAAGCCGACCGCGAGGCCGCCCCAGGCGGTAGCTACCATCTGGTAGATGACCTTCGGGCCGCTTATGGCGAACCAGAGGCCGACGAGGGCAACACCGGCAACGACGAGCCTCGATATGTTGACCATCTGCTTCTTCCCGAGCTCCTTGCCGAGAACCTTGTGGTAGAAGTCCCTCGCTATGGCCGAGGAAGCGACGAGGAGCTGTGAATCTGCCGTACTCATGACCGCCGAGATTATGCCCGCTATGACGAAGCCCGCAAGCCAGCTCGGCATGAGCTCAACCGCCATGGCGGGGATGACCTTCTCCGGGTCGCTGACCTGCAGTATTCCGGCCTGATACATGGCGAATCCAAGGAATCCTGCAAAGAACGCTCCCCAGAGGACGAGTATCGTCCATGTGCCGCTGATGAATATGCCCGGCCTCCTAAGCTTCCTCGGGTCTTCAACGCTCATGTAACGGGTGACTATGTGGGGCTGGCCGAGGTAGCCGACTATCCATGAGGCGTAGCCGATGGCGAAGATTATCGCCGCCCAGCCGGTTGCTCCGCCGAAGGGGTGGAGCTTCGTTGGGTCAGCTGAGGCTATTATCTCCGTGGCCCTCTCAAAGCCGCCCACCTTTGACAGCGCAAGGAAGGGGACTATAATCAGCGTCAGCAGCATGAACATTGCCTGAACGACGTCGGTCCACACCACCGCGAAGAATCCACCGGTAATGACGTAGGCCGTCAGTATGATGACGGTAATGAGTATTCCCATGTTGTCGCTTATGCCGAAGCCCTCCGCGAAGGTCTTGCCTCCCGCAGTGAACTGGGCGGCCACATAAGCCGTCATGAAGATAATGATTATCAGGGCGCTCAGTATTCTTATCAGCTTGGTGTCGTCCTTGAGCCTTGCCTCCAGGTAGTCCGGGACGGTTATGGCTCTGAATTTACCTGCGTAGATTCTCAGCCTCGGGCCAATGAGGACGTAATCGGCGAGGGTACCGAAGAGACAGCCGATGGCCGCCCAGAAGGCACCGAGGCCGCTCTTAAAAGCCGCCCCTGGATAGCCGAGCATCAGCCAGCCACTGAAATCGCTGGCCTTGTCTGAGAGGGTGGCCGCTAAAACGTGAACCCTTCTACCTCCGACGAAGTACTGGTCCTCGGTCTTGGTGTACCTGTTGGCCCACCAGCCGATGTAGGCCAGCAGAGCCAGGTAGACAAGGAAACCGAGGAGTATTCCGGCGTTCATAGCTTACCCTCCTCCCTAAGCGTTGTCATGAGGTCTTCATCGTAGGCCAGGATTTCGTCGTCTACGTAGTACTCCTTGCCGGTTATTCTGTCCCAGTAGCCGTAGAGCAACATTGTCAAAATTCCCAAAAGAGTGGGCACCAGCAGAGTTGCCCAGGCCGAACCACTCAAGCCCATCTTACTTCACCTCGATACATCGGTGTGAATTAAGGGACATCAGTCCACAGTATAGGTGCATAAAAATATAAACATATTGGTTTAACAGTTCCCGCTCAGGAACGGGATGTTGGAATATTGTGACAAACAAATGATAACAGTTAATAACATATTTGATGAACAATGACAGGGGTGGATTATGAGGGTCATGGTCATGAGGCCGATATTCAAACCGGAGGGCATTTCAAATCCAGACTTTGTGCTGTATCCCTACCACATATTCCATTTGAGGCTGTTCTACAAGCGACTGGGAAGAAGCGACCGGGTGTTTGATTACTTCGCCTACGTTGACCTTTACCGCCTCGGGGCGGAGAGGGGCGACGGCTTCATAGACCTCTACGAATGGGACGTGGAAGAGAGGAGCGTCATGGAGCCGCTGGTGGACTATGAGGAGGCAAAGATGAAGGCCTTCGAGAGCGCGATAACCTGGGGCAACTCAAGGGTTGTCTCATGGTGGCTCCCCAGGATAGAGATAATCAGGGAGGCTCAGGCCTACAAGGTCTTCTGGATTTTCGAGAAGAACGGGGAAAAGTTCCTCATGGACAGCCTTGACGGGAAGGAGTTCAGCCTAGAGAAGCTCGTTGGGAAGGAGGGGAGGAAGTGCAAGGGGGCATGGTGCAGGTAGGCGAAAGACGGGGGAGCTCTGTCCTCATCTTCTCAAGAAGAGCGTTGAGGTTGACGTTGGCCTGCAACGGACACCACCCGGCTTAGTACGGCGTGGGAGTATTTAGGGGTTTCGCTTAAGGGGCTAATTCTCTCCAGCCGCTCTGAGTATGACCTCGATAACGCTATCCGCTATCCTGAAGCCTTTCTCCACAAGTTCACGGAGGAGCGGTTTTACTTCTTCAACAACGCCCCTTTTCTTTGCGAGAAGCAAAATGCCTGCGGTTCCAATCACGTTAATTCCAAGCTCCTTCGCAATCTTTCTCGCCTTTAGGTCGTCAAGTATCAGAAAATCAGCGCCGAGTTCAAGGGCAAGTGCCATCGCCTCGGACTCGTCATCCCCGAGGAGTTTTGAGAGGGCGGTAACAAGGGGCCTGTCTCCAGGATGCTTAACCACAACCCACTCCGGAAGAGTTTCCCCAAACTCCCTGACAACTGCGGGTGGCACGAAGACCTCTCCAAAAAGTTCGCGGAGGATTTCGAGCTTCCCGATGTTTGACAGCCCTATGAGAGGACTTGTGTTCGAGACCACGATCATTCCATACCCTCAATGAACTTTATGTCCTTCCTTGCCTCCTCCAGCGTGTAGTTTATCGGGACGTCCCGTTTCCTCAGCTCGTAGAGGAATTCCCTCACGCTAAGGCCGGCGAACTCGGCGGCCTTTCTGAGGCTCAGCTTCCCCTCTCGGTAGAGCTCTATGGCGGCGAGGAGAACCAGTTCCCTCTCCGGCTTCGGGCCGAGGAAGTCACGGAACGCCTCCGGTGTTACGCTCTCCATAACCTCACCTGAGTTATGTTAGCGGTGAGATATTTAGGGGTTTCGCTTTCCTGTTGTCCCTGATTCTGGGCATGTTGCCCCTCCCGGAAATGTTTACTTTCAGAATTTGGGCCTTATTTGAGGCAAGGACTATCGGATGAACAACCCTGTTCAGACCCCCAATGTTACATGGGGCCTCTGTCGTTCGGGCTTCTCTTTTGAGCTTTTTTGTTGGTATTCTTAGCGTTATTTGTAGGCTTTTCTCTGGGAACTGGGGAGAAAAGAAACCCTCATCTCGCGTGAATCTCCACTATGTCTCCGTCCTCCAGAACGTGGTCAGCCCCAACGCGCTGGCCCGGGAACTTGACGCTCCTGCCCCAGACGCGCGCATATCGGAAGTTCTTGGCGAAGTCCTTGTGTATCCTTTCCGCTAAATCCATGACGGTCGAGCCCTTCTTCAGCGGCACCGGCGGGTAGGCCGGTTCCTCGCCAGGGCTCTTGGTGAAGACGCGAATAATCCCCGCCAGCTCGTACAGCTCGTCCTTGAGTTTGTCCAGCTGAATCTTCCTCTTCGCCGAGACGGGGATTATCTTGAACCTGTCGCCGTAGGCTTCAACGAGCTTCTCGTAGTTCTCCCTGCTCCCGGGGGCGTCGCCCTTGTTGGCTATGATTATCGCCCTCCTCCAGACGAGGCTTTCGTCGAGGGCATCCGCGAACTCTTCCAATGTTACCGGCTCCTTGACGGTTATCTCGGCCGAGTGAATCCTCTCCTCGCGGAGCATCTTCATGACCTCGCTTATGTCGCCCTTGATGTTCTCCTGGCCGTTGATGACGATTCCGCCCATTGCCGTCCTCTTGATCTCCACCCTCGGGCGGCGCTTGTTGAGCTTTATCCCGGCCCTTTCAAACTCCTTGAGGAGGGTTTCCATCTGCTTGACCGGATCCTGGGAGAGATCTATGACTATAGCTATCGCGTCGGCGTTCCTTATGACGCTCAGGAGCTGCGGCCCCATGCCCTTTCCGAGGGCTGCGCCCTCGACGAGGCCGGGAACCTCGACGAGCTGAATCTGGACGTCCTTGTGGTGCATCATCCCGGGAATCGGTTCAACGGTCGTGAACGCGTAGTCCGCAACGTCTATGTCCACGTTTGTTAAAGCCTTCATGAGCGAGCTTTTGCCGACGTTGGGCAAGCCGGTGAGGACTATCTGTGCCGCGCCTTCCTTCCTTACTGCCATCGAGGGCCCGCCACCGCCTTTGCGCATCTGCCTCTGCTTCTCAAGCTCCTTCCTCAGCTCGGCGAGCTTCCTCTTTATCTGGAGCCTGAGCTTCTCCGTCCCCTTGTGCTTTGGCACCGTGGCGTACATCTTTTCGAGGGCGCGTATCTTCTCAGGAATAGTCTTGGCGTTCCTGTACTCCTCCTCCGCTGCAAGGTACTCCGCTGTCACGTTCGTTGGCATTGCTGACCCTCCTAGAAGTTCTGAATTAAGAAGCGGAGGCCTTTTTATAAAAGTATGGTTTCCCAAAATCGGCAGGTTTATAAAACCTTTCGAAAATTTTTTACCTGCGGTGATGCTCATGCGAACCGGCTTGGACGATATAGACAGGAAGATCCTCTCTATACTCCAGAGAAACAGCAGAACGCCCCTCAGGGAGATATCCAAAGAGGTTAATCTCGCAGAATCGACCGTCTACGAGAGGATTAAGAAGCTGAAAGAGAAGGGCATAATAAAAAAGTTCACCGTAATACTTGACCCCAACGCCCTCGGCTTCGGCATTCTGTCGTTCATACTGATAAAAGCGAAAGCGGGGAAGTACTCCCACGTGGCAAGTGAGCTCAAAAAGTATCCGGAGATCGTCGAGATTTTTGAGACCACCGGGGACTACGACATGCTCGTCAAAATAAGAACCCGGGGTAGCGAGGAGCTCAACGAGTTCCTTGACACGATAGGTGAAATAGAGGGTGTTGAAGCCACCCACACCATGGTCGTCCTCAAGGTTCATAAGGAGACTACCGAACTTCCCCTCTGACCATTTATGTCCAAAAAGCCTTATAAGCGTCCATTTCTATTTCTCTCTGAACGTTAGCATGGAGGTGTGCTTATGAAGGTGCTGTTTCTGAGCGCGGACGGTTTTGAAGACCTGGAGCTCATATATCCCCTCCACAGAATAAAGGAGGAGGGCCACGAGGTCTACGTGGCGAGTTTTGAGAGGGGCAAGATAACGGGCAAGCACGGCTATTCCGTCAGCGTCGACCTGGCCTTCGAGGAGGTTGACCCGGACGAGTTTGATGCCATTGTTCTGCCCGGCGGGAGGGCGCCGGAGATCGTCAGGCTCAACGAGAAAGCCGTCGAGATAACCAGAAAAATGTTTGAGGCAGGAAAGCCCGTCGCCAGCATCTGCCACGGGCCGCAGATACTCATCTCCGCCGGAGTGCTGAAGGGCAGGAAGGGGACGAGCACGATAACCATCAGGGACGACGTGGTAAATGCGGGCGCTGAATGGGTAAACGAGGAGGTAGTGGTTGACGGCAACTGGGTCAGCTCAAGGCACCCCGGCGACCTCTACGCCTGGATGAGGGAGTTCGTGAAGCTTCTGAAATGATTTCTTCTTTACGGCCATTCTCTCCGGCTATCATTTCTCTTCATAATTCTTGCTTGGCGTAACATTTATACGGTGCATGATGAAATTTTCATCGGTGGTACTCATGAGGAGGGGAGCTGGCCTTTTGGGGATATTGGCCGGTACCGTTCTGACCCTTCTTGTCATCGGTACAGTCGTGACGGCTTTGGCGTTTCGGGGCTACATTCACATCGGATGGGGACCATTCAGGGAGGACGCCGGCCCGGTTAAGGAAATCGGTCGCTTCCACGCTGACTCCATAGTGGTTAGAAACCTGATAGGAAGCGTTGAGCTGGTTCCGTCTGAAGTTGAGGGAGTGGTTGTTAAGAGCAACCTGCCGGTAAACGTTAGCCTTGAAAACGACGTTCTGACCGTTTACTGCCTCGTTGAAGAGAAGAGAAGCGGATTTGGAATCAGTACCCACAACCTCTGCGGGGACTACAGGAACGGAAAGGTCGTCATAGAGGTGGGGACGGGACTGAGAGATGTGTGGATTCGGGATACCGTTGGAGACGTTTTCATAGGGACAAACGTCACGAAGGCCCTAATCGAGGACACCGTCGGGGACCTCAAGGGGGCCGCCCCGGCAGAGTACCGGATTGATGACGTGGTTGGCGACGTTGTGATTCATGCCGGGGGAGACGTTACCATAAACAACGTCGTGGGCGACGTTAGAATACACGTGCCCCCTGATTACACCGTCAGCGTTTCCCTCGACGACGTTCTTGGAAGGGTCGAGAAGGCTCACTCCAGCGGGGGAAGACAAATCACCATCGAGATTTCCGACGTTGTTGGCGACGTCTCCATAGGGCAATGATTTTTAAGCCGGCTTCCTTTTTCTTGTGTGGTGAATAAGATGACAAAGAAACTGACGAGATCAAAGGAGGATAGAATCCTCCTCGGCGTCCTCGGTGGGATAGCCGAGCATCTCAACGTTGACCCCACCCTCGTAAGGCTGATATTCGTGGTTCTCCTGGTGTTCAACCCTGTGGCTATGACGTTGCTCTACTTCCTTGCGGCTCTCGTGATACCAGAGGAGGAGAAAGAGGAGGAAAAATCCCTCTCCGAGAGAATCGACGAACTGATAGGGGAGACGGAAGAACGGCTGGAGGATGTGATATCGGGCGACGAAAACTCCAGGGCAATAGCCCTCCTGCTGATACTGCTGGGCGCAATACTGCTGGCGGGACCGTTCATGCCGTTCCTCCTGCCTGCAATTGATTTCAGGACGTTGCTCGCGGTTGTGTTCCTGGTAATCGGCATAATCCTCCTCTTGAGGGGTGAGTGAGATGAAAACCCTCGGCTGGATACTCGTTTTCCTCGGCGTTCTTTTACTCCTCAGGGAGTTTCAGCCGGCCTTCCTTGACTGGCTCAGGCCTTACGCGCCCTACATAAAGGACGCATTCTGGGGCGTGACGCTCATAGCCTTTGGGCTCTACCTGATGCTCAGAAAAGCGGCGAAGAAGGTTGTTTTAATTCTCTACCTCCTGTACCTGCTGCTCTACCTGGTGGTGTGAATGGAGAGGTGGAGAATAATTCGAGCCTTCACCTTAGGTCCTCTCCTTGAGGCGACGGTTCCGAAGCCCGGCAACGTGAACCGCTACCGGGACTTCGGGGATCTGACCATC
This sequence comes from Thermococcus thermotolerans, assembly GCF_024707485.1. Lineage (NCBI taxonomy): Archaea > Methanobacteriati > Methanobacteriota > Thermococci > Thermococcales > Thermococcaceae > Thermococcus > Thermococcus thermotolerans. The sequence continues at coordinate 1,968,880 of NZ_CP102602.1, forward strand.
TACAACTTCCTGTTCGCTGATACGGCAGTCATCGGGGTCTACTACGAGGCCGTGAAGACGGCCGAACTCCTGCGAAAAGGCATCCTATCCTTCAGTGAGGCCGGCATCGGGGATCTGATAAAACGCGCGGTTCAGGCCTCGCGTGAGGCTCAGGACGCCAACCCGAATTTTGGAGTCATAGCCCTTTCAGTGCCCCTCATAATGGGGCTGACAATGGGCCGCAACATGCTCGATGCTCGGGAGAAGGCGAGGCTCCTGATAGAAGAATCGACGGTCAGGGACAGCATGGAGTTCTACAGGGCGATAAGGATAGCAAATCCCAAAGGAATCCCCAGCGGGGTCAAGTATGACGTTTACAGTGACGAGTCCTTCAGGGAGCTCTTCCGGGACGGTATAAACCTTGCCCGGCTGGCGGAGATGAGCTGTGAAAGGGAGCTCATCTTCTGTGAGTGGCTCAACGGCTACGACCTGAGCTATTCCACATTTGGCAGGCTCTACGATCTGATAAAGGAGATGCCGCTTGAGGACGCGGTTGTGGGGGCATTCCTTGAGCTCCTGACTGAGAAGGAGGACACGCTCATAGTGAGGAAGGCTGGAAGGAGGGAGGCCGACCTCGTGAGGAGAAAAGCCAGGGAGGTTCTCAACGGAAAGCTCTCCCTGCAGGAGTTCGACGCCTTCATGCGAGAGGAGGGCGATTTAAGGAACCCCGGCAGTCTCGCCGATATAATGGCCGTCTCGCTGAGCCTGCTCGCCCTGCGGGGACTCAGAATGGAAATCAGAAACGGAAAGGTATGGGGAGTTATAGGACGACCTTAAACCTCTTCGCGCCGCCGGGGCCGAGCCCGAGGGCTTTGCTGTCTGCGACAACTGCATCGCCTTCCAGCTCTTCGACCACACGTATCTTGAACCCGGAGAGCTCAAAAACCTCCTCTTCATCCCCAAACTCCTCGTTGAGCTGCTCCCTTATGAACTCGTAGGCCTTCTTTCCGAGCAGGACCACGTCCGGCTCGTAGCCGTCGAGCTTCAGCTCGTTGGCCTTCTCCTCAACAGAGCTGAGAACCCTTATCAGGTCGCCGCGCATTTTCGACACCATCAAAAAATAGGCAGGGGAGTTTAAAAGGATGATTATGGTCCCAAATAGACGCTGACCTCCTCCCCGCCCTAAAGGGCGAGGCTTTCAAGAGAGAAATGTCAGAGCCCAAACGCCCCCTTGATCCCGTTAATTATCATCTGCACGGCCATGGAGGTCAGTATCAGACCCATCATCCTCGTCAGCACTTTGATGCCCACCCTTCCGAGCCTTTTCTGTATCCTGTTCGAGGAGCAGAGGATCAGCCAGACAGTGAGGCCTATCGCGACGATGCTCGCTATGACGGTCGCCTTCTCGGAAACCTCGCGGCTCTTGGCCATGTAGAGCATGACCGTCGTTATCGCTCCCGGGCCTGAGATAAGGGGTATCGCGAGGGGTATTATGGCGACCTCCTCCAGGGTGACGACGTCCTCGCTGAACTCTTCGGTTTCCTCCTTGCTTATCTTCACGGTGGAGAGCCTTCCGGAGAGCATGTCCATTGCCATCTTGAAAAGCAGAATGCCACCGGCTATCGCGAAGGCGTCAACACTCGAACCGAAGAACCTGAATATCCACTCCCCAATGAGGGCGAAGACCACGAGGGTCACCACTACCGTCAGTGCGGTCTTTGTCGCTATTTCGCGCCTCTCTTTCCAGCTCAGGTCGTGGGTAACACTCAGAAACACGGGAACTGCTCCGACCGGGTTCGTTATTGCAAACAGTCCGCCGTAGAGTATCACGAAGTACTTGAGATACTCTATCACGCGACCACCCGCACCGGCAGGAAAAGATGGGGTTAAAAAGTTAATCCCTCCTGCTTTCATCGGGGATTATCTCGAAGGAGTACGTGAGCTCGGCACCGCTGAGCTTCACGTGCGCACTGGCAGAGCAGTACTTGTCCTGGCTCAGCTCTATGGCGCGCTTCGCCTTCTCCTTGCTCACGTCGCCGTAGATTTTGTAGTGGATGTGAACCCTTTGATATATGCGGGGGTGCTCCTCGCGCCTCTCGCCGCTTATCTCGACCTCCAGGCCTCTAATCGGCTCGCGCATCTTCTGGAGTATCATGACGACATCATAGGCCGTGCACCCGGCAACGCTGAGAAGAAGGAGCTTCATCGGGCTTATTCCTCCCTCCCCGAGAACCACCGCGCAACTCTCACCTTCTATCCTTCCAATGAACTGGGTTCCTTCCGTCCACCTCAGCTTTCCCTTTATTTCGTCCCCCACTTGCTCCACCCATTCGATAAGACGCAATTCCTTTTAAGGGGTTTTCGTAGGGTAAAACATGTACATCCGGCCATTTGACCCCTGGAAGGCGAAGCTCTGCACATGCCCCTTTAAGTACACGCTGAACGTCTACACCGGCTGCGACCACGCGTGCGTTTACTGCTACATAACGAGCTACATCCCCAACGCCTTTCGGGTGAGGGTCAAGGAAGGTCTCCTGCCGATGCTGGAGCGGGAGCTGAGGCGCCTCGACAGGCGCTACATAATAGCGCTTTCCTATTCCTCGGACCCCTATCCAACGGTGGAGCGGGAGCTGGGCATAACGCGGAAGGTTCTCAAACTCTTCAAACGCTACGGTGTCCGATGCCTGCTCCTCACGAAGTCGGAGGTATTTGAGCGCGACCTGGATATCCTGGGCGAGCTTAAGTGCGCCGTCGGAATAACGGTGACCACGGTGGATAGACGGAAGGCAAAGCTGCTGGAGCCAAATGCCCCATCACCGAAGGCAAGGATCAGAGCCCTGGAGAAGGCTAAAGAAGCAGGCATCCCAGTTTATGCCCGCATAGACCCGATAATCCCGTTCTACACGTGGGAGGACTTCGATGAGACGCTCGACGCGCTGGATTTTGTCGACCACATAACCGTTTCAACCCTCAAGCTCCGGCCGGATTCGAAGAGGCGCATGTCCGCCAAGTTCCCGGAGCTGATGGAGAGGCTGTGGCCGCTATACGAAAGGGGTGAGAGGATAGGCGGCTATTACTACCTGCCCCGCGAGCTGAGGCTTGAGATTCTGCGTGAGGCTGAGAGGAAGATTCTGGAAAGGGGGATCACGTTTGGTTCGTGTCGGGAAGGCTACCGTTCGTTTCCGAGCTGTGATGGCTCCCATCTTGTCCCTTTGTGAGCTCCTCCCTGAGCTCGGCCTCTATCTCGATCTTTTCCAGTTCAAGCTTTTTGAGGCGGTACTCGGCGGCGGCGCGCACGAACGCTTCAAAGACCCTCACCATCTCCGGTAGGTATTCCGGCTGCCACTGGAGACCGATTATGAACCCTTCAGCTCCCTCAATGGCTTCGATAAGCCCGTCCACTGCGTAAGCGACGGGTTTTATCCCTTCCCCGACCCTCTTCACTGCCTGGTGGTGGAAGCTGTTGACCCGCAGATACACCTCGTTCGTACCTTCAATGTCAAGCCCGTCCTTGAGTATTTCGTAGAGCCTTGAGTTGGTCTTTATCCTGACGCCGTGAACCCTCTGGCCCGGCCCTATCAGGTTTACGTCCCAGTCGTGCTTTATGGCCTTGGGAATGTCGGTTAAGTCCTGATAGAGAGTTCCCCCGAGGGCAACGTTTATCACGTGCATTCCGCGGGAGATTCCCAGTATGGGAACTCCCCTCTCGACGGCCTTCTTGACAAGGCATATCTCGAACTCGTCCCTCTCAACATCGACGTATTTTATGGCACTTGAGGGGTCTTCACCGTAGAAGTAGGGGTGAACGTCCGGCCCCTCTATGAGGAGTATTCCATCCACGTGCTCAAGAATCTCATCGGGCGAGCAGTCGATGTTAAAAACCGCCGGAACGCCCCCGGCTTCGGCTATCCTTTCAATATGTCTCCGATCCAGAAAAAGCCTGTTCTTGGAGAGATCGGTCTGCCCGATTATACCTATCAATGGCTTCATGAGTACCACCACTTGGGTGTGTGTTCGTACCAGAATAAAAAGCTTTGCGAGAAGAAAAGAAGGGGTATCAGCCCTTAAGGGCATTCATCTCTTCCTTTATGACCTCTGCCAGCCTCTTGACTCCCTCGCGTATCGTTTCCTCCGGCACATAGGTAAAGTTGAGGCGCATTGTGTTCTTGACGTCGCGGTAGGCGAAGAACGCCTCACCCGGAACGTAGGCGACACCCTTCCTTATGGCCTTCTCAGCCATGAGCTTGGTGTCTATACCCTCCGGCAGGGTGACCCAGATGAACATTCCTCCGTCGGGCTTCGTCCATTTAACGCCCTCCGGCATGTACTCCTCTAGGGCCTCAAGCATCGCGTCTCTCCTCGGCTTGTAGAACTCTATGACCCTTGGAATGTGCTCGTCCAGGTGGCCGTCGGCGACGTACTTCCAGGCGATAACCTGCCCGAAGGGGTTCGCACAGAGGTCAACGGCCTGCTTGGCTATCTCTATCTTCCTGATGAAGTGCGGGTGTGCCGCTATCCACCCCAGCCTGAACCCCGGGGCGAATATCTTTGAGAAAGTCCCGAGGTACAGGACCCTCCCCTCGTCATCGAAGTGCTTGATCGGCGGTATGGGCTCGCCGGAGTAGCGGAGCTCGCTGTAAGGGCTGTCCTCGACGATGAGGAAGTCGTACTCCCTGGCGAGCTCTATAAGCTTCTTTCTCCTTTCAAGGCTCATCGTGACTCCCGCTGGATTCTGGAAGGTGGAGACGGTGTAGACGAACTTGACTTTCTTCCCCTGCCTCCTCAGCTCCTCCAGCTTCTCCTCAAGGAGGTCTACCCTCATTCCTTCGTCGTCCATGGGTATGCTTATGAACTTGGGGTCGTAGTACTTGAAGGCGTTTAAAGCGGCTAGGTACGTCGGTCCTTCAACGACAACGATGTCCCCTAGGTTTATGAAGACCCTGCCGATGAGGTCGAGGGCCTGCTGGCTTCCCGCGACCATCATTATCTCGACCTTGCTGGTCGGGATGCCGTAGCGCTTCTCCATCCAGTCCGCCAGCGCGAGGCGAAGCGGGGTGAATCCTTTGGTGGTCCCGTACTGGAGAGCCTTATCCGCATGGTGGGTTATAACCTCCGCGGTTATCTCCTTGATGATCTCGACGGGAAACGTCTCGGGAGCGGGAAGACCTCCGGCGAGACTTATAACGTCGCCTGCCTCGACGAGCTTGAGGAGCTCCCTAATCTCAGAGGCTTTCATGCCCTGGGCCTTGTCCGAGAAGTACGCCTCAAAATCCAGTGAGCCAGAACTCAGCTTGCGCATAAGCTTTTCCTCCACTTCCGTTCCCCCCATTTAATGCACACTTTTGAACACGTCCCCATGTATATACATGTTAAAGGTAGCGGCGATTGGTTATAAATCTTTCTGCAATGGTCGTTAGTGCCGTTTACGTTTGTAAAGCATGATTGGAGCGCATTTTTATGAACATCAACGAACAGCAGGGGGCACTGGTGAACACGAAAAGTTCTATAAACCCTCACACCATAAATGGGGGTTACCAGAGGGAGGTGAACGGAGATGCCGGTAGTGAAGGAAGTGCTTGAAATTGCGGAGGAGATTAGGGACATGAGAATAAGGGGAGCTGGCAAAATTGCCAGGTCAGCGGCCTATGCACTCCAGATACAGGCCGAGAAGAGCAGAGCGGCGGACGTTGACGAGTTCTGGAAGGAGATGAAGCAGGCCGCAAAGATACTCTACGAGACCAGGCCGACTGCGGTTTCCCTCCCGAATGCGCTCCGCTACGTCATGCACCGCGGGAAAGTTGCCTACGCCGACGGTGCCGACCTCGACCAGCTGAAGTTCATAATCATAAACGCGGCCAAGGAGTTCATCCACAACTCCGAGAAGGCCATCGAGAGGATAGGCGAGATGGGGGCGAAGCGCATAGAGGACGGCGACGTCATAATGACCCACTGCCACAGCAAGGCTGCCATAAGCGTCATGAAAACCGCATTCGAGCAGGGTAAGGACATAAAGGTCATAGTCACCGAGACAAGGCCCAAATGGCAGGGCAAGCTCACCGCCAAGGAGCTGGCCAGCTACGGCATTCCGGTAATCTATGTCGTTGATAGCGCCGCGAGGCACTACATGAAGATGACCGATAAGGTGGTTATGGGAGCTGACAGCATAACGGTCAACGGGGCGGTCATAAACAAGATTGGAACCGCTTTGATAGCCCTCACCGCCAAGGAGCACAGGATATGGACCATGATTGCAGCAGAAACCTACAAGTTCCACCCTGAGACGATGCTCGGTCAGCTGGTCGAGATAGAGATGCGCGATCCCTACGAGGTCATCCCGAAGGAGGAGCTTGAAACCTGGCCGAAGAACATCGAGGTCTGGAATCCAGCGTTCGACGTTACTCCTCCAGAGTACATCGACGTCATCATAACCGAGCGTGGAATAATCCCGCCGAGCGCGGCAATAGACATCCTCAAGGAGGAGTTCGGCTGGGCCCTCAAGTACACCGAGCCCTGGGAGGACTGAGGGCTTTCCCTGTTTCTGTATTTTCATGCCATGAAAATATGAAAAGTGAAAGGCTTTAGCTTTCGACGCTTCCCGCGGTGAACGCCTCGGTGTATGCCTTTACGACTTCCTCGTCACCCATTATCATGAGGACTCTGACGAGATCCATACCCTTCACTTGGGCAAATTCCACGTAGAGGTATTGGTCGTCTCTGCGGTAGAGTTTAACGCTGAGCGGCTTAAAACAGTCGTTCTCCTTTGGTATCCTCCAGAGGGGAACTTCCCTAAAGCCCTTTGCTTTTATATCCCTGTCTAATTGTCTCATTACCACGTCAATTGGACAGGTACACCCTCCTGCAATCCGGGATTTTCGGATTCCTCGTATTCCACCGGATTTCAAGAAATCCGTCCAGTTGCCGTTTGGTATGTTTTCCCGTATTTCCCAAGTACTATTTGCTGTTGGGATAACGTAGTGGGCGAAGTAAACGTCCCCTGCGGGTAGCAACACATTTGTCCTCTTTACATCTTTGCAGGGCGCCCCTGAAGGCATGGGATATGGATAATACGTGCCTATCGCTGTTCCATTATTTTGAAAGAATGTTGAACTGCCCGCAATGATGCACTTTGGGCGAATGCCCATTTCCCCAATCCAGTCATCCCCATACAATATACCTGTGCTTTTTTCGGAACCTAGTGACACATTGGGCACATAGTCTGGAAGATCCGCAAACTTCAAGACTGTTCCATTTTTTAACTGTCCAATGGACCAGCCCACCCACGCGTTTATTGGAGTAAATGGTGGTTCTGTTTTCAAACTGCAGTTCAATTGGAGATTATCTTCATCCAGAAAATTTATGTTAGTCCCCTTTGGAACAGTTTTCAAAAAGAGTATTCCTGTAAAAATTAAAAGCATCATAAAAAAGAAGACTAATGGTTTTATTTTCACTGTCCTTCACCTCAACTGACCTTTACAGGATTTACTAGAGTCAACGTCCGACTACTGCTTATACTATCTAATAGGATCCAAGCTGTGTATGGATCTGAATATGTAGTGTGAATGTACAGATACTTTGTTCCATCGCTATATGAACTATATCCTGCAACGGTAGTTGTATGAAACGCTCCAGACCATCCGAAGTTTTCTCCACTAGCTTTACTAGCTGTTAAAATCAGGGGTCTGTTGGTCCCTATTTCCAGCATAACGTAGGTAAACAACAATGAATTACTTGGATTGTCAACTGTGCTAGTGGTGTATGTATAGTGTGGGGCATAATATAGAACACCTTCAGAATGGAGATACATTGCTCGGTTATAGAAATTCTCTATGCCTCGGCCGATATTTGAGGTTGAAGTCCATCCACCATCATCTGTCAGCATGGTTTCATGTAGTATGTCTATTACAGCTTCCTTGTACCAGCTGTCACGATATTGAATTTCGTAGTAGCCAATTATCATTGAGGCTGCTATTGGAGCACATCCATCCCAGTCATCCCACGGATCTGCATTTGGGCCTATGTAATCATATGAGTTCGCAAGTGTTGATATTTGGCCGATGCTGTTGGCTCCTGGCGGTAGCGAATCACTGGCTCCTCCGGGGTCACTTTCTGTCCATCTGGGTACGTCCCATAATACTTTCTGGTCTATTAAAGTAGCAGCTTGGGTCGTGTACTGTGTAGCAGTATCCCAAGAACCTGCATATGCTCCAGTCTGCAAGATATATTTTTCTGGTTTTCTGTATTCCCTACCTTTCATGTCCACAACTTTGGCTCCGGCTAAGATGCCGTAGTTCAATCCGCTGAAGTATGCAAAGCGGTAGGTTTTCACTCCTTTCCTCGCGGCGAGTTCTTTCATCATGTCGCTCGGAGTCTTCTTGCCAAATCCCGCCTCTAGGATTGCCGGTGGCAGGTTCCTGTTGGCTGATACTATGATGTAGCCTATGGTTTTTCCATTCTTGACCATTCTGAATTCGTAGGCCGCCAACCTGCCGTCGGGGAAGTAGAGGGGGGTTGGGTTGGTTGGGACTGCCCCGTTGAATTCCGGGAACTTGTGAAGTTCCCTGACTGCCAGTGCTTTGACTGTCGCTAGAGGTACTGCTTCTGGCTTGTCAACTGGTGCTGCCGTCACGACCCCCCCCCAACAAGAAAAGTCCGATGAGTAACACTGCTGGGGTCTTCCAGTTCATAACCTGCACCTCCAAGGAAAATTGCATTACAAGATATGCCACTGATCTATTTAACTTTTTCTATCGCTAAAAGTGAAACTTTGGGTAAAACTAAGTTATATCCTAACGAATCCTTGGCCATTGCACCAATGTGATGCCAATCAGTGGTTCTTAAACTCAGACCACTCTGGTTTATTTACCGCTGGCATAATAAGAGTTAATACCGAACGGATACACGCAAGGGTTTAAAACGCCTAACCCTTTTATACTCCGGAGACAAAAACTGAGAGGGTGATGATGATGAAAGCTTACATAGCGGAGAACGTCAGGGGCATTTACGCCTTTGACGAGAGCGGTAATCTCATTGATCAGAGGGTCTTCTCCGGAAGGCCGGAAGCGAGCCTTGACAGGCTTTTAAAGGGCGAGCCAAGCGACGAGCTGATTTCTTTCCTCGATGAGCTTAGGGAGAGGGGCTACGACGAGTTCGTGGTGGAGGACTCAGAGCTGGGGAGAAAGCTCAAGGAGCTTGGCTACAACGCCACAGCGGAGTTCCCCAACATAGCAGGAGAGAAGCTCCGCTCCAGTCCGGAAGAGTTTTTGGGGGAGAAGTGGTTCGACGAGTACTTCAGCGTCGGCGTTGCACTGACCAGGCTCCGCATACAGGAGCAGAGCGGCGCGCGCGATAAGATGATAATCCAGGCCATCGAGTCACTCGACGACATCGACAAGGTTATCAACCTGCTCGTTTCCCGCCTGAGGGAGTGGTACAGCCTGCACTTCCCGGAGCTTGACGAGATACTGCCCAAGCACCAGCAGTACGTTGCCTTCGTCAAAGCAGTCGGCCCGAGGGAGAACGTGAGCGAGGAGAAGCTCAGGGGCCTTGGCCTTCCCGAGGGCAAGGTTGAAAAGATTCTGAAGGCCGCTGAAAAGTCCATGGGTGCTCCGCTCGGAAAGTTCGACGCGGACATTATCATGAAGCTCGCGAGCGAGATAAGCGACCTCTACAAGCTCAGGGAGCAGATAGAGGACTACCTTGAGATGGCAATGGACGAGGTTGCCCCGAACCTGAAAGCTCTTGTCGGTGCCAAGCTCGGCGCCAGGCTGCTCAGCCTCGCCGGTGGGCTCAAAGAGCTCGCCATGATGCCTGCATCGACAATACAGGTCCTCGGTGCCGAGAAGGCTCTCTTCAGGCACCTGAGGAGTGGTGCTAAACCTCCAAAGCACGGCGTCATCTTCCAGTATCCGGCAATAAACCGCTCACCGTGGTGGCAGAGGGGTAAGATAGCGAGAGCCTTGGCCGGAAAGCTCGCCATAGCGGCGCGTGTTGACTACTTCTCCGGCGAGTACATAGCTGAGGAGCTGAAGCAGGAGATAGAGCAGCGCATCCAGGAGATAAAGCAGAAGTATCCGAACCCGCCCAAGAGGAAGGCCAAGCCCGAGAAGAAGAAAAAGAAGAAGTTCAAGGGGAAAGAAAAGCGGGGCAAGGGCTTCGGCGGAAAGAAGAAGGAGAAGGCAGGAAAGGGTAAAAAGGGCGAGAAGGGCGGAAAGAAAAAGAAGAAGGGCAAGAGGTGAGGTAGATGAGGATTAAGAAGGGCAAGTTCCCGGGCGTTTACGTCTTCGTTGATGAGGACGGTAGCGAGAAGATAGCCACTAAGAACCTCGTTCCGGGCCAGAAGGTCTACGGCGAGAGGCTGATCAAGTTTGAGGGTGAGGAATACAGGGTCTGGAACCCGAGGCGCTCAAAGCTCGCCGCGGCAATACTCAAAGGTCTCAAGAACTTCCCGATAAAGCCCGGCTCAAAGGTTCTCTACCTCGGAGTCGCGAGCGGAACGACCGCTTCCCACGTCAGCGACATCGTCGGCTGGGAGGGGAAGGTCTTCGGCGTCGAGTTCTCCCCGAGGGTTCTGAGGGAGCTCGTCCCGCTTGTTGACGAGCGCAGGAACATCGTGCCGATACTCGGCGATGCAACAAAGCCTGAAGGCTACCGCGCGCTTGTCCCTAAGGTTGACGTTATCTTCGAGGATGTGGCCCAACCGACTCAGGCGAAGATACTCATAGACAACGCCAAGGTTTACCTCAAGAGCGGCGGCTACGGCATGATAAGCGTCAAGAGCAGGAGCATCGACGTCACCAAGGAGCCGGAGCAGGTCTTCAAGGAGGTCGAGAAGGAGCTCGCAAGCTACTTTGAGGTCGTCGAACGCCTTAGCTTGGAGCCCTACGAGAAGGACCACGCGCTGTTCGTGGTTAAAAAGAAGTGAAAAAAGAACCTTTGTTTTTCATTCCCTTTTTGTCGGCAGGTGCGGCACCATCCAACTTATAAAGCTGTCCACACTGCGCGTCTGGATATAGAGTGTCCCCGTTCCGTAGAACTCGGCAACTAGTCCCTCACCGCTGAAGAGAGTGCTCTTGAGCCCTCCGACCCGCTTTATGCTAAAGTCCAGCCCCTCGCTGAAGGCCACCATGTGCCCGGTGTCTATCACGAAGCGCTCGTTGTGGAGCTCCTTCTTGTATATTGCCCCAAAGCTGGAGAGGAACACGAGCCCCCTTCCAGTCATCTTGAGGAGGAACAGACCCTCCCGTCCAAAGAAGGTCTTCGCACCGCCCCACTTGGTGTCGATACTTATCCCCTCCGAGCTGGCCAGGAAAGCACCGCTCTGGGCGTAGAGTGTCCCGTCCAGTTCAAAGACCTCGATGTCACCGGGATACGCGGGCGCCAGCCCAACGGTTCCGGGACCATCTTCAGCCCTAAAGGTGTTTATGAAGAAGCTCTCTCCACCGAGTACCGAACGCTTTAAGGCCCCAAAAACGCCCCCCTTTGCCCTGGTTTCGAGCTTTATCGTGGGGCTCATGTGGACCATGGCCCCGGACTCCGCCTGTATGGCCTCACCCCTCTCAAGCTCCACCTCAAGCAGGGAGAAGCTCGGCCTGTGCCTTATCTCGTACTTCATTCCGATTCACCCAGGTAAAGTGTTGCCGTCACCCTTTATATACGTCGGTATAGCCAATCGTCGAAAAAACCTTTTACTTTCACCGAAAGACTTTTATAACGCGCCCCTCAACCTTAGCCGAAGTCACGTTCAGCTTTTGTGGGGGATGCACCATGAAAAAGCTCCTGAAGCCAAGGCGCGAAGTCGGCATCGTCGGCTACGGTGCCTATGTTCCAATGTATAGAATCAAGGCCGAAGAGATAGGAAGGGTCTGGGGGGTTTCGAGTTTCCCAATACAGGAGAAGGCAGTCCCCGGCCTTGACGAGGACGCGCTCACGATAGGAATTGAGGCCGCGAGAAACGCCCTTAAGAGGGCAGGGATAGACCCGAAGCTTATCCGCGCCGTCTGGTTTGGAAGCGAGAGCAAGCCCTACGCCGTTAAGCCGACTGGCACGGTCATTGCCGAGGCGATAGGCGCGACCCCGGACGTCAGCACGGCGGACTTTGAGTTCGCCTGTAAGGCCGGGACCGAGGCGCTTCAGACTGCAATAGGCTTCGTCGGCTCAGAGATGGCTGACTATGCCATGGCCATTGGAGCCGACACCGCTCAGGGAAGGCCCGGCGACCACCTTGAGTTCACAGCCGGAGCAGGTGGAGCGGCCTTCATAGTCGGGCCGAAGAGCTCCGATACCGTGGCATACTTCGAAGGTAGCTACTCCTACGTCACAGACACGCCCGACTTCTGGAGGCGCCAGCACGAGCACTACCCGAGGCACGGCAACAGGTTCACCGGTGAACCAGCATACTTCCACCACATAGTCAACGCGGCCAAAACCCTCATGGAAGAGCTCGACCTCACAGTGGACGACTTCGACTACGCCGTCTTCCACCAGCCGAACGTCAAGTTCCCGCTCACCGTTGCCAAGATCCTCGGCATTCCGAAGGAGAAGGTTCTCCCCGGCCTGCTCACCGGAATCATCGGAAACACCTACAGCGGCGCCACCATGGTTGGTGTCTCTGCCGTTCTCGACATAGCCAAGCCCGGAGACAGGATCCTGTGGGTCAGCTTCGGCTCGGGTGCCGGAAGCGACGCCTTCAGCATTGTCGTCCAGGACGCCATCGAGGAGAAACGCGAGCTGGCTCCGAAGACCATGGACTACGTGAACAGGAAGAAGTACATCGACTACGCCCTCTACGCGAAGGCGAGGAGAAAGTTCATCATGTGAGGTGGTTGAGATGAGGAAGGCTGTCATAATCGGTGCCGGTATGACCCCCGTTGGTGAGCACTGGAAGCTCGGGCTGAGGGATCTCGCGGTCGAGGCGCTCCTCAACGCTATGGATGATGCTGGAATAGACAAGGTCGATTCACTCTATGTTGGAAACATGATTTCTGGCCCATTCGTTGAGCAGGAGAACCTCGGGGCCCTCATAGCGGACTGGGCCGGACTCGGGAACATCCCCGCCGTTAAAATCGAAGCAGCATGTGCCAGCGGCGGTGCCGCCGTCCAGGAGGGCGTTAAGGCTGTCCTCAGCGGACTGGAAGACGTGGTTGCGGTGGTTGGCGTCGAGAAGATGACCGACGCCTGGCCGAGCGACGCCACCAGATACCTCGCCTATGCGGCTGACGCCGAGTGGGAGCTCTTCCACGGGGCGAGTTTTGTTGCCTTAAACGCGCTCGTGATGCGCTACTACATGAAGACCTACGGCTATACCGAAGAGGATCTGGCGCTCTTCGCAGTTAACGCGCACTCCAACGGTGCCAAGAACCCCTACGCCATGTTCAAGCGCCCGATTAAGGTCGAGACCGTTCTCAAGAGCCCCTACGTTGCCGATCCGCTCAAGCTCTTCGACGCCTCGCCGGTCTGCGACGGATCCGCCGCGGTCATAATCACAACCCCCGAGAAGGCCAAAGAACTAGGCGTTTCTAAGGAGAAGTGGGTCGAAGTAGCCGGAATGGGGCGCGCCATAGACACCATAAGCCTCGCCAGCAGGGAGGATTTACTCACCCTCAAGGCGGCAAAGGTCGCCGCTGAGAGAGCATACAGGATGGCTGGCGTTACCGCCAAGGACATCGACTTCTTCGAGGTTCATGACGCCTTTACCGTCATGGCGGCACTCAGCCTCGAAGCCCTCGGTGTTGCCAAGAAGGGAGAGGGAGCAAAGCTTGCTAGGGAAGGACAGATAGCCATTGATGCCGACTATCCGATACAGACCATGGGAGGTCTCAAGGCTCGCGGTCATCCGGTTGGAGCGACCGGCGTTTACCAGACGGTTGAGGCGGTGCTCCAGCTCCGCGGCGAGGCGCCGAGCCAGGTGCCCGATGCGGAAATCGGCCTGACCCAAAACATAGGTGGAACCGGTTCGAACATAACGGTCAATGTCTTTAGGAGGGTCTGAAATGGCGCGCCCGATGCAGGTTTCCCGCTATTGGAGGCACTTCCGTGAGAAGTACAGGCTCATAGGCGGAAAGTGCGAGAACGATCACGTCCACTTTCCGAAGAGGTCGATTTGTCCTGTCTGCGGCTCAAGAAACGTCGAGGAAATCGAGCTGAGCGGAAAGGGCAAGGTCATCAGCTGGACGATAGTAAGAAACCCGCCGAGCGGCTTCGAGTACTACAAGCCCTTCCCGCTGGCACTGATAGAGCTTGAGGAGGGGCCGGTAGTACTCGCCCAGCTGACCGACGTTGACCCCGAGGAGATAGACTTCGGAATGGAGGTCGAGGTCGTCACCAAGAAGATAAGGGAGTTCGAGGAGGACGGAATAATCCTCTACGGCTACAAGTTCAGGCCGCCTGTGAAGTGAAGGCTTTTTCTGTCTCCCTTTATACCTTCTCAACCCTCAGTCTGTCCCCGTTCTCGAACTCCATCTCCAGCCTTCCGCGCTCGGCGGTGACCTTCACCCCATCGACGACGGCCTCTATCTTCCCGTTCTTGGGATCGACGCCGAGCATCTCTGCCATCTCGTCGATGCTCTTCAGGGAGCCGTTCATGGTGGTCTCAATCCGCTCCTCCTCGCTCTCTATAACGACCCTCAACCTGCCTTTGCCTTCGCGTATGAAACTTTCTTCCTTCAATTTCCTCACCTTCTCGGGCTCGGGCGGTTTTATGCAGGACATCAAACCACCTACTTCCCTTTTTCTCGGGGTGCATCATCCTTCCGAAGGTCTTTGACCATACGCACCCATATCCCGCTCTGGCCGACGCGTTTGAACCCGTAATCCTCGTAGAACCTGATGGCCTTCTCGTTCTTCTCCCCGACCCATAGCTCTATTCTGTCGTTGTGCTCCGCCAGGTACTCCAGGCACTTTTCCATGAGCCTGTGGCCTATTCCGTGCCCTTGGAACCGTTTGTCAACCACGAACTCGTGAATTGCCCCAACTGTTCTTCCCTCGTATTTGCTGTACCAGTCGTTGTCGCAGACTATAAAGCCCGCTATTTCGTCACCAACCTTTGCGACGAAAAAGCCGGCCTTTGCCTTGTCCCAGCACCACCTGAGGTAGCGCTTCGCGTAGCTCTCCCCTTCACCGCCGTACTCGCGCATGCCCTCGTATCCTCTCATGTATATCTCAATGAGCCTCTCCAGCGTTTCCTGATCGAGCCTTTGGAGCCTCTCTATCCTCACCCCGCTCATCAATATAAGCTCATCGAGGGGTTTAAAAAGCCTGACTTCGAGCCTTAAGTGGAGCAAGAAGGTGGTTGAGATGGGGAAAGCCAAGCCCAGATACTGCGAGATATGTGGGGCTCCAATAAGGGGACAGGGCCACAAGATAAGGCTTGAGGGGGCGGAGGTTCTCGTTTGCAACCGCTGTTATGAGAAATACGGCGGAAAGAAGCCCGGAACATTCAGCATAATGCCCACCGGAAGGCAGCCCGTCAGGAGAACCTACTCCAGGCCGGCCCCAAGGCCGAGGCCGTCCAAACCGAGAACCGAGAGGCCGCTCTACACGGAGGAGATCGTGGAGGACTACGCAGAGAGGGTTTACAGGGCGATACAGCGCTCGGGGAAGAGCTACGAGGAGCTGTCCCACGAGATAGGCCTTTCGATGAACGATTTGAGGGCAATAGCCCACGGCTACCGTGAGCCGACGATAAAAGAAGCCCGGAAACTGGAGAAGTACTTCAAGATAACCCTCATTGAGACCGAAGGTGGGGAGCTCCTTGAGAAAAAGACCATCCCGAGGGACTACGAGCCGACGCTCGGGGATATAGCCAACATCAGGATACGAAAGCGGAAGAAGAAGTGAGTTAAAACTCCTCCAGCTCCTCCTCTTCCTCTCTCTTCTTCCTGAGCTCCTCCGCCTTGGTTCTCTTTGGGGGGTGGAAACCCTTGAGCTTCTCAAAGGTGCTCCAGAGGCGTATCAGCTCCTCCCAGACCTCCGTGTCGGGCGGGATTACGAGAACATGTGCCGGCGGATGGATGTCCATGAGCCTGCCGATGGCCTTCGCCGGCGGAAGGTCTATCTGGGCAATCACGTGTGCCCGGAAGCGCCTCCTCGGCTTCTCACCGCTTATCTTCTCAAAGGCCCAGTCAGAGAGGGCGGGAGGAATGATCCTCGGGTCGCCGCGTATCTGCATACCGCCGTAGCGGACGAGGTCGGCCAATGCTATGCTGGCCTTCTGAAAGTTGTCGGTCCTTACTAACACAATCGTGTTTCTCATGCTATCACCGTGCTCTCCTTGTGCCGGCACCTTTTAAGCCTTCTCACCGAGGTTTCATCGACTCAAAGACCTAAAGCTTTAAAAACTCAACATGCCTCATTTATAAAGGGTTTTTAAACCCACCATCCGGAGGTGTAAGCCTTGGTAGACATGAGCAATGTAAAGCTCAGAATCGAGAACATCGTCGCTTCTGTGGATCTCTTTACGCAGCTGAACCTTGAAAAGGTCATAGAGATATGTCCCAACTCCAAGTATAACCCCGAGGAGTTCCCGGGGATAATATGCCGCTTCGAGGAACCAAAGGTGGCGCTCCTTATATTCAGCTCCGGCAAGCTCGTCGTTACCGGCGCCAAGAGCGTCGAGGACATAGAGCGCGCCGTCAACAAGCTCATCCAGATGCTCAAGAAGATAGGCGCCAAGTTCCAGCGTGCGCCCCAGATAGACATCCAGAACATGGTCTTCAGCGGCGACATAGGCATGGAGTTCAACCTCGATGCGGTAGCATTGAGCCTTCCCAACTGTGAGTACGAGCCGGAGCAGTTCCCCGGCGTTATCTACCGCGTCAAGGAGCCGAGGGCGGTTATACTGCTCTTCTCGTCCGGAAAGATAGTCTGCTCTGGAGCCAAGAGCGAGCACGATGCCTGGGAGGCCGTCAGAAAGCTCCTCCGTGAGCTGGAGAAGTACGGCCTTATCGAGGAAGAGGAGGAGTGGTGAAACCCTCTTGTCCTTCAGAGTCTTTTACTCCCCCATTTTCAGGGGGCACAGGCCGGAGGGCTATCATCCTGAGAATCCGACCAGACTGGACTACGCGATAAGGGGCCTTTCCGAAAAGGGGCTGTGGAATGACGAACTGATTCTGGAACCTGAACCTGTATCGCCCGCCGATGTCCTTCTGATCCACGATGAGGAGTACGTTGAGCGCATCAGAAAACTGGCGAACACCTTTGAATACCTCGATCCGGACACCTACGTGTCCTCGGCCACGTGGGAAGTGGCCCTCACAGCCCTTGGCGCGGCAAGGGATGCCGTGAAGTTTGCGGTGAAGAAAAAGGGACTGCACCTGGCCCTAGTCAGACCGCCGGGACACCATGCCGGCAGGTCAGGAAGAGCTTTCAACGCCTCAACCCTCGGTTTCTGCATCTTCAACAACACCGCCTTTGCCGCCTACGCCCTCAGAGAGCTCAGGGGAAAGGTCACGGTGATTGACTTCGACGCCCACCACGGCAACGGCACGCAGGAGATATTCTGGAACGATGGTGATGTTATCCACATTGACCTCCACGAGCGTGACATCTATCCCTGGAGCGGCTACGAGCACGACGTTGGCGGGAAAGGTGCGGAAGGGAGTAAGGTAAACATCCCCATGCCCCACTACTCCACAGACGACGACTACATCCTCGCATGGATGGAGATCGTTCTTCCAATCCTGGAGGGGATGAAACCCGATGTCGTGGTTGTCTCAGCAGGCTTCGACGGCTTTCTTGGAGAGAGCCTCACGACGCTTAGACTGACGGAACGGTTCTTCCGCTACGCAGGTGCGATGCTCTCCGGTTATTCCCTGGCGGTTATCCTTGAGGGTGGCTACAATGTCGGATTGATGAAGGGCCTCCCCGCGTTCATTGGGGGATACCTAAACGGAGAAGCCCAGGAGGGCCCCGTGGAGCCTGGATACGAGGCCCTGTCCACTATCCAGCGTGTCGTAGAAGTTCAGAGGGAATGGTGGCCGCTGTAGCTTACCGGGGGGTAAGGAGCTTACCCGGGGGTAAGTAAGTTTTGGCCAATCCCCAGAAGAAAAGTGGAAATTGGGGCGTCAAAGCCCCAGAATCTCTTTCGCGGCTTCAATTCCGAGGTCGAAGGCCTTCATGTTCATGTCGACGGCCTTCGGCGGGACGCTGAGCCTTATGACTTCCCTGACGTGCTCCGCGTCGAGCGGGAACTCGGGAATCTGGGTCAGCGCACCGATGAGGACTGTGTTGGTCGTGACGACGTGGCCGGCCTTTATGGCGAGCTCCTCGGCGTTGAAGCCTATCCACTTGCCCCGGAAGTCCTCTTCCACGATCTTCTTTATCTCGTCGATCTCCGGGTAGCGGGCCTTACCCATCGAGACCTGGACTGGGACGATGGGCTTGGTGTTGACGACGACCATTCCACCCTGCCTGAGGTGGTTGATGTAGCGGAGGGCCTCGACCGGCTCGAAGCCGAGTATAACGTCGCCCTTTCCTTCGGGAACCATTGAGCCGTAAACTTCTTCGCCGAAGCGGACGTACGAGACAACGCTACCAAAGCGCTGGCTCATCCCGTGAACCTCACCCATCCTCACCTTGTAGCCGGCCCTGAGGGCGGCCCAGCCGAGGATGTTTGCGGCTGTGAGGACACCCTGGCCGCCGACACCGGCGATGACTATGTTGTACTCCTTAACCTTCATTCCTCTCCCTCCTCCACGGGCTTGAAGGCACCGAACGGACAGATCTGCGCACACCCACCGCAGCCCCAGCACATGCTGGGCTCTATCCTTGCCTGCCTCTTCTCCTCGTCCCAGTAGATGGCAGGACATCCGTAGGCGTTGATACAGACCTTACAGCCGGTGCAGGCCTCTTCGTCAACGTAGTATATTGGCCACTTCTCGCCTCTCCTTCTCATCTGGCCTATCTTGTAGAGGGCACAGACCTGTCTCGACACGACGACGCTGACTCCTTCGACCTCGAGGGCCTTCTTCATGACCTCGTAGGTCTTCTTTATGTCGTAGGGGTCAACGACCTCGACGAAGTCGGCACCCATGGCCTTAGCGACGTCCTCTATCGGGATCCTCTTGCCCATGCCATGAGGCGTCTGACCGGTGCTCGGGTTCGGCTGGTCGCCGGTCATGGCCGTGACCAGGTTGTCGAGAACCACTATGAGCACGTTAGAGCGGTTGTAGATGGCGTTGGCCAGGGCAGGAAGTCCGGTGTGGTAGAAGGTCGAGTCGCCTATGGTGGCCACTATGACTTTCTTCTCCTTCTTCCTCTGCTCCTCGCTCAGGGAGCCGTGCTGGGCTATCTCAAGGCCGTGGGCGATGCCTATTGAGCCGCCCATCGCGACGGTGGTGTCAACCGCGTTGAGCGGCGGGAGGAGACCGAGGGTGTAACAGCCTATATCGCTCGGGTAGATGCCCCTCGCCCTGGTGGCCTTCTTTATGGCGTAGAAGCTGTTCCTGTGGGGACATGCCGGACAGAGGCTCGGCGGTCTCGGCGGGACTATCTCAAGGGCTTTGTTGTACTTGGCGTCGAGCTCCCTGTAGTCCAGCGGGACATCAATGCCGAGGAACTTGGCTATAGCCGTAACCGCCCTCCTGGTGGTCATCTCGTAAACTCTGGGCACGAGGTCTTTCCCGTGGATCGGGATCCTCAAACCCCTGTCGT
Organism: Thermococcus thermotolerans; assembly: GCF_024707485.1. Taxonomy (NCBI): domain Archaea; kingdom Methanobacteriati; phylum Methanobacteriota; class Thermococci; order Thermococcales; family Thermococcaceae; genus Thermococcus; species Thermococcus thermotolerans. The sequence continues at coordinate 1,988,506 of NZ_CP102602.1, forward strand.
ATGCCCAGGTCTTGACCTGCTCTTCAACGACGGGCTCAAGCTCCTCAACGATGAGGACCTTCTCAAGGCCGTCCATGAACTTCTCAAGCAGGCCGTAGGGAACCGGGAATGGGGTTCCGAGCTTGAGGACCTTTACGTTCTCAACTCCAAGCCAGTGAAGGGCTTCCTTGACGTAGGCGTATGCCAATCCCGGAGCTATTATACCGACCTTCGCGCTCTCGTCGCCCTCTATCCAGTTGAAGGGCATGTCGTTGAACTCCTCGCGGATCTTCTCTATCTTCTCCAGGATTATCGGGTGGAACTTTCTTGCGTTGGCAGGAACGTCAACGAACCTGTTCGGGTCTTTTTTGAACTTTCCAAACTTCCTCTTTCCTGCCTTTATTTCCTCCGGGAGCTCCCCAAGAACGACGTCACCGCGAGCGTGAGAGGTCCTGGTGGTCGTCCTTAGAATGACGAAGTGCTTGAACTTCTCGCTGAGCTCGAAGGCGTACTTCGTCATTTCCTTGGCCTCGTGGGGCGAGCTCGGCTCAAGAACCGGGACGTTGGCGAACTTCGCGTAAACCCTCGTGTCCTGCTCGTTCTGTGAAGACCACATGCTCGGGTCATCCGCCACCATTATGACGAATCCACCCTCGACGCCCATGCCGACGGAGCTGAGGAAGGTGTCTGCAGCAACGTTGAGGCCGACGTGCTTCATTGCCGTCATGGCACGGAGACCGCTCCATGCAGCGGCCAGAGCCGTCTCGAAGGCGACCTTCTCGTTGGTCGAGTACTCCATGTATACGCCGGCCTTCTTGGCGACGATGGCCATTGTGTCGGTAAGCTCCGAACTCGGGGTTCCGGGGTAGGCGGCGTAAACCGCTATGTTCGCCTCAAGGGCACCGCGTGCTATCGCTTGGTTGCCGAGGAGAAGAACCTTCTCCCCTGGCTTGTCCCATAAAACCATATCGGTAACCTTCGCCATCCAAAATCACCTCACTCCTCCTTCAAAACTCCCCTTGCCTTCGCAAACTCCACAAGCGCATAAGCGCCGGCAGCAACGTCCTCGGGCCTCTCGTAGCTTGGAATTCCGTTAGCTTCGAGAAGCTCTTTGGCCTTTTCACTCACGTAGCCCGCCATGAAGAGGCCGAGGACGGGCTTGCCGTTGTTGACCTCCTTAACGGCCTTGATAACGCCCTCAGCGTGTTCCGTCGGGGTCATTCCCGCGAAGGTGGGGACGACGCAGATGCTTATGAGCATGTCAACGTTCGGGTCCTCAAGGAGAAGCTTTGCCGTTTTGTAGTAGTCCTCCCCGCGAGCACTCGCGATCATGTCAACCGGGTTCTTCACAGCGGCCATCGGCGGAAGGAACGAGCGGAGCCCCTCGATAGTCTCCTCCTCAAGGTCGGCGAGCTTTAATCCGCGCTTGTCTATCTCGTCGGCGGTGAGGACTCCTGGTCCGCCGGCGTTGGTCATTATGGCGACGCGCTTGCCCTTCGGAAGGGGCTGGGTGAAAGCGCGCGCCATGCTGAGCATGTCGTCTATCGTGTCCGCGACGATTATTCCACTCTGCTTGAATGCCGCCTCGTATATCTTGTACGAGCCTGCGAGTGAGCCTGTGTGGCTCGAAGCTGCCCTCGCTCCGCTCTCGCTCTTCCCTGCCTTGAGGACTATGACGGGCTTCTTCTTGGTCACCCTCTTAGCGACCTCCATGAAGCGCCTCCCGTCCTTGAGGCCCTCGATGTAGAGCGCTATCGCCTTGTCCTCCTCGGTGTCTGCCAGGTATTCCATGAACTCGGAGAAGTCAACATCCGCCATGTTGCCTATGCTCACGAACTTCGAGAAGCCTATGCCCTCCTTGACCGTCTTGTAGATTATTCCCGCTCCGAGGGCACCGCTCTGGCTTATGAAGGCTATGTCGCCCTTCTTCGCGTTCATCACGAAGGTGGCGTTCATGTCGTTGTGGGTGTTCATTATGCCGACGCAGTTGGGGCCGACTATGCGCATGCCGTACCTGTGGGCTATCTCGACGAGCTCCCTCTCTTCCTTCTTCCCCTCCTCTCCGACCTCACCGAAGCCTGCTGTAATTAGGATTATCCCCTTAACGCCCTTCTCACCGCAGTCCTCTATGGTGGGCTTGACGAAGCGCTTCGGGACTACAACGACCGCAAGGTCGACCTCGCCGGGGATGTCCTTTACGTTCTTATACGCTTTGACTCCCTGAACAACCTCGTCCTTGACGTTCACGGGGTAAACCTTGCCATCTTTGTAATCCTTGAGGTTCTTGAAGACCTCATAGCCAAGCTTGAGCGGGTCGTTGGATGCCCCAATAACCGCTATGCCCTTTGGCTTGAAGAAGTAATCAAACGTCATCACATCACCGGTCTAAAGTCTGTGGGATTCTATATAAGCTTTCCTAAAAAGGACAGCGAGGCAGATATGAGCATGGACGGGGAAAAGTAACGCTCTGATGGGCTAAAAAGGACACCACTGTCCATATTTTGTATCGTCGAAAGACTTAAGTAAGTTCTGGTTATTATATCCGTAGGGGTGGCATCATGGTGAAGGTGAAGTTTCTGGGCCACGCGGCTTTTCTGATAGAGGGGAGCAAGAAAATCCTGATAGACCCGTTCCTCACGGGCAACCCAGCGGCCGCCACCAAGCCAGAGGAACTCGACGCTGACCTCATACTCGTAACCCATGCCCACGGCGACCACGTCGGCGATGCCGCCGAGATAGCCAGGAGAACAGGGGCAAAAATCGTTGCGATGTACGACATAGCCAACTACCTCGTTGAGAGCGAGAAGGGAATAACCACCATCGGCATGAACTACGGTCCGACGGAGGTTGACGGTGTCAAAATCGTCCAGGTTCCTGCCTGGCACTCCAGCAGTGACGGCAAGTACAGCATAGGCAATGCCTGCGGCTACATCGTCGAGCTCGATGGCGTTAAGATATACCACGCAGGGGATACCTACGTCTTCAGGGACATGGAGCTCTTTAACGAGCTCTACGGGCCTATAGACGTTGCCCTGCTTCCGATAGGCGGTCACTTCACGATGGGCGTTAGAGAGGCCGCTAAAGCGGTGGAGCTTCTCAAGCCGAAGAAGGTGGTGCCGATGCACTACAACACATGGCCACCGATTTCAGCTGACCCCGAAGAGTTCAGAAAGCTGGTGGGGGACAGGGCGGAAGTCGTAATCCTCAAGCCCGGGGAAACCCTGGAGCTTTGAAAAACCTTTTAAGGGGCTTTTCCTACCCCTTTTTCAGGTGGTGGAATGGTTAAAAGGGCCTTGGCGTTGGCGCTCATCCTGCTGGCATTTTCATCATCCCTGCTTCCATTATCTTCCGCTCAGGATGGAGGCGAGAAGCCCAAATACGATTTAATCATAGTCCGAAACGATGATATGATTGATTACATCGTCGCTCTTCCCTACGCGAAGATGCTTGACGTCCCAATTCTTCCCGTTAATCCGAAGGAACTCGACCCCGGTACTATAGCTCAGCTCCAGAGCTACGCCCAGTTCGGATGGAATCACGTGCTCATAATAGGCGACTCCCAAGCTGTAAGCGACAACGTCCAAGACGAACTGCTCAGGATGGGGTTCATTGTGGAGAGGATAGGCGGCGCGGTTAGAACTGAAACCGCCGCAAAGCTGGCGTTGCGCTTTTATCCCAACGGCTACGAGACCGTTGTGGTAGCGAGCTCAAGCGACTACGGCTCCGCACTGGCCGCCGCCAGGTGGGCGATGATATACGGCTACCCCCTGCTCCTCACCCAGGAAGATGCCCTCTCGGACTCAACAGCAAACGCTCTGAAAAAGCTCAACCCGAACCTGGTTCTCCTTATGGGTGCGGGCATGTCCAAGGACGTCCAGAAGAAGATAGAGGAGATGGGGTACGAGACCTACTGGGTCAAGGAGAACCTGGAGATAAGGCTTCCGGAACAGCCAAAGGAGACAAACTGGGTGCTGATAATAGCGGCAGTACTGCTCTCCCTTGCCATCGCGGTTCCGGTTTCCCTTTACTACGCCAAGAAGCGCTGGGCTGCCAACAGGGTTCCCATAGAGGTGCTGACCGAGAAGGAGCGTATAGTCGTCAAGGCGATTCTTGAGAAGGGAGGAATCATCAAACAGGAGGAGCTGCCAGAACTCACGGGCTACTCCAGGCCGACCATAAGCAGGATCATCCAGGAGCTTGAGAAGAAGCAACTCGTCGAGAGGGAGAAGGTCGGCAAGACGTTCACGGTAAAGCTCACGAAGGAGATAATCCTCAGGGAGTAACGGTCGGCAAGCCCGAAACCGCTCATCACTTTCTTCAGACCTGGCCGTTATCCTCATCCCGAAGAAAAATGGAGAGTCACTTCTTGAAGAGATGGCCATGGGACCTGTTTACGTGCCTCGTGTAGTCCTTGGAGTTCCTGAAGAGCATTCCGCAGCGCGGGCAGCGGTAGTAGCGGGTGCCATCGCGGTCGTAGAATATAACCGCCTTCAGCTCCGCCACTGCCCCCACCTCCGGCGTTAGGTGAGAAAAGCCCTTTTAAAATTTTACGGATGGGGAAGACAGAAAAGGGAAATCAAACCCATATCCGGTTGCCCTTGACCTTCAGGTATCCAAGCGTCTGGAGCTCCTTGAGGAAGTCCTCTATGGCATCCTCGTCGAAGTATATGTTGAGCCTCTCGTGCTCGCCCTCGACGACTATGGGCTCCCGCTCCAGCAGGGCCTCTATGAGGTCGTTCTTCTTCCGGTGTTTCTTTGCCAGCTCCAAGATTACGTCCGCAAGAACCGAGCGGGCTATGCCGTCGAACATTGCCTCGACTATGCTCTCCTCCGTGGCGTACTCTCCGGCTATCTCAAGCGCCGCCTCGACCAGCTCCCTCTCGACCTCCATTACCTCGACGAAGTACCTCTTCTCCATTGTGTATTCAGTTATCATTCCCGTTTCAAAGCGCTTCTCAAATTCTTCAAGGTACTCCTCGACTTCCCCGATGGGGAAGCGGAGCTCCACCCTCAGTGATCCCAGGGCGGGTTTTTTCACGAGCACCAGCTTTCCGTCCTCTTCCCGAACGGCACCGCTCTCTATCAGTGCCGTAAGTACGATAAGCCTCCCCAGATCCGACTCATCAAACAGCTCTTCTAGGGCCTTTTCCTGACCCGGTTCCCAGTTCTCAATTATCTCCTCGAATGCGAACTTCAACTCATCGAGGCTCTCCTGCAGGGGCTCTATCCCCCCTGCATTTTCGACGAGTTCGGCGTAGGTACCCTCCACAACGACGTAGTGGGAAATTTGGGGTGTTACCTCCTCACGGGTTCTGTTCATTATCCCCGCCCTGCTGAGTTCCCTTGAGAGGGCGTTCATATCATCTCTACTCAGGACTTCCAACCTCAAGCGTCTCACCGGAGAGAGAACGGCGGGAGGGGTTATAACCTTAGCCCTTTATAATGGTGGACAGGAGGGCCCGTAGGGGCTTGTTGCTGAGGATGGATAGTGTTTCTCTCACCTCCCCCTCCATTTCCGGACGGTATGTGGCGTACAGGTACAGGGCGTAGGCCATGACCTTTGGGTCCCCCTCCTTTGTTTTTTCAACAGCCTCTGCAAGCAATGGGTTGTTGAGGAGCTCCTCGGCGAGACTCTCCATGGCTTTTCTGTCGTCTTTTTCAATGGCCTCGCGTAGGGGGACATAAAAGAGGGAGAGCACAAGCCTTGCGAGCCGTTCCCGTTCCTCAAGCTCGTCCATGGGCGTTTTCGGTTCCTCCCTTCTGCTGAGGTAGTAATAGGCCAGTGGTAGCACAATCACAACGAGCACTACGAGGAGATACGGGAGCAGCGGGAAGTTAAATCCGTAGGGAAGACGGTGGCTGATGGCCATGAGCGCGAGGAATCCGAGGAGAACCCAGACCGCCATCAGGAGCAGGTAGTAAATTGAATAGTCCTCTCTCCGGAGTGCCCTGTACTTGGACGGAGCGCCTATCCGGTCAAGATAGCGGAGCCTTTCCTCGGCCAGCTCCACCTCGGCTTGGAGGCGCTTTATACGCCTATCGACCTCCTCAAGAACGTCTTCCCGTCCCATCAAGTACCCCCCGCTATAAGACGGGCTATCTTTTCACTAACGACGCTCAGGATTGCCTCCCCCTTCTCCGCCGTCGCCAGGGAGGGGTCATCGTTTACCCCTTCGGGGAACAGTTCCTTTCCTATGTCTTTTTTGATTATTCTCACCTTTGAGCTCCTCTTTTCTCCCCTAGCGTTTTCCATCTTCACGAGTTCAGGCCTTATTGCCAGCATTACAGACGTCTCGTCCTGGCCCGCATGCCCTTGGCTGGAGCATATGCTCAGTATGTCTTCGCGGAAGTCCAGCCACCAGTTTATGAGCCAGATCTCGGTCTCCGGAAACTCTCCGGCCACTTCTTCAGCCGCAAGAACCAGCGGCGAGTAGTTTCCACCGTGCCCGTTGAGGAGGATGATTCTCCCGAACCCTTCGGCCGCGAACTCTTTTATTATCTCGCGAACGTAGGCCTTGAACGCGTCTCCATCCACGTTTATGGTTCCGGGATATATGTCAAGGACGAAGGTATGCCCGTACCACACGGGTGGGGCTATGAGAACTTCAACACCCAGCCGGCGGAGCCTCTCCTCGACCCGCTCTGCTATCTCCACAGGGGCAAAGACATCTGTTCCAAGGGGTAAATGCCTCCCGTGAGCTTCAACACTCCCCACGGGGATTATAACGGTGCCAACACGCTCCTTAAGACCCTCGAATTCGGGCCACGTTAGCTCCTCCATCCTCATGAGTATCCCCACTGCCTTTGGGCGTGAATCCTCATAAGCCTTTTCTATGCTGAGGAGAATGAGAAAAGGGATGGGCGTTACTGGGTCCCTTCAAGGAGGTCTCTGACGTATTTCGGCATCTGGAAGAGTGTCTCATGCCTCTCGGGGTCGTAGTAGTACAGCTCCAGTTTTTTTGCCCTTTCCATGTCGATTCTGGTGAAGTCAACGTCTCCCTTAACTCCAACGAGGAAGCTCCAGGGAGAGGCATAGCCGATTACCGGGAAGCTGAAGTAATAAACCCGGTCAAAGACCCTCTTCATGGCCCTGTATGCGTCGAGGAGCTCGTTCGTGAAGAGGTAAACGCTCCCCGCCTGCGTGATGTACAGACCTTTTTCGTTCAGCTTCTCATATGCTGAGCGGTAAAATTCCTCACTGAAGAGGAGCTTTGCCGGGCCAACGGGGTCTGTGGAGTCGACTATGATGACGTCAAAGTGCTCTTCCGTCTCCCTGAGGTACTTCACACCGTCGCCGACTATCACCTCTGCCCGGGGATCCTCAAAGGCGCCCCTCGCAACGTTGAGGTAGAGCTTCGAAACCTCCATGACCATCTCGTCTATCTCTACCATAGTGGCCCTCTCAACGGTTTCGTGCCTCAGGACTTCCCTGAGAGTCCCGCCGTCCCCTCCACCGATGATGAGAACCCTCCTCGGATTGGGATGGGCCAGCATAACCGGGTGAACCAGCGGTTCGTGGTAGCTCTCCTCGCCAACTTCTACAAGCTGAACCGTGCCGTCGAGAACGAGGAGCTTGCCGAACCCCTCGGTTTCGTACAGCTCAAGCCTCTGATACTGCGTCTGTGTCTCAAACAGCCTCTCTTTGACCTTAAAGCCCACACCGTAACCGCGAGGGTACCATTCTATGAACGCTCTCTCCTTTTCGTTGAATCCCATGAATCTCACCGTGCTTAGGTATGGTGAAGGGTTTTAAACCTTGAGGTTCGTTTGGCCCCAAGAATATTTTTATAAGGCGGTTATACTACTGTTTAACGATGCAGTGGAAGAAAGTCCATAAGGAGCTCCTAAAGTTCCTTGAGGACTCTGTGCCGGAGATACACGAAGGAATGAGGTACGGCGTCCCACATGTTGTGGGCGAGATACTCTTCTCTGAGGATAGCCCGCACGTTGAGCTTTCTCTGATAACCTTCAACGGAAGCAGACGTCCGCTGGCATTTAACGACGGGGATTCTGTCAGATTTATGTATCCCGTTGAGGATACCAACCCGTACATGGCCTTTCTGGAGATTATGAGCTTCTTCGAGAGGACGTTCGACGATTCACGCTTCAGGGTCGTCCTTAGAACCTCTCCCGCGGAGTTCCTTAAGAGCATAGGACTTGAGATTCTGTGGACGAATGAGTATCTGCTCAATGGGACTGAGTTCGTTCAGGTCTGGGCGGTTTCTGGGACGACCAGATACAACATCCTCTTTGAGAAACGGGAGAAGGGATTCGTCCTGAGAGATATAAAAAGGGTAGGTGGGCTTCAGTAGGGGAACATCACGACCGCGGCTATTGCCGCCGCCGGCCTGTCCTTCACGGTTATGCTTGCGCTCGCGACCTTGAACTCGGCCAGCTTCCAGCCGCGCATGGCGAAGCCTTCCTCCACCATCTTCCTGACCATCTCCTCCGCCTCTTCCTTGGTGCAGTAGCCGGAGTACTCGTAGATGAGGCCCCCCTCGTTGCCCTCGCTGATGCCTATCCCCAGGGCAGCGCTGATGGTCATACCCGGCTCGTCGCTCTCGATGTGTGCATAAACGGTCGGAAGGAGCATTCCTATCGGGACATCGTGGACCTCCTCGATCCACTCGATGTGTGCCGGGATGACACTGCTCAGCTTGACGAGGTTAACGTTTCCTATGCCGAGCTTGAGGAGTGCGTTGTCAAAGGCGTTGAGCTTGGTTCCTCCCTCAGCGGTAGCGGCACCGATAAAAGCTCTCTTGGGGGTTGTCCAGCTCATCTCGACTTCCTCCTTTCTTTTCTCACACGTTAGACGATTATAGGCTAAAGTGAAGGTGTGCCTACTCGCTAATTAGAGCCGGGCTTAAAAACGTTTCGCTATATTGGAAAGGAGGAATTACAGGCGTTATCGGGATTGAATGACCGCCCCTACCCTCGAACTCACCTCAAGCCACGCTTTCAGAGGATTTTAACTGGTAACGGTTGACTGCCCTTCCCAGAGTGGCGGAGGTGAAGATTCCCAGGACGCTGGCGAGGGATGCCATTGCGTACATGTGCTGGCTCAGGACACCCGAAACGAAACCTATCTCACCAACGAGCAGGCCGAGGACGCCGAAGCTGGCTATTCCTGCACCCCTGACGATTGACGTTGAAACGTCACCATGCCTCACGATGGCTGCGGAAAGGAGCAGTCTTACCGCGTACACGAGGACGAAGAACTCTATTACCACGAACGACAGCTCGGTCTCGAAGTTGAGGCCGCGCCATGCGAAGAATATAGGGGCGAAGATGCCGTAGGTGACGCCGCTGACGATGGTTGTGAGCCTGTCATACTGCTTCGTTCCGACTAGGTCGCTGTGCATCATGAGACCTGCCATAAATCCACCTATGCTGAAGTGAAGGCCTATCTCGTCGCTGATGAATGCCAGAGACGTTGAGAGTACCATGAAGAGGCCAAAAACCGCCTCATCGCTCTTGAGCCTGCGGAGGAAGCGTATTATCATGACCTTGTGCTTTATTCCTATTATGTAATTGACGTACATGAGGACGCCTATGAAGACGGCATCCTTCAGTATGCTCTCGACGACTGGCATGTAGTCCCCGGGGGTTTCGTGTATCCTGACCATAACGTAGACTATGAAGAGGCTCATTATCTCGCTTATGACCGCGTAGGATAGTGCCACATGGATAAAGTCCTCCCCGAAGAACCTCTTGAGCCTCAGGACTATGGGGGCTGAGGCCGTTGAAATTATCGCCGCAACGATGAGGGCGTCGGAGTTAAGCTCCCACCCGGTGAAGGGGAGCGTGACCAGCAGCATGACCAGATATGTGACCACGTAGAGGGGCAGGGTCTTCTTCCCGGCGTAGTGGAGCTCCTCAGGGGTTACCTCCAGACCCGCCGAGATCATCAGGAAGAACAGGCCGAGCTCGGCCATGAGGAGCATCTGGTCCCTCGGCATCTCAAGTAGGACGGCGCTGAGTATCATTCCTGCCGTTATCTCACCGAGAAATCCAGGATAGCCCAGCCTCTCAAAGCCTTCAGCGAGCAGTCTTGCGAAGGCTATGATGACAAACACGTACCCTATGATTTCCATGCTGGTTCATTATTCGGGACGGGTTAATAATCCTTCCGCCAGGCAAGGCTTTTATTCTGTGGGAGGATAGCTCTAAGTATGAGGCACTATGAGATAGTGAGGATAAGGGAGAACGGCAAGGTGGAGCTTCCCAGGGATTACGCGTACGAACTGGGAATCGTTGAGGGTGCGTACTTCCTTCTGGAGATAGACACCGACCTCAACGAGGTTCACATGGAGAGAATAGCCCTCCCTGGAAAGAAGCTCGTGGAAGTGGAGCTCATAGTGGAGGACAAGCCCGGCGTTCTTGCCAAGATAAGCGGGCTTTTTGGAAAACACGGGGCGAACATACTCTTCAGCGAGGCCGAGGAGCTTGAGGGCATAGAGCTGGCCGGGATAGTTGCGGTCATAGACGTAAGTGGGATGAGCGGCACGCTGGAAGAGCTTAGGGCGGAGCTTGAAGGGCTGGACGTTGTTAGGGAGGTCACCCTAAGACCACTGGAGTAGGAGCACCGTCAGCATGAAGGTTACAAAGACCGCCGCCAGAACGTTTATCTCCTCCCCCACGCGGTTTCTTTTTACCTCCAGTTCTACCTCAGGAATTCCCAGCTTTTTCAGCGCAAAGAACCCGGGCACCGCGGCGGCTATGTAGATGACGTCGGCCAGTTTAAGCCCCGCACCGAGGTATATGCCCGCAGCCAGGGTAAGGAGCGCGAGAGCTAAGCTCGGGGGCTCCCATGATGGTTTAATCTCCGGGCTTTCCCTTCCCAGCATGTGGTAGTTCAGCCCGGTAAATGCAATCATCGTTCCAAGGGTTCCGAGGGGGATAAGCCAGTTCCAGTCTCCGGGGAGGCTGGATGAGAGCAGCCCCTTTGCGTAGGAACCCACCAGGGGTGAAATTCCACCTATGGCGAGGCTGAGCATGAGCACAGAGAAAGCCATGAGCGGAGCGTTCCTGTAGCCGAACTCCCCGAGTTTCCTCGACTTCCTTCCGAGACTACCGACGCCCAGGAAGAGGCCCCCCTTGGCCAGGGAATGCGCCAGAGCATAGTAAGCCGCCCCCGTGAAGTTGAAGGTGGCTACCCCGATGAGCACGTACCCCATCTGGGAGACCGTGGAGTACGCGAGGAAGCGCTTTGCATCCCTCTGAGGGAGCATCATAACTATGCCGAAGAATATCGACGCAACCGCCACGGCCAAGGCGACGGTTTTCAGGCTCTCCCCAACGGGCAGGGCTGAAAACAGCAGTATCATGCCGTACGCGGGGGCTTTCACGACTATCCCGCTCAACAGGGCACTGGCGGGTGTTGGAGCAACGGAATGGGCATTTGGCAGCCAGCCGTGGAGGGGGAATATGCCCGCCTTCAGGAGGAGCGATGCAAAGGCTATCCCGAGGGCAACGTTAAGCTCCCTGCTCGGGAGGGCGTTCTCAGCCACAAGCTCGACGTTGAGATAGCCAGTCTCCATATATATCAGGCCTATCGCGAAGATGAAGAGGTATGAGGCGAGGAGAGATAGGAGAAGGTACTTAAAGGCAGCCTTTTTCGAACCGGGGTCATCGGAGAAGGCCACCAGGGCAAAGGCAGAAACCGAGGCGATTTCCATGTAGATGTAGAAATTGAAGAAATCCCTGGCTATAAAGGCCCCCAGCAGGCCGGAGTGCATCAGGAGGAACAGGACGAGGGCCTTGGGTGTCTTCTTATCCCTGAAATCGAAGTATGAGATGGAATATAGGGCAACGACTGTGAAGAGCATAAGCTCCCCCGCGATGAAAGGTTCATTGATTCCACCGATTCCGACCTCTATCCCTGCTACTCTGTCCCAGCCTCCGACTATCTCGGCCCTTCCATTGTTAAGAACGAATATTCCCGCCGGTAGAACCGCCCCGGTAATGAATGCGCCCTTTATTAAAACCTTCCTTGCCCGCAGGGTGTCCAGGATGACGATTATGAACCCAAACAGGAGCGGGAAGGCCACCATCAGAGGTATCACGAGCCGTCCCCCCGCATGCGGATTATTATGGCCAGAGCGAGCGATGTTATAGCAACGTCAACGACGAGTGTTGTGAGCATCAGCGTTGCCGGGAGCGGATCGACCGGATTTGTCGGCATTATCGGGACGTCCCTCCCCGGGGAGTATGCCAGGCCGATGAAGAAGAGCACTAAGCCCAGGGAGACCACGTTTATGGAGAGCACTAATTTTATCGGCTCCCTCTTCGCCATCAGGCCATATATCCCTATGAGCATTATGATAACTCCCGCCTGCTCCGGGCTAATCACTTTCAACCCACCTCAGCAGTATGTAGAAGACGAAGGTGAAGGCCGCTCCTACCTCAAGGCCGACGATGACGTTGAAGGGCAGGATTATGCCGCCTTCAGTTGGGAGGAAGTTGGCATAAAAGCTACCAAAGGCCACCCCGGCGATTCCCAGCAGGACGAGCATCGTCCCGGCCGAGCTCTCTATCAGGCTCGCCCAGTTGAATTTGAACTTCTTCCTGACCTTCTTGTAGCCGTGGGATGTTATGAGGAGTATGACCGCGACCGCGAGAATCACCCCGCCCTGAAAGCCGCCCCCCGGGTTCAGATGACCGTAGAGCATGAGATAAGCGGCGTAGGTTACAAGGAACGGGCTTATCATCTTGGTGGTGCTCCTCACAACAACGCTCATCTTCACTTCTTCTTCCCCCCGAGGAGCAGGTAGAAGCCTATGACTGCGGTAAAGAGAAGGCTCGCCTCGCCGAGGCTGTCGTAAGCCCTCCAGCCGGCCAGAATGGCCGAGACCAGATTGGGTATTCCAATCTCCCCCCAGTTGGCGACGTAGTAGGCGTAGCTTCCGCCGTAGGATGGGGAGTAGCTCAGACCAAGCAGGAACGCCCCAAGGGCGACGGTCAGGAGCAGAGCGGCCTTCCTCACCTCGTCACCTCCTCTATCGTGAAGAGGAAGACTCCTATAACCACCGCACCGACGACTATCGCAGAGAGTGCTACATCCGGTGCCTTAAGCTCGAATAGGGCTAGAACGAACAGCAGGCTGAGGAGGGAGTATTTAACGACCGCACTAACCATGTTCTTCTCTTCAACGACAGCTACGGCCAGCAGTATCATCGCTATGAAGACCACGTCAAGGATTGTCCCAAGCATACATGTCCACCACTACCTTCGGCTTCACCCCGTACTTGTAGGCCCCGCGCGCTATGGCGTGGCTCACCATGGGGTTTATCATCGCTATCAGGAAGGCCAGTACCAAGAACTTGGCCCTCACAACGGCAGGAGCGTCCATTATCAGGATTAGAGCCAGGATTATGCTCATTGCCCCACCGGTGTCGCACTTAGTTGCCGCGTGGAGGCGGGTGTAAACGTCGGGGAAGCGGAGAATGCCGAGCGCCCCAAAGACCATGACCGCCTCCCCAAACAGCATGAGGATTATCTCAATCATGGCCTCTCCGCTCCATGTATTTGGCGAGTATAAGCCCGCCGACGGCGTTCACCATCAGCAGGACTATCGCGAGGTCCACAAGGTAGTACTCGCCCCTGATGACTGAAACGACCGCTATTATGACGACCACCTTCGTCGTTATCGTGTTCAGGCCCACTATCCTGTCGGGCAGGGTCGGTCCCCTGACCACGCGGTAGGTTATCAGTATTGCCGTGAAGACGAGGACGTAGAACGCGCTCACCAGAAGACCTTCCTGAGCCATTCCTCGATGTCCCCCTTTATCTTTTCTCCAGCCTTTTCACGGTTGAGTGTCTCCAAATCTATCCAATGGACGTAGAGGTATGTCTCGCCGAGCTTTTTGCTGACGTCAAGGGTGAGCGTCCCCGGGGTCAGGGTTATCGAGTTGGCTAGTATCGTCACGCCGGTGTCCGAGTGAAGGTCGGTTTTTATCTTGACTATCCCCGGATTGATGTCCATGAAAATTACGTTCTTTGCCACCTTCAGGTTGCTCTCGATGAGCCTGAAGGCCATTATCACGAGGTACTGGGGGAGGTATATGAACGCAAAGTACAGGAGCTTTTCGACGATGTGCCCTGTTCTGCGTATGTCCTCCGTGAGCAGGTCGCGCATGAAAGCCGCTATCATCAGCGTAACGGCCGCGCCCACGATCAAATCCCTCGCTCTGAAGCTTCCCGATATGACCACCCAGAAGGCCATGAGGACGACCCACGTTATGATGACCCTCTCCCAGGGCGGGAGCTTTGAGGCCTCAAACCCTTCGTGGATAACCCTCTCCCTCAGGCCTTCGAGCCTCTCCTTGAGGTAAAAGGGGACGCGGCTCATGTGGTATTTTAGTGATTGAGAGGTTATAACGGTTTTGCAGATGCAAAACTGTTGCCCAAAAATATAAAACAAGTTCGAAAAAAACGGCCTCCAAACCCATGCATCCTCGGTGGTCTTCCCCCACCCTGCGGCTAAGCTTTTTCCGGGGAAAGGTTTAAATCTCGGGGGCTTTAGATGAAAACGGTGATGCTCATGATTGAGGTTGGGGAATACAAGGTCAAGGAAGGCCTTTACTACACCAAAGACCACGAGTGGGTTCAGGTTCTTGATGATGGGACTGTTCTCGTCGGAATAAGCGACTACGCCCAGAAGGAGCTCGGCGACCTTGCCTACGTCGAGCTTCCTGAGGTCGGTAAAGAGGTCAGCAAAGGCGAGGTTCTCTGTGAGCTTGAGAGCGTTAAGGCCGTTTCCGAGGTCTACGCTCCGGTCAGCGGGGAAATCGTTGAGGTCAACGCTGAACTTGAGGACAGCCCGGAGCTCATCAACGAGGACCCCTACGAGAACTGGATTGCCAAGCTCAAGCCGAGCAACCTTGAGGAGGAACTCGGCGAGCTTATGGACGCGAAGGCCTACGCCGAGTACCTTGAGAGCCTTTGAGGCCTTCCAACTTTTCTCTTCTCAGCTCGGAACCCTTAAGTATCTGGACGCCCATTAGTCTTCGGTGGTTTTCGTGAAGGTTCTCAAAGAGTGGGATGTCAAGGTAAAACTCGTGAAAACGAGGAGGGGAGCGGTTCTCCACATGATCGAGCTTGAGCCCGGCCACTTCTACCTCGAACAGAACCCGCTGAAGGACTCAAAGTACGGCGTTGCCTACAGGAAGATAAAGGAGAATTTCCCCGAGTTCTACATGTTCTGGGAGATAAAGAACAACCGCTATACGGGGAAGCTCCTGGCGGGGGCTTTCCTTGAGAAGTCCGAGATAGACGAGTTCGTTACGCTTCTGGCGAAGACAGAGGACTTCAAGAAGTTCGAGGAGATGCTCGAAGAGATCGAGGAGATGGAGGAGTGAGCTCAGGCTTTGACCATCATCATCTTTTTCTCAGATACCCTAGAGGTCTTCATCGCTCGCTTTTCCCTCTCCTTAAAGATGTTAAAAGCCTAGCGGCTCGGCCAGTATGCCCCTCATCACGGCATGCCCGATTCAGCCACTCTGGAGTTCCTCATCGCCGATGTGTCTTATACTCCCCAGTGCTGATAAACCTCTCGAAACCCTTATAACTTCTGCCCCGGTAGTTAACTACTGGGGTGGTAGTTATGTACTTTGACATCAGACCAAAGAGGAAGCGGGAGGATTTATATGACAGGGAGGAGGAGCTGAGGGGGTTTGAAAAGTCAATCACCTCCGGGAATCCCTTAACAGTCATCACCGGTATAAGAAGGCTTGGAAAGACTTCCCTGCTCGTGGTGGGTCTCAACGAATTGGCAGTCCCCTACGTTCTCGTGGATTTCCGAGGTGTCAATCCCAACTCACGCATGGATGTGTATAAAAGAATAGAAAGCTCCCTCAATGGCTTCTTCCGCGAAAATCGTAACCTCTGGGAGGATATTAAAACCGGGCTCAAAAACATAGCCGGTCTTCGGGTTCTTAGCCTTGGGGTGAGCTTTTCCTGGAAAGAGGAGAGAACAGACCTCATAGCGCTCTTCCGTGAGCTGGAAAAGTACGATGTCGTCCTCGCTTTTGATGAGGTTCAGTACCTCCGCGGACCGGTTGGGAGCGAGTTTGCCGGCTTAATTGCCCACCTGTACGACTACTCAGACCTCAGAATGGTCATGACGGGTTCAGAGGTAGGCCTGCTCCACGACTACCTTGGAGTTGATGATCCCAAGGCTCCCCTCTACGGCAGGTACTTCCATGAAATCTCCCTGAGGAGATTCACACCCGAACAGAGCAGAGAGTTCCTCCAGAAAGGCTTTGAGCAGGTGGGATTAACACCCCCGGACGAGCTCATAAGCCTCGCAGTTGAGCGACTCGATGGAATAGTGGGATGGCTTGTTCTCTTCGGCAGGAAAGCTATGGAAACGGGGCTCTCCGAAAGGCTCATTGACGATGTTTTCGATGAGGCGAAGGCCCTTGCCATGGATGAATTCGAGAACTTTCTATCAAAGAGGCCTGCTGCAAGGAACCGGTACGTCGAGGTAATGAGGGCTATCGCCCATGGCAAGAGGACGTGGGAGGAAATAAAGGAACACCTCGAAAGAAAGGAGGGTAAAAGTGTGGCGGACAGTGTGCTGGCGAGGTTACTAAAGGCTCTCGTTGACTCTTCGTTCCTTGAGAAGGTCAAGGATGGCAGAAACGTCCACTACCACATTCCTGATCCAATACTGGAGGCGTGCTTCCGGTGAGTCCTTCGGAAAATTAGTAGAAAGAGAAGACATCAGGCGTTGCTTTCCCTTTTCTTCGTGAGGTACTCGTGGATGGCCTTTGCGGCCAGCCTTCCATCGCCCATAGCTAAAATAACGGTTGCTTCGCCCCTTATCGCGTCACCACCGGCGAAAACTCCAGGAATGCTCGTCATGAGGTTCTCGTCCACCACTATCTTTCCGCGCTCGACCTTGAGACCGGGGGTAGTGACTATGAGCCTGTTGGGGTGCTTTCCGATGGCGATGATGACGGTATCTGCTTCGAGAGTCACATACTCGCCGGTGCCGACTATCTTCCTCTTGCCCCTGCCGTCCCTCTCATCCAGGGGCTTCATCTTCTCGAACTTAACGGCCTTAACCCTGCCTTTCTCGTCGCCGATGAACTCCACCGGGTTGACGAAGTAGACGAACTCAATGCCCTCCTCCTTGGCGTGCTCTACCTCTTCAACGCGCGCGCTCACATCCTCCGGACCGCGGCGGTAAGCTATGGTGACCTCAACGCCGAAGCGCCTCGCTGAGCGCGCCGCGTCCATTGCAGTGTTTCCTGCACCGATGACTATGACCTTCTTGCCAACCTTGACCGGTGTGTCGTACTCTGGGAACAGGTAGGCCTTCATGAGGTTGACCCTCGTGAGGAACTCGTTTGCTGTGTAGATGCCGTTAAGGTTGATTCCCGGGGCATCCACGAGCCTTGGCGTTCCCGCTCCCGATGCTATGAAGACCGCATCGTACTCCTCCATGAGCTCCTCCATCGTGACGGTCTTCCCAACGACGTGGTCGGTGAGGATTTTAACGCCGAGCTTCCTCAGCTTGTCAATCTCGCTCTCGACGATGCTCTTCGGTAGCCTGAACTCCGGAATTCCGTACATCAGGACTCCTCCGGGCTCGTGGAGAGCTTCGTAGATTGTGACGTCGTAGCCGAGCTTCGCCAGCTCTCCAGCGGCGGTGAGTCCTGCGGGACCAGCTCCAATGATGGCAACTTTCTGGCCCTTCTTCTCTATCCTCGGAACCATCTCGAAGAGAAGCTCCTCGTCAATGCCCTTCTCGCGGGCGTAGTCAGCCACAAACCTCTCCAGCTTACCGATGTTGATCTTGTCGCCGACCCTGCCCATGACACAGTTCATCTCACACTGGTCCTCCTGCGGGCAGACCCTTCCGGTGGTGGCTGGAAGCGAGTTGCAGGCCCAGATGACGTTAAGAGCCTCCTTAACAGCCCTATCGGGATCGTCGCGGTACTCAACGAGCTTGCTTATGAAGCCCGGGATGTCAATGTGAACGGGACAGCCCTTTATACAGGGCGCGTAGTCGTAGGGACACTGCAGACAGCGCTCGGCCTCCTTAACCGCTAATTCAAAGGTGTAGCCGAGGTTGACCTCGACGAAGCTCTTAACCCTCTCCTCCGGCGGCCGCTCCGGAGTGGGAACGCGCTCCTTGATGATCCTCCTTTTGACGGCCATCACTGCCCACCCCCCTGAAGGACTTTCATGTACTCCTGCATCGCCATCATCTCCATGTCGGTGTAGTAGCCGCTCCTTGATATGAGGACGTCCCAGTCGACCTTGTATGCGTCGAACTCGGGCCCGTCTATGCAGGCGAACTTGACCTCGCCGCCGACGGTCACACGGCAGGCACCGCACATACCGGTTCCGTCCACCATTATCGGGTGCAGGTCGGCCTTCATGGGGACGCCAAACTCCTTAACGACCTCAAAAACGGCTCTCTGGTCGCCGGACGGCCCGACCATGAAGACGAGGTCGAAGTGCTCCTTTTCGAGAAGCTCGCGCACCTTCTCCGTGAGCCTCTTTGTCACGTTCTTCATGTTCTCGGGGAAGCTCTTGGTCATGTCTATCTGAACGGTCTCAAGGATGTGCCTTCCAACGGCATTCTCCATCTCACCCTTCAGGACGACCATAGGCTCAAAGGTGACGTGGAGCGTTGTGACATCGTTTCCAAGCTCCTGCCAGGCCTTGGCTATTGGATACACCTCGACTATTCCGGTGTAGGCACCGATGGCGAGTATCTTCCCGAACTTCTTCATCTCGACGGGGTTTCCAAGGGGACCGGCTATGTTGAGTATCTCATCGCCCTCCCTGAGCTCGGCCGCCATCCTTGCGGTGGTCTTACCGCGGGTGAACACTATGAGAACTATCCAGCCCTCTTCCCTATCCCACATAACCGGCGTGAGGGGAATCCTCTCGCCGTTTTTAAATGCCCTGACTATGACGAACTGCCCGGGCTGAACCTTCCTGGCCACGTGGGGAGCGTGAATCTTGTACCACGTATTCCTCATGGCGATTTCTTTCTTCTCCAGGATTTTATACACGATGAACACCTCCGTGCATGGGTTCAAAGTTGGACATCTAATGGTTCACAACTTTGGGTGCTTATAAATCTGTTGTTAACCTTTGGTTCAATACTACGAAAGTATTTTGACATAACCGTGATTTTTGTGGAAAATGTTCAGAATAACATCGGAATCGAGAAAAGAACAGGAATCAGAGCTTCCTGATGAAGGTTATGTATCCAGTATGGGCCAGCATCGTTGTCTTTGGCCTCATGCACTCCTTCTTGACCTCGTGCTCCCTGACAAGGACTTCAACGACCCTCGGTTTATAAAATTCCTCCCTGTACTCCTGGAAGGCCTGGAAGAAGCGGTGAACCTGGTTCATACAGGGGGTGTAGGCGACGAAGTAGCCACCGGGGCGGAGCACCTCGACCGCATGGGGAAGGACGTTCTCCGGCTGGGGCAGGTCGAGGACGATGTGGTCGGCGTAGTCCTCATCAATGCCGTCGTAGATGTTCTTGAGCTTTATCGTTACCCTGTCGGAGAAGCCGGCAAGCTCGACGTTCTTCCTGGCTATCTCGGCGTGGTCTTCCCTTACCTCGTAGCTGATGACCCTTCCGCTCGGCCCGACGATGTTTGCCAGGAAAATTGTGAGTGCACCGCTCCCAACACCGGCCTCTATGACGGTGTCTCCCGGAGAGATGCCTGCGTAGGCGATGATTATGCCCGCGTCCTTTGGGTGAACGATCTGGGGCCCGCGCCTCATCTTTGCTATGATGTCGTTGATGTCCGGTTTCAGAACGCGGAACTCCTCTCCCCTATGACTGGTTATCGAGGTTCCATAGTCCTTTCCGATGAGCTCGCCGAGCTTGAGTATCCCCAGGTCGGTATGAAACTCCCTCTCCGAGGCCCTTACGAGGTATTTCTTCCCCCGTCTGTCGATAAGGAGAACCCTATCCCCCTCCCGAATCAAACGCCTCACCACCCTTTTTTACAATAACTTCTTCGTCCGACAGCTGGAACACTATCGACGCCATTTCTTCCAGCATAGCCAGGTGAACCCTGCTGAGAACGTCCACGTTGAGGAAGTGGATTCCGACCCAGTCTTCCATGGGGATGGTGCTTATTCCCGTCATTATGGCCTTCATTGCCTCGTCCCCGCCGAAGTGGACGTAGTGTGAGAGTCCAAACGTTACGAAGTATTCCGGCTTCGTGGGAGAGTGCGTCATCCTGTTGACGACGGTGTGGTAGTTCTTGAGGAAGCTGTGGGAGTCATAGACAGGGACAACTTCCTCTATGACCTCTCCGTAGCTGGCGGAGCCGGGGCCTATTTTAACGACCTTTATTTTCTTTATGAGCTCGATTATATCGGAGTACTCTTTGCCTGAAACCCTGCGTATGTAGTTCCTGAACAGGAGGTCACCTATACCGAAGAAATCACCTATGACAACCCCGCCCCTCTCGATGAGGCTGGGTATTAGGAATCCCCATGAGAACTTTCCAAGAGGATACGTGGGTGGGTACTCGATAAGAACTGTGTCTCCCCTCTCAGCCCTTCCGAAGAGGTACTTTTCAAAGACAGAGGTCTCCATAGGACTCACCAAAAGGGTTTTTAACGCTCATCTTTTAAACCTTGTCAGGTGAAAGGGATGAAGCGGTTCGTAGTGTGGCCCAGCGAGCTGGATTCCAGACTCAGCAGACGGTACGGACGGGTGATAGGAAAGGAATTCGCGGTTGAGGGCCCTAAGATTCACGAGATAGCCGATGCCGCCAGGGCACTTGGCATGAAGATAGTTGAAATCGACGAGTCAAAGCTCAACCCCCGTTTGGCCGGCCTTGATGAGGAGTACCGCCTCAGGGGAATGCTCCGCATTGAGAGCAAGCACCCGAAGGGGAAGAGCCTCAGAATGCTGGGGCAGAAGATCAGGGAAATCAGGAAAACCCAGGCTAAAGCCAAAGGCAAGAAGAAGCACAAATCCAGGAAGAAAAAGAGGTGATCACTCCTCCTCTTCCATCTCCACGACTATGGCGGTAGTAGTGTCTATAACACCGTCGATGTTGTGTATGTCGTGGAGTATTTTTCTGGTGAGTTCTCCGAGGTCCTTGGCCTCGATGTGGACTATCGCGTCGTAGGGGCCGGTGACGGCGTCGGCTCTTATAACGCCCGGGATTCTCTTTAGGGCGTCTATAACGCTTTCGACCTTTCCAATCTCCACAGTCAATAAAACGTACGACCTAACCATTTTCCACCACCGCTGAAAGGCTTTACGTCTTTATCTAGCCGACCATCTCATTTAAGCTTTTCGTAGGGCTTTCTGGGGTTTTCAAGCTGAAACCAAAAACCTATAAAGTGCCCTTCGGAGTTTTCGTGATTGGTATGAAGGTCGATGAACTCCCGGTTGACGAACGCGTGAAAAGGCTCATAATCGAGAGGGGCATAGAGGAACTCTATCCGCCCCAGGCGGATGCCCTTAAGAGCGGGGTTCTCGATGGGAAGAACCTAGTCCTCGCCATCCCCACTGCGAGCGGAAAGACGCTTGTAAGCGAGATAGTTATGGTCAACAAGCTCCTCCAGGAGGGTGGCAAGGCCATCTATCTCGTTCCGCTGAAGGCTTTGGCTGAAGAAAAGTACCGTGAGTTCAAGGAGTGGGAGAGTTTGGGAATAAGGGTCGCGGCAACCACCGGCGATTACGACTCGACCGACGAGTGGCTTGGGAGATACGACATAATCATCGCCACCTCTGAAAAGTTCGACTCGCTCCTGAGACACGGCTCAAACTGGATAAGGGACGTCAAGCTGGTCGTTGCCGACGAGGTTCACCTCATAGGCTCCTACGACAGGGGGGCAACGCTGGAGATGATTCTCAGCCACATGCTCGACAGGGCCCAGATTCTGGCTCTGAGCGCGACCGTTGGAAACGCCGAGGAGCTGGCGGAGTGGCTCAACGCGGAGCTAGTTGTGAGCGACTGGCGGCCGGTTGAACTGAGGAAGGGAGTCTTTCACCTCGGGGAGCTCATCTGGGAGGACGGAAAGAGGGAGCGCTACCCCGAAAACTGGGAAGGCCTGGCGGTCGATGCTGTCAAAAGGGGGAAGCAGGCGCTTGTGTTCGTCAATACAAGGCGCTCGGCGGAAAAAGAGGCTGTCTCGCTGTCAACCAAGATAGCCCGCTTTCTCACGAAGCCTGAAACGAGGCAGCTCAAGGAGCTCGCGGATTCCCTTGAGGAGAACCCGACCAACGAGAAGCTCAAAAATGCCATCAAGGGGGGAGTCGCCTTCCATCACGCCGGCCTGAGTAGAGCGGAGAGGACTATGATAGAAGATGCCTTTCGCTCTAAATTGATAAAAGTAATCGTGGCTACCCCCACCCTTGCCGCCGGCGTCAATACGCCCGCATTTCGTGTTATAATCCGCGACACCAAGCGCTACGCCGGCTTCGGCTGGACGGACATACCCGTCCTTGAGATACAGCAGATGATGGGGCGCGCCGGAAGGCCGAAATACGATAAGATAGGAGAAGCGATTATCGTAGCTAGAACTGAAGATCCAAGGAAGCTGATGGATAAGTACATCCACGGAAAGCCGGAAAAGCTGTTCTCGATGCTCGCCAACGAGCAGGCCTTCAGGAGTCAGGTTCTGGCTTTAATAACGAACTTTGGCGTTTCAAACTTCAGAGAGCTGATAGGCTTCCTTGAGAAGACCTTCTACTTCCACCAGAGGAAGGACACGAGCTCGATAGAGTACAAGGCGAAGGACATAGTCTACTTCCTAATCGAAAACGAGTTCGTTGATATGGACATGAACGACCGCTTCATAGCCCTCCCCTTCGGAAGGCGCACCTCCCAGCTCTACATCGACCCGCTGACGGCGAAGAAGTTCAAGGACGCCTTCCCGAAGCTTGAGAGGAACCCCAACCCCTTCGGAATCTTCCAGCTGATAGCCTCGACGCCGGACATGGCGACGCTGAACGCTAGGAAACGGGAGATGGAGGACTACCTCGACCTGGCATACGAGTTCGAGGAGAAGCTGTACACGAACATCCCCTACTACGAGGACTACAGGTTCCAGACCTTCCTCGGCGAGATAAAGACCGCAAAAATCCTCCTCGACTGGATAAACGAGGTTCCGGAGGCGAGGATATACGAGACGTACAGCATAGACCCCGGTGACCTCTACAGGATTCTGGAGCTGGCGGACTGGCTGACGTATTCGCTCATCGAACTCTACAAGCTCTTTGAGCCTGAGAAAGACGTGCTGGACTATCTGAGAGACCTGCACCTGAGGCTGAGGCACGGAGTTAGGGAGGAACTCCTTGAGCTGGTTAAACTGCCCAACATCGGAAGGAAGAGGGCGAGGGCGCTCTACAACGCCGGCTTCAGGACGCAGGAGGACATAATGCGCGCCAAGGTGAGAGACCTTCTGGAGGTCGAGGGAATCGGAATGAAGGTTATCGAGGGGCTCTTCCGATACTTCGGCGTGGAACTCCCCAAGGGGGCTAAAAAGGATTCCAAAAAGGCTGAAAAGGCCCGGAAAGGAACCCTCGATGACTTCCTTAAGTGAGGGTCAAGCTTTTAAATCCAGCCCTTTTACTCTGGCGTGGGCACTATGATAATCATCGTGACTGGAATGCCTGGTTCGGGAAAGAGCAAGATCGTTAAGGAGTTCGAGAGGAGAGGCTTTCCGAGCGTTTCTATGGGGGACGTCGTGAGGGAAGAGACGGCAAAGCGCGGCCTGGAGCTGACCAAGGAAAACGTTGCCAAGGTCAGCATACGGTTGAGGCAGGAACTCGGACAGAACGCGGTTGCAAAGCTCACCGTCGAGAAGGTCAAGAGCCTCCTGAAAAAGAGCACGCTGGTTGTCATTGACGGTGTCCGGTCCCTCGACGAGGTTGGCACTTTCAGGAGCGCCTTCCCAAATGAGGAGATAGTCATCATTGCAGTCCACACACCTCCAAGGCTCCGCTTCGAGAGGCTCAAAGCCAGGGGAAGACACGACGACCCCCAAACCTGGGAGGACTTCGAGGAAAGGGACTGGAAGGAGCTTAAGTTCGGCATAGGCAACGTTATAGCAATGGCAGACCACATGGTAGTGAACGACGGAACGAAGGACGAGTACGATAAAAGGGTAAAGGAGCTGGTAGACAGGATTCTAACCCAGCATTGAATCCAGGAACAGCATCACATAGAAGCCCAGGAAGAACCCGAGGGTTATGAGGGTCTCGTTCTTCTTCCCCCTGTATATTTCGGGGATCATCTCCTTCACGGTCACGTAGAGCATCGCCCCGCCCGCCAGGCCGAGGCCGTAGGGAAGCATCCAGCTGAAGATGCTGAAGAAGTACGCCCCAAGGAGGACCATGGCCATCTCGGCGAAGCCGCTCAGCACGCCCATCGCTATCGGCTGGAGGCGCTTCTTCTGTATCGTGGCCAGGGGCAGGGAAACAACGGTTCCCTCGGGAAAGTCCTGAATCCCGATGGCCAGGGTGGTCACCAGACCGACCTCAAGGTTGTAGACGAGGGACGTTCCAACAGCGAGGCCCTCGGGCAGGTTGTGGATTATCACCGCTATAACCAGAAGCCAGACCTTTCTCAGCTTGTCCTTCATGGACTTAGGGCCTTCGTAGCCTTTGACGAGGTGCTCGTGGGGGAGGAAGCGGTCTATGGCGTAGATGAGCAGCACCCCAAGGGCTATTCCTATTCCTGCAGGTGCAAAGGAGCCGGTGCTCTCTATCGCCGGCAGGATGAGGGAAGTAAAGCTCGCCACTATCATAACTCCGGCGGCGAAGCTGAGGGCGAAGTCAACGCCTCCCTCTGGGAGGCTTTTCGAGAATATGGCTACCATGGCACCGAGGGATGTCATGAGTGCGACGAAAAGTCCGGCATAGAAGGCAACCCACATGATTTCGCCGTTCGAGATGCCCAGTATCCACTCCGCGAGGCTTGCCACGAAGTTTTCTAACACTATTAGGTCACCCTAACTATTTGGGCGGTGGGGTTTATAAGCCTTCCCGCGAGCTTCTTCTGGGTGAGAATATGGAGCTCTTTGAGGAAGTTGAGGTTGAGGCTTACGTTTATCCGACGGAGGATATCGAGAAGGTCAGGAGGGCGATGCTGAACCTGATTCCGGGACTTGAGTTTGAGGCCTTTGATAGGGGCGATTACATCATTCTGACAGGCAAAACGAGGAACAGAAAGGCCCTGAGCAGACTCTACGAGCTCTTCCGCGGACAGGCCATACTCGACACGGCCAGGAGTTTCCTTGAGGAGGGCTACTTCGGTGAGGAGATAATTGTGAAGGTGAACAAGCAGGCTGCCTACGCTGGTGTGGTGAACTTCAACGAGGAGAGCCCTCTCGGCCCAATAACGATAATAATCCGCACGAAGGACCCTCAGAGGCTCATGAAGTGGCTCGCGCCGAGGACAAGGGACGGCGTGCCAATAGAGTAAAAAAGAAACTATTCAGCGGCTTTTTTCTTTCTGCCCCAGCTGACCTGTGCCGTGAGGATTCTCTCCGTGGAGAACAGCCATGCCGTGGCGTAGAGTATAACAACCGCCAGCACTGCCAGGTAAACGGTGCTCATGATCAGCGGGGTGTAGTTGCTCAGGAGCACATAGCGGTAGTCTATCACCGGATGAGTGAAGGGTATCGCCAGCAGGACGTACCTGACGAGGGCTGGGAGGTCGTTGATGTCGGTGTACATCAGCAGGAAAGCCGGAAACGCCAGCGGAAGAATCACCGCGCTCACGAGGGTCGTTGCGCTCTGCACGTCTTCGGCGAAGGTCGCCACTATCATGGCCAGGCTGAGGGCGATTATTATCGTCAGGAACACTACCAGGGCGAACATCAGTGCCCCCGTTGGGGTGACGACCAGGCCCAGATCTTCAAGGCTCACCCCGCCGGAGCCAAGTCCGAAGGAACTCATATAGTAGCGCATGCCTATCATGTAAGCTATGGCCGCAACGAGACCCATCATGGCCGTTCCGAATATCTTGGCAGCGACTATCTTCGTCCTCGCCACCGGAAGGGTGAGGAGCGTTTCCAGCGTCTTGTTCTCCTTCTCGCTCGCTATTGCTCCAGCTGCCATTTGAGAGGTTATCATGACCATCATGAAGACTATGAGCGGTATCGTGAACGCCTGAGCCGCTATAACGCTTGAAACCGCGGTGGGTGAGATGTCCACGACACGGTTGTTTATGACGGACCTGCTCTCGGTCCTTATCGGCTGGAGTATGGCGTCGGGGTTGCTCGCTCCGAGGTTCTTCACCTTTATCCGGGCTATTTCATCGCTGAGTATTCCCAAAACCGCGTTTATCCTGCCCTCGCTGACGCTCTCCTTTATGCCAGTGCCTATGGTCGTGAAAATTCCGTATATCTCAACTGTGGCCGTTTCGTTGACCTTAAGCTTCGCGGTGAAGTCGGGAGGGATCACCACGAGAACGTTCTGTTCCTTTTGGATGGCCTGCTGAATGGCCTCATCAAGCGTCGTTGCGTTAACCACCGTAACAGTTACGTTGGGGGCAACCTCTAAGGCCTTTATCAGCAGATTTCCGTAGGCACCTTCATCGAAGTTGACTATCGTGACCTGGGTCTCCCCCTGTGCCTGCTCCATGCCGATGTTCACGGCCTTTCCCATCACCGGGAGCAGTATAAGCGGGACGACCACGAGGCCGAAGACGAGCTTCTTGTCCCTGAAGAGGTTCCACAGCTCCTTCTTGGCCATCACCCAGAAGTCGCCCATCCGCCCTCACCCCCTATTGGCTCGCTGATGTTCGCCCCTACTGCCCTCATGAAGACCTCCTCAAGGTTCTCCGCGTCGTACTTCTCCTTCAGTTCCTTTGGAGTTCCCACCTCGATGATTTCGCCCTTGTTTATCAGGGCCACCCTGTGGCAGAGGAACTCAACCTCAAGCATGTTGTGGCTCGATATGAGGAACGTGACTCCCTCGCTCCTCGCGAAGCGCCTTATCGTCTGCCTTATCGCGTAGGCGTTGACTATGTCCAATCCGCTCGCCGGTTCGTCGAGTATCGCCAGCTTGGGTTTCACCATGAGCGCCCTGGCTATGAGGAGCTTCCTCGTCATTCCCTTGGAGTACGTCGACACCTTGTCGTACAGCCTCTCTCCCAGCCCGCTGAGCTCTATTCCCAGCTCAAGCATCTTCCTTGCCTTCCCCTCGTCCTTGGCGTAGAGCCGGGCCATGAACTGGAGGTACTCGTAGCCCGTCAGGTTCTTATAGGCGCCGGCCTCCTCCGGCAGGTAGCTGATAATCTCCCTGACTTTATCGGCCTCCTTAACCACGTCGTGGCCGTCTATCTTCGCACTCCCACCAGTCGGTTTGAGAAGCGTTGATAGTATCTTGAGGGTCGTGCTCTTTCCCGCACCGTTCGGACCGATGAGCCCGAAGATTTCACCCTCGTTGATGGAGAAGCTTATCCCCCTGAGGGCCTTTACCTTTCCGTAGTCCTTCTCCAGATTCAGAACTTCAACCATGGGCATTTTCAGCCCTCCCAACGCCTTTAACCCTCCTCATAGATAAAGATTTCTTCAATCTTCCTGTTGAAAAAGCGCGCTATCTTGAAGGCCAGCCTCAGCGATGGGTCATAGCGGCCCTTCTCGATGGCTATAATCGTCTGCCTCGTAACGCCGAGGGCTTTCGCCAGCTCTTCCTGGGTTATGCCCAGCTCCTCCCTCAGCTCGCGCAGGCGATTCTTCATGGGCTCACATCCTCCTGGCGTAATAGGCTTTGAATACCAGGTTCCCGAAGAAAATTGTGGCAAATATCAGGACGGCGAGGTTGGTGCACGTCTCGTTTTTCATCACGAGCCACGAGTAATATAGGGCAACGATGTCCACCGCCAGAACCAGCTCCAGAGTTTTCGCCGCCGAGAGTTTGGCTATCTCGAAGGCCCTCTCGTCTGGAGGGACCCCAATGCCCTCCACCATCGTCCGGGTCATGAAATAGCCCAAGAGTCCCCCGCCGAGCAGGGCGACCAGTATGACTAGGACGAGTTCGTTCATTCACATCACCATGTAAAGTTTCCTTTACGTAAAGTTTCCTTTACATCCTTATAAGCCTTTCCCCTCAAAGTTTTTAAAGCGCTGGAAATAACTCAAAACCGCGCGGGGGTAGCCGAGCCTGGCCAAAGGCGCGGGATTTAGGGTCCCGTCCCGTAGGGGTTCCGGGGTTCAAATCCCCGCCCCCGCACCATTACAAACTTTTGCTCCGCAAAAGTTTGATCAAAAGTGTGTGATTCTTCTCCCAACTGTGATTCTGAGAGCGTTTGCACTTTCCAACGGCTATTTTCTCAGGGAAATTCTCTTTAGGGGGTTATTAACGGGGTTTCCTCTAAAAAGCGCTCCTTCGGAGCGCGCGAAAGTGTGAACCTAATGGTAACGGCTCTTAACTTTGAGGAATTTCACACATCCAACGGGGCTATTGGAAAGCGCAAACACTCACCAAAAAGCTTCCTATCACAGGAATCACGAACTTTGATGAAACTTTGCCCCGCAAAGTTTCTTTGGTCAAGCTTTGCGCAAGCAAAGGTTGCTCACGGCATTTTGAGCTCGCTTCTTACCTCCTCGTCCATCAGGACGAAGAGGATCAGGGCCGAGAGGAGGGTTAGTGTTATCGCCGGAACGGAAAGTCCCACCATCACCCAGAGGAGTCCAAAGAGCAGGTCGAGCAGGGCTATGTACGCCGCCAGGTCTACGATTGTCTCGTGGCCGATCCGAACCCCGTATGCGAAGAGGAGATGTATGCTCCCGACCACAACGTATCCCGGGAAGTTATACCTCTCTCCGAAGCTCATCGCCGCTATCCCGTAGAAAAAGAGCGCAAGAAGAACGAAAAAGGAAACGATGAGGGGTTTAGGCCTCATCGCCCAGCTCCTCCACCGGGAGCCTCATCCTGGATACGACGACCAGCGTCAGGATTCCGAGGAGAGGCATTACCGCCAGCTCCCCGAGGGCAAGCCCTATGCTCTGTCTTGCCAGTGCGTCGGTGAGTCCCGGGGCTATGACGTTGGCTGAGTTCGAGATGAGTCCGAGGGCAAAGCTGGCCTTCGGGAAGATGCTCTTTGGATACGTCGCCGGTGCACTGGTCCAGAATGCCGGCCCGGTTCCCTGGAGGGCGCCGATGAGGACGACCGAGGCGAGGGCTAGGGTGTAGTTTCCGGCGAGCATTGCCTTTCCGTAGATGAGGAGACCGACGAAAGCCACCGCGTAGGAGAATATCATGACCTGAACGATGGCCCTGAAGAGCCCCTTGGCGCTCGGGTTCTTCCTGGAGAGAAGATAGCCCATGTATCCCATACCTATGCTCCAGAGGGCTTTGGATACGTTGAGACTCGTGCTCAGTGTTGCCACATGCTCCTTTGTCCAGCCGATTTCATAGCCGAGGGACGCTGAGAACCCTACAATTGTAAATATAATCCACAGAGCGGGGAAGAAAGTAAGACCGAGCACCCATGTGAAGGGCATCTTCCAGACGTTTATCTTTTGGCCGCCCTCTGTTTTGTGGACTATCTCAAAGTCCTCCGTAAAGAGCCACCAAAGGACGAGAACCGCGTACATTATGATGACCGTGACCCAGAAGCCGCCCTTCCAGCCGAAGGCTCCGACCGCGTACTTGGCGCTTATGCTTCCAAAGACACCTCCCCAGAAGATGCCCGAAAGGATTATGCCCTTGGCGAAGGGCCTCTCGGCAACAAAGAAGTGTGCTATCTGGGTGCTGAAGAGCGGCACGAGCGTGACGACGAAACCCTGGATAAACCTGAGGAAGACGACGGTGTACCAGTTGGGTGCGATTGGAATGAGCGCCTGAGCTATGGCCGCCCAGCTGAGCGCTATGGCCACGCTCTTCTTAAAGCTCCCCTCGTATATCCGGGTGTGTCCGAGGAGGAATGCTATGAAGAGGCCGAAAACGTAAGCTATGTGCTGCCACTCATACTCGGCACTTCCAATTCCGAAGTGGGCTATCACATCTGGCTTTGCGACCGCCATCATGGTCAGGGTTCCGAAGCCGGCGGTCATGACCAACGTGTCAAGCAGGACTGAACTCCACCGTTTGTCCATGTTTATCCCTCCTAGAGCTTTCCGAGTATCATGAGAACACCGAAAACAATGAAAAGTGCTCCCGCGAACTTGTGAACGATCTCGATTGGTACCATTTCTCCCAGTTTGTCCCCTAGTATGGCCCCGAGCAAATTCACCGCCGCGAGACCAAGAATCGCGCCGGCGAATGCCGTCTTCCACCCGTATTTTGAGGCCAAAACCATAGTCGTGAGCTGGGTCTTGTCCCCGAGCTCCGCCAGAAAGATCATAAAAAAGATGGCGGCTATACCGTCCATCGCGCTTTCACCCTCACAGCTTTGAGAGCGCCTCGTTCATCCGCCGCATGGCCTCGGTGAGCCTCTGTTTGTCCGTAGCGTAGCTTATTCTTACCCAGCCCTCTCCGGCCTTTCCAAATGCGGTTCCCGGAATCACGACCACCCCTGCGTTTTCCAGAAGCCACTCGGCGAAGTCCTCGCTGCTCATGTCCAGGCCCGGGTCGATCTTTGCCCAGATGTAGAACGCTCCCTTTGGCTTGAACGGCGTTATGTGGGGCATCCTGTTGAGGTGCTTGAGGACGAGCCTCCTCCTCTCGGCATAGGTCTGGCGCATCTTCTCAACAGCTTCCCAGCTGCGCTTGTCCCGGAGGGCTGTTATTCCCGCTATCTGGATGAACGAGGTAACGTTACCGATGACGTAGGCGTGGAGCTTTATCATGTCCCTGATGACCTGGGTTGGGGCTATGGTGAAGCCAAGGCGCCAGCCTGTCATGGCGAATGTCTTGGAGAAGCTGTTCGCCAGAATCGTGTTGTCCGGGGCGTACTTTATCATCGGGTAGTGCTTGGCCCCCTCGTAGAGGAAGTGCTCGTAGGGTTCGTCGCTGAGTATGTACAGGTTGTAGTCCTCGGCTATGTCAGCTATTGCTTTCACGGTCTTCTTTTTGAGGACGGCGCCAGTCGGGTTGTTCGGATAGTTGATGACGAGCATCCTAGTGCGCTTGGTTATGGCCTCAACGAGCTCATCGGGGTCTATCTGGAAATCGTTCTCCTCCCTGAGGGGTATCCTGATGATTCCCGCCTCGGCTATCTTGGCGTCCTCAACGTAGCAGACGAACGCAGGGTCTGGGATGATAACGTCATCATCCTGCTCAAGGAGGGTCTGGAAGGCCAGGTAAGTGGCCTCATAGGCACCGGCCGTGACTATTATATCCCCGGGAGAAACGTCAACCTTGTAATGGGTCTTGTAGTATTCGGCAATAGCCTCACGAAACTCGGGGATGCCCGCGTTGGGGGTGTAGTGGGTATAACCTTCATCTATCGCCCTTTTCGCGGCCTCCTTGATGACCTGGGGAGTGTCAAAGTCCGGTTCACCGATGCCGAGGGATATAACATCGTCCATCTTCTTTGCCTTCTCAAAAAGCTCCCTGATTTTTGAGCGCTGAATGAGGTTTATCCTGCCAGCAAGGAAATACTTGCGCTTTTTATACTTCATGAGCATCACCTCAGGCACTTCGAAAATGAGGAAGGGATTTTATAAACCTATCCTCAATTTGGTACAGAAACGGGCACAAAATATCTACAAAACTTCAATGAGTGCCGCTTTTTCAAAAAAAGTTTTCACTTTTTCCCGCTCACAGTCGGTCATTGGAAGCTCGTTAAGGTTGAGTTCGCTTAACACTTCCAGAGCCCTTTCGCGGGTTCCAAAGACCACCAAATAGTTCTCGCCGTTTTTTATACCGTTTCGGGCTATGGCATCTTTTATCTGGAGCGTTCCGGCCAGGCGAATGAGCAGTTCTCCCCCCGGTGTTCTCGCGTGGTTTGTATTTCTCTCAAACGAACGGAGCACCACCAATGCCGCAAATGCCACGGCCTCCCAGCACTCGGCACTGACTATCTGAACGTCCCCTCCAAGTTTTGGAATAAGGCTCTCGGCGTTTTTCACGTGGACCTTTGTGATGTGGAGGTTTTCCGTTATCTCTCTCATTGAGCTCCCCGAAGTTGGGTGAAATATTCGATGTTAAAACCCTTTCTCCCCTTCAATTTTTATAAATCTGAAGCATTTTTTGTATTTTGGGATATTTCTAAAAAATTTTTGAGATTAATAATATCATAATATTATCATGCATCCGCAAAGTATTTAACTAATTAAATCACTAGTTATTTCAGCGGCTTACTGAACTGGGTGGTGCAGGGATGAGCAGAATGCGTATCATCAGTGTACAGCTCCCCCAGGGCTTGATTAACGCCATGGATCAGCTGGTTAAGAAGGGTGTTTATCCCAACAGAAGCGAAATCATCAGGGAAGCTATTCGCGAGCTTTTGAAGAAGGAGCTTTATCAGCTCGAGACTGAGGAACGCTCAACGCCTGACTACATCCTGAAATAAGCCGCTAAAATCATGTAATAGAATCATTGTTATCCAAAGCCAGACGTGTTGAGGGGGTTGGGGCGATGGTATTTAAACTCCTGGAACAGGCCGGAATAAAACTTGATCTGGACGACGAGCCCAGAACCGCAAAGTTTGAGGGGTTCTCCGACGAAAACCTTGAGGATCTGATACGAATCGTCATAGTCGGTGTCGGTGGTTCTGGAAACAACACCATAACCAGGCTTTACGAGCTTGGCGTTCAGGGTGCGGAGCTCATAGCCATGAACACCGACGCCCAGCACCTTGCTAGGACGAAGGCCCACAGGAAGCTTCTCCTCGGCAAGGAGATAACTCAGGGCAAGGGCTCCGGTGGAAACCCTGAGATAGGCTACCGGGCGGCAGAAGCGAGCGCCCACGAGATTGCCGAGACCATTGGTGACGCCGATCTTGTGTTCATAACCGCAGGCATGGGTAACGGTACCGGTACGGGCGCTGCTCCCGTTGTTGCCAAAGTCATAAAGGAGCGTGCCAGGCACAACGGCCGCTTTAGGGAACCGCTTGTCGTCAGCGTTGTAACCTATCCGTTCAAGAACGAGGGTAAGATAAGGATTGAGAAGGCCAAAGCGGGAATAAAGGCCCTCATGTACTACTCCGACACTGTTATCATCATCGAGAACGACAAGCTCCTCAAGCTCGTTCCGAAGCTCCCCATTAATGCCGCCTTCCGCTTTGCCGACGAGATAATAGCCAGGATGGTTAAGGGCATCACCGAAACCATAAAGCTCCCATCCATGGTTAACATCGATTTCGCCGACGTTTACAGCGTCATGCACAACGGAGGTGCGGCACTCATTGGAATAGGTGAGAGCGACTCAAGCAACAGGGCGGTTGATGCCGTCAAGAACGCGCTCGAAAACAAGATGCTTGAGGTAGAGTACGGTAGCGGGGACAGGGCACTGGTTCACTTCACCGTCGGGCCTGATGTGAGCCTCGGCGAGATAAACGACGCCATGAACATCGTTTACGAGAAGCTCGGCGAGAAGAGCGAAATCAAGTGGGGTGCGAGGATAGACGAGGATATGGGCAAGGTCGTCAGGGCAATGGTCATCATGACAGGCGTTAAAAGCCCCCACATCCTGGGCGGTGAACACGCCCTCCGCGTTGGCTCCTCCTTCAAGGAGAACATCATAACTCCGGAACCCGTTAAGCCCTTCAAGTCGACGGACAATGGCTTCGACAAGATATTCACGACAATCGCCAAGAAGGAGAAGAAGGAACTCCCGCCCTACGCGAGAAGGGTTCTCGATGATTTCATAGACATCGCCTGACCTTTCTTTACCTTTGGCAGGTGGTTCCAGTGGCCGTCGTAATCAGCGTAGCCAATCAGAAGGGCGGAGTTGGGAAGACCACTCTGACCATGAACCTCGGCCATGCATTAGCGGCCATGGGTAAGAGGGTTCTTCTCGTTGACATAGACCCGCAGTTCAACCTTACCTTTGGGCTGATAGGCATGGACGTCCTTCAGTACGGGGACAGCAACGTGGGGACGCTGATGACCAGGGAGAGCGATATCGAGGACACAATCGTTGAGGTGCGGGAGAACCTCCACCTAATCCCGAGCCACCTCAATCTCTCCGCCAGGGAGATAGAAATCATCAACGCCTACAACCGTGAAAGGCGTCTTGAAAAGGCCCTAACTCCAATACTGCCCGACTACGACTACGTGCTCATAGACAACCCACCGAGTATGGGAATTTTCCTGGTCAACTCGCTCACGGCTTCGGACTATGTCCTGATACCCCTTGAGCTGAGCTACTTCGGTGTCATAGGAATGCAGCTCATGTTCAACCTCATGCGCATGATCCGTGAGGAAACCAACGAGAACCTGAAGTTACTCGGCCTCGTCCCCAACAAGTTCACCCGCCAGACGAAGGTTCCGAAGATGCGTCTCAAGGAGCTCAGGGCAACCTATCCGGACGCCCCAATACTGACCACTATTCCGAAGGCGATAGCCCTTGAAAAGGCCCAGAGCCAGGGGATGAGCATATTCGAGTTCGACGGAGATGGTAGGGCCTCCAAGGCTCTTCTAAAACTCGCGAGAGAGGTGGTTGAAATTGTCGAAGGATAAAATTCCCAAGCTTTTTGATGGTTCCGTTAACGAGCTTACGCGGCCGTCAAGGCCCAAGAAAGACCGGAAGGCCAAGTCAAAGGACATGAAAAGGGAGAAGAAGCAGAAGACCCTTTACATCAGTCTCGACATGAACAGAAAGCTCATCGAGCTCTACGGCGAGGAGGGCAGGAGGCAGAGCGTCATAGTCGAGGACGCGGTCAACCTCTACTACTACCTGAAGCTTGCCCTAGGGGAAATGAAGTTCGATGAGCTGATGAGTGCGGTGAAAAGAGAGGATCCGGAGTTCCTGAGGGAGTACATGGGTAGATTCAAACTCTGACGTTAATCCAGACCACTCAATTCAGGGCTAGAATCAGCCCTCTAAAATCACGCCCCGGCTCCCTCTTAATCCAAGTGGAATAAGGGGCTAAAATCAGTCGCAGAACGTTTCTATTATCCTCTGGATTATTTTGCTGGTCTTTGCCCTGTCCCTCTTGTAGAGGTAGGGTATCCTTATGACCTCCGCGTTTATTCCGTGCTTCTTCAGTTCATCCTTAAGGCGCTCGCAGCTGAATCTCTGGTCGGGCCCCACTGCGACTATATCCGGGTTTATCCGCTTCACAAGCTCATAATCTATTCCTCCGGGGGAACCTATGTAAACCTCGTCCACGACCTTTAGTGCCCTGAGGAGTTCTGCCCTGTCTTCGGCACTGTTCACGGGCTCCCTGCGTTTTTGTCTCCTAACGGTCTCGTCGTGGGCGACTATCACTATCAGCTCATCTCCCAGAGCCTTGGCCTGGCTGAGAAAATGGATATGGCCGACGTGCAGGATGTCGAAAACCCCACCGACGAGGACGCGGATTTTTCTTTTTCCCCCGCCTTTTTCCTCCATCTCAGCCCACCGTCAGCTCCCAGATCCTGTCCTTGGCGTGGTGGATGTTCTTCACTGCCTTTCCCTTGGGCTTCTCCTTCATGGCCTTACCGCTCATCAGGGCGATGCCTATGGCCAAAGGCCTTCCGTAGTCCTCCTCCACCACAAAGACGAAGTCGCCCTCCCTGATGTTCTCATCGGCATCGGTTATCCCTGCCGCCATGACGTCGGCACCCTTTATTATGAACGGCACCGCACCGGCGTCGACCACTACCCTTCTCGGCCACTTCCGCAGGTCCTCCTCGTTGGAGAGCTCGTAGAGGGCTATGACCAGCGGGAATATGAGGTCTTTCCTCCTGATGAAGAACGGCTTGCCGTTAACGAGGAGTATCTCAGTCGTCTTGTCGAACTCTGCAACCTCGACCCTGTCCTTCTTGTTGAGCATCTTCTTTGCTATCTCCTCACCGAATACTGCCCCCATCTCGCGGATTATCTCCTTGACCTCCTTCTTGCTGAGAGGGTGCTTGACCTTCAGCTCCATGGTTCACACCTCCAGGGTTTCCTCATAGAGAATCCGTGCGCTTTCCCGAGGGTTCTCTCCTGCGTATATCGACCGGCCCACTATGATGTAGTCGGCACCGGCCTTTAAAACCTCTCTAGCCTTACCCCCCTGGGCTCCAACACCTGGGGTGAGAATTTTGATTCCAGGCTTCAGCTTAGAGCGTATGTACGAAACGCGCTCCGGCCTCGTAGCCGGTGCTATGACGCCAAAGGGCTCAAGCTCGTTGGCCAGCTCGATTAGTTTGTCCGTCGCCGGCTGGATGAACTCCCTCGCGCCGGGATGACTCATCTCGACGACGATTATGGTCTCCCCAAGCTCCATAACGGCCTCAACGCTGTCCTTCCCGGGGAAGCCATGGACAATGATGTAGTCCGCCCCGGCCTCGAAGACTTTACTCGCTATCAGCCTGTTGGTGTTCGGTATGTCCGCCAGCTTGAGGTCCGCTATTACCGGAAGTCCCGTAACCTGCTTCAGCTCCGTGATGATTTCCAGGCCGGAGCCTATTATCAGCGGCCAGTTCACCTTAATTGCCCAGAGATAGTCCGCCGTGCACTCTGCTATCTCAAGTGCCCTCTCCCGGTCGTATACGTCAAGGGCGAGAATAAGCTTTTTCATACCTTCACCTCACGAGGGACTTTATCTCCTCAGACAGTCCGTCGCCCTTGAGGGTCAGTGCAACGTGGTAGGCGCTCTTCATGGCGTCGGCCTCTTTCTCCGCCCAGGTTACCACGACGAGGTCTCCATCGTTCAGCCTGAAGGCCTCCCCCAGTCTTTCGGCCAGAGCGGGCATGGTTTCACTCAACGGCCTCTCATCCTCCGGAAAAACGGGCTCGCCGTCTCTCACGACGAGGATCATGGCCCCCTTGGCAAAGAACCTTATGGCCTCGTCGCGGAGCTCGATGCTCTTGAACTCCGGCGGATTTCTGACCACCAGCCCGTATGCAGGGTAGCCTTCGACCTCTCCAACCCTCTGAACCTCCGAAAAGTTCTCCGATAGTCTCTCAAGGAGCTTTATTCCCTCCCTGTTGAGTGAATGCCCCCGCTGGGTTGAGCTTATAACGCCCAGCAGTGAAAGCTTCTTCAAAAGCGTCCTGACGCTTCCCTCTCCAAGGTCAAGAACTTCTGATATCGCCTTTCTCCCCGTCGGATTCTGGAGCATGAAAAGAACCGCAACGGCATCCTCAAGCGTGAACTCAGGATAGGCTCCTCTCTTCCAGCTCATCGGCTTCCCTCCGAGAAAAATAGGGCAAGGAGATTAAAAAGTTTTAGAGAATCAGAGCCATCTCGGCTTCAGACCAGCCCAGGCCCTCATCTTCTCGTGGGCGATGATGCGCGGTATGTTGCCCATCTCCTTCGGACCCGGGTTCTTCATGTAGAAGGCGTTGACCTCGTAGACCGTTCCGAAGGCCTTCTTCTCAATGGCTATCTTTCCAAGTCTCACAAGGTCGACGAGGAGTCCCGCCAAGGCAGGGCTGTCGTTTATCCTGCCGGTGATGACGAGCTCATCCCTGGCACCGTTGAAGCTGACGTACTCGATGTGCATCGCTATGAACTTCTTGTCGCCGAGGGGTTCGAGGAAGCCCGTGGGCTTGATGTAGTGCGGTGCATCGTAGCCGAGGAGCTCCTTGACGACGGAGCTCTTGGTGAACTCCTTGCTCTTGTTCCTCTCCTTGTCGGTTAGGGCAAGGAAGTCGTTGTTTCCGCCGATGTTGAACTGGGCTATGTCGAGCACATACCTGTTCCTCTGGGCGAGGTGGCTGAGCACATCGGCGGTGAGCGGAGTTGCACCGGTGGCACCGTCGTCACCGAAGACCACCATGTTGCTCTCCTTGGCGAGCTCGACGAAGGCCGGGTCGTTGGCTATCAGCGTTGGAATCGCGTTGACGAAGGCAGCGCCTCCGACCTCCCTGGCGTACTGGGCTATGGCATAGGCGTAGACCTGGGTCGCCGTGAGCCTCTCCCTGTTGTCCTCGGCGATGGCCTTCTCAAGCTCCTCCCTGCTTCCAAAGGGGACAAAAGCTTCAGTGGTGCAGACGTTGATGAAGACCTCAGCCTTGAGTTCTTTCCACTCGTTAACGAGGTGTTCGACCGCTTCTCTGAGCGTCATGTCGTCCTCAAGGCCGGTGGCCTCGATAGGAAGGTTCCTTAGGCTCCTCAGGTGAATTCCTTTCCTTATGGTGAGTCCCTTGAGGCTCTCCGGTGCCTCTGGGTCGTAGCTCTTGACGACCTCATAGAGGTCCTTTCCAACCTTGCTTTTATCAACGTCGTAGGAACCGACTATCTGGATGTCCCTGATTTTAATCGGAAGCTCATCGGCGAGGGGAACGCCGTACGGCTCCATCTTTCCGGCCTTTATTTTTTCCAGACCGCTCGCGAAGATGCTTGCAACGTATCCCTGTCCGAGTATGACAACCCTGACCATTTCATCCACCTCCTTTGTTGTCCTAAGATATTTTACAGTAGTTAAATAGTTTTTGGTGGGAAAACGGTTTCATGGATCTTTGAACATCTCATTATCCCTCCGTTTCTCGATTGCAGGCCATAGAGCCCCCTCCAAAAATTTTATAAATAACAAAACTTGAATAAAAGGTGAAATCAGCTCGCTTTCTAAAATAAGCCCTCCGGGCCTTTTTGGGCTCGCTTTTGAAAACTTCGGAGGGTGGTAGCCATGAGGGCCGCGGCACTATGGCTGATTGCACTGGTAATTTTCGGAGTAATTGCCAGCGGCTGCATCGGTGGCGAGGAAGCGAAGACTTCTCAGGCTGATGTTCAGCTTACTGGAGACATTACAAAGGATCTTGTGGAGATAGGAAAGGTTCTGGAGCAGAACGGGGTTAATGAGGTCAAGTTTTCGGCCTGGGGTTCCGGCGACCCGAACAGTGTCATGAGGGTTTACGGAATAGTTGAAGCCGCGAGGAGAATAAACAAAATCTGGGCCGACAACGGGATCAACGTCAAGATCGTCATAACCGAGACCCACTACGTTGCCTCCTTCCAGGATGCCTACAAGGAGTACCTCAGCAAGCAGCCCCTCGGGCAGGCCGGAGACTTCTTCGTGAACAGCTATGCTTTCCTACCGACACTGGCTGACGAGGGCTACATACTCGACATAACTGACTATGCCAAGGCCTATCAGAGCGTTATCGACGACTTCTACCCGTCCATGATTGAGGCCTCAAAGTACGACGGAAAGCTCTACGGCCTGCCTCAGGACACCGAGGCGAGGCCGCTCTACATAAGGAAGGACGTGGCCCAGAAGATAGGGTTCGACCTCAACGGCCTCGATGAGAAGGTTAAGAAGGGCGAGTTCACCTGGAGCGACGTCTACTACTGGGCCAAGAAGGCCAAGGACGAAGGCGCCGCCGAGTGGGGCCTCATCCACAGGAAGGGTTCGGCTCATCCAGACCTGATACAGTTCATCTTCGCCTTCGGCGGAAAGCTCTACGATCCGAACACCGGAAAGCTCGTCGTCGACGTTCCGGCGGTTTACAAGTGGCTCTACGTTGAGTGGAAGTTCGCCCGCGGTGGCCTGCTCCCGGAGGACATAATGAGCTGGGACTGGGCCAAGCAGATACACCCGGCCATAGTCGAGGGCAGGGCGCTCTTCGACATAGGCGGAACCTGGTATTGGACGGAGTGGCAGACCAAGCAGTACTACGCCAAGGGCGGAACACCGAGGGGCCTGAAGCCTGAAGAGGTGAGGGACTGGTTCTACTATACCCTCTTCCCCGCTGGAGAGAAGGGGGACAAGCCGGTAACCCTCAGCCAGCCCTTCGTCTGGATGATAAACTCCAAGGCGGGCCAGCTGAACCCGAAGTACGACGAGCTCAAAGACGTTTACCACAAGCTCGCCTTCCTGATGCTCATCAAGGCCAGCGACCCGGACATAAACGCCATACACAGCGTCATCTCCGCCCACCTGCCGGTGAGAAAGGAAGCTGCAAAGCTCATCAAGGACGAGAAGTGGCTCAACGACCTCAAGGCCCTCAACCTCGACCTGAGCGACGATGTGAAGAACAACATCAGGGACATAGTCCAGGCGACCGTCAACCCGATAAACGCCCAGTTCCTGGCGAACGTCAGCTACATGCTCGAATACACCCACCTCGCTCCGGCACACCCGAAGTATCCGGCTTTGGCCGACATCTTCAAGGAGGCTGTCGACAAGGTTCTGAGGGGCGAGATGACCCCGGAGGAGGCCGTCAACTACATCATCCAGAAGGTCAACGCCGACCCGGAGCTCAAGGAAAACGTCGAGATACAGGGTGAGATACCCAAGGACTGGAAGTTCCCGCAGGGATGAGGTGATGCCATGACAAAGGGAAAGCTCAGGGACCTTTCCTTCTTTCTTTCCCCAATGGTGCTGATGGTGTTCCTGTTCTATCTGGTGCCCCTAGTCATGACCATCTACATAAGCATGACCCGGATGAGGAACTGGAACGTTGACAGGTACCTTACCGAGTTCGTCGGCCTCTACAACTATGAGAGGCTCTTCTACATGTTCCAGCACGACCCGACGTTTAAGGCCGTGATCCTGACGACCGTTGTATTCGTTGGGATAACGCTCATGATAAACGTCTTCGGCGGCCTTGCGCTGGCCCTTGCGACCTTCTTCATCAACGAGAGGCCGGCATCTTCATACAGGCTTCTGTGGCTCCTCCCCAGGATGTCGCCGATAGCGGTTTACAGCCTCGTCTGGTACTACTTCTTCCACGGGAGTGAAATAGGAACCCTGAACTCGATCCTCATGAGTCTCGGCCTCATCTCGGAGCCCATCCCCTGGGGCCAGGTAACACCCTGGGGGGCGTGGAGTGTGATAATCTTCGTCAACGGCCTGGTGGGTGTAAGTTTCGGAATGATAGTCTTCACCTCGGCCTTGAATCAGATACCAAAGGAACTCGTCATAGCCGCGAGGGTCGATGGCGCCTCCTCCTGGCAGATATCGAGGCGGATTCTGATTCCGATGATCAAATGGCACCTCCTCTACGTCCTGACGTGGCAGTTCCTCAGTCTTCTCACGACCTATCCGCACCTCTTCCTGCTCGTCCAGTGGGATCTCGTCAACAGGGACTACGGAACGACCTTGGCACTCTACGTCTTCAACACAGCCTTCGGCAGAGGAGAACAGGACCAGGGATTGGCCGCTGCAGCGGCTGTCATACTCTCCATAATCGGAATCCTCGGCGGCTTCGTGACGCTCAAGGTCCTCAAGTTTGAGAGGATGATGAAAAAGCCCAGGGGGGACTTCTGATGAGGGACGTGGAGACGAGACCCAAGAGGTACGAGCGGCTCATAATCCTCGCCCTCCTCCTTGCGAGCCTCCCGCTCATCCTGGGCTTTTCCCTCCTTGTCCTTTCGAGCTTCAGCACGGAGATGGTCACCAATCTCGACCCCAACTCCTTCCGCCCGACGCTTGAGAACTGGATAAACCTCTTCCAGGGGAAGATAGCCACCACCGGTGGAATAAGGGTCAACATATGGCGCATAACCCTCAACACGCTCATAGTGGCCCTCGGTGTGGCCGGCGTCGTTACTGGGATAAGCGCCCTAGCCGGCTACTCCCTCTCAAGGATAGACTTCCGCGGAAGGAAGACCATGATGGTTCTCCTCCTCGTCCTCCACGCCTTCCCGGGCGTTGCCCTCATAGTGGGCGTTTACCTCCTCTACCGCCTCACGTTCCCCCAGAACTACGAGGTCGTCGGGCTCTACTCCTTCGCGTACG
This sequence comes from Thermococcus thermotolerans, assembly GCF_024707485.1. Classification (NCBI taxonomy): domain Archaea; kingdom Methanobacteriati; phylum Methanobacteriota; class Thermococci; order Thermococcales; family Thermococcaceae; genus Thermococcus; species Thermococcus thermotolerans. The sequence continues at coordinate 2,030,152 of NZ_CP102602.1, forward strand.
TCATACTCGCGAGGGCGGCGCTGGAGATACCCATGTCTATCTGGCTAATGAAGGGCTTCTTTGACACCATCCCCTGGGAGTTCGAGTGGTCCGGAATCATAGACGGCGCCTCCCGGATAACAGTCTGGAGGAAGATAATGCTACCCCTCATAAAGCCCGGAATCCTGGCTGTTGCCCTCTTCGCCTTCCTCGCCGGCTGGCAGGACATAATCTACGTGAGAACCTTCCTCGTCTATCCAACCCTCGCGACCTTCATAGAGGCCAACATAGAGGCAGAATACTCCCACATGCCCCTCATAGCGGCCGCCGGAACGTTCTACCTCCTTCCCACGGTAATATTCTTCATCACCGCCCAGCAGCTCCTCCTCCAGGGCTACTCGGGTGGAATAAAGGGCTGAGGTGGTTGAAATGGTTAAGGTCACCCTTAAGGATATCACGAAGAGGTTCGGCGACTTTGAGGCCCTCAAGCGGGTGAGCCTTGAGATAGCCGATAAGGAGTTCATGGCGCTCCTCGGACCGAGTGGAAGTGGCAAGTCAACGCTCCTATACACGATAGCCGGAATTTACCGGCCGACGAGCGGGAGAATATACTTCGACGGCAGGGACGTTACAGATGTCCCTCCGAAGGACAGGAACGTCGGTCTGGTCTTTCAGAACTGGGCTCTTTATCCCCACATGAGGGTCTTCGACAACATAGCCTTTCCGCTTGAGCTGAGGAAGGCACCGAAGGAAGAGATAGCCAAAAAGGTCAGGGAAGTTGCCGAGATGCTCCGCATAGAGAACCTTCTCGACCGCTATCCCTGGCAGCTCTCGGGTGGCCAGCAGCAGAGGGTTGCCATAGCAAGGGCCCTGGTCAAAGAGCCGGACGTCCTCCTGCTCGATGAGCCGCTGAGCAACCTCGATGCCCTCCTAAGGCTTGAGGTAAGGGCCGAGCTCAAGAGACTCCAGAAGGAGCTCGGAATCACCGCCGTTTACGTCACCCACGACCAGGCCGAGGCCTTGGCAATGGCCGACAGGATAGCCGTGATAAGGGAAGGGGTGATACTCCAGGTCGGAAGCCCGGACGACGTCTATTACAGGCCGAAGTACCGCTTCGTCGGCGGCTTCCTCGGAAGCCCGCCCATGAACTTTGTCGAGGCCGAGGTTAGGGGGTATTACCTAGACGTTTACGGAAGCAGGATTCCGGTTCCGGGTCAGTACCGGGAGCTGGTTGAAAGACTCGGTGTTACTGAGGTCATCCTCGGCTTCAGGCCGCACGACGCCGAGGTCGTGAAGGAAAAAACTGAAGGACTCGCCGGAACGGTCTATTCCTTCGAGCCCCTCGGCAGGGAGCAGATAGTCACCGTTTCGGTAAATGGGGCCTTTGTCAAGGTCTTTGCCCCGGAGGGGGAGCACTTCAGCTTCGGCGAACCTGTGACTGTGAAACTCCGGGAGGACAGGATAGTTCTCTTCGACAGGAAGACGGAGAAGGCCCTTGAGTTCCTTGAGGGCTGAACTCAGCTTTTCTTTCTCCCTATCAGCCACGCCGTCATAACCACCCGCAGGTTCGTGATTATGGCGAGCAGGAGGAAGAGCGCCTTAACTGAGACCTCTATGGGGTAGAGAAGAAACAACATCGTCAGAAAGATTCTCTCGTCCCTTTTTCCGGGGAGCTTTCTGAGGGCCGGAATAGAGCCGTAGGCGTCCTCACCGTAGGCCGCCTTGAACCTCTCGGTTGAGTAGCTCACCATCACCGAGCCGAGGAGAGCGAGGAGGGCAACCAGATGCCAGAGGGGCTCTCTGAGGGTCGAGTAGGCTAGGAGGGCCAGAAACGCGCCGTCAACGTAGCGGTCAAGGAGGGAGTCGATGTAGCCCCCGAACCTGCTCGTCCTGAGCTGGGCCCTCGCTAATTCGCCGTCAACGCCGTCGAGGATTGAGCTCAGCTGATAGAGTATTCCGGCCAAGGGGAGGCTGACGAGCGTCAGAAAGGCCGAGAGCATCCCGAGGGCAAAGGTGATTGCCGTCATCCCGTTCGGGGAGACCCTTTCGGCGAGGAGGTAGCTGATCTCCGTTGAAATCCTCCTGTTGAGGTGCCTGCTGACAAAGCCATCGCCTGTTCCCTTCACCGCCGTCTTCACGAGCATCCTCCTCGCTTTCTTCAGGTCGTTGGGAGTGTCAACGTCTGTCCAGGGGAGGCCGTCGATGAAGGTAACGGCCAGTTTGGCCCTTTTCACGACCTCACTTAATGGGTAATCCCCTTCCCTTTCTATCTCCAGCTTCTCGGTTACCTCAAAGATGCCCTCGTCGAGGACGAAGAAGCCAGTATCGACTGCGTCCCATTCCTCAAGATTCTTTCCTATCTCCTTAACCCTGCCATCTCTGACCCTTACCTTAGTCGCCTCACCCACGTCCGTCCATCTCGGTCTCCTGTCGGCTATAAGGCCGCTCCCCTTCAGGGCCTCCCGGATGAACTCCTCGCCGTAAACGTGGTCGCCCATCACCAAAACAAACCTTTCCGAGATGTGGCCTTTCGCCAGGTGGAGGGAGTGTCCGTTGCCCTTTTCCGGCTCGGGGTTGACTACCAGCTCCGCGTTGAAGCCGTGCCCCTCGATGAACTCACGGTAAAGCCCAGCGTAGCGTTCGTTGGTGACTATCACGAACCTCTCAACACCGTTTTGCCCGAGAAGGGTGAGCGTCCGGTACAGGATTTCCCTCCGGGCGACTTTCAGGAGCCCCTTCGGTCTCTCCCCCATCCTCGTCCCGAGGCCTGCCGCTAGAATCACCGCCGTCTTTGGCACCATTGGCATCACCTTTTTAAAGCCCCCGCCGAGCCACTCTCCAGTGGGGGATTATACATCGACGATTTGAAGCTTTCGGGTGAGTGAGATGCGCGTTGCCGTGCTGTATTCGGGCGGGAAGGACTCAAACTACGCCCTCTACTGGGCGCTGAAGCAGGGTTTCGAGGTCAAATACCTCGTCTCGATGGTGAGCGAGCGCGATGACAGCTACATGTACCATGTGCCGAACATCCACCTCACCGAGCTCCAGGCGAAGGCGGTAGGGATTCCCCTCGTGAAGGGCTTCACCAGCGGCGAGAAGGAGAAAGAGGTAGAGGACATGAAGGCCGTCCTCGAAGGGTTAAAGATAGACGGCGTCGTTGCCGGTGCCTTGGCCAGCGAGTACCAGAAGAAGCGCGTTGACAGGGTAGCAAAGGAGCTCGGCATAGAGAGCTTTGCCCCCGCCTGGCACCGCGACCCAATAGAGTATATGCGCGAGATAATTGGCATCTTCGATGTGGTCATGGTCGGCGTTTCAGCATACGGCCTCGATGAGGGCTGGCTGGGACGGAGGATAAACGAGAAAGCGTTGGAAGAACTGATCAAGCTCCACGAGAAGTATAAAATCCACGTGGCAGGAGAAGGTGGAGAGTTCGAGACCTTCGTTAGAGATGCACCCTTCTTCAGGGCGAGGATAGTCTTCGACGAGGTCGAAAAGAGGTGGAGCGAGTGCAACTATTCCGGCGTGCTTGAGGTTAGGAGGGCGCATCTGGAGAGGAAGTAGGGGATTCACTTGAACTCTCCGTTTTCAACATGGGCGACATAAAACTTCGTTCCAGCGGAAACGCTGTCCGCGTCAACGCTTATCCCTGCTACATTCCCGTCCTCATCAAAGTGGAACGTTATCCGCCCTTCATACCCCATGGGCACAGCAAGGACGTAGGATGTTCCTCCCGGGTCGTGAGATACTGCCGAAAGTGCGAGTCCCGATATCACCGGCGCGAGTTCACCCCCTGTGTAGTATGCAGTCGTTGTTAAGTATCCATCAGTGCCGATGGAGTATACCGTGTAATACGTCTCCACCAGGAGGGTTTTTGTCGTGGATATGACCTCGCCATTTAAGGCATTATCTGCCTCCAGCCTATCAAAGGTCATTAGTTCGCCGTCGCCGGAGGAATATACCACCTCGTAGATCACGGCATTCGCCAGCAGTCCTTTGTCAAGGACTCCATCTATGTATTCATAGACTTCCATCACGTCTTCCGGAGGATACATATCCCCCCAGTCCCCACCGCTCACATGATATGTAACGTACCCCTCTTTGGTAACGATCTCAAAGCCTGATTTGTTGATGGTGGAGAAATCATGGTACCATACCCCGTCTGACTCGGACATCCTCATTATACTGATCCAGTCCGAGTCTATGTAGATTGCCCCTGTGTTGGTGTAGCTTTTCTCTGTGATGTAGCTCTCATCCGGAACCACCAGAAGGAAGGTTTCTGAATCATCTTCATAGGTAATTATGGCCGTGTGGGGATATTTCACGTCCCCACTCACCACGATGTGGAGAGTATCCGCGTGGAAAAGCATACTGCCGGTGGGCACAGTCTCTTCGGAGTCTCCAGAGGGCTCTGAGGTTGATGCCGTTGGTGTCGTAGATGTGGGGGAGGGAGTTGAGGTGGACGGGGACTGCTCAACTTTCGGCAATCCGTTGATATTAATTTCAACATTCAGTAGCCCACCTCTCCAAGCGAAGAAAAGCAGAATTACCAGCAGAACCACCACAAGTAACTTTTTCATGGGTCTCACCTCCTTTGGGAAATAAAACAAAAGAAAGATTCATTCCTCCGGCTTCACCCTCACCCAAAGCCACGCCTTTGAGCAGCCGCCGGAGACGCCGCAGACCGGGAAGTCATACTCCCACTCCATCCTGGGAATAGCTGAAACCGTGTCCCACTTGAGGGCGTTGTTGTCGAGGAGAACCGTTATCGCCACCTGTCCCATCGGATCGTCGTCGTTGCCCCACTTTCCGGCGTCTTCCTCCCAGGCGTTGTACTCAAGGTAGAGGAAGGGAACGTCAGCTCTAGCATGCTCGATGAGGAGCAGTTCTGGCTCCACCGTTACCTTGTTTCCATCGATTACCCTCTTTCCGGGTGGATAGCGGTAGGAAACCTCCACGGGAACCATTCCTGTCGTCCTCTCGGCTGTGCTATCGGGAACATCGGCCATCTCAACGGGTTCGAAGTGCGTAAAGGCCCTCGCGTAAAGGTAGTACTCATCATCGAGGAGTTCCGTGTCCTTGGTGAAGCTCACCCTGTCGAGGTAAGCTTTGAGCGTGTCGTAGCGGAGCGTTCTCGGAACGTCCACCTCGTAGACGAGGTAAGTGACCCTTATGTTTTTCCTGCTGAAGTCCCAGACCTCGATAAGCTTCCCGTTGCGGTAGTCATCATGGGGGTCTATAGTGAAAGCGTTATAGCCTATCGGGTCGGGCTTGGCTCCAAAGGCCTCCATCAGCCTGGAACCCCAGAAGTCGCTCGCGCTCTCACCGGTGAAGAGCTGGTTGATCAGCATCGCCCCAGAGTAGCCATACTTCATGGCCGTCCCTATCTCCCCCGTTGCCAGGCCAAGGGCCAAATCCACCAAAAAGCCCGTTCCGAGGGTTAGGTATTCACCGGGGTCGTCAACGTCCCAGCCGGCGGTGTGGATGTATATCTTCTTGTACTCCCTCGCCTCGTCCAGGGGCATCGCCAGGAGCGGGTAGCCGTTGATGTATGACCACTCGACGCTTATCGCTCTATCCTCGTGGTAGAGTAGCCTGCTGTTGTCGTTGGCCTCAATCCACCGTTTTCCAGGATAGCTAACGGCATATATGGGCCCGTACGTCCAGTTCCAGTCGTTCTCGTGCTCCCAGTAAACGGGGAAGGCCCATGAAACGAGCTGAATCTCGCCTTCCCTCGAATCTTCGTTTTCCCTTATGTAAACATCCTCTACCAAAACGACGAGGTATCTGTCAACGTCCTCCGTTATGGTAAGCCCTTTGGTAGCGTTCAGCCAGAGGTTGTTCTTTGCCGGGAAGCGGTAGCCGCCGTTTCCCGAGAACCAGAAGCGGAACTCCCTCCACGGAATCAGGCTGAAGATGTTTTCGACGGTGAACTCAACGGTTACCTCGCCGGTGGAGGTCTTCGTCACGGTGACGTTCGATTCCCGGTAAACGTTCCCGTTCATGTCGTAGAGGGTAAACTTCTCGGGGGTTATCCAGCCCGCCCAGTCGATTTGTCCGCTGTCGCCCGCGTCGATGTTGAGGCTCATCCCCATTGCCCTTCTGTACTCATTCTCGTCCTTGAAAATCAGCTGGAATGTCAAATCTTCACCGCCGGCAACGACGTGGAGGGAAACTCCAGGGTCGTCGGGACTGCCGTAGGAGCCTTCCGTGTAGTAGTCAATCCAGCCCCTCATTGCCTCTATCACGAAGCTTCCAACGCTCGGATAAGTCCTCCTCGGGAAGCGTTCTTCGCAGGTCGCTGAACCGCAGTCGAGGCGTATCCTCATGAAAACCCTTTCGGGGAAGATACTGGAGAAGTTCTCGATTGTGAACCTCACATCGGCCCCGTCAACCTCGACGCTCCCGTTCTGGATGGAGACCAGCCCCTCGCCCGTTACCTCGTAGAGCTGGAAGCCGAAGCGATAAAGGTGGAGTTCCCAGAGTCTTCCGAACTCGCCTCCCTCGGTAAAGGTGATTACCGTCGGCTCATATGTGTAAACTTTCCCACTGAAAAAGTCCCTGAAGCTGTCGGGATGGACGTAAGCGTTGGCCAAGCTCTCGTTCTCGAAGGTTATCATAAAGCCGACGTTCTTTCCTGGCTCTGTGGATTGGGTGATTATGGAGACACGCTTTATAACCTCACCGTTCGGCTCGAAAGCGTTGCTCCCTATCGGTCCTGCGTAGGTGAAGTTCGCGGTGAGCCTGTAAACTGGTATTATAACAGGCTCCAGGGTGACGTTTATCAGGGTATCCGGCAGGGAAAAGCCGGGTCCGGTTCCGTTATCGTTGGTTTCCCCTGCCTCACAGCCGAGGTCGGGGTCGGCATCGTCCGTGCATATAACGTTCCCGTCCTCGTCGTACTGGAGGCTCTCGTTTGGAGCCGGAGTTTCAGTCGGGGTTTCCGTTTGAGTTTCAGTCTGCGTTACCGTCTCGGTGACGGTCTCGGTTCCGGTTTCACTGCCTGTTTCCGTTGATGAGCTTTCCATCGAATATGTCTCACCGCTGTTGCTTGTTGGACTCCCGCTTGCTGACGGGGCCGTTCCGGTAGGGGAGGGTGTGCTGCCGAGACACCCGCTGATGATGACTAACGCGATCAGCAAAAGGAGAACCAAAATCCGAGGGGTTTTTCTCATACCCGCACCTCCAAACCCAAACCCGCGGGCAAGAAACGAAATTGAAGCCCATACCAGGGCTTGGATTTTACCCAATTATGTACCTTATTTTATTTAAGAGTTTCTCCGGTGAAGAGTCATTCAAGGGATAAGGTTTATTAATCACACTGGATTATTACATGCGGTGGTAGAATGATCGAGGTTGAGAACCTCACCAAAAACTTCGGCGCAACTAAAGCTGTACGGGGGATAACCTTTACTGTCAACGACGGCGAGATATACGGCCTTCTCGGCCCCAACGGGAGCGGGAAGAGCACCACCATGAAAATCCTCTCGGGGATAATGAAGCCCACCTCTGGCAGAGTCGTTGTTAACGGTGTTGATGTGAGCAGGGACGCTCTGGGTGTGAGGAGGATAGTCGGCTACGTCCCTGAAACACCGGTTCTCTACGAGAGCCTCACCCCGGTTGAATTCTTCAACTTCGTGGGGAGCGTAAGGGGAATTCCAGAGAAAGAGCTCCAGGAGCGCGTGGAGACCTTTGTGAGGGCGTTTGGAATAGAAAAATACCTCGGCGAGATGATAGGTTCCCTGAGCTTTGGGACCAAACAGAAAATCTCCCTCATATCAGCCATGCTCCACGATCCAAAGGTTCTCGTCCTGGATGAGGCCATGAACGGCCTCGACCCCAAGAGCGCCCGAATCCTGCGGGAGCTCTTACTCCAGTTCCGGGGGGAAGGGAGGAGCATAGTTTTCTCCACCCACGTTCTGGCGCTGGCCGAGACGATATGCGACCGCGTCGGTGTCATTTACAACGGCGAGATAATCGCGGAGGGAACCGTGGAGCAGCTCAAGGAGTTCGCCCACGAGGAGAGCCTTGAGGACGTCTTCCTCAAGCTCACCGAGAGCCAGGATGAGGTGGCTGGAATAGTCAGGGCGCTTAAAGATGCCCTTTAGGGTGGGAGCATGTTCGAGATAGTCAGGATACTCTATAAGGAGCTCCACTACCGGCGTTTAAAGAGCAACCCCCAGATAGCTGCCGACCCGAAGAAGTTCAAAGAGCAGTTGCGGAAAACTGGGGACATAAAGAGGGGGATAGCTTTCCAGTCGGTTGCGTTCCTGTTCTTTGGAATCATGATGGCCGGTGCGGTGATAGCGGCCGGGGATGAGAGCCGGGCGGCGGTTATATTCGCCACCTACGCCCTGCTCCCCTTCATAATGGCACTCTACACGACAACGGTGAATGCGTCCTACGCCACATCCATGGGAATCTTTGAGCCCCTCAGACCGCTCCCCCTAAAGACCAGTTCCATCTACCTCAGTGTACTCCTGGCGATTGACAACATCCCCGCGGTCGTTGCACTCCTGCCGGCGGTTGCTGCCATGACCGCAAAATACGGAATCCCGGGGGTACTGGGCCTTTTCTGGGTACTCACCGGAGCTTTCCTCGGCCACGTTCTTGGGCTGGTAGTTTTCACGTTCTTTGGCTCGGCCAGCGTTGGCGGCAGATTTTCGAAGCTCAGAACCCTCGCCAGAACCCTTGGGGTTATCCTGTTCATCAGCATGTTCTACGCCCTCAACTATGTCCAGCAGTACGTCAACGAGCACTACGAGGATGTTCTGCCCTTCTTCTCGAAGTATTCCCTGGCCTATCCTTTCTCGGTCGCCTCGATAACCGAGCCCATCCATTCCCTCCCCCTGGTTCTGGGCTACCTGACGGTTCTCGTCCCGATTTACAGGTTCGTTCTTAGGAGGCTGTGGGACAGGATGGAGGAGGGTGTGACCGTTTCACGCACGGGTATCACGAGGTTTAGGGCGGAGACCCATCATCCCATCCTGGCACTCGCACTTAAGGATTTGAGGATAGCGTTCAGGAGGAGCGCACTGCTGGTCGGTCTAATCTTCCCCCTCTTCATCATCCTTCCCAGTGCCATTGGCATTCTCTCTTCCGGAGAAGTTGAGAGCTGGGCGGTTGCATCGGTTCTCCTCATGATAGCCTGGGTGGCCTCCGTGGGAATCGACACGGTGCTAAAAATAGACGGTCAGGAGTTTGAGTTCCTGCGGAGTCTTCCCATAACGGTCGGCCAGTTCGTCAGGGCAAAGCTCCTGGTCATGAACGCAGTCCCGGTGACCGCTGGGGCAGGGCTGGTTCTGATAACCTCTTACTTCGATGTCAGCCTGCTCGTCCTTCTGCCGGCGGCGGTGTTCCTTCCCTTCCTCACTTCATCGATAGCGATGGCCTTCTTCTACCACGGCGAGAGCGAATTGTCAGTTCCTGAGACCAACTTCGGGCACGTCCTGGTGCTCATGATAATCAATGGAATTGCCCTCGGAGCAATCGCCGGCCTCTGGTACTTCCTCGGCTACCCCTACGCGCTCGCCCTTACGCTCCTCGGGGTTCTGGTAACTCAGAAATCCCTCAGCAGGTGATGTGGAATACCGCAAGGACTTTCCTTTTTCCGTGGAGTTCATTGAAGAGCTCCGCCGCTTCCTTGGTTGGCCTCTCAATTACCTCCCTATCGCTCACGAGGGCCCTGCTTTCCGGAAGCAGCGACAGCTTCCCCCAGGCGCCGGTTCCGACTATCAAAATATCGAAGTCCTCGCTCAGGTATCCCCTCAGCTCCTCTGGGTCGAGCTTATGGCTCGTACCGTGCTTCCTTTTGCTGAGCCACTTCTTGCGCCCTTCCACCTTTCCGCTCGGGTATATCACGATGTCGTGGCCGTAGGTTTTCCCGTCCACGACTATTCTGCCGAATCCCGGAAATTCTACCCTCATGATATCACCTCGGGCTCAGGGCGTCCCTCAGAATCTTCCCGTGGTCGAAGGCCAGCGGCAGTTTGAGGGCATCCTCTATCGGGACTATGTGGACTTCCTTTGCATCGTCCCCTGCCTTGAGTTCCCCTGATCCAACCGCCAGAAAGGCCGTCGTTACGGTGTGTCCCCTCGGGTCGCGCTTCGGGTCGGAGTAAACGCCGACGAGCTTGATGAGCCTCACGTCGAGGCCCGTCTCCTCCTTTGCCTCCCTCTTGGCGGCATCTTCAACGGTCTCACCGTACTCAACGAAGCCACCGGGCAGGGCGTAGTGGTCTTTAAACGGTTCGTGCTTCCGTTTAATGAGAACCACTCCGTTGTTGTATAGGATGACGATGTCAACGGTAAGGCCTATGCACCTGTGCATCTCGACCCTGAGTTCCGGATGTTTTCGGGAGAGGAACTCCCTCAACTCCTCCCGCACGGGGGATATATCATGGCCCTTTGGGGCCTTAACAAGCAGGACGTACCTGTCCATAACACCACCTCAGGGAAGTCCCTTGTCATCATCTTCAGCATGCTGACGTTTCATCATCGGCGGTTATAATTATTCCCATGAATTTATATCGTTAAGCTTCTCGACCGCAACGCCCATCGCCAGCTCGTTGACCTTTTCCATGGAGAATGAGAAGCTTCTGTGCTTCAGAAAGAGCGCGGTGAACGCGTTCGCTCTCTTCAGCGCCTGAATGAAGGGACAGCGGGTGTAGAAGTATGAAAAACTGGCGAGAAAGACATCTCCCGCCCCGGTTGATTCCTTAACTTCTACCTTAACGGGCCGGTATGCATACCTGCTACCTCTGAAATATGCAAAGCCTGTCTCGGGGCCGTTGGAAGCCAGGAAAACTTCCACCTCCCCGGGTCTTAGGTTCTTCAGATAATCCATCTCTGAGATATCCGCATGGACGGCCTTCAGCCCGCCGAGAAATGACACGTCTGTCCTCTGAAGCATTACATCGCCTGGCACTGGGGCCCGTATAAACCCCTGGACGTCTGCGGCTAGAAACGCTGTCTTTTTCTTCAACTTCTCGACAAGCTCCAGGGGGATTTCGTTCGCGACTGGGTTCATCAGAACCATGTCGTACCTTTTTGAGGGTGCTTTGGATATGGGTGTGGCCTTTGAGAGAAGTCTCAGCCTCCTCCGGTTGGCATCGAGGTAGCGGAGCTCGTAGGCGGTGCTCTTCTCGGAGGGTATTATCCTGAGCTTTATCCTTAGGGCCCTCAACTCATCGAGCCATTCGTCCGGGAAGTCTTCACCGACGCTCGTCAGCACCTCAACGTCGCAGAAATTCGAGAGGGTTATTGCCGAGTAGTACGCTCCCCCGCCTATCCGGGTCTCGGATTTTGAGCCCTCCACAATCGTGTCGATGACAAGGTGTCCGACCAGAAGGCACTTCATTTTAACCAGCCTAATTCCTTGTTCTAAGAGCTACTTAAATAAAAACCTTTTGGAAATTTTGCGAAAAGTTTATAAAGTCAAAATCGAAAAGCTTAAAAGGATATGTCCTTTTGGGGTGGGGCTATGAGGCGCCTGGGCAAAGTTTCTCACTACGCAAAGCAGGGGTTCCTTATTCTGCGCACTGACTGGGTTCCTTCGCTCAACGACCCGGTGGTTGACAAAAAGCTCACCGTGGTTGGGGTAGTGAAGGACGTCTTCGGGCCCGTCAAGAGGCCGTACGTTGCGGTCAAGCCCCGGGTAAAAAATCCTGAGGGTTACATTGGGGCTCTGCTCTACGTCGATACAAAACGCAGGAAGTCAAAGCCGGGAAAGGCCGGTAGAAAACGCACCAAGGGCGGAAAGGCTAGACGCCCTGCCCCCAGAAAGAGGGGGTGAGAGCTTTTGGCTGATAAGAATATCTGTCCGATATGTGGCTCCGATAAGCTGTTTTATGACCCGCGGAGGGGAGAGATTGTCTGTTCTGTCTGCGGTTACGTCGTTCAGCAGAACGTCATCGATGAGGGTCCCGAGTGGCGCGCATTCGATCCCGACCAGAGGGCAAAGCGCGCCAGAACTGGTGCACCCATGACGTTGATGATCCACGATAAGGGCCTCTCCACGGACATAGACTGGCGCGATAGGGATATACACGGCAACCAGATAACCGGAATGTACAGGACGAAGATGCGTCGCTTGCGGATGTGGCAGCGCAGGATGAGAATAAACGACGCCGCCGAGCGTAACCTGGCCTTCGCCCTCAGCGAGCTGGACAGGATGGCCGCCCAGATGATGCTACCGAGGCGAGTCAAGGAAGTTGCCGCATCGCTCTACCGGAAGGCGGTCATGAAGAAGCTCATCCGTGGAAGGTCCATAGAGGGCATGGTTTCCGCCGCTCTGTACGCCGCCTGCAGGATGGAGGGCATCCCAAGAACCCTCGACGAGATTGCAGCGGTTTCGAAGGTCACAAAGAAGGAGATAGGCAGGAGCTACCGATTCCTTGCGAGGGGACTCGGTCTTAACCTCAGGCCGACCAGCCCGATAGAGTACGTTGACAGGTTTGGAGATGCACTCGGCGTCAGCCAGAGGACGAAGAAGCGCGCCAAGGAGATACTTCAGGAGGCCATCAAGAGGGGCATCACGAGCGGAAAGGGCCCGACGGGACTGGCGGCCGCTGCGCTGTACGTCGCCTCACTCTTGGAGGGTGAGAAGAAGACCCAACGCGAGGTGGCGGAGGTAGCGCACGTAACCGAGGTCACGGTGAGGAACAGGTATAAGGAACTCGTCGAGAAGCTCGGCATAAACGTTCCAATATGAGGGATGCCCTTGCTGATAGCGGTAACTGGCGATACACATTACGGCGACAAGACAAAGAACCTCCCTTCCCTTCTTTTTGAGCACCTTGAGGATAAAAAGCCCGATTTGATACTCCACACGGGGGACGTTACTTCCCACGAACTCCTGGAGGGGCTTGAGGATTTTGCGCCGGTCGTGGCCGTTAGGGGAAACGCCGACCATCTAAGTCTTCCAGAGGAGCAGGTCGTCGATGTGGAAGACGTGAGAATTGGCATTCTCCACGGACACCAGTTTTTCTCGCTCAACGCTCAGTTTTTGACGCTCAAGGCGCTGGACATGGGCGTGAACGTTCTGGTATTTGGTCACACGCACCGTTTCTATCACGATACTTACTCGATTCACGGTGAAAGGGTGATTCTGCTCAATCCCGGCTCGCCCACGTTTCCAAGAATGGACTCTCCAGGTTTTGCGTTTCTGGAGGTTGACGGCGGGAGCGTTAGGGTGAGGAGAATACGTTTCTGGTGAAAGGCCTAAACTCAGAGAAAAGCGGAAAATGATGGAAAAGAAAGGCCATCAGCTCTTGATGGCGAGCTTGATGTCCTCGGCCTTGACGGTCTTCCTGCCGGCGTGGTGGGCGAGGTCGACGGCCTTCTTGGCGATCTCAAGGGCCTTCTCCTCAAGGTGCTCGGCCAGGAGCTTGGCGGCGTCCTCGCTGACGCGGGCGGCGCCGGCCTTCCTTATCAACCTGTCAACCGGGGCAATCGGCAACTCAGCCATTTTCCCAACCTCCTAAACGTTGTTTTGCAGGTATCTGCGTTCTATTCTAAGAACAAAGGTCTATATAAACCTTTCGGAAACCGGGCCCTCTGGGGGCAATAATCGGCCATTTTCGGGTGAGTTGTTGAGAAATTTGGCATCCTTAGGCTGTTAACTTATAAACAGCCTAATGCTAGCCCGAGGGCAAAGTTTTGAAAAAGGCTATTTGCTCCTGAAATTGAGTTTATCGGCTGGACACGGCTTTAATTTTTAAAAGGAGGGCAGGAGTTTGGAGCGCTGGCGCGGGAAAAGCGTCTCCAATCACCACATAGAGCCATGGATGTATCAATTATGTACCGTAGCCTTTTTATAGGGATTGGTGCGATACTAAAATTTACCAAGGAGGTGAAAGCATGAGTGAAAGGTTCGACAAGATATATGACTACTACGTGGACAAAGGCTATGAGCCCAACAGGAAGAGAGACATCATAGCCGTTTTCCGCATAACCCCCGCGGAGGGGTATTCCATAGAGGCAGTAGCTGGCGGGGTTGCCGCCGAGAGCTCGACAGGAACTTGGACGACTCTCTACAACTGGTACGAGGAGGAGCGCTGGGCAGACCTTTCGGCCAAGGCCTTCGAGTTCCACGACATGGGTGACGGCAGCTGGATAGTGAAGATAGCCTACCCGTTCCACGCATTTGAAGAGGCTAACCTCCCCGGACTTCTGGCCAGCATAGCCGGAAACGTCTTTGGTATGAGGCGCGCCAAGGCACTCCGCCTTGAAGATATGTATTTCCCTGAGAAGCTCATCCGCGAGTTCGATGGACCTGCCTTTGGTATTGAAGGCGTTAGAAAGATGCTCGACATTAAGGACAGGCCGCTCTACGGTGTCGTTCCAAAGCCGAAGGTAGGATATTCCCCGGAGGAGTTCGAGAAGCTCGCGACGGAGCTCCTCATGAACGGTGCTGACTACATGAAGGACGATGAGAACCTCACCAGCCCGTGGTACAACCGCTTCGAGGAGAGGGCTGAGATAATTGCAAAGATTATCGAAAAAGTCGAGAACGAGACCGGCGAGAAGAAGACCTGGTTCGCCAACATAACCGCCAACCTGCCCGAGATGGAGGAGAGGCTTGAAATTCTGGCCGACCTTGGGCTGAAGCACGCGATGGTCGATGTTGTTATCACCGGCTGGGGTGCTCTCCAGTACATCCGCGACCTCGCGGCAGACTACGGCTTGGCCATACACGGCCACAGGGCTATGCATGCGACATTCACCAGAAACCCATACCACGGTATCTCAATGTTCGTTCTGGCCAAGCTCTACAGGCTCATAGGCATTGACCAGCTCCACGTCGGAACGGCCGGAGCCGGCAAGCTCGAAGGAGGAAAGTGGGACGTTATTCAGAACGCAAGAATATTCAGAGAAAAGCACTACAAGCCCGAGGAGAACGACGTCTTCCACCTTGAGCAGAAGTTCTATGGCATAAAACCAGGTTTCCCAACCAGCTCCGGTGGACTCCACCCAGGCAATCTGCCGATTGTCTTCGACGCCCTCGGAACCGACATAGTTATCCAGCTCGGCGGTGGAACCCTTGGACATCCGGACGGCCCGGCTGCCGGAGCGAGAGCCATCAGGCAGGCAATCGATGCCTACATGCAGGGCATCCCGCTCGACGAGTACGCCAAGACCCACAAGGAGCTCGCGAGGGCCCTCGAAAAGTGGGGCCACATCACCCCTGTCTGACCGGTCTGACGGCTTTTTTCTCCCATTTTTGTCTCCCGTTCAACTTTTTGGCCGGAGAAGATTTAATGGCCCAAAGCATTCTTTTCTTGGTGGGAATCATGGTTCACCCGGGAGGATTTCTGGAGGTAATCACCGGACCTATGTTTGCTGGAAAAACGACCGAGCTGATAAAGCGCATCGAGAGGCAGATGTTCGCGAAAAGAAAGGCGGCGCTCTTCAAGCCTGCCATCGACAACAGATACTCCGAGGACGAGGTGGTTGCACACAACGGTCTGCGCTACGAGGCCTTCGTCATTCCGACCGATGAGGAAGGGGTTGACAGGATTGTGGAAATAACGAAAAGGGAAGGCTACGAGGTCATAGGCATCGACGAGGTCCAGTTCTTCCCGATGTCCGTCGTGGAAGCTCTTGAGAGGCTTGCCGATGAGGGGGTCTACGTCATCGCCAGTGGGCTCAATCTGGACTTCAAGGGGGACCCCTTCCCGGTTACGAGGGAGCTCCTTGTGAGGGCGGATAACATAGTTTACCTCACAGCCGTCTGCACGGTCTGCGGGAGGCCTGCAACCAGGAGCCAGCGCCTCATAGACGGGAAGCCCGCTCCCAGAGATTCACCCGTCATCCTCGTCGGCGGAAGCGAGAGCTATGAGGCCAGATGCAGGGAGCACCATGAGGTTCCTAGCTCTGAATGACCCTGCTCCACGTGTTGATGTCCTTAAGGCCGTGGCCGGTTGCCACAACGACGACGCTGTCCCCGCTCTCTATTATACCCTCCTCCCTCATCTTCCTCGCGAGCGCCAGCGATGTGGCGGACGAGGGCTCGACGAAGAGCCCCTCCCTCCCGAGGAGCATGCCCGCTTCGGCGGCTTCCTCGTTTGTAACGGTGCCGAGATGGCCGTTGCTTTCCCGGATTGCCCTGAGGACGTTCTCTCCATCCACCGGTGCCTTGACGGCTATGGCACTCGCTATAGTGGGCACCTTTTTGGTGACCCTTTCTATGGGTTTTCCGGTCTCCCACGCTCTAACTATTGCGTCGTAGCCCTCTATCTGGACTCCCGCTATTCTGGGAAGCTCATCTATCAAGCCCACCCTCTGGAACTCTTTGAGCCCCTTCCATATGGCCCTCAGGTGGGTGCCGGCACCTATCGGCACGATTATCCAGTCCGGGACCTTAAAGTGGAGCTGGTCAATGATTTCAAACCCCGTTGTCTTCTGTCCCTCAACCCTGAAGTGGTAGTTCCCGGTTAGATAGTAGCCCTCCTCCGTGGCCCTCCTCTCTGCCTCGGCCAGCGCTTCATCGTAGGTCTTCCCGAAAACCTCCACCGTGGCCCCGTACATCCTGGCCTGAAGGAGCTTGCCCTCCGGCGTACCCTCGGGAACCACTATCGTTACCTCAAGCCCAGCCTTTGCACCGTATGCGCTTATAGAGGCCGCCATGTTGCCCGTCGATGCCACTATGACCCTTCTGGCGTGAAACTCAAGGGCCTTTGTTATTTCAACGCTCGAACCCCTGTCCTTGAAGGCCCCCGTCGGGTTTTCGCCCTCGTTCTTGATGTACAGCCTGGAAATTCCGAGCTTCTCTTCGAGCCGTTTCACGCGGTACAGTCTGGTGCCGCCCTCGTTCAGGGTGACCACCTTTCTCAGATTTGAGACCGGAAGAAACATCCAGTACTTCCACATGTGGGGGTGCTCCCTGAACCAGGGGTCGTTATCCTGGATAACCTCGGCTATGTCCTCGTAGTGATACCGAACGTCCAAAGGGGAACCACATTTTCTGCACTTGTAAACGCCACACGCGGGGGAGTACTCCTCTCCACATTTCGTGCAGACCATCTTCGCCGCGAACATACATATCACCGGTACTTGTTTCAACGACGCCTTTTAAACCTGAAGCCGACCGAAAAGCTTAAAGTAATCTTTTCTTACATCAAGTTAGGGAAAGGGGGTGAGAGCATGGAGTCAAATAAGAACATGGGGAGGCTCCTTGACATACTCGGAAACGAGACCCGAAGGCGCATACTTATCCTGCTCACCAAGAGGCCTTACTTCGTGAGCGAGCTCAGTCAGGAGCTTGGAGTGGGCCAGAAGGCAGTACTTGAGCACCTCAGGATACTTGAGAGCGCCGGCCTCATCGAGGGCAGGACTGAAAAGATACCGCGCGGCAGGCCGAGGAAGTACTACACCATAAAGCGCGGCTTCCGCCTTGAGGTCCTGCTCACGCCCTACGCATTCGGCACGGAGATGTACGAGCCGAAGGCTCCAAGACAGACCAAGGAGTATGCCCAGGCCAGGGCGCTCATAAAGTCCACCGAACCGGCGGAGGCGAAGATAGACGAGCTCCTCACCTTCCTGACGGAGATACAGGACAGGATAGAGGAAATCATCAGAACGAAGCAGGAGCTTGAGGAGGTTCGTCTCCTCACGGAGACGTACATCGAAAACCTGTTCCGCCGCATCGCCCAGGAGAACGAGAGGGAATTCGAGAGGCTTGTTAAGGAGTTCAGAACAAGACTCCCGAAGAAAATACTCGAAGACTTGGAAGACTTTTAGGAAGCGACTTGAAGGGAATAAATCCTAGAAAAGGGACTCAGAGCATCTTGCCCTCTTCCTTCATCCTCACGAGCCGGGTTATGTAGCCCGCTATCCTGTTCCTGATGGTCTTGCTGGTGACGTTGGTGAGCTCTTCAACCTTCTTCTTGTTGTGCTCGAAGTCCCTGGCGAACTCGTTCGGGTAGCGGTCGAACAGCTCGCGGGCAACCCTCTTGATGAACGTCTGCTTGATGTTTCCCATCATCAATCCCCCCGTTAGCTTGACTCTGACAGCCGTAACTCACATCATAAGAGGCCTTTTAAAAGTTTTCCCAGAACCGGCAAAAATAAAGCGGTTCTTCACTCCTTCATGAGCTTCCTGCGGCGGAGTTCGAGCACGTCAACGCTGGTTTTTCTGGGATAGACTTTCCCAAGGGAGTTCACCCTTACGATGGCAAACCCAGCGTTGATCCTCAGGAGACCCTTGACGGCGCGCCTCAGGTTCATCCTATCACCCTGTGTGGTATTTCTCCGCTACACTTAAAAAGTTTTTCACTCGTTTGACCGGAGATTTATAAACCCCCGCTCGAAGCTGGAACCATGCTGAGGGAGGTAATCCGCTGCAGGGGTCACGAGAACGTCAGGGCAACGCATAAATCCACCCTTGAGTTCACGAAGGAGGATTACCTAACCCCCCGCGGTGACTGCATACTCTGCATCGAGGCAGACAAGGGGTTAAACGACCTTAGCGATGAGTTCAAGGCCGCTCTAAAGGCCGGAAGGAAGCTCCTAATACGAATAAAGGTTGGGGATCTGGTTGATGAGGTTCTCGCAGAGGGAAGTCCTGAGCTGATACTCGACCATCCCCATTCGATGGTCGTCAGGAAAAGTGAATACATCGACGCCAGAACCCTTGCAATAAGGGCCAACAAGGCGGCTAAGGATATAGATAGGAGAATAGTGGAGCTCCTGAAGAACCCCAAAACGGAGGCGGAGATCGAGCTTACCATTGAGTAGGGGCCGTTGTAGTCACTGCCCCCTCGGGTTCTCCTCCTCTTTCCCGGCCTCCAGGTTATCCCGGGAGAGGGCTCCAAAGAGCGTTATCTCCTCCGCCTCGGTGAGCACCCTATCAATGTCAATGCGAGGAAGCTCTCTCCGTAGAATCGACAGCTGGGTCCCCGAAAATGAGCCCTCATCAATGGCGACAATTAGGGTTGATCCCGTCAGCACCATATAGTCCCTCAGAGTTGTGAGGAACTTCATCAGACTCCTGAAATCGTTGTAGAGCAGAAGGTGCTCCACCCCATCCAGGATCACCAGGGCCCCACTGCCCTTCTCCGATATGAATCTCATTATCTCCCCCTGCAGAACGTGTAGCTTGGATGGGTCAACCGAGCCGGGAGCACCTATGCGGGTTATCCACACAACTCTGTCGAATGAAGGACATCCCTTGGGCTCAAGGCTTCTCCCGGCGTAGAGTACCGCCGTGGCCAACCTGCACAGCGGCTTTATCTTTGAAAGCTCGGAAACCTGGACTGTAAACCCTCCAACGGGCAGGGGGGTTCTCTCTCGCTCCTCCTTCGGTGCGGGGAATGTCCCTGATGGTATCTCAGGGATCTCTGGAACTTTCCCCTGGCCAATCTGATGGAGGAGCCTGAGATAGGTAAATATTGCGGTGAGGATAGTAACGTACGAAAGCGTGAAAAACGTTGCCATTACCCACCATGCCCTGAGGCCGGTTCCTGATTCTATTATAGTCCCCGCGCTCCCGACGATGGAAAAGACGCTGGATAGAAGGGCAAGATAGGCTAACCTCCTTGAGATCGGGGTCTCAAGTGTCTTAAGGTATCCGTACGCCCTGTACGCCGCCACCACCGATACGGAGAGGATTATGAGGCCCGCGACTAGGCCCGGAGGATTGTAGATTTCCATGGGGGCCCCTCTTAGCCACCTTGTCTCCGGCCCTACTTAAAACTTGCTGAGCTTGAACCTATCGTCCCTATGGCAAGCCCGACGTGTCTGTCTGCTCCCCCGTAGTAGAGGTAGTATCTGCCCTCATGTTCTATCATCGCCTCCGCGAACACCACGTTGTCAACCCATCCGTAAAGCTCCCAGTCGAAGGTCGGCCTGAGGATGGGTTTCTCTGTTCTCCAGATGAGCTTTCTCGGGTCTTCCAGATCAAAGAGGGTCGCGTGGGTGTAGTAGACGAGCTTTCCGTCCTCGTGGAAGGCTTCGCTGTGTATAAGGAGTATTCCGTCCTCCGTGAGAATGGGGGCGGGTCCAGGCTCAACTAAATGGCCCCTCGGCCTCAGGACGGGCTCCCTCTCGTACTCCCAGTGAAGGAGATCCTTGGAATAGGCGATCCATATGTTTGAGTCGCCGAAGTACATGATGTAGTGCCCCTTAAACGGCCCAGACTTCATTTTCTCCGTCAACATGGCTCCACTCTTGGTCCAGTTTTTGGTGGTGTTCTTCTGCGCGGGGAACTCCTCAAAGACCACCCCGTGCTTCTTCCAGTTCAGAAGGTTCTTCGAGGTGGCTATGCAGAGCCGTGCCGTCTTTCCATCGTAGCCGGTGTAAGTCATGTAGTATGTCTTTCCAATCCTCACAACGCGTGGGTCCTCAACGCCGAGGCTCTCCCAGCTGTATTCAGGCTCCATAACGGGCTCCGGGTGTCTGATGAAGTTGATTCCATCCTCACTCAGCGCCAGCCCGATTCTTCCTGTTATCTTTTCCCCTTTGGTCTCCGCACGGTAGAGCATGACCACCTTTCCTCTCCTTTTGACCACCGCGGGGTTGTAGACGTTCTTTGAGTCGAACCCTTCATCTGAAGGGGAAAGCACGGGTTTTGGAAGTTTTTCAAACCTGAACTCATAGGGGTTCAACGCTAACACCTCCATCTACAACTACAAGGTACCTCCTTCCTCCAAATGAAAGGCCTCTCAGGACGATGTTCGTTCCCTCCGCCGGCTGGATGGTGAGCTCCTCCCCCGCCTCCATTCCCAGCGCGGCGGTAACGAAGGCAAAAACGCTCGCCGCACTCCAGACCTGAGGGGAGTTGGCCCTCGGGACGGGAACGAGCTCATCGAGCCCGCTGTACAGCTCCGGAAGCTCCCTCTCCGGCAGAAGCTTCGCGGCGGTGAAAACCCTCTCCATAAGCTCCTTCGCAAGGTCAACCCTTCCAACCCTCGCCAGGCCAAGGGCTATCAGTGCGTTGTCGTGCGGCCAGACACTTCCGCGGTGGTAGCTGAAGGGGTTGTAGGCTTTCTCCCTGGCGCTCAGGGTTCTTATCCCGTACCGGGAGAGCATGTCCGGCTGGAAAAGTCTCTCCGCGAGCTCCTCTTCGTGCTCGGCTATACCCGTCAGGAGCAGGTGCCCCATGTTGGAGGAGACTACTCCGAGCGGCCTTTCCTCCCCATCCAGCGCGAGGGCGTAGTAGGAGCCGAGCCAGAAGTCGCGGTTGAACCTTTTCCTGAGCCGTTTCGCCTCCCTGATTAGGGCCCCCTCATCGAGATCGGTCAGTCCAAGCTCCCCTGCGAGCCTGAGCGCCCAGTGGGCGTAGCCCTGCACCTCGACGAGCGCTATCGGCGGCTTTGGAAGCTTCCCCTCCTCGTCAACTATAGCATCCCTCGAATCCTTCCACCCCTTGTTGCCGAGTATCCCCGGAACGTAGGTTATGTAACCATCATCGAGCTTTCCGAGTATCCACTCGACGGCGGCGGTCAGGTTCGGCCTCAGTTCCTCAATCAGTTTCCTGTCCTTGGTCCAGCGCAGGTACTCGCCCGCCAGCGCCACGTAGAGTGGAGTTGCATCGACCGTGCCGTAGTAAGGTGCGAAGGGAACCTTTCCCGACTGGGCGAGCTGACCAAGGCGGAACTCGTGGGGTATCTTCCCCGGCTCCTCCTCGTTCTTCGGGTTGGTTCTCTTTCCCTGGAGTCTCCCGAAGAGCCTCAGCGTGCCGGCGGCGTATTCCGGGTAGTACGGCAGGAGAAAGAGCGAGGTTATTATCGCGTCCCTTCCGAAGGGACAGGCAAAGTATGGAATCCCCGCGAGGGGAACCGGCCCGAAGCGCGTGAACAGCGTCAGGGCGTTTATGTTCTCAACCGCCCTCTCGAATATCCCGTCGATGGCGGGTGAGCCGGTGAAGGCGACGTTTTTTATCGTTTCCCTTTTCTCCGCGAGTATCTCCGAGACCCTGCCCTCGATTTTAGGGACGAAGCGGACGTAGAGAACCGCCTTTCCGAGGGGGGGTACCTCAAGTTCCGCCCTTAAGAGACTCCCCTCCCTCTCCATGTTGGTCTCAACGAAGAGGCTCCTCCTTCCGGCGGGGCTTTCCCTCAGATGCCTTCCTCCTGCTGGAGCTATGGCCTTTCCGCCCTTCAGCCCCATGAAGCCCCTGACCTGGAATATGTCCTCAAGGGGAGCCTCGTAGGAGTACCTGACCCTGACACTTAGCGGTTCTTCCGACGTGTTGTAGAAGGAGAGCTTTTCTTCGTAAACCCCGTCAAGGGTTCTCAGCCTCCCCAGGATTCCTCGTTCGCCGAGGGCGAAGTGTGAAACCGCGCGGGTAAAGGTGGACGATGCCCCGATGAAGCCCGGCGCTGGAGAAACCTCAAGCTTGGCCTTTCTGACGAATCTGGTGTCGAGAAAATAAAAGCCGTCGTAATGGGAGGGCATGTCCCCCCTCTCATCGCTCAGGACAAAGGCCCCGTTGCCAGCTAAGATGGTCTTCATTGACTACCCCTCAAGGAAGGATTTTACCTCCCTTGAGTCTTCAAGGTTTATTGCCTTTACCCCCCAGAGCCTCGCGGTAAAGCGGAGCTCCTCTGTGTAGTCGCCGGGAACCAGCGAGAGGTGGTTGGCCCCCATGGCAGAGATAAAGCCCTCCTTGTCGAGCGGGTTCCTTATGGCCGTATGCGGCCACTGCTTGCCCCATTTGAGCCTCGATTCCATCTCCTCCGTTATCTCAAGGCCCTCCGCGAGGAAGTAGAGGAGGTAGTACTCGCCGCCCCTCCGTATGAGCCTCGCCACGGTGAACTCCGCCGGAGGGGTTCTGTAGGTTAGCGCCCCGCCGCTCGCCCCCTGGCACTGTCCCTGGACGGTTGTTGCTTTGAGGTTCTCCTCTGGGTTCTCGCTCAGCCTTGCGTAGTAGAGGGAAGCCGCGCCGCAGTTGGCTATCATGACGACCTCGTCGTCCACGTACTTTATGTCGCCGAAGAGCGGGGGCTTTCCGCTGAGGTAGAAGAGCAGGGCCGAGCTTATCGTGCCCTTGACGTCGCCCTCGCATGTGGCGGGGATCACCTCCTTCTCACCCTCGGCATCGAGGTTGAACGGAAAGAGCGCGGGAATCAGACAGGCCGTAACGCCGTAGACCTCGCTCAGCTCCGGCTGGCACTTTATCGAGACGGCCGAAACGTTACTCTGCTCTTTCCAGCTCTCCTTTGCGGCGAGATATATGGCTATCTGCCTCCTCAAAGCCTCCGGTGTCAGCATGAGGTCGTCAAACTTGACCTCCGTTTTCTCGGTCAGCCAGTCATAGAACTCCTCCACGCGGACCCTCAGCCTCCCGTCCGAGAGCATCTCCTCCGCCTTCCTCACCAGAAAGTACTGGTCGAGGGTTATGAAGTCGCCGACGATTCTCTTAAGCCTCGGCAGGTCGTCCATGAGGTGCTCCATCCCGAGGGTGTACGGAGCCCCCCAGAGGAGGAGGGACTTCTTAGACAGCTTTGAGACGGCTTCAACGGCCCTGGCCCAGGCCTTTACCTTTTTAACGTCCCCCTTTAGGCGGACGTGGTTGAGGGCATGCTCGTTCACGGCACTCTCCCAGAGCGAGGCACCAACGGATGTGACGCACGTAGTCCCGGCCCATGCCGGATCGTCGTCGGCGTAGAGCAGTATCGGCCTCTTGGTCTCCCTAACGAGTGCCGTAACGAGGTTGCTCTCCGTCCAGTGCCACAGGCCCGCTATGATTCCGGAGGCGGAGCTCCCCCCGACTATCTCGGTGGTCCTGAAGCTCTCATTCATAGAATCTACCCCGAAGTTCTTGCCGGCTTTGAGGGCTTCGTATTTTCCAAGCCTCTCGTTCACGTCGAGAACTTCAAAGCCGGCCTTTCTAAGCTCCCCGATGAGGGCGGAGTGCTTCTCCATCAGAGCCCTCTCGCGCTCGATCGAGAGGGCCGTTGGCCGGGGGTCAGTGAACGTTATTACCGCTATCATGGCCACCACCTTAGAATACTGCTTTTCCTGTGTTTTTGTTGAAGATGTGGGCTTTGTTCATGTCGAATACCACATCAATCTCCTGGCCTTCCTTCACCTTGGACTCCGAGCGGAAGGCTCCCAAGAACGTCACTTCCCCAACGCGCAAGTGGACTATCTTTTCACTCCCTAAGTTCTCGATAATGTCAACCGTTGCTCTAACCATGTTCTCCCCTGGAACTTTCACTTGAGCGAACATTGCATCGTAAACGTCCTCTGGGCGAATGCCAAAGATGACTTCCTTTCCAATCAAGCCCTCCTCGCGGAGAACTTCAACTTGATCCGGGAGGAGTTTGAGCTTGAATTCCCCAAAGTCGGCAAAACCGTCCTCTGTTATTGTTGCGTCAATGAAGTTCATTGGCGGTGAACCAATAAAGCCTGCAACGAAGGTGTTGGCTGGCTTGTCGTAGACCTCTTCTGGCGTGCCCACTTGTTGTAAAACGCCAGCGTTTATGACTGCTATTCTATCACCCATGGTCATGGCTTCAACTTGATCGTGAGTCACGTAAATGGTGGTTACTCCCAGTTGCTTCTGGAGTCTCTTGAGTTCCGCGCGCATTTTTACCCTGAGTTTTGCATCCAGGTTGCTGAGTGGTTCGTCCATGAGGAAGACTTGAGGTTTTCTCACGATTGCCCTGCCCAATGCTACGCGCTGTCTTTGACCGCCAGAGAGTTCTCTCGGTTTTCTTTTGAGGAGCTCTGTCAAGCCGAGCATTTCCGCGACTTCTCTGACGCGCTGGTCGATCTCCTGTTTTGGAACTTTTCTGAGTTTGAGGGGGAAGGCTATGTTGTCGTAGACTGTCATGTGGGGGTATAATGCGTAGCTCTGGAAGACCATGGCTATGTCCCGGTCTTTTGGGGGGATGAAGACGCCTTTTTCCGGGTCGGCGACTAGCTTATCCCCAATGTAGATTTGGCCTTTTGTGGGTTCTTCCAGGCCGGAGATCATTCTCAGGGTTGTTGTTTTCCCGCAGCCGCTTGGCCCGAGGAGGATCATGAATTCCCCATCCTTAACGTGAAGATTCATATCCTTAACAGCCGTGAAGTCCCCGAACCGCTTCCAAACGTTCACAAGCCGAACATCCGCCATAAAATCACCCTCAAACTATGGTCAGCCGGATCATGGTCGTTTCATAATCCTCCAAAACCGCGAACATTCCCCCGACCTTTACTATCCCCCTCTCCGTCTCCAGGTCGAAGCTGTCTATTCCCTCATCAAGCGCCACGGTGTAGCCAACAACGCGGCCTTCAAGTTCCTCCATCTCACCCGTGACGAGGTTCCTCCCAAGGACTTTGGCATAAATAACGCCGTCGTTGAGGTGCCGCCTTATTATGTCCACGGCGTGGAAGTTCGCAAAGAACCGCAGGTCGTCCCTGTTTTTTATCCCCTCCAGTATGAGGCTGGACTCCTTGAAGGCCTCCCTGATGAAGCTGTACTGGGAGAATATTATCTCGGGATAGGTCGCCTTGAAGCTGGGTGGGTTCCTCGGCCGGAAACCGATGTTCTGGATGTCTATGACTTCTCTGCCGTCAAACATCCCTATGAAGTGGTTCAGCTTGTGGAACTTCCTCACGTAGAGGTTGCCGAGCTTGGCAAAATCGGAGAGGTCTATCTGCTCTTCGGTATAGAGGGAGATTGTGGTTCCCCTCTTGAGGGCGGTCTTTATGTTGTCCTCTATTTTCTCCAGAAACTTCTCGGGGGCCACCAGTATGGCCTCATAGGAACTGGAGTCTATGGACTCCTTCACCATCTCGACGGCTATGCTGAGGTCCTTAGTGCGCCAGATTCCGGGTCTCTCCTCGGTCTTTACCTTGACCCTCTGGAGCTCCTTTTCAAGCTCCTCCTTGATTCCATCTATGTCTCTTTTGAACTTCAGAAACGCTATCTTGGGGGAATACGCGACGTACACCTTCGGAGAACCCTCAACCTCGTTGACGAAGCCCCTCGCCTTCAGTGATGCTATGGTGTCGTAGACCCTGTTGTAGGGCACGCCGCTTCTCTCGGATATCTCCTTCGCCGTGCTCGGTCCGTAGACGAGGAGGGTCCAGTATATCATGACCTCATACTTCGTGAAGCCTATCCTGGTCAGCATGGTTATGGCCTTCTCGCTGATCTCCATACCTACCCCTCCCCAGAAAATGAGAGGAGGAGGTCTAAATACCTTTCCAGATGTCTGGTGATGAGGAAGTTCTCCCTCACGCGTTCCCTGGCGCTGATGCCAAGCCTTTCGGCCTTCTCAGGGTGCTTCAGCAGGTAAATGACTTTTTCGACGGCCTCTTCAATGCCGTTCACGAGGAAGCCGGTTTCCCCATCAACCACCTGGAACTTAATCCCCCCAACGGCTCTACCCACGACTGGCTTACCCTTCCACATGGCCTCCGTCACAGTCAGCCCAAAGCCTTCTCTGATGGACATCTGCAAGACCACGTCACTCGCCCGCTGGAAAGCATTGACTTCGCGGGCGTGGACTCCGGTCAAATTCGTCAGGACTTTAACGTCGTAGTCCTCGCCAATCTTCCTTAGGGTCTTCTCGAAGTAAACCCAGCCCTCAGGGTCGTCAGCCGCCATGACCCCGACAAGAAGCAACTGAACCTCCGGAATCCTCTCCTTCACTTTCCGGTAGACCTCGATAACGTCGAAGACACCCTTCCAGGGGTCGAAGCGGGCAACCTGTGTGATTATCGGCCTGTCCGGGTCAACGTCGAACCTTTCCAGCGTTTTAAGAACTTCTGACTCTTTCAGTTCCATGTTCTTCTCACTCAGCGGGTCAATTGACGGAGGCATGATGACGGTTTTCTCCGGGTTCAAATCCGGTTGAACGTATTCTGGAAGGTGGAAGATGTACCGATCGTATTTTTGAACATACTCTCTCAGGAACGCCCAGAATTCCATGTTCGGGTCGCTCAGGTCGATATGGCATCGCCAGATCCAGGGTTGGGTTTTCTCGTAGAAGTCTATGAGCGCCGCGGGTTGTGGGTCGTGGATGAGAACGTAGTCAAATTCGCTTAGGTCAGCTTTCTGAGCGTTCTCTTCGTTGGTTTTGATGTAGAGGTTCTTCATTTCCCCGGTGAGTTTGAGGTCTTTATTGCCCTGAAGGGCGTTGTGGAAGCTTTTGGTGACGTTGAAGAACTCGTCACTTCCTTCGATGACCCACCACTCCGCCCTTATTCCGACGTCGTTCATGAGGGGCACCAGATTGCTCAGTATCTCGGCGACGCCACCACCGTATGCGGTTGAGTTGACGTGGGCGAACTTGGCTCCCGAGAGCTTTTCACTCTTTTCCATAATCCTTGAGACGGCATCTTCTCCGGCAACAGAGGGATAGTCCTCAATCCTCTTCCGGGGCAGTTTCGTAACCTGGAACATGTCGAGACTCCTCCCTTTATACTTTTAGTATATGAATACCCGGCAAATGTTTGGCTGTCTATATATAAAAAGTTTTTTGAAATATATCCCGAATTTTAATGGACATATCGTAAATAAAGTTGGCATTTTCCGTTATTAATCCGGACATTTTCCCAAATTCTCGGAAAATTATGGACATAAATTAACAGGGGCTTTCCGAAAAATATAAATATACTAAAAGTATACAGCCCTAGTGAACAGCCCTGGCGAGGTGTCTATCTATGAGGTTTCATGCCAAAAGGTTTGCATTGCTTTTGAGCGTGCTGTTGTTAGCCGCCTTTGTCTCGGGATGCATTTCAGGAGGGGGAACATCCCCAACGCAGACAACCTCCAGCCCCGGACAGACGACCACTCAGGAGCAGGTTGAGATAGTCGTTTACGGTCAGTGGGGTGGAGTCGAGGGTGAGAACTTCCAAAAGGCTCTGAAAGTTTACGAGCAGGAGCACCCCAACGTTAAGATAAAGTATGTGACCCAGTCCAAGCTCAGGGATGCCGTTCTCACGGAGCTCGCAACGGGCTCTCCGGGTTTTGACATCGCGATTCTTCCGTGGCCGGCCCTTATTACCGAGCTCGGCCAGAAGAACCAGCTCGAACCTATGAACTCCGTGGTTGATGCTTACAAGGGCGACATCATGGAGAACCTCCTTGAACCCGTGAAGGTTGGGAACACCTACTACGCCGTTCCAATAAAGGCCTGGGCAAAGCCCGGAATCTGGTACAACGTCCACGACTTCGAGAAGTACAACGTAAAGCCACCTGAGACCCTCGATGACCTCAAGGCCGTTTGTAAGGTCTTTGAGCAGAACGGAATTCAGCCCATGGCCAGTGGAGCCGCCGACAAGTGGCCTCTGAGCGACATATTCGAGGCGGTTCTCATCAGGGTTGGTGGCCCACAGCTCCACAACGACCTCATGACCCACAAGGTCAAGTGGACCGACCCGCAGGTTATTGAGGCCTTCAAGGTGCTCAGTGACCTCATTAAAGACGGTTGCTACGGCGACCCCAAGGTCGCCATCGGTGAGAAGTGGGAGGTTCAGGTTTCGAGGCTTGGCCAGGGAGATGTGGCCATGTACTTCATGGGCAACTGGATCAACCTCATGCTCCAGAACCAGGGATACAAGCCCGGCACAGACTACGACCTGATCCCGTTCCCCGTTATCAACCCCAACGCCGACTTCGCCATCGTTGCCGGTGGCGACTGGGTTATAATTCCAAAGGGTGCTCCCCACAAGGATGCGGCCTTTGAGCTCGCCAAGTGGCTCGCCGGTCCGGAGTACCAGAAGATAATGGTGGAGCAGAAGGGCTACCTAGCGCCCAACCTCAAGGTTCCCAAGAGCGCCTACGACCCGGTTGACGCGAAGATCATCGACATGATGGCAAAGTACACCGTGGTTCCCGACCTTGACGACAACGCCCCATCGGGATTCCAGCCGATAATCTGGGACAAGCTCTTCGAGCTCTGGGCCAACCCCGACAACTACCAGCAGATAGCCCAGGAGCTTGAACAGTACGCGGAACAGTACTACGGCTCATGAGGTGCCTGAGATGGGCGGAAGGAGGGACTGGCTCAGCAGGGATTTCCTGATCCTGATGATGCCCGCCTTCATCCTCCTTTTAGTTTTTATACTCTACCCGATTTTCAACACGTTCTACCTGGGGTTCACCAAGTGGGACGGCTTCACCCAGCCCCAGTTCGTTGGAATTGAGAACTATCGCACCATGATGGGTGACCCGCTCTTCTGGACGTCGGTGAAGAACAACATATTCATATTCATCGTTTTCCTGCCCTTTGTGACGATGCTCGGCCTTGGCTTCGCACTCCTCCTCCACAACAGCGCCGTTGTGGGGCGCAACCTGCTCAGGGGCTTCGTAATGCTTGGCATGGTTATGCCCCTTACCGTCGTCGGTATCGTCTGGATGCTTCTCCTGGACCCCAACGCGGGTATCGTCAATCACGTGCTAAGTTTCTTTGGAATAGAACCAAGGGCGTGGATTCAGGATCCCAGCACGGCGATATACTTCGTTATAATAGGCTCCCTGTGGGCGTGGCAGGGCTTTTCGACCACGGTATTCCTGGCCGGACTGGAAGGTCTCGACATTGAGGTTCTTGAGGCCTCGATTATCGATGGTGCAAACCCCTGGCAGCGCTTCAGATACGTCATACTGCCCCTGCTGAAGCCTGCCTTGATAGTGGTAGTCACCATGAGCTCCATATACATACTCAAGGTGTTTGACCTAGTTTACGTCCTCTCCGGGGGCGAGTCGGTGCCCATGTACCTCTCGGTGCTGGCTTACATGGTGTACTACGAGATATTCCGCATGTTCAAGTGGGGCTACGCAGCCGCGATAGCGACGTTGCTGACCGTTGCAGTGTTCCTGTTCTCCATAGGGATGCTGAAGAAGATGATAAGTGAAAGGGGAGTGGGCTCATGAAGGTTAGCACGAGATACAAGGTCACCATAAACCTCGTGGCGTGGTCAATAGGCCTGATGCTCTTGATACCCCTCCTGGGGCTGATAATGACCTCCATCAGGCCGTTCGATGAGATAGTGAACGGCTGGTGGAACCTCAGGAACGCCCACTTCATCATCGACAACTACGTCAGCGTGTGGGACGCCGGCTTCTGGAGGAACATCCTCAACTCTATCCTGATAGCCACGGTGGCCACGATAGTCCCAATACTCATCGCCGGAATGGCCGCCTACGGCTTCACCTCCTTCAGCTTTCCGATAAAGACTATGCTCTTCCTCACCCTCGTGGCCATCCAGGTTGTCCCCCAGCAGGCGGTCATAGTCCCGCTCCTGAGGCTCTTCCGCGATCTTCACATGTACGATCAGTACTATGGCATAATCCTCGTCCACACGGCCTTCGCGCTCCCGTGGACGATATTCTTCCTCCGCAACTTCTTTATGTCCATCCCCAAGGACTACGAGGAGGCCGCGAGGATAGACGGTCTCAGCGACGTTGGAATATACTTCAGGGTGATACTGCCCATAGCGATGCCGGCAGTCATCAGCGTTGCGGTCGTGCAGTTCATCTTCGTGTGGCAGGACCTGTTCTTCGCCATAACCCTGCTGAGACCGGAGAAGTGGCCGGTTTCGGCTGGAGTAACGCAGTTCATAAGCCGCTACAACCCCAACTGGGGACAGCTGACGGCCGCTGGAGTGCTGGCGATAATCGTGCCCATCACCGTCTACGTCGTGCTTCAGAAGTACTACATGAGGGGAGTGTCTGGCGGAATCAAGGGCTGAGCCCTTTCAAAACTTTTTTGGAGGGATGAAGATGGAGTTCGTCCTCGGTGTCAACTACTGGCCGAGAAGGAAGGCCATGTTCTGGTGGAAGGAGTTTGAGGAAGGGGAGGTTAGGGAGGAGTTCGCGGTTATAAAGGAGCTCAACCTCGATGTTGTGAGGATTTTCCTGCTCTGGGAGGACTTTCAGCCGGAACCCGAACGGATCAACGATAAATCCCTCCGGAACCTGGAGAGGGTCATGGACATAGCGCATGAACTCGGACTGGGGGTCATGCCGACCTTCTTCATCGGGCACATGAGCGGGATAAACTGGCTCCCTGAGTGGGTTCTCTCCGATGAACCCCACAGCAGGTTTCTGACTTACTCTAACGGAAGGGTCGTTGACCGCGGCGCGAGGGACATCTACGAGGAGCCCGACCTCTTGGAGGCAGAAGAACTGCTTCTCCGGACCGTTGGCTCCGAACTCGACGACCACCCGGCACTGTACGCGTGGGACATCTCCAACGAGATAGACAACGTCAGGATACCCCGTACTCCTGAGGCCGGAAGAAGATGGGTTCGGTTCGTTTACGAAACGCTGAAGGCCAGCTCCAGCAGGCCGGTGACCTTCGGTATCCACCAGGAGGACATTCAGGGGGACAAGCACTTCCGCGTTGGCGACGTGGCTGAAGGAAACGACTTCCTCTGCATGCACGCGTATTCGGTCTACACTGACTTCACTGATCCCCTCGATCCCTACTTTGTCCCCTTCGCATGCCTGCTGACGAAAGCACTCGGGGGAAAGGAAGTCCTCATGCAGGAGTTCGGGATGCCGACGACGCCCGGGGAGACCAGAAGGATACGCTCAGTGACGGGTAAACACGAGACAGAGCACTACCTTATAAATGAAAAGGATGCCGCAAGGTGGCTGGAAGAGACCCTCAAGGCCCTCTACGAGTTCGGAACCCTCGGTGCATTCTACTGGAACTTCGCCGATTACCACGAGAGCATATGGGACAGGCCTCCCCTCGACAGGGCAGTCCATGAGAGGTTTTTCGGCCTCCTGAGGAGCGACGGGAGCCTAAAGCCGACCGCCCTTGTGATGAGGGAATTCAGGAAAAAGATGGGCGAACTTAAAAGGAGAAGCATTGAGATAGAGGTGCCGGAAGACTACTATTCGGACCCCAAGGGCAACCTTGTAAGGCTGTACAGGGAGTTCAGGCAAAAGCTCGGCCTTGAGTGAGGTGGTTGTCGTGATTGTCTCCATCGGCGAAGTCCTCATGGACTTCATAGCCCTGCAGGAGGGGAAGCTTAAGGATGTGAAGTCCTTCGAGAAGCACCCTGGCGGCGCTCCTGCGAACGTTGCCGTCGGCCTTTCCAGGCTCGGCGTTGAGAGCGCCCTGGTGAGCAAGGTCGGTGACGACCCCTTTGGGGACTTCCTTATCGAAAGGCTCAGGGATGAATGTGTTAAGACCTTCATCCCGAGAGATCCTGAGAGGCACACCGGCGTCGTCTTCGTCCAGCTCATCGGCGCCAGGCCGGAGTTCATACTCTACGATGGCGTTGCCTACTTCAACCTGAAGCCGGAGGACGTGGAGACGGCCCTTCTTGAGAAGGCAGAAATTGTTCACTTCGGGAGCGTTCTCTTCGCCAGGGAGCCTTCGCGTTCGACGCTCTTCGGGATTCTGGAGGAACTTAAGGGAAAGATTCCGCTGAGCTACGATGTCAACATAAGGCCCGACCTCTGGCGCGGAAGGGAGGAGGGGATGCTCCGGGATATTGAGAGGGCCCTGAAACTTGCCGATATAGTCAAGCTCGGGGACGGGGAGCTGGCGTACCTCAGAGACAACGGAATAAACCCCGAAGACTTCGACCTCAAACTGCTCGCGGTGACTCTGGGTGAGAAGGGCAGCGAGCTGATGAGCGGGGGCGCTAAGGTTCGCATCCCGGCTTATAGAGTCGAACCGGTTGATACCACCGGGGCTGGGGATGCCTTTATGGCCGCCCTTCTTGCTGGTCTCCACTACTCGAACATGGTTGGGCGAGAAGCCATCGATGGGGAACAGCTCAGAAGAATCGGCCGCTTCGCAAACCTCGTAGCCGCGCTCTCAACGACCCTCAGGGGGGCATGGAGCGTTCCAAAAATGGAGGAGATAGTCCTGATGAAGGAAGTCAGGGAGCTCTACCAGCGCTCCAGCAGGTAGTCCTT
The DNA here is from genome assembly GCF_024707485.1 of Thermococcus thermotolerans. Lineage (NCBI taxonomy): Archaea > Methanobacteriati > Methanobacteriota > Thermococci > Thermococcales > Thermococcaceae > Thermococcus > Thermococcus thermotolerans. Next base: position 2,062,949 of record NZ_CP102602.1, read on the forward strand.
CTCCTCAAGGAATACCTTCGCCCTCTCCTCTATCAGTTTTTCGGCCTCAAGGGTGCTCATGTCCATTGTTCTCTTGATGAAGTCCGCTGTCTTCGCGAAGTAGAGCGGCACGAGGGGCTCTGCCTCCGTTAGAATTCCGTTTTTGTATGCCACCGCCCCATCGTAGAGGACGTGGCTCCAGAGCCTGTCGTCGAACTCGAAGGTCTTGAGGGCTTCCGCAACTCCCTTGAGCGTCTCTTCGCCCAGTGCCCTCTTCAGCACCGGCTCGTGCTGGGCAAAGAGCTCCTTCGCCCTTATCTCCAGGAGCTCCAGGGTCACCTTTACAGGCTCGGGTTCGCCCTTCTCAAGCTCCCCGAATACCGGGACGGGCTCTATCGTTCTTACGTCCCTCCAGACGTCCTCGTACTTCCCCATCAGCATGAACAGCGTTCCGACGACCTGGTTGAACATGGGGCCGAGGGAAGCGGCTGGATCCTTGGGGTCGTGTATCTTCATTCCCAGGGCAGTCTGGGTGATTTTGAAGCCCCTCGCTATGGCAGTCGTCGTCAGGAATATGTCCACGCCGAAGCGCGCCACGTGCGTCTTCCAGACCTCCTCGTCTTCGAGGTAGACCTCCATGAGCCTTCTGCTTATTCCGAAGTCCCCGCCTATCGGCTGTCTGACGTTCTTTCCGTAGAGCGAGGCCGTCATCGGGTAGGCTATGTTGTTGGTTATGGTTCCGTCCCATTTGTGCCTTATGTACAGCGGCGCCACGAAGTCATAGCCTTCCTCGATGGGCCTGGCGAAGCGGTATATCCACTCGGGGGTTATGCTCCTCAAATCGCTGTCGACGAAGACTATGGCATCGGCGTCCCTTCCGAGGGCGAACTCCATGAGCTCCTTCATGGCACTGCCCTTCCCTGGGATGGGCCATCTGTAAACGAAGCTGTGAACCTCGACACCATCTGGGACCTCCGTCCTCATCACTGCGTCCCTCGTCCCGTCGGTGCTCCCCCCGTCGGCGTTGACGACTATTCCCCCCCCAAAGTATTTTTTAAGTCCTTCTGCGGCCTGTTTCACGACAAAGGAGATGGTCTCAGCGTTGTTGTAACTGGGAATTCCGACGATAACCCTCATCTTCTCCACCCTCGTAAGTTACAACCATTTAAAGTGGTTTATTTTGAAAAGGGTTATATACCTTTCGACCGTATCTGGAAGCAGGCGATGTCCATGGAGCTGAGGGTGGGAGTGATAGGCTGTGGAAACATATTCAACCTCGCCCACAAAAAGGCGCTGAGGGGAATAGAGGGGATTAAGGTCGTTGCCTGCATGGATATAGACGCTGCCAGAGCGAAGGAAGGTGCCAAAGCTTTTGGAGCGAAGGCTTTCACGAGCCTCGATGAGTTCCTTGACCTCGACCTCGACGTCGTGGAAATACTGACGCCGACTTATACCCACGCCGAGCTGGCCCTCGCGGCCCTTAAGGCTGGAAAGCATGTGGTAGTCGAGAAGCCGATAGCCCTCACCGTCGAAGAGGGCGAGAAGATGATAAGGGCCGCGGAGAAAGAGGGTCTCCACCTCTTCGTTGGCCATGTGAGGCGCTTTGACCTCAGATGGATGCAGATGAAGGAGGTCATAAAGAAGCGCAACATCCTCCCCATGCACATAAGAAAGGCCGAAGTGCAGAACCTCCCCTTCCCGAAGGACTACTGGTACTGGGACGAGAACAGGAGCGGCGGCGTTGCCGTTGACCTTGGAGTCCACGTCACGGACTTCCTGCGCTGGTTCTTTGAGAGCGAGCCCCTGCGGGTCTACGCCGTTGGAAAGTCCATCAAGGAGGAGGCAAGGGCAAACGGAACGTTCGACCACTTCATGATGATGATAGCGTTCGAGGGGGGGAAGACAGGCATAGCCGAGGTCAGCTGGGCGTATCCCTATCCCTCTCGCTACGGCGTGTTCTACCACCACGTTGACATCATAGGCAAGAACGGCAGGATACGCTACACCCCTTTGGATACCCCGGTCGTCGGCGTTGCCAAGGCCAACTTCGAGATGCCCCGTTTCTCACCGCTCCTGTCGACGTTTCCAGAGGCCTTCGAGAGGGAGCTGAGGCACTTCTTCAACTGCATCAGGGGCAGGGAGGAGCCAATGGTTACAGCGGAGGACGCTCTTATTGCGCTGAAGATTGCAGAAAAGGCCAAGGAAAGCGCCCGGAAGGGGGAGGTGGTTGAGATATGAGGAAGCTCAACTTTGGAGTAATCAGCTACGCCCATCCGCATGCCCTTCGTTTTGCATCGGTGATTGCGGGGGGCAAGAGGACAAAGCTCGTCGCCATATCCGGGGACGGCTCGAACTCTGACGTGGCGAGGGCAGAGGCGAAGAAGTACGGGGCGAAGTTCTACAGGAACTACGAGGCCCTCCTGAGGGACAAAAACGTGGAGGCCGTTTACATCGCCATAGAAACGTATAGACACAAGGAAGTATCCGTCAGGGCGGCTGAAGAGGGCAAGCACATACTCCTTGAGAAGCCCATCGCCCTGAACCTCAAGGACGCCGATGAGGTGATAAAGGCCGCTAAAAAGGCAGGGGTTAAGCTCATGTTGCCTTTCAACCCGCGCTTTACAGATCCTCTCAGAAAGGCCAAGGAGATGATCGATGCGGGCGAGATAGGTGCTCTGGAATACATACAAACGATTTCTGAAAATGTCAAGCCGCCTATATTCCTCCAGGGGCTCGATATGGGCTGGTTCTTAGACATCAAAAAGTCCGGCGGCGGGGGCTTCATGGACACCGCGCCCCACGGCGTTGACTCCCTTCTCTGGCTCACCGGCGATGTGCCCAGGAAGGTCTACGCCGACATAGGGAGCAAGATATACGGCTTCCCGGTGGACGATATAGGGACGGCCGTCCTTGAGTTCAGGAAAGGTGTTCTGGCGGTTCTTACCGCGGGCTGGGGCAACCCGAAGGGCTACTCCTACGGCATCGAGATAAAGTACTACCTCGTTGGCAGGGAGGGCTTCCTCGACGTCAGAACCGCCTACCCGGACTTCACGGTGTATCAGGACAGGGCAGAAAAGATATACTGGGACAGGCCGGACGTTAGGGGGATAGTGAACTCCTTCACGGAGGCCGTGCTCAAGGGCCGGGAGATCCCCATAACTGGAGAGGACGCCAAAAAGAACCTTGCCATAATTCTGGCGGCGTACGAATCCTCCCGGAAGGGAAGAACAGTGAAGCTCAGGCTTTAATCTCAAACTTTTACTTTTGTGTAAATACAACCACTTTCAGTGGTTTTAAACACAAATCTTATATATGTTGTCCACATAAGTTCGTTGAAGTACCTTACTTAAGGTATCGGGTGATGCCCCATGAAGAGGTTGTTTGGACTTTTGTTGGCCGGTATTGTGGTTTTTGCAGTGGTGGCCAGCGGCTGTATCTCCCCAGGAGGGGAGACTAAGGTAACAGTGACGTTTCTGTCAACACAGCTGAATCCGCCCGAAGAGAGGGCCTTCGTTCAGGAGGAACTTTTGAAGGGCTTCACATCGGACACGAACATCGAGGTCAATTTCGTCCCAATCTCCTACACGGACATGGTTACAAGGCTTGAGGGCGAGATGCAAACTGGAAAGGTCACCATCGACGTCATAGGTGACCTTCACGGTGGTATGGATTACATGGCCTCGAAGGGCTGGCTTGAAGATCTGAGCAAGATGCCCAAGCTTGAGGGCAGAACCTTCATCAGCACCTTTGAAAAGTACTCCTACATCCGCGGCCAGAAGGTCTATGTGCCCTGGATGAGCGCCACCTACGTCATGGTCGTCAACAAAGAGGCCTTCAAGTACCTTCCTGCAGGACTTACGGAAGATGACGTTGTAAAGGGCACCGATAAGTGGACGTACGATGCCCTACTCCAATGGGCAAAGAACCTGAAGGAAGCGACCGGCCAGCCGCAGCTTGGCTTCCCGGCAGGGCCGAAGGGACTCTTCGTCAGGTTCCTCCACGGCTACATCTATCCGAGCTACACTGGCTATCAGGCGAAGGAATTCGACAGCCCCGAAGCCGTTGAGATGTGGAACTACCTCAAGGAGCTCTGGCCCTACGTTCACCCATCGAGTACCACGTGGGACGCCATGGCCGATCCGCTCCTGAAGGGGGAGGTTCTTATAGCCTGGGATCACACTGCCAGAATTAAGAACGCTATAGAGACCAAACCGGACCAGTTCGTCGTTGTTCCCGTCCCAAGGGGCCCGAAGGGCAGGGGATTCATAGTCGTCCTGGCGGGCCTTGCCATACCGAAAGGGGCGCCTCACAAAGAGGAGGCGTGGAAGCTCATAGACTACCTGACCCAGCCTGACACCCAGGTCAAGGTTCTTGAGAAGACCGGATTCTTCCCGACCGTGGAGGAGGCGAGCGGAAAGCTGCCCGAGGGACCGCTCAAGATACTCGCCCAGGGAGTCCAGGCGCAGGCCAGCACCCAGGATGCTCTCGTCGTCATGATACCCAACCTCGGCGACAAGGGAGGACAGTTCAAGGAGTACTACAAGCAGGCATTTGAGAGGATAGTCCTTAACAACGAGGATCCGGCAACCGTCACCAAGGAGATCAAACCTGAGCTGATCAAGCTCTTTGAGGACATTGGCGTGCCAGTGCCGTGAGGGATGGCCATGGAACGGCGCTCTCTCGTTCCATATCTTTTAATTTTGCCTGCCTTTGCATACCTGCTGTTTTTTGTCGGTTATCCTCTCATCCAGGCCCTGTACCTCGCGTTCACCCAGAATGGGGCGCTATCCCTCGATGTGTGGAGGAGAACATTTAGCGATTACTACTTCTGGAGCGCGTTTAAATACACGATTGCCCTCGCGGGCATTATAGTCCCAACCCAGGTTGCCCTTGCCGTTGTTCTCGCCCTCCTGATGAACCGCGTTTTTAAGGGTAAAGACGCTGCTCTTTACGCCCTGATAATCCCGCTCACCATAAGCGATGTGGCGGCCGGTTTGATATGGTACTCCATGCTCTCCCCCTACGGTTTTGTGAACAAGCTCCTCATGAACCTGGGGGTGATAAGCCAGCCCATATACGTCTTTGGCTACGAATACCGCACGAGGGAGTTCTTTGCGATAGTTATAGCAGAGCTCTGGCGCTCCACGGCGATAGTCTTTGTGATAATCTTGGCAGGCCTCCAGATGATAAGCAGGGAATACATCGAGGCCGCCGAGGTCTTCGGTGCGAGCTACTGGACGAGGCTCAGGCGCATCGTTCTTCCGCTCCTGAAGCCCAGCATACAGAGTGCCCTAATAATAAGGACGCTGTTCGCGATGCAGATCTTCGGTGTCGTCTGGATTCTGGCGGGCAGGGATATTCCAGTTCTCGCTGGTGAAGGCTACTACCAGCTCACGGAGATAAAAGACGCGGGCGTGGCATCGGTGTATGCCCTCATTATAGCAGGCCTCTCAATACTGCTCGGTACCCTGTACATCAAGTTCCTCCGCGCTGAGTATCTGGAGGTGGGAGAATGAACGATGAGACCAAGTACGCCCTCAAGAAGATAGGATTCTACACTGCGGTCTTCACTGCCGCCGTGTGGATACTGATACCCATCGTGATATCCTTCCTCTACGCATTCACCAGCAAAGCGGACTACTACGATCCCACAAAGATAATCCCTACAAGCTTCACGAGCGAGTACGTCAACACCATACTCTTCACCCTCGGCGCGTGGGACGGCATAAAGAACAGCGTCATAGTGGCGGTGCTCACCATTATCATAAGCTTTGTCCTCGGCGTTCCTGCCGGGTATTCGATAGCCAAATACATGTTCCCGGGTAAGGATCACATAAAGCTATCCATCGTTGCCCTCAGGATGTTCCCAATCCCGGTGATGGCGATACCGCTCCTGGTTCTCTACATAGACCTTCGCCTGGCAGATACTCTCCTGGGGGTTGCCCTGGCTCATACGGCAATGGCCCTTCCCTTCGTAGTCCTTATAACGTCGAGCATCTTTGCGGGCGTTTCCAAGGAATACGAGGAGGCAGCGATGGTCTTTGGACTGACCCGCTTTGGCTCCTTCAGGAAGATAACCCTACCCCTGGCCCTTCCGGGATTGGCTGCCGCTGCCATGTTCACCTTCGTCATGAGCTGGAACGAGGTCTTCGTTGCATCGATTCTCACCCTGAACAACAGAACCCTGCCGGCCCAGATACTGTCGATAATGGCCGGCTCCAGCGGCGGTGCCGCTCCCGACTACTATAAGTTCGCGGCGGCCTTCATAATGACCCTCCCGGCGATGCTCTTCATCCTCTTCGCCAGGAGGTACCTGATCACTATGTGGGGTATAACGCTCAAGTGAGGTGTTACCATGGTTGAGGTCAGACTTGAGGGCATAACCAAGAGGTTTGGGGACTTTGAGGCGGTGAAGGACCTCACACTTACGATAAAGGATGGAGAATTCCTAGTGCTCCTTGGGCCGAGCGGCTGTGGAAAAACAACGACCTTGCGGATGATTTCCGGCCTTGAGACTCCCAGCGAGGGCAAGATATACTTCGGTGACAGGGACGTCACCTATCTGCCACCCAAGGACAGGAACATCTCGATGGTCTTCCAGAGCTACGCCGTATGGCCGCACATGAAGGTCTTCGAGAACATAGCCTTTCCCCTCCGGGTGAAGAAGTATCCCGAGGATGAGATAAAACGGCGCGTCAAATGGGCGGCTGAGCTGCTCCAGATAGAGGAGCTCCTAGACCGCTATCCGGGACAGCTGAGTGGCGGCCAGAGACAGCGTGTGGCCGTTGCAAGGGCGATAGTGGTCGAACCCGACGTTCTGCTCATGGACGAGCCGCTGAGCAACCTCGACGCCAAACTCAGGGTGGCGATGCGCGCCGAGATAAAGAAGCTCCAGACTAAGCTCAAGGTCACGACGATATATGTCACCCACGATCAGGTCGAGGCGATGACGATGGGCGACAGGATAGCGGTCATGAATCAGGGGAGACTCCTCCAGATAGGGCCCCCTACCGAGGTCTACCTAAAGCCCAACTCGGTCTTCGTTGGAACCTTTATCGGTGCCCCCGAGATGAACCTCCTGGATGCCACACTGGTCGAAAACGACGGCATAGCTCTTGAGGGAGACGGCTTCAGGATACCCCTACCCGAGGACTTCAGGGATATTCTCCTCGACTACCTCGGGAAGGAGGTTCTGGTCGGCATAAGGCCGGAGCACATGACTGTGAAGGGAGTATCCACGCTGGAGCACGTGACCAGAAGCGTCGAAATAGACGGAGTCGTCGATTTCATCGAGGCCCTTGGAACGGACACCATAGTGCACGCCAAAGTCGGTGGAAGCATCATCAAGATAAAGCTGCCCGGACACATACCCCTACCCATCGGAGAAAAGATTAAAATAGAGATCGACCTTGATAACCTTCATATCTTTGACAAGACCACCGAAAAAGCGATAATCTGAGGCCTGCCTATGGAGGAGAAGGAGATAAAGTCCCTGCTCAAGGAGCTCGGCCTGAACGAGTATGAGGTTAGGGCATACCTTACCCTCATCAGAAACGGTCCGTTAACCGCTGGAGAGCTCGCGACGCTCTCAAAGGTTCCCCAGCCCAGGATTTACGACGTTATAAGGACCCTCATGGCCAAGGGCTTCGTGACGACGAGCCAGGGACGGCCGAAGCAGGTGATCCCCCTCAGCCCGGACAGCGTCATGGACGCCATAAAGAGGCGCTACGATGAGAAAATAGAGACCCTCAAAGCCGCTCTGGAGAAGCTCTATACCCCCAGGGGAGAAATCGGAAGCGTTACGGTCGTTAAGAGCAGGATAACCCTGGAGGAGTACATCAGGCGGGCGATACGGAACAGCCGGTTCCACCTCAGCATTGCCATACCTCGGGAGCTCCTCGACAGGCTTAAGGACGACCTCGGCGTGAAGAGGGATT